>JBEKKI010000004.1:0-203490 GCA_050010795.1 Occallatibacter sp.
GCCCGCCTCCGCTTCACCAACCGGGGCTGAGTCTGAAACACCTCAGCCCGAATGACAACCACAATCCAGCAAACGGCAAGCTGTCAAAACTCAAACTGTCTCACCCGAGGGGGTCACCTCAAGTCACTGACACAAAAGAACCATTTTCGCAACCGGCAGAGACATGATTTGGCGCGGTTTCCCTGCTAAACTTGTTTGGTGTTTGCCCCGATGAAGTAGGCATCTGTTTCTGCCCGGCTGATTCGATTTACTTGTGGGCGGGCGCGAAAAGTCGGCGGGGTCGCCGGAAACAAAAGGAATATGGAATCTACTCCCTCGAAATCGTCCCTGCACGAGACAATTCCACACGCAGGCCTGGTGGCCTACTTCTCCATGGAGATCGCCATCCGGCCGGAGATGCCGACGTACTCGGGCGGCCTGGGCGTGCTGGCCGGCGACACGTTGCGCTCCGCGGCGGACCTCGGCGTGCCACTCATTGCGTTCACACTGCTTCACCGGAAGGGGTACTTCCAGCAGCATCTGGATGCGGTGGGCGCGCAGACCGAAGAAGTGCAGCCGTGGAATCCGGCGGACTTCTGTACGGAGGAGCCGGCGCGGGTGACGGTGGCGATCGAAGGCCGCACGGTTACTGTGCGCGCGTGGCGATATGACCTGGCGGGCCAGTTCGGCCACGTGTTGCCGATTTTTCTGCTTGACACCGACCTCGACGAAAATTCAGGCTGGGACCGCGGCCTGACGGATCACCTGTACGGCGGCGATACGAACTACCGCCTGCAACAGGAGATCGTGCTGGGAATGGGCGGCGTGCGCATGGCGCGTGCCCTGGGCCTGCATGTGAACGTGTTCCACATGAATGAGGGACATGCGGCTCTGCTGACGCAGGCGCTGCTTGAGAGCCAGATGGGCGGCGGCCCTCCGAACGGCGCGACCGATGCGGATATCGAGGCGGTGCGGCGGAGGTGCGTGTTCACGACGCATACACCGGTTCCGGCAGGCCACGACCGGTTCTCGACCGAGCAGGCGATTCGTATCCTGGGCGGGGAGCGGACGGCGCGCCTGGAAAAGCTGGGCTGCTTCCGCGACGGCTTGCTCAATATGACGCTGCTGGCGCTCAAGTTTTCGCGCTATGCGAACGGCGTGGCGATGCAGCACGGCAAAGTGTCGCGCGCCATGTTTCCTGAGTTTACGATCGACTCGATCTCCAACGGCGTGCACGCGCCCACCTGGATCAGCGAGCCCATAGAGCGCTTGCTCGATGAGCGCATTCCGGCATGGCGGCGCGACAACCTGTATCTGCGCAGCGCGATCGACCTGCCTGAAGCGGAAATGCTTGCGGCGCACGCGCGAGCCAAGGAAGAGCTGCTGGCGGAAGTTGGGTCGCGGACGGGGCTGGTGCTGAGTCCCAAGGTGCTGACGCTCGGGTTCGCGCGGCGGGCGGCCACATACAAGCGCGCGACGCTTCTGTTGACCGATCCCGAGCGGCTGAAGAAGATTGCTGCGAAGGCAGGCGGGCTGCAGATTCTCTATGCCGGCAAGGCGCATCCGCAGGACGAGCCGGGAAAAGCGCTGATCCAGCAGGTTGTAGCGGAGGCGGGCAGGCTCTCGAACGAGAATCTGCGGATTGTGTATCTCGAGAACTACGCGTGGCACCTGGGCGCGCAACTGACGGCGGGCGTGGACGTGTGGGTGAACAATCCGCGGCGGCCTTATGAAGCGTCGGGCACGAGCGGGATGAAAGCGGCAATGAACGGCGTCCCGAGCCTCTCGATTCTGGACGGATGGTGGATCGAGGGATGCATTGAAGGCGTAACGGGGTGGGCGATCGAAGACGGCGCCAACGACGAGGCGGAGGCGCAGTCACTTTACGCCAAGCTGGAGAATGCGGTGGTGCCGCTCTATCGCGACGAGCCGTCGAAGTGGGCGCGGCTCATGCTCACGACGCTGGCCTTCAACGGGTCGTACTTCAACACCAATCGCATGGTGAAGCAGTACGTGCGCAACTCGTATTATCCCGAACGGCCGCCGGCTGCCGCGAAGGTGGAAGAGCCCGTGTACGCGGACTGAAGAAAGCAGCTATTAGCTTTCAGCTATCAGCTCATCGTCGTTAAGGCGTCCGACCGTCCGATTGGCGGCAGAACCCCAAGAACCAATGAACGCCCTGCGAAAGGCTCTTTCGGCCTGGGCATTTAGAGCTTCTTGCGCAGGAACTCGAAGATCCCGTAGCCGATGAAGGCGCTGACGATGGCGATGAGGAAGTTGGTCGGCGTGATGATGTCGCCCAGGGCAAATGCAAGTGTTTTGCCGTGTCCGTTGACCCCCGTGAACTCTCCCATGAGCAGGTTCGAGTAGAAGAGGAAGACGATAAACGCCACCTCGACCAGTGCTCGCCAGAACGGCTTGACCCGGGGTGGCGGAGTGAGCGGCGTCATGGGGCGATGATACCGGCGGCGTTACGGGAGGCCAAGCGAAATCGGACGGGCGGCGCGGCGGATCACCAGCGCGCGGCGCGCCGTTGAACGCCATAACGCCTATAATCTCCCTGTTGTGATTCCCGCATTCTTTCATCGAGGTCGCGCGGTGCAGCGGCTCGTCGCAGGCACGGCGATTCTGGTTTTCATTGCTTTTTTTTCGCCACTCGATGCGCGCGGGCAGGCGAACGCGGGCACCGGAGGAATGCCGCCCGATGGCGCGCAGGTTCTGCTGGTTCTGCCCTTTGACAACCGCACGGGACAGCCAAGTCTCGATTGGATTCGCGAGGCAGCGGCGGAGATCCTCAGCAGGCGATTCGCGTCGGCGGGGTTCCAGCCGACAAGCCGCGCCGACCGCGTGTATGCGCTCGATCACCTGGGGCTGCCGCAGGGCTTTCAGCCGTCGCGGGCGAGCGCCATCAAGCTGGCGCAGACGCTCGACGCCGATTCGATCGTGGTGGGCAGTTTTACGACTGACGGCACCGGCATTGTGGCCGAGGCGAGCCTGGTGGACGTTTCGCGATTGCGCATGCTTCCAGCGGTACGCGTGCGCGGCGAGATGAAGGATATGATCGCCGTCTTTGGCCAGCTGGCCTGGAAGCTGACAAAGCAGCTTGACCCGAGCTTCAATGGGGCAGAAGAAACGTTTGCGGCGGAGGGAACCGGAGTTCCGCTCACGGCGTTCGAGCAGTACATTCGTGGAATCACGGAACCGGACCAGTCGGAGCGGCTGCGGCACCTCGAGAATGCCGTCAGGCTGAGCCCGGACTTTGGCGCCGCGTGGATGGCGCTGGGCCGCGAGGACTACAACGGGCAGCAGTATCAGGAGGCCGCCGAGGCGTTTGCAAAGGTGGATCGCAGCGGGCCCGATGGCCTGGAAGCGGACTTCTATCGCGGGCTGTCGCTGATGTTCTCGGGCGACTATCCGCACGCGGAGCAGGCGTTTGCCGGCGTGGCGCTGGTGCTGCCGCTCGCCGAGGTAGTGAATAACGAAGGTGTGGCAGCAAGCCGGCAGGGCAAGGACGGGACATCGTTGTTTATTCAAGCGGCGGCAGCAGATCCGAATGCGGCGGACTACCACTTCAATCTGGCGCTGAGCCTGAAGCACAGCGGGAACCTGCCGGGTGCGCTGAACGAGCTGGCGCAGTGCGTGAAGCTGCGGCCGAACGACAGCGAGGCGCAATCGCTTCAGGCGGAGTGGAAGGCTCGGCCCGCAGCCGTGGGCGGAGCTGCCGATGCGGGCGCCGACCCTCTCGAAAGGATTGTGCGTACCTTCGACGAGTCGGCCTTCCGGCAGGCTGCGGCGATGCTCGACGAAGTGAACGTGGAACGGCTGGCGAAGCTGCCTCCGCGCGAGCGGGCAAAAATGCTGTGCGCGCAGGCTAAAGGGTTCCTCGACCGCGGATTGCTGCTCGAGGCGGAACGGCTGTACCAGGATGCCGTGGCAGCCGATGACAAGAGTGCGCGAGCCCACGCAGGACTGGCCGAGGTTCGCGAACGCAGCGGAGATGCCGCCGCGGCGCGCAAGGAGGCTCACGCTGCGCTGGAACTTGCTCCTTCGGCCGATGCTTACATGGTTCTGGCGCAGTTGGATTTTGCGGCGGGTTCGCTCGCTCAAGCGGACACCGAGGCACAAAACGCGCTCAAGCTGGAGCCGGCGAACCGAACGGCGCAGGATTTGATACGGCAGATTCAGGAGAAGACAGGGAGACGATAGCCAGGCGGGCTGTGCGGCGTGAGTGGAACTTGCAGCCGCCGCGCGGCGGGCCCGCAATTCGCATCGAGGATTGGACGACTGCGAGAATCGGGTTCTGGCGGCCGGTTGGAAAGGGGCGAGCCATGAGGTGGAACGTTGGAGTGCGCTGGATTGGCGTTGGGCTGGTTGCAGCCGGATTCTGGATCGCCCTGGGATCCGGCTTCGGCTCTCATGCTGCGGTCCAACAGCCGCTTGTGGACAAACTTGTTCTGGACGATACCATTCAGCCGGTGAGCGCGGATGAGCTGGCGAGGGCGCTCGTTCGCGCCAACTCAGACGGCGCACAAGCCCTTTTGATTGATATCGATACGCCGGGAGGATTGCTCGACTCCATGCGCGACATGGCCGGCGCGATCCTGCGCTCGCGAGTTCCGGTCATCGTCTATGTGGCTCCATCGGGTGCGCGCGCAGGTTCAGCGGGATTCTTCATTTTGGAGTCGGCGGACGTGGCCGCCATGGCTCCCGGCACCGAGGCAGGCGCTGCTCATCCCGTTTTTGGGTTTGGCGGCCAGCCCGATAACACCGAAATGCAAAAGGTGGAGAACGATGCCGAGGCCTTCCTGCGCTCGTATGTTTCAAAGCGCAACCGCAATACCGACGCGGCCATCGCGGCAGTGCAATCGTCGCATTCCTACACGGCGGAGGAAGCGCTGAACCAGCACCTCATCGACCTGATCGCCAACAGCGACGCAGAGCTGTTGAACGCGCTCGAGGGGCGCGAGGTCACGCGCATGGATGGGTCGAAGATCACGCTGCATGTGGCGGGCGCACGCGTCGAAATGCTGCGGGCGTCGCTGCGCGACCACGTTCTTGGCTGGCTGGTGAATCCCAACATCGCACTGCTTTTCCTGGTTGCCGGAGCGTTGCTCATCTATCTCGAGTTCAATTCGCCTGGCACTATCGTTCCCGGCGCGCTGGGCACGTTGATGGTGCTGCTGGCGATTTTCGCGCTGAACCTGCTGCCTATCCGTTACACCGCGGTGCTGCTGCTGGTGGCGGCGATGGTCCTGCTGGTGCTCGAAGCAAAATTTGGCGGTCACGGCGCCCTTGCCATCGCCGGCATCGTGTGCCTGACGTTCGGCACGCTCACACTGGTTGCGGCGCCGGTGCCGGAGATGGGGATCAGCCCGCTGGTGGCAATCAGCGTGAGCGCGGCGTTTGGCGCGATCACGGTGTTCCTGGTGCGGCTGGCGGTGAAAGCACGAAGGCGTAAGGCGCGGATCGGCGCGGATGCCATGGTCGGATGCCCGGCAACCGCGATGGAGGCGCTGGCTCCTGCCGCGGCGGGCCATGTGCTGGTTGAGGGCGAGATCTGGCGGGCAGTGGCGAGCTCACCCGTGGCTGCGGGATCAACACTGCGCGTAACAGGACATGACCAGATGCTGCTCGAAGTGGAGCCCGCTGCGAATGCGGGTCAACATCCGGAATCGCAGTAGAGGAGTAAAATCCCTGCTGAGTGAGGAAAGGAAAGTCCAATGTCCATCGGTGATCTGTCCATTCCAACGCTAGTCATCATCGCCATCGTGGTTCTCTACCTGTTCAACTCCATCAAGATCCTGCGCGAATACGAACGCGGAGTGATCTTCAGGTTGGGACGCGTGCTGGGAACTCCCAAAGGACCCGGCATCATTCTCGTTTTCCGGCCGATCGACCAGATAGTGCGCCTCTCGCTCAGGCAGGAGGTGCTTGAGGTCCCGCCGCAGGACATCATCACCCGCGACAACGTCACGCTCAAAGTGAACGCGGTGGTAACGCTCTACGTGGTAAATCCCAACGACGCCGCCATCAAAGTGGCCAACTACGTCTACCAGACCTCGCAGTTCGCCCAGACCACGCTGCGTTCGGTACTCGGCGAGGTCGAACTCGACGAGCTGCTGAGCCATCGCGACAAGCTCAATTTGCGCATCCAAAGCATCATCGACCAGCGCACTGAGCCGTTTGGAGTGAAGGTGGTCTCGGTGGAAGTGAAGCAGGTGGACTTGCCCGAGCAGATGCTGCGCGCGATTGCCAAACAGGCCGAGGCGGAGCGCGAGAAGCGCTCGAAGATCATCCACGCCGAGGGAGAATTCGCCGCCGCCCAGAGGTTGGTGGACGCGGCCGCACTGATGGCCACGCAGCCCATGACCCTGCAATTGCGATACCTGCAGACATTGGCCGACATCGGAGTGGAGAAGAACACGACCGTTGTCTTCCCGTTGCCTCTCGAAATGATGTCGCTGTTGAATAAAGTCGCAGCCACATTGAAGCCGGCATCGGAGAAGCCTTAGAAAACAGAGGCAAATTTCACTTCGTTTCCTTAAAGGCGGTGCATGAGGGGATACTTCGAGGACGAAGAGCCAGAGCTCGAAGAGCGCGAGGAACGGACCCGGGATACCGAAGTGACGCTCGGCGCGGGCGCACTGCTGGGCATCTTCTTCGCGCTGGCGCTGCTGTGCGGTCTGTTCTTCGGGCTCGGATACACGTTCGGGCATCACAGCTCCTCACCGGCTGCCGCGAACGCAAAGCAGCCCTCCGCGCCGACGGCCGCTCCCGATCAGGAGCCATTGCAAGCGAACGGCGCAGTACCAAAGCCGTCTGCGGCGGCGCAGGCGCCCGTGCCGCAACCTGCCGCGACATCGAGCGATGGCAGTTCGGCGCCCGGCGCGAACGGCAGCGCGAACCCGGCAGCGCAAGGGACTGCCCCGCCAGGGCAAAACGCACCTCCCTTGAACGCTCCGGCCCAGCCCCAAGGCCAGGTACGGCCGGCGTTTCCTCAAGCAAATGCACCGCAAGGGGCGCAGGCGCCGGCCCCGCCGGCAGTGCGTCCTGCCCTGTCCGGGGGAACGGTTCCGCTGATGGTGCAGGTTGCCGCGGTTTCGCACCGGGAAGACGCGGACGTGTTGGTGGGTGCGCTGCGCAGACACGGCTACGCGACGACGGCGCAGCGCGAGCCGTCGGACGGGCTGATCCACGTGCGCATCGGGCCGTTTGCGACCCGCGACGAGGCGAACCGTATGGCCAGAAGGCTGCTGGACGACGGCTACAATGCGATGATTCAGCCGTAGCGCACGGTCAGCTCCGCATCCATTCGGGCAGTGCAGATCCAATCGCCGCGTGGACTGCGTCGGAGAGATCGTCGCGCGTGGCGTAGCTTTCAGGGTCGACCGGCGGATGGAAGACAACATGCGCCTCGCCGGGGTGGATGCGGCTGCTGCCCCAGGGAATGATCTTCTCAGTACCGAAAATCGAAACTGGAATGCACGGCGCGCCGGAGTCCTTCGCGAGATAAAACGGGCCTTTCTTGAAAGGCAGCATGCGGCCATCGGGCGAGCGCATGCCCTCAACAAAAGTGGTGATGTGCAGGCCAGTGGCGAGGGCGCGAAGTGCTTCGTCGACGGCGAGTTGCGCCTCGGCCGCGTCGCCCGTGCGATCGACAGGAATAAAGCCGGCGAGCCTGAAGGCGTAGCCGAGGATGGGTAGCTTCATCAGCGAGCGCTTCAAAAACACCGATGTGCGTCCCGGCAGGTTCGCGATAAGAGCGGGCGCGTCGAGGTTGGAGATGTGGTTGGCCATGAAGATGCACGCGCGGCCTGCAGGAACATGCTCGCGGCCGGTGATGATGATGCGAATACCGGCGGCGCGCATGGCGACGTGCGCGATCCAGCGTCCGGCGGCGTAGAGCGGGCCGACGTTGCCCGTAAGCAGAGTGAATGGGAACAGGACGGCCGCCGCAGGCAGGGCGAGAACAAGAATCAAGGCGAAAACGAAGAGCGAGACGATCATGGGGCTTCGGTCAGAGCGTTCATGGGTGAGTATCGCACTCGAGCTTTGAATTCCGCATTCGCTCGGGCAGGCCGGAGGCGATGGCGGCGCGAACTGCCTGCATGAGTTCGCCGCGCGAGGCAAATGTGGCGGGATCGATGGGTTCGTGGAATATGACATGGGCCTCGCCGGGATGGATGCGCAGGCTCCGCTTGCGCAGAATGGTCTCCGTTCCGAAAACCGAGACCGGGATGCACGGCGCGCCGGAAGCCATTGCAAGGAAGAACGGACCTTTCTTGAAGGGCAGCATCCGGCCGTCAGGCGATCGCGTGCCTTCAACGAACGTGGTGATGTGAACGCCCTTGGCGAGCACGCGCTGGGCTTCGGCCACGCTGTGCTGCGCATCGGCGCGGCTGCCGGTGCGGTCCACGGCAATAAACTCGCCCTGGCGAAAGCCGGTGCCCAGGATGGGCAGATTCATCAGTGAGCGCTTCATGAAGGCCGACGTTCGCCCGGGAATGAGCGAGATGAGCGCGGGCGGATCGAGATTCGATACGTGGTTCGACATGAAGATGCAGGCGCGGTCGCGTGGGATGCGGTCGAGGCCCTGCGCGCGAAGGCGCACGCCGGCCAGGCGGCAACTCGACGAGAGCATGAAACGCGTGGCCTTGTAGAGCGGGAGCACATTGCCCGTCATCCAGCACCAGGGAATGAAAAGCAGGGCCGACGGAATGCCCAGCAAAACCATGTTGGTGATAAAGATGATCGACCAGATCATATGTGCCTCTTGCTTTCAAGCGCCGACTTTTCTGAAGCGCTCGCGAAGCCGGGCGGGGAGCTTGTCGAAGATGCCGTTAAAGCCGCCGTTGGAAAGGATGGCGACGACGTCGCCGGGCACGAGCTGCGGCGTGACGGCATCGACGATAGCGTCCGCGTCGTCGAGAAGACTGGCGGGAGTGCCCGCGGCGTTGAGCGCGCGGACAACATCGTCGGGATGCAGGCGCTCAGCCTCCGGTATGCGCTCCTGCTGATAGACCGCGGCGAGAACGGCGCGATCGGCGAGGCGAAGGCTATCCACGAGATCGTTCGCCAGAACCTTGCGGCGGAGCGTGTTGGAACGCGGCTCGAGAATGGCCCAGAGCCGCGCGCCCGGGTAAATCGTGCGCAGCGCCCGAAGAGTTTCGCGGATGGCCGTGGGGTGGTGCGCGAAGTCTTCGACAAAGGTGATGCCGTTGATTTCGGCACGCACTTCGAGACGCCGCTTGACGCTCTTGAAACTGGCGAGGGCCTCGGCGATGGAGTCGGCCGCGATACCCTGCCCAGCGGCAAGGGCCGCGGCGGCGGTGGCGTTGAGGGCGTTGTGTTCGCCCGCAAGGTGCATTTCGAATTCGGCCCATGCGGCGCCGGAGCGAAGGACCTGCCAGTGCATCCTGCCGTTCTCATAGCGAAGATTGCGGATGCGCCACTCGGCGGCCTCGCTGAAGCCGTAGCGCTCGACGCGGCAGAAAGCGCGGCTGACGCAATCGGTTACGTTTTCGCTCCCGTCGTACGCGACAATGAGGCCGCGGCGCGGGACGAGGTTGACGAGTCGTTTGAAGGCGGTCTTGACCTGATCCAGATCGCCATAAATGTCGGCGTGGTCGAACTCGACGTGCGTAAGGATGATGGCGTCAGGAAAGTAGTGGAGAAACTTGGGACCCTTGTCGAAGAAAGCGGTGTCGTATTCGTCGCCCTCGAGGATGAAGGTGCGTGTAGGGCGCAGTTGAAAACTGGTGCCGAAGTTCTCCGCGACGCCGCCGATGAGGAACGACGGCTCACGCGCGGAATCGCGTCGCGCGGCTACCTGGTAAATCCACGCGAGAATGCTGGTGGTGGTTGTCTTGCCGTGGGTTCCGGCGACAACCAGCGACTCGCGGCCTTTGAGGAATTCCTCACGCAGCAGTGCGGCCATCGAGGTGAACGGAATGCGCTCGTCGAGGACGCGCTCAATTTCAGGATTGCCGCGTGAGAGCGCGTTGCCGACGACGACAAGATCCGGCACGGGGTCAAGGTTCGATTCAGCGTAGGGCTCGAGAACGGAGATGCCAAGCGAGCGCAGCAGATCGCTCATGGGCGGGTAGGTGGCCTTGTCGGAGCCGGTAATGCGGTGGCCCTGCAACTGCAGCAGGCCTGCAAGCGAGGTCATGGCCGTGCCGCAGATGCCGATGAGATGGATGTGGCGGGGCTGGTTCAAGGTTTCACCGCCATTTTCGCCGAAGCCCTGTGTGTTCCGCTCATGAAGCCGCAATCCTATCGAATCAGTGACGAAAGAGTCTTGAAAAACCGGGCCGGGGTTGCAATTCTCAGCCCGGTGCGCCGGGCAACCGCCTCGGTGAAATGTTTCGTGTTATGGCTCAATAGCCAGTCGGGCTGCGCCGCGATTGCCGAAACCAGCACGGGGACATCGGCTTCATGTTGAATCAGGCTCCGGTTCGCGAGTATCACATCGGCTTCCGGGTAGGGAATCAGTTCCGAATCCGTGAGATCGATCAGGCGACGGTAGTCGCCAATCAATCGGCCGGCCTGAAAGGAGGACAGCAGGCCGGCGTGGAGATGAAGGTTTTCCTCGACTTCATCGCGAACCGCTTCTGCCAATACAAGGCGAGCGATCTTTGCAGCGCAGAGCGACAATACCGCTTTATCGAGTCCCCACTGTGCGACGATGCCGCCGAGGAGCACGTTCGAGTCGAGAAACAAACAAAGCCGGCGCTGCGAGGTCACTTCGCGCGCGCCCGGCGTGCGTACCGTTGGGTAGCCACCGGTTTCCGGGCGCCGGAGCCGTAGCGGCGTTCAAAGATTCGTTCCCTGGCTTCAGGGAGCGTTGCCAGAATCGCCTTCGGTGTGAGGCCGGCCGAGGCGAGAGCCGAGCCGATTCGTTTGCAAAGGCGCTCAAAGTGGTCCTGTTGCGGCATGAGGATGAGCCCGTCTCCAAGCCGCAGTACGGCGAATGGTGCGCCCGATGCAAGGCCAAGGTTCTTGCGAAATTGCTTCGGAACCGTGACCTGTCCCTTTTCGCCAATGCGGGTCGTAGCCAGATACTCAAGCACTGCCTGTTGACTTGCCATGCGCGAAAACTCCAGTAGGAATATCCTACCACGCTTTCTTTTCGCTCACTTGGCCAACGCCCGTTCGAGGATTTGGAGCTGGGCGCTGTCGCCGGCGGCGAGTTCGGCTTCAACGCCGAAGGTGAGCGTGACGTTCTGGCGCGAGACGTGGCCGCTGCGCAGCCCGATCGCAATGGGCACATCCAGGCCGTCGAGCGCGCTGAGAATTGCCTGGTTGAGCAGTTCGGGCGGAGCGCCGAGCGAGGAGCAATCGAGCATCTCGCCGAAGATCATGCCAACAACGCCCTCGAGTTTCCGCGCTTTGCGCAGTTGCCAGAGCATGCGATCAATCTGGAACGGCTTGACGCCGGTGTCTTCAAGAAACAGAAGCGTGCCCTCGGTGCACGGTTCCCAGGGCGTGCCGAGCAGCGAAACAAGAATGCTCAGGCAGCCGCCGTAAAGCGTGCCGCGCACCGTGGAGTGAGCCGGGTCGGCCTTCAGAGTGCGGAGGCCCTCAGCTTCACCAACGCTGTAAGGCTCGCCGGCCAGCGCCGCGCGGAAGCTTTCGAGGTGCACGCCGCCGCGAAGGTAGAAATCCGCAGCCAGCATGGGGCCGTGAAAGGCAGGCAGACCGAGCTCGTCAAGCAGCCGGAGCTGGATGCCGGTCAGATCGCTATATCCGAAGAACGGCTTTGGATGCGCGCCAATCACGTCAAGATCGAGGCCCTCGAGCAGGTAGTTCGATCCATAGCCGCCGCGAACGCACATGACAGCGTTCGTGCCGGGATCGACGAACGCCGCATGAAGATCGTCGAGCCGCTCACCCGGAGTGCCTGCAAAGTAGGGCGGCTTGCGCAGCAACGCGTTGGCGCCAATTTTCGGCGTGTACCCCAGCTCGCGCAGCGCTTCGAGCCCGCGCTCGACCCGCTCAGGCTGCGCGGGTGACGCTGGAGAAACAATGCTGATAGCTGCATCCTGCGCGACTGGAGAGATTTTCACAAGAGGCGCCATTTCACCATGCCTCTCCACGGGCGATGAGCGCGGCCGGTCCAGTCAAATGCAGTTCCGTGCCTGGTCCGTCCCACGCGACAGTCTGCGCGCCGCCCGGCGCAATCACTTTGAGCGGCGAAGTGCACCCCTTGAAGGCGAGGGCTGCTGTCGCGGCCGCGGAGGTGCCTGTGCCAGAAGAGCTCGTGGGGCCTACGCCACGCTCGAAGATACGAATCTCAATCTCGCTTGGGCTTACGACGCGTACAAACTCCACGTTGGTCTGGTTGGGAAAATCGGGATGAACGCAAATCTCGGCGCCAATCGCCTGCCAGGTTTTGCCGGCCGTTGTGAACTCCGGATTGTTGACTTCGACGATAAAGTGCGGATTGCCGGTGGAAACTTCGATGCTCTTGATCTTGATGCCGTCTGCGAGTTGCACGGTTCGCGGAGCAAGGCGAGGCACGCCCATGCCGGTGGTCGCTTCGACCGTAAAGTCGTCGTGATTATGGATGACGTCGATGCGGCAGATGCGGAGCCCCGCGTCGGTTGCGATCTCAAGCTCGTCGCCGGATTGCGAACCGAGTTCGAAAGCCATCCACGCCGCCACGCAGCGCGTGCCGTTGCCGCTGATCTCGGCGACAGAGCCGTCTGCATTGTGAAGGCGGACGCGGCCCGATTTCCTGCCGGGCCCCGGCTTGTTTGTCCATGCGAAAAATTCGATGCCGTCGGCCCCGACGCCCGTCTTGCGATGGCAGAGCCGGCGCGTGAGGGCCGCGAGATCGTGGCCTGACGCGGCTTCTTCCGTCACGATCAGAAAATCGTTGCCGCAGGCATGCGCCTTGGTGAAGGGAATCAATGTTCCTCCGGGTCGCGGGCGTTATGGGGTGCGGCGAGAATCACCTTGGTTCCTTGCCAGATGCTAACACCGATGCGAGCGGGCTTTTCGGCCGGGATGCGGCAACGTGCCGGCTGACGCAAGAGTGTGCGTTTAGAAAGGAGCATGAGCGCGATCGAGCCACTTTGTTGAGACGTAAATTGCGGCTGGCGGCTGGCCTTCGGCTGCGAAGCTGCCCATGAGCGTGAGACCGGCGAGGTGCGCTTTGACGGACTTGTCCACATCGTCGCCATCGAAAGCGAGAATGATGGCGGCGTGCGTGGCGGGCGCAGCGAGCGCGGCGCGATAAATGCCCAGGTCGCTTTCGTTGATGGTCTGGCGAAGAGGAATCCCGGTGAAGGCAACGATCTCGGGATAGGTAGATGTGTTCATAAGAATCGTGGCGCGCGGATCGAGTGTGAGCAGCGACTGCAAAGCAGGCGGAATGGCATCGTCGTAGGGCTGGCGTGCGTCGGCATTCTTCGTGCTCTCGACGTAAACGATGGAATCGGCGCCGAGGAGCAGGAAGACATTGAAGCCGGCGAGAGCCAGTATAAGCAGGAAGGCAACGCTTGACAGCCACGCCTCAAGCCGCGGAAACCGTATGCGTTCCAGGACATCCGCCGCGAGCTGCACTACGAAGGCGAGACCGAGTGCGAGCGCGGGCAACAGTTCCAGGCCGTAACGCGTGTTGTACCAGGTGTACGGCCACCACGCTGGGAAGAAGATGGGCACCGCCCCGTAGGCGACAGACCACGTGTAGAAGGGGACTGGCAGCCAGAGGAGCAGCGTCCACGCCTTCGCGCGTCTGCGGGCACGGTCCCGCTCTGTGAAGATCGCCGTGACGGTTCCGAGCGCGGCGACGCCGACGACAATATTTCCCCAGAGGCTGCTCCAGCCCGGCGCAGCAACGGAATCGAGCTCGGAGACTTTGACGAAGTAAAGGAACGCAGCCCAGGGATTGTGCCAGCCTGGATGCGGCGGCCAGCCGGGTGCGGTGGCTGCGGTGCGGAGTTCGATTGCCTTGGCGGAAAATGGCCCGCGCGCAAAGTAGAGCCAGTCACCGAAGCTGACGGAGTTGTAGAGAAACCAGAGGAGCGGCGCGGCGACGATGGCCAGCGTGGCCAGCCAGAAAGCGGACGAGCTCAGGCGCCCGCGCTCGCCCGCAGCGGCATGTCTCAGCAGCGTGAATCCGACACCGCTCCACGCCAGGAGGGCAATGATCCAGCCGTCGTACCGGGTAAAAATGGCTGCAATGAGGGCAATTGCGATACAGACCTGCAGGCTTTGAGTTTCGTTGATGGGGATATTCTTGCGCGGTGCGGGTGCTGCCAGCGGATTGCCGAGCCATGCGCCGCGGCGGGGACCGGACGCCTCAAAGATGCGAAGCGGCAGGCGCGCGAACCTGACGAGGCGGAGATGCGAGCGGGGATGCGCCGAGGGATCGGAGCGCAAATCGTAGCTGGCCCCCGCGATCTCCTCGTCAAGCGCCGCGCGCCACTCTGCCATCCAGACAACGATCCAGATGACTTCGCACACGAAGAGCGGCTCGGTCATGGCCGTCGTCTGCATGTAGAGCAGGTTCGGATTCAGGCCGAAGAAGATGAGCGCAAGCGCGGCCGCGCCGGGATTGAGCCAGCGGCGCGCCAGCCGATAAATCCCGGCGCAGGAGGCAATGTAGGCAAGGGCCGAGGGAAAGATGCCGGCGAGGCCGGTGGCCCACCAATCATATTTCTGAACGATGGGCATCAGCAGGATGTGCGGCAGCGGGAGCCACACCGATCCCAATTGCGAGAAGCGAGGCGTGCGCGAATCGAAGACGCGGCGCGCAATGTGCAGATGGGCGACGGCGTCGCCGTAGTTGAGCATGGCTCCGTGACGCCAGCTCCAGATAACGGCGGCCGTCGACGCGGCCATGCAGAAGGTCAGAACGGCCCAGCCTTCCGCATTCGAGATGCTTCGATCAGTCAAGGTGCGTGAGCTCGCGAAAGAGATTGAAGCGCGCGTCGATCTCGGGACGCGAGAGCTGCTGCAGGCGCTCCGTGCCGAAATGCTCGCAGGCAAAGGATCCCATCACGCTGCCGTAGAACATAGCGCGGCGGAAAGCGGCGGGCGTGAGCTCGGGCTCCGATGCGAGATAGCCGAAGAAGCCTCCGGCAAAGCTGTCGCCCGCGCCGGTGGGGTCGATGACTTCTTTGAGAGGGAGGGCCGGAGCCCTGAAAGTGCGGAGCTCTTCTCCGCGACCTTTTGGATTCGAGCTGTGGAACAATGTCGCGCCGTACTCGCCGTGCTTGACGACAAGAATACGTGGCCCAAGAGCCATGACTGCGCGTGCCGCTTGCACCAGGTTGTTGTTGCCGGCCAGCATGCGGGCTTCAGTGTCGTTGATGAGGAGAATGTCGAGGCCCTTGAGAACTTCAAGCAATGCCGGGCGATGGTCCTTGATCCAGTAATTCATGGTGTCGCCGGCGACCAGCTTCACACCGGGCATGGCCTCGCGCACGCGGCGCTGCAGGACCGGGTCGATGTTGGCGAGAAAGAGAAACTCGGAATCGCGGTAGGTGTCGGGGATTTTGGGCTCGAAGGACGCGAAGACGTTGAGCTCGGTCGAGCGAGTCTTCGCCTCGTTGATGTTTTCGAGGTAGGAGCCTTCCCAGAAGAAACTTTTGCCGGCGGTGTGCTCGATGCCGCGCGTGTCGATGTTGCGGGCGGCAAAGACGGCCTCCTGCTTGCGGCCAAAGTCCTCGCCGACGACAGCGATAACGCGCACATCGGTAAAGAAGCTGGCCGCGAGCGAAAAATAGGTGGCTGCGCCGCCAAGGCAGCGCTCGCGGCGACCGGCGGGGGTTTCGATGGAATCGTAAGCGACGCTGCCGACGACGGTAATGGACATGAGGCGTTCTTCCTCGAATCTAAGGTTAGCAAGCTGGCGGAGTTCGCGGGGCTAGCGGGATTCGCGAAGTTCGTTTTGGCTCTGACGCTTTAGCTGGCACGGCTGGCTCCGCTAACCCTGCTTGCCCTTTTACCAACCGAGGTATTTACCAAAGAGAAGCTTCAACCTCTCCTTTGCGGCTGCCGGGATCGCGTCGGGCTGTGTGAGCACGGCGTATTTTGCGGCTGATGCGCAGGAGCACGCTCGCTCGCGCGGCATGGCGGCGACAGCGGCCTTCACAACCTTGGCGGCGTTGTCGGCGTTCTGGTGCAGCACGGCGACAATCTGCTCGATGGTGACGGCGTCGTGGCCTTCGCGCCAGCAATCGTAGTCGGTGACCATGGCGACGGTGGCGTAGCAGATTTCGGCTTCGCGGGCGAGCTTGGCCTCCTGCAGGTTGGTCATGCCGATCACGTCGGCGCCCCAACTGCGATAGAGATTCGACTCGGCCTTAGTGGAGAACTGCGGTCCCTCCATGCAGACGTAGGTGCCGCCCAGCTTCCCTACCACGCCGACTTTGGCGCAGGCATCGGCCGCGGCCCTGGCGACGGTGGCGCAGACCGGATCGCCGAATGCGACGTGACCCACGATGCCGTCGCCGAAGAAAGTCGACACGCGAAGGAAGGTACGGTCGATGAACTGGTCGGGCATCACGAAGTCGGTGGGCTTGTGCTCTTCCTTGAGCGAGCCGACCGCGGAGACGGACAGGATGCGCTCGACGCCGAGCTTCTTGAAGGCGTAAATGTTGGCGCGGAAGTTGAGCTCGGACGGCAAAATGCGATGGCCGCGCCCGTGCCGAGCGAGGAAAGCCACCTTGCGCCCTTCAAGCCCGCCGAGAACGAAGGTGTCAGACGGCGCACCGAAGGGCGTATCTACGCGCTCCTCGTGAATGTTGGTGAAGCCGGGCATGGAGTAGAGTCCGCTGCCGCCGATGATGCCGATTTCTGCTTGCGCCACTTGCTGCTCCTTGGTTTAGCTTTCAGCCTTCAGCTATCAGCCTTCAGCGTCACTGTCCATGAACCATCCTCAGATGCTGACTCAGCGAGAACCGGCTGAAAGCTGACAGCTGATAGCTGAAGGCTCATCTCTGATCGATCAGGCGAATGCTCTCCAGGAACACGTCTCCGTCGATCATCAAACTGTGGGCGCTGATTTTATCCATCGTATCCTGCGCCGTATGGTGGTAGCTGTTGTTGGGCCCGTAGTCGAGATCAATCACGTCAATCGATGGCACGCCGCGCGCGACAAAAGCCAGGTGATCGTCCTCGACCGCCATCTCCTGCTGGAAAAAGTAGTGCTGGTAGCCGAACTTTTTGGCCGCGTCGGCGACAAGCGAGACAAGCCACGGCGTTGAACGCGATTCGCGCTGAATGTCCAGGTCCTTGTCGCCAATCATATCGGCGAGGATGAAGGCCTTGATCTGGTTGAGCGTGCCGTCGCGGCCCCACTTGGCGGCGAGATGACGGCTGCCGTACGTCGAGTCGGAGGCAGACCATTGCTGGATGGCCTCTTCGCCGTCGAAGAAGACGAGCCACACCGAGTAGCCGTCGAGCTTCTTGCCGGGCGAGTGGGCGGCCTGGTCGCGCAGGCGGTCAGCAATCGCCATCAGCAAGCCCGTCGTGGCGGCTCCGTCGTTGGCGCCCACGAAGTTGATGTTGCGCAGCGGGTAGTTGGTTTCGTAGTGCGTGCCGAGCACGATGACGCCGGGCTTGGTGCCAGGGAAGCGCACGATGAAGTTGCACATCGGCACCGGACCGATCGGCGTGTCGGCGGTAAAGTGGTCTTCTTCAAGCTGGTCGTGCGCGCGCTGGAAGTGGGCGCGTAGGAAGTCTTCGGCTTTGATGTGGCCGGGGCCGGTTGGCCAGCGAGGACCGATGGCCACGAACTCGCGCGCGTATTCGTATGCCTTGGCTCCGTCGAAAGCCTGCCCTGAGCCCGCCGAAGGGTGCTGGGCGGATGCGGCGAGGGGGGTGAGAAGAAGCAGTACCGGCGCCACTCTCCTCCAAAACCCAGGAAAAATCATGCCGCGGCCTCCTTCTTCTTCCTGCGCGAGGGGTGCACCCACCACGCAACGGCGATGCCAACCAGGTAGAGCGCCAGCATGGGCACGGCGTATATGCACATGGTGCCGGGATCGGGGCTGGGACAGATGATGGCAGCGACCAGAAACACGGCGAGGATGGCGTAGCGAATGTTCTTCCAGAGGAACTTTGGGCTCACGATCCCGAAGAGCGCGAGAAAAAAGATGAGGATGGGCAGCTCGAAGCTGATGCCGAGGCCGAGGATGATGGAAAGGAAGAACCCGGTGTACTCCTCAATCGTGACCATGGGATTGAATTTGCTGCCAAAGCCGAGGATGAGAATTTTGAGCGCGCCGGGGAGAACAAAGAAATACCCGAAGGCCGCTCCGGCAAGGAACAACCCGACTGTCGCGGTCATGAAGGGCACGACGAAGCGCTTTTCTTTCTGGTAGAGTCCCGGCGCAATGAAGAGCCAGACCTGGTAGAGGATGAAGGGCGAAGCAAGAATGACCCCTCCGATCAGTGAAACCTGCAGATATAGGTTCAGCGGATCCATCGGGTGGGTGTAGTTGAGCTTGATGCCGAGCTTGTCGAGCGGGGCCTGGACAAAACCGTAAAGACGCTCATGAAAGACGTAGGCGACAACGAAACCGATGGCGAGATATGCCGCGGAGTGAACGATTCGCTTGCGCAGCTCCTCCAGATGCTCCATCAGGCTCATGCCGGGCAGCTCGGCGCGCTCCGTCACGGCCTTGCGTGCTTTCTCGATGGCTTCCTGCGTATCAACCATGGTGGGCTGCCGGCTCCGATCGTTCGGGTTCAGGTGTAACGGGCTCAGATTCCGCTCCCGAGTCCCCGGCAATAGCCTCATCCCGTTCGGGTTGCTCGCGTGGGCGTTCGGCGGCAACGGTCTCGCCGGTGGAGGGCGGCTGAATGCGCAGTTTCGCAGCATCTACCGCTTCGGCAATCGCAGACTCCGAGTCGGACCCCGTCGCCTCTTGCGGCCGCGCCTCGCCGCCTTCGACATATGGATCGGTTGTCCCGGCGGGGTTTGCAGCATCGGCATTCGCAACCGCCGAAGATTCCGCCGCGACTGTGCCGGAGCCGGAGGCCTCTGTTTGCGTGGCCACAGCTTCGGCCTGCGCGGGAGCCGCGGCAGCGAGAGCACGCTGGCGGTCTTCTTCTTCCTTCTTGCGCCGGTCGGCCTCCTCGGCGTTGCGCAACTCCTCTTCCATCTGGAATTTGAAGTCGTTTGAAGCCTTGCGGAACTCGTACATCAGCTTGCCCAGTTGGCGGCCGATCTTGGGCAGGCGCCTCGGCCCAAACACCACCAATGCGAGGGCCATCAGGAGCAAGGTGTCCCACATGCCCAACGTGGCAAACATGATTGGCGGCTGAGATCCCATGAAGGATCATGATACCCGTCCGCAAGTGGCGCTCACAAACGCGGTGCGCTGGGGCCCTTTGCCTCCGCCGGATGGGCTTGGCATTAGAATGGAAGTCACATAGGACGGCGAATCCCGGCGGATCTATCAGACCTGCCGGCTCTTTCGCGCGTCCAATTGAAAGGGCTGCAACAACCCCGTGGGTGGTTTTTCCCTGGTTTTGGACGAGAGTCCGTGGCTGGGAAGAAACGCAGTCACTGCAGCCGACGCGAGAGCTTTCAACATCCCCGTCCGGCAAACGGACTGAAGGCGGAGTAGAGTGACCCTGGCTTATGACGAAGTAACCGCTGCCTCAGCGGAGGCAGGCGAAGCTTGTTCTCTTGAAAACTACCTGGCGCTGCCCGATCGCTCAATGGACGGCCGCATTGCCCAGGCGCACGCGCGGCTGGGCCAGACAACCGTGATACTGGGCCACCACTACCAGCGCGATGAGGTGGTGCGCTTTGCCGACTTTACCGGCGACAGCCTCAAACTCGCAAAGAAGGCCGCATCGACAGCCGCCAGGTACATCGTGTTCTGCGGCGTGCACTTCATGGCGGAAAGCGCGGACGTTCTGGCGCGCGAGGGGCAGCAGGTGATCCTGCCCGATTTGAACGCCGGCTGCTCCATGGCCGATATGGCTGAAATTTCGCAGGTGGAAGACTGCTGGGACGCCCTGGATCGCTCGGGCCTCGCCGGCGAGACAGTGCCGGTGACCTACATCAACTCGACTGCGGCGATCAAGGCGTTCTGCGGCGAGCACGGAGGCCTGGTATGCACGTCGTCGAGTGCGCGAGCGGCGCTGGAATGGGGTTTCGCGCGGGCGAGGCGCGTTTTGTTTCTTCCGGATCAGCATTTAGGGCGCAACACCGCGCATGCGATGGGGATACCGCTTGACGAGATGGCCGTCTGGGATCCCTGGGCGCCGCAACTCGGATCGTTGCAGGGCGGGCAGACGAAGGAGCGGCTTGCCGCGAGCCGCATGTTGTTGTGGAAGGGCCACTGCGCGGTGCATCAGCGCTTCCTTCCTTCACATGTCGACCAGGTGCGCGCGAAGTACCCCGGCATCCAGGTCATCGTCCACCCCGAGTGCCGCTACGAAGTATGTCAAAAGGCAGATGCTCTCGGCTCGACTGAGCAGTTGATCGCGATGGTGGAGCGCGCGCCCGCGGGCTCCATGTTTGCCATCGGGACTGAGATTCACCTCGTGAACCGCCTGGCGCGGCGTTTCGCTGCGGAGGGCAAGAAGATCATCACTCTCGACGACACCGGCTGCCTTTGCACGACCATGTATCGCATCAGTCCACAACACTTGGCGTGGGTGCTCGAAAACCTGGTCGAGGGGCGCGTGGTGAACCGCGTGCAGGTGAAGCCCGACGTGAAGCACTGGGCGCGCGCGGCGCTGGACCGGATGATAGAGGCAGGGAATAGGCAGTAGGGAATAGGGAGAAGCGGTTCCCAGTTTTCAGCTCTCAGCCATCTGTTTTCAATTGTCAGCGTGCAGCTGCGGCGTTTTGTACTCTCGTTCCATTGTCTACAGTCATCGGAGAGTCTCGGTTTCCCTATTCCCCTGTTCCCTGACCCCTGACCCCTGATCCATGATCTCTGTCCCCTGTAGAATGACCGTGTTCGATGAGGAGCGCGCGATGAAGCGATACCGGATTGCGCTCGTGCCGGGAGACGGGATCGGCAAGGAAGTGATTCCGGCAGGGCGGCAGGTGCTGGAGGCGCTCGCCGCGTCAGGAAGCAACCTCGCCTTTCAGTTTGAAGAGTTCCCGTGGGGCGGGGACTACTATCGCGCACACGGCGCCATGATGCCGGCCGACGGGCTTGAAGCCCTGAAAAAGAGCGACGCGATTCTGTTTGGCTCGGCGGGCGACCCCAAAATTCCCGATCACATTACGCTGTGGGGCTTGCGGCTCAAGATCTGCCAGGGCCTGGATCAATACGCCAATGTGCGCCCGGCGCGAATTCTGCCCGGCATCGACGCGCCTCTGAAGCGCTGCCGCGCGGAGGACCTGGACTGGGTAATTGTCCGCGAAAACTCCGAGGGCGAGTACTCTGGCGTGGGCGGACGCGTGCACCAGGGTTTCCCGATGGAAGTGGCGGCGGAGGTTTCGGTAATGACGCGCGCCGGCGTGGAGCGGATCCAGCGGTACGCGTTTCGCCTCGCGCAATCGCGGCCGCGCAAGCTGCTGACGGTGGTGACCAAAAGCAACGCGCAGCGGCACGGAATGGTGATGTGGGATGAGATCGCTGCCGAGGTGGCGAAGGATTTCCCCGACGTGCACTGGGATAAAGAAATGGTCGATGCGATGACGGCACGGATGGTGAACCGTCCAGCGAGCCTGGACACGATCGTCGCCACCAATCTGCATGCCGATATCCTCAGCGACCTGGCGGCAGCGCTCGCGGGCAGCCTCGGGATTGGCCCGACAGCAAACATTCAGCCGGAGCGCGTGTATCCCTCCATGTTCGAGCCAATTCATGGATCGGCGTTCGACATCATGGGCAAGGGAATCGCGAACCCGGTCGGCACGTTCTGGACTGCCGCGCTGATGCTCGAGCATCTGGGCGAAGCGGAAGCGGCGCGACGTTTGATGGTTGCCGTGGAGAGCGTGACAGCGAATCCCCGGCTGCACACGCGCGACCTGGGCGGCACGGCCACAACAGCCGAGGTGATGGAAGCAGTTTGCGCGGCGATTGCCGCAGGGGCCAAGAGGCCTTTGGCGACGTCGTGAGCGCACCCGCGCCGATCGACGGCCTGGAACGCCGCGTTACGCGGAAACTGCACCTGCGGATTCTTCCCTTTGTCATGCTGCTCTACCTGGTCAGCTTCCTTGACCGGTCGAACGTCGGCTTTGCTGCTTTCGGCATGAACCATGCAATCGGGCTGACCTCTACGACATTCGGCTTTGGCAGCGGCCTGTTCTTTCTCGGCTATATCGTCTTCCAGGTGCCGTCGAATTTGATCCTGCTGCGCGTGGGCGCACGCATTTGGATTGCGTGCGTCGTGATTGCGTGGGGCGCGGTTTCGATGGCGTCGGCTTTTGTGGTGGGGCCGCACAGCTTTTATGTCATGCGCATGCTGTTGGGCGTTGCCGAATCGGGCCTGTTTCCGGGGACGATCCTTTATCTGAGCTTGTGGTTCCCTGCCCGGCAGCGCGCAGCGGCGGTGGCCATCTTCATGGCCGCGGCGCCGCTTTCAACGGCCATCGGGTCGCCAATTTCAGGTGCGCTCATGGAGTTGCCGAGAATCGCGGGGCTCGCCAACTGGCAGTGGCTCTACATCCTTGAGGGGCTGCCGGCAGTGCTGCTTGGATTCTTGACGCTCAAGGCGCTGACGGATGCTCCTGAACAGGCGGCCTGGTTGAACGCGGACGAATGCGCGTGGCTGGTACGGACGCTTGCAGCGGAGCAGGCCGGCAGTAACGACCATGGCAGCAGTATGGCCGCGATCTGGACCGTGCTGCGTGATCCGCGCGTGCTCATTCTGGCGCTGGTGTATTCGGGAACCTCTGCGGGATTGTACGCAATAGGATTCTGGTCGCCGCTGATGATCAAGCAGTTCGGGTTTTCTCTCCTTGCCGTGGGATGGCTGAATGCATTGCCAAGCGTTGTGGCCGTGGCGGGAATGGTGGTGTGGGCGCGGCACTCCGACCGGACGTTGGAGCGCACGTGGCATACAGCGATTCCTTGCATGCTGGCGTGCGCAGGGCTGGTGTGGGCAGGCTACGCGCAGGCGGCGCCCGCGGTGATTGTGGCGCTGGCAGTGGCGAGCTTCGGCGTCAACGGGTCAAAGGGACCGATCTGGGCGATTCCAAGCCTGTTTTTGTCGGGCGCCAGCGCGGCGGCGGGAATCGCGCTGATCAATTCACTGGGAAACGTGGGCGGGTTCGTGGGGCCGATTGTGATCGGCTGGGTCAAGGATCGGTGGGGAAGCTATGCCGGTGGCTTGGATGCAGTCGGCGTGATGCTGCTGATGTCGGCGGCGCTCATGCTGGCGATCCGGCGACAGATCGCACCTGGGCGGCGATGAAATCCGCGCGGGTCTTTTGGCTTTCGCATACAACCGGTCGTCTGAAGTTCGCATACAATAAACAAGAAATTCCGGCCCCCACCTCTCACATCCCCGGAATCGCGCCTTGCCCGGCCCATTAACGATGCGCTGCAACCGACTGCGAACCGTCGCGCTGATCTTGATCCTGCTGCCGTTTTTGAGTCTTCGGCATGCGGAAGCTTATTCCTTGCTCACGCACGAGGAGTTGATCGACCTTAGCTGGAACGACTCCATCGTGCCGCTGCTCAAGAGCCACTATCCGAACCTGACGCCGGAGGAACTCGACCGTGCGCGCGCCTATGCCTACGGCGGATGCGTGATCCAGGACATGGGCTACTATCCCTTCGGCGACTCGTTCTTTTCTGACCTCACACACTACGTGCGCAGCGGCGACTTTGTACTGGCGCTATTCCGCAACGCGCACAACGCCAACGAGCTGGCCTTCGCTGTCGGCGCGCTCTCGCACTACGTCGGCGACATCATCGGGCATTCGCAGGCCACCAACCGCGCCGTGGCGCTCCAGTTTCCCAAGCTGGCCGCACGCTACGGTGACAGCGTGAACTACGCTGAAGGCAGGCACCAGCATATCCAGGTGGAGTTTGCGTTCGACATCAACCAGATTTCGAAACATCGGCTGGCTCCGCTGGGCTATATGCGGCATATCGGAATTCAGGTTCCACAGCGGCAGCTTGCGCTGGCCTACTACCAGACCTACGGATTGTCACAGAACTTTGACAGAAACAGGAGCCGGCAGTTCTTCAACGTCAAGGCTTATGACATGGCCACGCGGAAGCTCATGCCCCGAATCGCTTACGCCGTAACCCTGCTGCATCGCAAGCAGGAGCCGCCTGAGCCGGACAATTCCGATGCGGCAGAAATCGAGAAGGAGGCGGCCGAAGCGGCAACGCTCTACAATTGGGCGGCCTTCCGCAAGTCTGCCAGCTTTGAGACGCGCCTGATCGCGGGCGTTCTGCGTATCCTGCCCAAGTTCGGTCCGCTGGCGATGGTTGCCGTAAAGGGTCCTACTCCGGCGGCTGAAACCGACTACATGCACAGCATGGTGACAAGCACCACGATCCTGCGCAATCGGTTGAGGCTGTTCACTCCGGTTGCCCTGCGCCAAACGTTGCCAGTCACCGAGACAACCTCGACGACCACGATGGGCCAGTCGACGCCGCAGCATCCGCTGCCCAATCGCGACCTGGATACGGGACAGGTGGTAAAGCCCGGCGGCTACTCGCTGACGGACCAGACGTATGCAAAGCTGCTGCACCTATTGACACGCGACCCGAGCAAGCCCATTCCTCCGGGCATCAAGACCGACGTCCAGATGTATTATTCCGATCCCAACGCTCCCATCCTGACCAGGAAGAATCACGACGCCTGGGCGCAGGTGCAGGCAGACCTGAAGACGCTCGCGTCGATGCCCACCAGCTCCGAACCCGCTCCTTACCCCACCTACGAGGACTCGACGCGTCCAACGGATTAGCGAATCACCGCCATCCCGCCCGGGCGATTGCCGAGTATCATTCTGTCTGAGCGTGCAATCCTCGAAATGCGCTCTACGGAGAACGCCTGTGAATTCTTGCCTTCGTTTTCGTCGGGTTTTAATTCTTCTAGCAACTTTGACCACTGTTGCCATGGCGGCGGTTGCGCAAAGCGCTCCGCAGGCGCCAACGCACAAGCTGCCCGAAATCAAATTCGCCAAGTACACGCTGCCCAACGGTCTCACCGTGATCACTCACGAAGATCACCGTTTGCCGCTGGTGGCTGTCGATCTGTGGTATCACGTGGGTCCGCTGAATGAACGCCCCGGGCGCACGGGCTTTGCGCACCTGTTTGAACACATGATGTTCGAAGGCTCCGAGCACGTGGGCGAGAAGGCGCACATCCGGATCGTGCAGGCGGCTGGCGGAACGAGCATCAACGGCACCACGGACTTTGACCGCACCAACTACTTTGAGACCATGCCTGCTAATCAGCTCGAGATGGCATTGTGGCTCGAAAGTGACCGCATGGGCTTTCTGATGGAGGGCCTGAACCGCGAACTCCTCACCAACCAGAGAGATGTGGTTCGCAACGAGCGGAGGCAGGGTGAAGGTCAGCCCTACTACGTGGCGCAAGAGGAGATGTTTCACCTACTGTTCCCCAAGGACCATCCCTATTACGGCTCGGTGATTGGCAGCCATACGGATATTGAGTCAGCGCGCATCGCCGATGTGCGCGACTTCCATCAGCAGTACTACACGCCGAACAACGCATCGATCGCGATCGCCGGTGACTTCGACCCGGTGAAGCTGCGCGCGCTGCTTATGAAGTACTTCGGGCCGATTCCCAAGGGTCCGGCTGTAGCTCCGGTGACTGCGGCAACGCCGCCCATCACGTCGCAGCGCCGCGCCACCGTGACCGACACGGTGCAGTTGCCGCAGCTGCGTATTGCGTGGCTGACGCCTGCGGCCTTCACACCCGGCGCCTACAGCGTCGAGGCCGATGTGTTTGCGCTGGGTGGAAGCAAGGCCAGCCGATTGGACGAGGCGATGGTGTACAAAGCGCAGACGGCGCAGAACGTAACCTGTTTCTCCGACCCGCTGAAGCTCACGGGGGTTACCGCCTGCACGATGACCGCCAAGCCGGGCGTGAAGCTCGAGGATCTGGAGGCGTCGTTCTGGAAGGAACTGGAAAGCCTGCAAAAGGATGGGCCAACCGCCGACGAGGTCGCATCCGCCAAGGCTCTGTCCCTGACGGCGAAGATCACCGGCCTCCAGCGGCTGGGCGGATTCGGCGGCATTGCCGACACGCTGGACCGCTACAACCAGTACACCGGCGACCCCGGCTTCCTGCCGAAAGACGTGGCCATGACGGAGGCGGTGACCAGGGCGAGCGCGAAAGACGCTGCGCTGAAGTATCTGAGCAAGGATTCAGCGGTGGTTGTGTATTGCGTGCCGGGCAAGAAGGTGCTGGATGACGTGCCGCGCAGCCCAGCGGACACCGACGCCAATGTGAAGCTCGAGAATCCGTACACGCCTCAATTCGAGACGGCGCAGGAGTGGCGCAAGAGCAAGCCGGAACCGGGCTCAGCTCCCGTTCTTCATCTGCCCGTGCCGCAGGAGTTCACGCTTTCCAACGGGCTCAAGGTGTTGCTTGTCGAAAATCACACTCTGCCCGTATTGAGCGCGGAGATTGTTTCGCGTGCGGGCAATGACAGCGTGCCGGACGCAAAGAGCGGCCTGGCCACGCTCACCGCCGAGGTAATGAGCGACGGAACCGTGTCACGAGACCTGACGCAGCTTGCCACGGACGAAGAGCGGATTGGAGCGCACGTTGAGACGGGCGCGGCAATGGATTCCGGAAACATCTCAATGGACGTGATGACCACGCACACCGCGGAAGGCATGAATCTTCTGGCCGATGTGGCGCAGCATCCTGGTTTTCGCAAGGATGATGTTGACCGGCGCCGCAAGCAGCGGCTGGTGCGAATCGAGCAGGAGACTGACAACGTCCAGAGCATGGCCATGCGCGTCGGGCCGAAGCTGGTTTTCGGCGACTCGCCATACGGCACGAGCGCCACGGGAACCACTGCCAGCGTGGGGTCCATCGCGCCGGCAGATATCTCTGCGTTCTATGCCAGCCATTACGGACCGGGCGATTCGGCGCTCTTGCTTGCCGGAGACGTGACGCGCGCGCAGGCTGAGAGCCTGGCTCGCCAATACTTCGGCAAATGGACAGGCAAAACGGAAGCGGAGCCCGCGATTCCGCCGGCGCCGGCGCCGCAGCCAACGCATGTGGTGATTGTGGACAAGCCCGGCGCGCCGCAATCCGCGCTGCAGGCGTTCGGCATCGGCGTTCCGGCCAACTCGCCCGACGCTGAGACGCTTACTGTCATGAATTACACACTCGGCGGAAGCTTTGCCAGCCGCATCAACATGAACCTGCGCGAGGTGCACGGGTACACCTACGGCGCGCGGTCGCTGTTTTCCGAATATCGCGATGGCGGCTTGTTCCAGGCAGGCGGGTTGGTGCGCACCGACGTAACAGCTTTAGCGGCCAAGGAGCTCATGGCAGAGATCAACAAATTCGCCGTGAAGCCTTCAACCCCCGAGGAGCTGGCGGCAGCCAAGGAAGCCTCGGTGCAGTCGCTTCCCGGCCGCTTTGAGACCACGTCGAACGTGGTGCGGGCGGTCGAGAGTATCTTCCTCTACGGCTGGCCCCTGGACTATTACGCCAACTTGCCCGCGAAGTACGAAGCGGTAACCGGCGCCGACATCACACGCGTAGCGCAGCAGTATCTGCATCCCGATCAACTCGTGATTGTGACGGCGGGCGACCGCGCAAAGATTGAGCCGGGCCTGAAGGATGCAGGACTGGGACCGGTGGAAGTGCGCGACATCGGCGGCAATCTGGCGCCGGGGCAACAATAGCTCCGCAACCGATCCGCGCGGTACGGCTGACGGCGGTTCCGCAGTTACTGTGTCCCGAAGCCATTGACGCCAAGTGGATTCGTCCTCAAGACGAATCCACCCTGCACCGAGGCTGGAAACGGCTACATCGACTGCGGAGCCGCTTTATTGGCCGTCAGCGGTCTGGGTTCTTGAAGGAGGGGCTACCGGCGCTGTTCGGGGCTGCGTAGCCAAGACCGGCGTGCGCAGTGGCTGCGCTGGTCCCGGCGGCGCCTGGTGCATGGTCACGATCAGGGCTTCGGCAGGCTTCGGGCCAACGCAGCGATAGGAATGCGGCGTGCCCGCTTCGAAATAAACGGCGTCGCCGGGCCCCAGCCTTGCCTCCTGGTCCCCGTGCCGCATCGCCAATTCGCCCGCAAGCACGAAAAGGAATTCGAATCCGGCGTGCATATGCGACTTGGGCTCAACGTTCTCGGGCAGCGGAACGAACTCGGCAAAGTAAGGGTCCATGTGCCGGTCGGGCACCATGTAGCCCAGGCTCTCGAACGTGTAAGTGGGCGGCTCCACGCCGGTTTGCGGCATGCGCACGCGGTCCTTCTTGCGATGTACGCGAAAGATGGGCATCGGCTCGGTCTCGAAAAAGTACGAGAGATCCTTTGAGAAGACCATAGCGATGCGCGCCAGGTTGCGTAGAGTGGGCACCACGCGGCCGGTCTCTAACTGCGAGAGGAAACTGGCCGATAGTCCGGTGTGCCTGCCCAGTTCCACCAGGCCCATCGACTTCTTCAGCCGCAAGCGCCGGATGCGCTCGCCAAGGTGCTTTTCGGTAATGAAGCGCTCGGCGGTGTCGGCGTCCGCCAGGGGTTTGTGCATTTCCTCGCCGTTCGCTTCGGGCCGTTCCGTCATCGCGTCTCCTATGCAACTAGGATGCACTTTGCGGACATTTGTTGTCCAGATCAAAACAATTTGCCGTACCACGAAATCACCGAGCCGGCTCGCTCGCAAACCACGCTGGCGCGCTGCGCGTTAGACTGGAAATTCCGGCGCTCCCCAGCCACTAAAGGAAGCTCGATGCCCGAAGAATCCGCTCCCGCAGTTGAAAACCAAAACCCAAACCCGCCTGTTGCGACCATCGCCGAGATTGGGCGGCACGAGGGGCAATCTGTCACCTTGCAGGGGTGGCTTTACAACTCGCGCGAGAGCGGGAAACTGCTGTTTCCCATTTTTCGCGACGGAACAGGTTCGATTCAGGGGGTGGCGCACGTAAAAAGCGTCACGCCCGAGGTCTTTGACGCGCTCAAGGGCCTCACACAGGAGTCCTCGGTGATCGTCACGGGGAAGGTGCGGGCCGACAAGCGCGCCCCGGGCGGTTATGAGCTCGACGTGGAAAACATTCAGGTGGTGCAGCGCGTGCCGGAGTCGGACCCGTACCCGATTACGCTCAAAGAGCACGGCGTCGATTTCCTGCAGGAGCGGCGGCACCTGTGGGTGCGCAGCCCGCGCCAGTCGGCCATCCTGCGCATTCGCGCGGAAATCATGAGGGCGGCGGCCGAGTATTTTGACTCGAACGGTTTCATCCGCACCGACCCGCCCATCCTGACGCCGGCGGCGTGCGAGGGCACTTCAACGCTGTTCCCGGTGGACTACTTCGGCGATCCCGCGTATCTGACGCAGAGCGGCCAGCTTTACATCGAGTCGACGGCGCTGGCGCTGGGCAAGGTGTACAGCTTCGGTCCCACGTTCCGAGCGGAGAAGTCGAAGACGCGCCGCCACCTGACGGAGTTCTGGATGGTTGAGCCCGAGGTGGCCTACATGGACCTGGACGGGCTGATGGAACTCGCGGAGAACTTCATCTCGCACATCGTGCAGAGCGTCGTTAAGAACCGCGCGCCGGAGTTGCAGGTGATCGGACGCGAAGTGTCGAAACTCGAAGCGATCAAGCCGCCATTTCCGCGGCTGCGTTACGACGAGGCGGCCGAAAAGCTGAACCAGGCCCATAAGGATGGGCATCTGGAGGCGCCGTTCGAGTACGGCAACGACTTCGGCTCTCCCGACGAGACGTGGCTCAGCTCGCAGTACGACCGGCCGTTGATGGTGCACCGCTATCCGGCTGACGTGAAGGCGTTCTACATGGAGCCCGACCCGAAGGATTCGCGCTACGCGCTGTGCGTAGATGTGCTGGCGCCCGAAGGCTATGGCGAGATCATCGGCGGATCGCAGCGCGTGTCGAGCTACGAACTGCTTAGCTCACGCATTGACCAGCACAAGCTGCCGCGCGAGGCGTTCGAGTGGTATCTCGACCTGCGCCGCTACGGCAGCGTGCCGCACGCTGGCTTCGGCATGGGCATTGAGCGCCTGGTGGCGTGGGTGTGCGCGCTCGACCACGTGCGCGAGACGATTCCGTTTCCGCGCACGCTGCACCGCATGTACCCGTAAACAGCATTCCGCTCTCTGCAATGGCGCGCCGGCTGGAGAGCTGCGCTCGCACGGGGCGGATCACAGTTCGCGTCAAACGGTGGAAGAGCCTGGAGGCTAGTCGGCTTTTTCTCTGGCAAGGAATTGGGCCAACTTTGCGAATGTTCCTTGAAGAGTGGGATAGAGCTCCCTGTAAGCGCCCATCAAATCGGCGTATCTTTTGCAATTCTCCGCATAGGGTTCGGTCTCTCGGAAGGTTTTGTCGCACATGGCATTCGCAGCTTCGGCGGCGTTTGGGTGCAGCCCGGCTCCTACTGCGGCGCAGATGGCTGCGCCCAGGCTTGAGGCTTCGAGAGTTCGCGGACGCCGGATGGGCTTTCCTGTTGCATCGGCCAAAATCCGGCACCAGAGGTCACTTGCCGCGCCGCCGCCGATGGCAATGAATTCTTTGGTGGAAATGCCGGTTGCGTCCTCAATCATGGTGGTGACCAGCGCCTGTTCGAGCGCGATGCCTTCAAGCAGTGAACGATAAAGGTGCGCCCTGGTGTGAGAGCCGCTCAGCCCGACCCAGCATCCACGCGCCAGAGGGTCCCAATAGGGAGTCATGACGGCGCCCCAGTAAGGAAGGGCGAGAAGTCCATCGCTGCCGATCGGGATCTCTGCCGCTTTGATTTCGAGTTCCCTGTGGAACGCTGTGCTCTGCGCAGGTGACTGGCAAACCTCGCGCGTGAACCAATCGATAAGAAACGTGCCGGCTCGCAGGCTGGTTTCAAAGTAGTAGCCGTCGCCCGTAAGGCTGCCCATCGTGCGCCACGCGTTCCCGATCCTGTATTCGCTCGAGTAGATGCCGCCGACGACCGCGGTGCCAAGATTAAGGTAGGCGCGGCCCTCGCCGAGAGCGTTCACGCCCAGGCCGGCCGCCTGGCCGTCGCCTCCGCCAGCAACAACCGGTGTGTTGCGCTGGAGGGATGTACTTTGGGCGGCCGATTCGCTGACGACACCAATCACAGTTCCGGGACACACTGCTTCCGGCAGCCGTTCCGGGCTGAGATCCAGTGGCTGCATCACCTCCGGCGACCAATGCAGCAGTTCCATGTCGAAAAGGCCAAGCGGGTCCGCGCTGGCCCAACTGGTTCGAAACGAGCCGGTGAGCCTCCAAGCCAGGTATCCATGAACGTCCGCAAACATCGCCGTGCGGCGAAAGAGTTCCTCCTCGTGGCGTAGCATCCACGCGATGCGATACGCCACCGGCGCAAGGTCCGGTGGCTTGCCCGTGATTTGATGCATCCTTTCGCTGCCGACCCGGCCAGTGAGCCATGCAACGTCGTCTTCGCAGCGCTGATCGAGCCAAACAATCGCCGGTCGCACCGGCTCACCATCCTCGGCCAGGGGCACAAATGTCTCGCGCTGGTTGGCGATCGCGATTGCAGCCACGCGGGAGGAATCGACCTGGCGGAACAGTTCTTGCAGAGCTTCACACGCGGAGCGCCACCAGTCCTCCGGGTTCTGCTCATACCGGTTGTGCGCGGGACTCAGAAGGGGAATCGGGCTGCGCCCTTGCCCGGCAACCTTCCCGTCCGGCTTCCAGGCTATCGCCTTGGTTGCGGTCGTGCTGCTGTCGAGCCCAACGACGATATCTTTCTCTGTGTGCACTTGGAATCGTGGACATGATACCAACAAGGAGGCGTGGGCCGAGCTGCAGAACCGCGAGAAGTCAAGCCACGGCTCATCGGCTTGGCGGGGAAGATGGCGCCTTCGAGGTCTTTTGGATCGATGCGTTCAACTCATCCTGCGTGTTGGCAAGGTCATCCTCGGCGTTGCGCAGCTTGCGTTGTAGATCGTCAAGAGCGCTCGAGCGAGCCTGCACCTCGGCCTTCAGTGCCGCGACGCCTGCCTGCGCCCGCTCCACTTCCGCTTTCAGCTGTACTTGTTCGTCCGGTTTGGTGGATTCGTTCGAGCGCTCTTCGACCTCAGATACGTGTGCGGTGGCCACCTTTAGGTTTGTTTGGATCTCGATCAATTTTGATCGAGCCTCCTCCACGCGGTCGGTGGCGCGGTTCACCATTCCCTGCTCCATTTGCCATTCGACCAGGAGAGCTTGCATGGCCTGCGCTGCGCGAAGATCTTCGTGAATGCTCCTGAGCTCGGCCAGAATCGCGGCCTGGGTGTTTGCATCTTTGCCGCCCGACTGCGCGAAACAGAGTGGCGAAAGTGCGATTGCCAAAAGCGCCGCGAGCACCGTTCGATTCTGCATCTGCGTTCCTCCACACAGGTTTAAAGGCAGAATAGACGGTCGAGGCCCGGAAACCAAAAACGCGCGAGGCACGGGTCAGGAACCGCGGCGCGATAGAGTGGACCGTAGGGGATCGTTTATTGAGCGCGACAGGTGCACGCAGGCAAATTCGAGCGCGGCGGACTGGACGAAGCCGCACACCGCAAAAACGCCGGCGCTTGGGCTGGCTGGGGCGCGGGATCGTCGGGTGCTCGGCGCTAATGCTCGGGCTGATCGCGTGGGCAGTGATTGCCCGGGCGCTGGCGCCCAAGGGAAACACGAATCAGGAACATTTCGACGTGCTGATCGTGCTGGGTTACCCGGCCGATGCGGACGGCAACCCCACTCCGGCCGAGCTCGCGCGCGTTACCGAAGCCGTGCACGAATATGTGCGGGGCGTCGCGCCAAAGATGATCATGACCGGCGGGCCGGCGCACAACCAGTTCGTTGAGGCTGAGGTGATGGCGCGCGTGGCCGAGGCACAGGGGATTCCGGCAGCCCAGATTCACGAGGAGCCGAAGGCGCGGAATACGATTGAGAACGTGTGCGACTCATTGCGCATCATGCGCAGCCATGGATGGGAGTCGGCTGAGGTGATTTCGAGCCCGAGCCATCTGCCGCGCGCGGCCCTCGTCCTCAGCCGGCTGCCGCTCAAGTGGAGAGTCCATGCGGCGCCGGCAATCGAGCCGGAGGGGGCGTGGCTGAGAGCTGAGATAACGGCCGCGGAGATCGTCAAAACGATGCATTACCTGGTGTGGTCGCGCCAGACGGAGCCGTGCCAGCTGTAAGCTCCGGCGCACACGACTTGCGGGCATGTGAGTCTAAGAAAGAATGCCGGCAAGCCGCGTTGTCCGCTTTCGGGGGCGTCCTGTAAGCTGGTTGGTGATGCATCTCCCAGTCAGGTTATCTGCAACGATCGCCGTTGTTTTCGCTGTGAGCGTGTGTGCGGCCGACCGCATGCAGGCGCAGGACTCGACTCCGCAGCAGCCTAGCTCGCAGCCGCAGCAGGGCTCTCCAACACCGCAATCGTCTTCTTCGACGCAAGGCCAGCAGCCGGCGAGCACGCAGTATGGCGTCTATATCTCCGTCGACCCTCTGGCCAGGGTTCGCTACGACAACCGCTATGACCTGTCGCTGGGGTTTGCCTACGACCACATGAAGGCGGGGCCGGCATTGCTGCAGGGATCGAACCTGGGTGGGCTCGATATGAATGGCTCGTACTGGCTCACGAGGAACTGGGGAATCGAGGCTTCGGGGCGGGGGTACATCGGCACCAGCGGGACCGCTCCCAATGCGCCGAACAACATCAGGGGCCCGGTAGTGAAGCAGTACTTCTTTGTCGGCGGAGCGGAGTGGCTGGGCCCGCACAACAAGCACGGAGCCTTGATTGCGCACGCCATGTTTGGCGGGGTGTACGGCAACTTCCAAAAAGACTTGCGGGGCCTGCCGCCTGCGGACTTCGATTTTTATTACAACCAGGTTGCGCCGGCAGCGATCGTCGGCGGCCACTTCGATCTGAACCGCTCAGAGCACTGGGTGTTTCGCATTACGCCCGACGCCGTGATGACCCACTACAACTTCAAAGCGGCTCCTCCTTCAACCTTTTCGTATTCGCAATACGACGTGAACTTCGCCATTTCCGTGGGCATGGAGTACAAGTTCACTTCAATCAAGCGCTCCACCAAAAAGGCGAACTGGGTGTCGGGCTGGTAGCTGGTAGCTGGTAGAAGAGACGGACGCGAGGAATGGAGGGCCGCAGGCAGTGGAGCCTGCGGTCTTTTTGGCCTGTGTGAGGCCGGGTCCGCGGTGGCGCGAGCCAACTTTTCGTCTCACTGGGCCATCGAGAGAAGTGCAGGGGTGCCAACTGCAATGCTATGTGTGGTATGGTATCCTCCTGCGTTCAACGGCGGGTTCCGATGAGTGCCGCCAGAAATATGGCGTTTCGGATAGCGGCACCCCCATCGCTCCGGAATGAACGGGTCACTCATCTAGCGAAAGCGGAAGCCTTATGGACATGAAAGACACACTCGGCGTTTTGCTTGCAGGCGGAGCGGGCGAGAGGCTGTTTCCGCTCACGCGCGACCGAGCCAAGCCTGCGGTGCCGTTTGGCGGCCATTACCGCATCATCGACATCACGCTTTCCAATTGCATTAACTCGGGGCTGCGCCGGGTGTACATCCTCACCCAGTACAAGGCGCTCAGCCTGAATCGCCATATCCGCGAAGGCTGGACGGGCATTGTTGCGCAGGAGTTGGGCGAGTTCTTTGAGCTGATGCCGCCCATGCAGCGCACCGGTGCCAACTGGTACATGGGAACCGCAGATGCGGTCTACCAGAACATCTATTCCATCGGCAGCGAGCAGCCGAAGTATGTGCTGATCCTCGCGGGCGACCACATCTACAAGATGGATTACAGCCGGATGCTGGCCTACCACAAGGAAACCAATGCCGAAGTGACGCTGGCGACGCTGCCCATTTCCCCCGACGCGGTTTCGAGCTTGGGCGTCGTCGAGGTAGCGAAGACCGGCGAGGTTCTGGGCTTTCAGGAGAAGCCGGCCTCCACGAGTTTCCGCTCTCCGAACAATCCCGACGCCGTTGACGCATCGATGGGAATTTACATCTTCAACACCGAAACGCTGCTCAAGGCGCTCATTGCGGATGCAGATGACGCGGACTCGAAGCACGACTTCGGACACAACATCCTGCCCAACCTGCTGGGCAAGAAAAAGATGATGGCTTATAGCTTTGTCGACGAGAACAAGAAGGAGGCTCTCTACTGGCGCGACGTGGGCACGCTCGACGCGTACTACGAAGCCAACATGGATTTGTGCTCGGTATCGCCGGTCTTCAACCTCTACGACAAGAGCTGGCCCATCCGCACCCGTGTGCGCCAGTATCCGCCGGCGAAATTCGTCTTCGGCGAACCGGGCCGCTCGGGCATGGCCGTCAACTCGATCATCACGGCGGGCGTGATCATTTCGGGCGCTTCGGTGTACAACTCCGTGCTGTCGCAGGACGTGCGCGTGAATTCGTACTCCGACATCGATGCGAGCATCATCTTCTCCCATGTCAACGTTGGCCGGCATTCCCGCATCCGGCGGGCCATCATTGACCGCGACGTGCACATCCCCGAGGGGACGGTGATCGGATACGACCCGGTCGAGGACAAGCGGCGCTACTTTGTCACTCCCTCGGGCCTGACGATCGTCACCCGCGATGCGTCGCTGTTCGAGAATCCTGTCGATCCGGAATTCGGGCAGAGCTACTGAGCCGGGGTTGGGACCGCTCCGGCACTACGGCCGGTGTGGAGGAAGAGTAATTCACCTGCGATTCCGTCATGGAAGCGCTCAGCCGGCCTTAAAGCTCCGCTCCATCGATGGAAGATGCAGTGGGCAGTTCGTAACTCTCATCGTCGAACTTCCGCAGATTCCTGAGGCACTCTGTGAGCGCGCCCATCAGCGTCTCGGCCCAGCCGCAGGGCTGGAACTTCATGGTCTTCTGATTCAACTCGATATCGGCCACGGCAAAGAATTTCATGTCGATGGTTTTTGCCGTGGCGAATTCCTTCACCGTGATGCGCGCTTCAACCTCGCCTGATGCATGTTTCTTCTTGATGGAGAAGAAATGCAGTTTGGCAAGGGCCTCGGATGGATCCTTTTCGGTGAATTTCCAGTCTTCCACGTTTTGACCTCCCCTTGCTGCCAAGTTTACGGCGAATCCAAAAAGATGAGGCGATTTTCTTGTCAGGCGCGGGAATTCCCGCCCTTAGAAAGCCGGGGAATCTTCGTTCGCGCCTAGACCTCTGCGGCAGATGTTCACGAGGGCAGAGCCAGTGTGTTAAAGACGGGTTGGGTCACTGGCTGACGTTGTGCAGACGGCAGATCGCTATTATATAGGATATAACCCAAATCTTGCAGCATCCGCGCAATTTCGCCCCAAGTCGGGAGATAGGCTTCAAAGAGAATGATGGGACGCTTAGCCTTCAACATTTCGACTGCGCCGCGAAAGACGTCTAGCTCCGCGCCTTCAACGTCGATTTTCAGGACATCCGGCGGCGGAATCTGTCCTGCCAACCAATCGAGCGAAACGGTGAGAACGGTTTGCGATTCACGAGTGCCACCGGTTTGGCTCCTCCCAAATCCGTTGAGAAAATTGGAAGCGCGGCTGGCCCTTGCGATGTTGAATTGCGCCAGCGAGAAGGCTTGGGAGACAGCGCAGGGGATGACGTCAACGGGAGCAGCCTGGGGATTCAACTGTGCCGAGCGGCGCAGCAGGCTAACCATGGTTGTGTCGGGTTCAAATGCATAGACTCGCCCACCCGCGCCTGCCAATCCCGCTGCGGCGAACGAAAAGAGTCCCATGTTCGCCCCGATATCCCAAATTACACTGCCCGGCCTGACCGTCTCCGCCGCATTTCTCAGCAGGCTGTCTCCGGATCGCAGGGCACTGTTTGGGAACCAATAGCGAAGGCTCGCTTCAGGAGTTACGTACATCCGGCAGCCGCCGTAAACTCGCGGCAAACGGTAGCGGAACGAACGGCCCCGACTCAAACGCTCCGCAATCGCTTTGAACTTGGCCTTTATCACCGAATTCCCTTTCATTCTTATCACACCCTGTCAGGAGCTGGTTCCGTCGGATGAGCGATTGAGTTAAGGAGTTGTCAGAAGCGGCAGTCACGAGAGAGTTCGGCGACGCTTTCCTTCCCTACCCGGTCGACGGCGTTATTTGGCGCCGCAGCTTATGGATCACGCTCAGAGCTTCGGTATGGAACCAGCAGACGAGATTCTGCGTATGAATCGCCTATGCAGTGCGTGGGTGCATTAAGCTGGAGCGGGATAGGATTTGACCTTAGCAACCCCGGCTATTCGAGCCGGCCGTCGCCGAGGACCGCAGGCTGGCGTGCTGCCTTGGTACGCAGCCAATCCCGCAGTGACGCCCGGGAACAGCGCAGGATTCGCGAAGAGTCTGCAATTGCTGTGACGCCGGCGGCGCGAGCATCGCGCGGGGAGGTGAGACCGCTGGAGCAAGACTGGTCGCAAGTCGTCCGCCACTGCATGGAAGGCGATTCCGGCGCATGGGCAGAACTGGTCCGCACGCACCAGAAGCGTGTCTACGGTTTGTGCTACCGCTTTACAGGCAATCCAGCTGACGCCGAGGACCTGACCCAGGACGTGTTCCTCAAGATCTATTCCAACCTGGCCAGTTTCGATCCCGGGCGGGGCAGCCTGCCGGTGTGGATCACCACCATGACGCGGAATCTGCTGGTGGACAACTTCAGGCGGACCCGGAACCAGCGGGCGACCAGTTCACTCGACGAGGGTTGGGATCAGACAGAGGAGATGAGGCCGGTGGACCGGCTTGCTGGCGGGGGGCCTTCGGCGCACGACACGGCGGCGCGCAACGAGCTGTCCCGCATGGTGCAGGGCGCCCTAACGAAAGTCAGCGTCGAGCTGCGCGAGGCAGTGATCCTGAGAGACCTACAAGATCTTGATTACAAAGAGATTGCACAAGTATTAGGCATTCCCGAAGGGACCGTGAAGTCGCGCATCAGCCGGGGCCGGGCGGAACTGGCAAGGCTCCTAGAACGTAATCAATGGGAGGTGATGTAGCGATGGCAGAGCGCACACATATTCCGACCTCTCCGGCCTGCGGCGAATGGGAAACGCTGCTGACCGACGCGCTCGACGGGCTGCTCGGTCCGGACGTCGAAGCCAGGTTCACGGCGCACAAGGCCGTCTGCCCGGCGTGCGCGGCGCTGCATGAAGAGGCGCGGAAGGGACGCGAGTGGCTGCAGTTCCTTTCCCCGGCTCCAGAGCCGCCTGATGGGCTGCTTGAGAAGATCCTGGCCCACACCGGTCCGGGTCATCCGGCCGAGAGCGGATGGCGCGCAGGCTCCCCCATCCCGGCCGTGGCCGGCACTGCTGGTGTTCCCGACTTTGTTCCGCCGGTGTGGCAGCAGCAGAGCTTCCTGGCCCGCATGCGTTACGCAATGCAGCCGCGGCTTCTGATGACGGCGGCCATGGCGTTTTTCTCTATCGCACTCACGATGAATATGACCGGTGTGCATTTGTCGACACTGCGGCTTGCCGATCTGCGGCCGCGGGCGATGCGGGCGTACATGGAGCGCCAGTTGAACATGGCTTCGGTGCCCATCGTTCGCTACTACGATCATCTGCGGTTTGTGTACGAAGTTGAATCGAAGGTGCGCGCGCTGCGCGGCCAAACCGAGGGTGAAAACAATGGAAGCCCGCAAAACGATCAGCAGCAATACCAGCGCCAGCCGGCAACGCCGGGCGAGACAAAACAGAATCCGGGGCAAACGCCCGGGCGAAATGACGGTGGTTTGCGCGTGGACCCTCAGCAGGATCCGGAGAATCCGGCCATGGCGCCGGCAGCAACCGGAGTCGATGAATTGGTGGAAACTTCGTTTCATGTTCAACGCGGCAGAAGGCAGTCCGGCAGCTCCGTTGTTCGAGCTAGGGAAGGGGGCAGAGTATGGATTGCGTAAACCATAGCGGTGTGAACGCGACGGCGTATTGCCAGAACTGCGGCAAGGCGCTTTGTTCGACGTGTGTGCGCGGCGGGTCTGGCGGTCAGATCTTTTGTGAGCCGTGCTGGATGGGATGGCAGGCCAGCCAGGTGCCTTTTGTGGTGCCTCCGGCAGGGGCGCCGAATCCCGGGCTGGCAGCGTTTCTCGGTCTAATCCCAGGTGTTGGCGCAATGTACAACGGCCAGTTCATCAAGGGACTGGTGCATGTCTTCATTTTCGCGGTGCTGGTGAGCGCGGCCCATGTTTATGGCATCTTTGGGCTGTTCATCGCGGGTTGGGTCTTCTACCAGGTGTTTGAGGCTTATCACACGGCCAAGGCGCGCCGCGACGGCGAGCCTTTGCCCGATCCTCTGGGCCTGAACGAGATTGGCAACTGGTTCACCTCGGGACGCCCGCAGCCGCCGCCACCGCCCGGTGCGCAAGCCGGAACCGTGGCTGGCGCGGCTGGGCCTGCGGCCCCATATCAGGCGCCAAACCAGGCGCAGTATCAACCGCCGTACCAGGCCCCATACGAAGCGCCCTATCAGACTCCGTATCAGGGTCCGTATACGCCGCCCGTCTACCCCGGTCCCGGCGCTCCACCGGTTGCTCCGGTGTTCTGGCGCCGCCGCGAGCCGATCGGCGCAGTGGTTTTGATCGCTCTCGGGCTGCTGTTTCTGCTGGGGCAGTTCGACTGGTTCTCATGGCGGATCGTTGGGTACAGCTGGCCGGTCCTGCTCATTGGGTTGGGAGTATGGCTGTTTGTCAGCCGCATGCACGACACGCCGAAGGGCCCTGAGGAGAACTCCGAGGGAGGGCAGAAATGAACCGCTACATTCTCATTCGACGTTTGCGCGGGCCGGCGTTTTTGCTTCTGGTTGGCATCATGGCGTTGCTCAGGCAGGCGCATATTCTCTTCTGGTGGCAGAGCTGGCCGTTGCTCCTCATCCTGGCGGGAGTGTTGCTGCTGGCGGAGCGGGCGGCGCTGGCCGCCGACGGTTATCCGCAATATCCCGGCACAAACTGGCAAGGTGCGCCTCAGCGCGGGGCGTGGCAGGAGACTTCCCCGTCCGGCGCTGGAAGCGCGCAACAAACAACGGAAACATCCATCGTGCCGCCGGAGCCGCATGACTTCGGGGACCACGAAAGTGGGGCACAGTCATGAGCAGCGTACCTCCGAACATGCCTCCGGGCGGTGGACCACCTCCGCCTTACGATCCAAAGATGCAGTGGCGCGCGTATCGCGAGCAGCAAAAGGCCGCATGGCGCGCGCAGCGCGATGCATGGCGCGCCCAGCGTCACGCCTGGAAGGCCACCTACGTCGGTCCGTACGGACCGCGTGTGCCTTCCGTCGTAGGGCCCGTGCTTCTGGTGTGCATCGGCGTGATTGCCCTGCTGGTTGTTACCGGCCATATCGCCGCGGATTCGTTCTCGATGTGGTTTGGGCGGTGGTGGCCGCTCATCCTCATCGCGGCAGGGCTGGCTCTGCTTGGCGAGTGGGCGCTCGACATGCGCCGAAAAACTCCCGTGCGGCGCAGCGGCAGCTTCGTCGGCATTCTCTTTCTTGTCGCGTTCCTCGGCCTTTGCGCGGCCGGCTGGAACCACATGCGGCCGTTCATGGGCAATTGGAACGGCGGTAACGACTTCTTCAATTTCTGGGGGTTGCCGGAACACGACAACGACCAGCAGGTATTGGACACGCAGGTTCCTGCCAACGCAACCATCGAGATTCAGAATCCGCGCGGCGATGTGAGCATCACGGCTGGCGACCAGCCCAACATGCAGGTGCAAGCGCACGAAATGGCTTACGCCGACTCCGATACCAATGCCACAAAAATCTTTGACAGCGAGGGAGCGCACGTAACGGTCAGCGGGTCGGCGGTGCTGGTGCAATCGAACGGCAACGACCATGGCCGGGTGAACCTGACCATAACGGTGCCGAAGTCGGCCAAGGTCACCGTGAATGCAGGCCGTGGCGATGTGGCTGCTTCAGGGCTCGGCACAGGAATCGACGTCAGCGCGGGCCACGGCGATACGCATCTTGACGCCATCTCTGGCCCGGTGACGATGCATTTCTCCAACGACAAGCACGATTTCTCCGCGCATCAGATCAACGGCGACATCAACGCCACCGGCAATTGCAACGATGTGACACTTTCCGAGGTCCAGGGACGGATTTCTTTGAGCGGGGACATCTACGGCCAGGCGCACATTGAAAATGCCTCCGCGCAGGTCGGCCTTCATACTTCCAGAACCGACGTGCAGCTTGAAAGCCTTCCCGGCGACATGACCATGGATTCCGACAACTTGCGCGTAACCGATGCCAAGGGTCCAGTGCACGTGGTCACTCACTCCAAGGACATCGACCTGAGCGAGATTTACGGCGACTCTTACGTTGAAGACAAGAACGGCACGGTCAACGTGGCGCCGGCCGGGGCGTATGGCGTGGAGGTAAAGAACGACAAGGGCGACGTGGAGCTGACGCTGCCGCCCAATGCCTCGGCCACGGTGGACGGGCGGACGCACAATGGCGACATCGTCACAGACTACGGGCTGCCGGTAAGCGGCGACGAAGACAAAACGGTGAGCGGCAAAATCGGTTCGGGCTCGGCGCATTTCGAATTGAGCACAAGCAACGGCGATCTGGGCATCAAGAAGGGCCCGGCATTCGCGACCGCGCCGCCTGCGCCGGCACTGCCCCATACACCGCCATCGCCAAAAGCCCCGCACCTCAAGAGCAACGCGCCGCTGCCGCAGCAGCCGGCCACGCAGTAGGGCAGTCAACGAAAAGCCAAGCATGGATGCGGGCGCGGGAGAAATGAGTCTCCTGCGCCTGCTTTATTTTTGGGGTCCGGCAGGCGTATGCTCCTCGGCAGGGGATCCTTCCCCGGAGGTCAAATGGGGCCATGGTGCATACGCCGGTCAAGGTGATCACCGTGGAACGGGAATACGGTTCGCTCGGCGGTGAGTTCGCGCACAAACTGGCCGGGCACCTGGGTTGGCGGCTTTTCGACTCGGAGCTGGTGTCCGGCGCTGCCCGCCAGGCCGGCGTCGATCCCAGGCTCGCCGCGAAATTCGATGAGCGGCTCGATCCCTGGTACTACCGCTACGGAAAGATGTTCTGGCGCGATCCCGTCTATGCGCCCGCCACTACTGAAGACGAGAAGATCTTCGACTCCGAGCGCATGCTTGAGCTCATCCGAAGGGAGGTTCTGGAAGCGGCAGCGCTGGGCAACTGCGTGCTCGTGGGCCGTGGTTCAGCCTGCGCGCTGGCAGGCAAACCGGGATGCTTCCACATCTTTGTCTACGCCACAGCCAGTGCAAAAAAGGATTGGTTTGCGCACGCGTTTCCTCAACGTGCCCAGCATGCCGAGCACGATCTGGCGGCGTTTGACCGCCGGCGCGCCGCAGTGATCCGCAAGTTCTATCAGCAGGAGTGGTGCTCGCGCGGGCTCTACCACATGATGCTGAACTCGGCCATCGGAACCGAGGCGATGATCGTCGCCGTGCAATGCGCGGCGGGACTGTGCGCGCCCGCTCCGGAAACCGTCGCCAGTTGACTTCTCAAAATTGAATTCAGAAACGAACGCCTAAACCGCGATGCGCGGGACGCGCGGCGCGATGCGCGTGAACACTTCCCACGGGATAGTGCCCGTGGCATCGGCGTGGTCGAAGGCGCTGATGGTTTCGCTGCCCTGCGAGCCGAGAATCACCACTTCGTCGCCTGCCTTGACCCCGGGAATCTCCGTCACATCGAGCACCGTCTGATCCATGCTGACGCGGCCCACCAGCGGCGCGCGTTCGCCCCGGACCAGCAGGCTGAACCGGTTGCCGAGCATGCGATTGAGGCCGTCGCCGTATCCCGCGGAAACGAGCGCGACCCGCATCGGCTCGCTCGCCACAAACGTTCCGTTGTAGCCAACTGTTGCGCCGGCAGCAACGGAGCGCACGCCGACCACCGAGGCCTTCCAGGTGAGCACAGGCGCGAGCGCGTTGCGGGCAGCAGCCAGCGACGGCGGCTCTTCCTGTGCGCCAAACGCGGGATCGAATCGGGGAACGATTCCGTAGAGCGCAAGTCCGGGACGAACCAGCGCCTTCATTCCGTGGCGCGCGGCCAGCTCGGCGATGTCGCGCGCCTTGCCGGCAAGCACCGTGGCTGACGCGCCCACGCTGAGCCACTCCGCGAAGAGCCCGCTTGCGGAGATGCGTCCCAGGGCGTCGTCGAGCTGCGCGAGCTGCTCCCCCGTCACTTCACCGTCGGCCTCGTCGGCGGCGAACAGATGCGTCATCACGCCTTCAAGCCGCAGCGGTGAACCGGGACCGAAGCGTGCGAAAACCTGGGCGAGATCGCTCGCGTTCGCGCCCTGGCGGCTCATGCCCGTGTCGATTTCAAGATGAATAGGCACGGAGGCTGCCGGCGCACCCGCCGATCGCGCGGCGGCCAATAGCTCGTCGAGCTGCCACGGCTCCCACGCGACCGGCGTGAGCTGGTAGTCGACGGCGGCGCGCGCCTGGCCGGGAAATACGCCGCCGATGACGAGCACGCGCGCGTCGGGGCAGAGGGCGCGAGCGACGATCCCTTCCTCCACGCTGGTGACGCCCAGCCACCTGGCGCCCGCGCGCACGGCCGCCGGAGCGCACAATGCCAGCGAGTGCCCATAGGCGTTGGCCTTGACGATGGCCAGCAGCTCGGCCTGCGGAGCTGCAAGACGCGCGAGGAAGCGCAAGTTTTCTTCAAAGGCGTGGGCGCGAATCTCGACCCAGCAAGGACGCGTTTGCATGGGGGGTTCCAAGGATCAGTGTAGCGCGCGGGTAGGCGTGCGATTCCCTCTTGTGGAACCCAAGGTACGACGGGATTGCGCGTCGGCACAATGCAGCGTTACTCTTCCCGCGGAGGCTTCCCATGCCTGAATCCCGCAGTACCGTGATGCCCGCGCTACGCTACCGGAACGCTCCCGCGGCGATCGACTGGCTTTGCAAGGTGTTTGGCTTTGAGCGCCACGCGGTGCATGAAGGCCCCGACGGAACCATCGCCCACGCTGAGCTCGCGCTGGGCGGCGGAATGATCATGCTCGGTTCGGCCCGGAACGATGAGTATGGACGGAACTTCAAGTCGCCGGGGGAACTGGGTGGCGTCGAGACGCGCAGCACGTACATCGTGCTGGCCGAGGTGGATGAAGCCTATGCGCGGGCGCAGGCGGCGGGAGCGGCTGTGGTGCGTCCGTTGAAGGACACCGGCTACGGCAGCCGCGAGTTCACCGTTAAGGATCCCGAGGGCCACTCGTGGAGCGTCGGGACCTACGATCCCTGGACCGTGCAAGGCTGAGCCCCGGCGCGGCGTGCACACCGCTCCTCATGCGATATATTCATTGAGTCGTCAGGGAGGTTCCCGTTGAAACTATCGCTGTTCGCTTCAATGGTTGTGGCGTTGCTTTGCGCGAATAGTGCAACCGCGCAGCAGGATCACCTTCTCGTCGCGCAGAAGGGCGACCGGAGCCTGGCGATCGTCGATCCGGTGGCAGGCAAAGTGATTGCCAGTGTGCCGGAGGATGGAACGACAGGGCACGAAGTAGCGGGATCGCCCGACGGACGCCTGGCGTTTGTGCCCATCTACGGGAACAGCGGCGTGGGCAAGCCGGGAACCGACGGGAAGAACATCGTGGTGATCGACGTGGCGGCCCGCAAAGTGGTCGCGAATATTCCCTTCGATCATGGCGTGCGGCCGCACTGTGCGGTCTTCGGCCCGAAGGACAAACTGCTCTACGTGACCACGGAGCTCGATCACTCGGTTACCATCGTCGATCCGAAAACGCTGAAGATCGTGGGGTCGATTCCAACCGGGCAGCCGGAAAGCCACATGCTTGCGCTCTCGCATGACGGTTTGCGTGGTTATACGGCGAACGTCGGGCCGGGAACAGTGAGCGTGCTCGATATCAAGGCGCGGAAAACGGTGACGATCATTCCCATCTCGGGCAACACGCAGCGCATTGCGATCTCGAATGACGATCGCTGGGTTTTTACCGCCGACCAGACGTCGCCGCGCATGGCTGTCATTGACACGGCGACGAACACGGTGAAGACGTGGGTGAAACTGGACGGGCTCGGATATGGCAGTGCGCCTACAAGAGACGGGCGCTGGCTGCTGATGGCGTTGCCCGACGAGAACAAAGTGGACGTCATCGACCTTAAGACGATGACCGTGGCGCGGACCGTTGCTGTGGGCGCGAACCCGCAGGAGGTGCTGGTCCGGCCGGACGGCAAGGTGGCGTACGTCTCGTGCATGAGCGGTAATAAGGTGGCAGAAATCGATCTGGCAACGTGGGCAGTCAAACGGAACATCGCCACCGGAAACGCCACCGACGGCTTGAGCTGGGCAGGGCAGTGAGGGAGAACAGGGAACGAGGGACCAAGGGACCGAGGGACCAAGGACTAGAAAGCCGGGGAGCTGAGAGCAAAAAAGCGCGCAGATGAGCGCGAATGGAGGTCGGAGATGGCAGGGCAATGCACGCACGTGGCAAGCATCAAGAAGGGTGTGAAGCCGAACACCAAAGGCTGCGAGGAATGCCTGAAGATGGGCGACACGTGGTTGCACTTGCGCATGTGCCTCGAGTGCGGGCACGTGGGTTGCTGCGACTCCTCGAAGAACCGTCACGCCCGGGCGCACTTTCATGAGACGAAGCATCCGCTGATTCAGTCGGCCGAGCGCGGCGAGGACTGGCGCTGGTGCTATGTGGATGAGGTGTATCTCTAGCCCTAAGCCAGTTCCACTTCGATCTTCTTTGCATCGGCGACGAGGTTCGTGATTTTGAACGTTCGGATCTGATCCTCGACGAGGGGTTCGGGCGCGGCCGACGACGCGGGAGCGTTGCCTTTCCAGCGGTCCTTCAACATCGAGGACAATTGGGAGAGATCCGGCTTGCCGGCAGACAGCGCGGGCGCGTCGCTCGGCGAAGATTTCTGCACTGCAGGCGACTTACTCGCCCGGCAAGCAGCCCGGATTCCTTCGCCAAGTTCGACAATCGCGCCCGAAGCCGTGACCTCGACGACGCGACCGGAGACCTGGTCGCCCACTTTGTGCTCGGCGATGTACTCGTCAATGCTGGTTGGGATAAGCTGCTTCATCGAGAGCTTCATCTGGCGCTTTTCCTGGTCGATGGCGAGCACGAGTGCTTTCACGCGCTGGCCTTCGCGCAGCACCTCGCGCGGATGGTTGATGCGCCGGTCGGCGACAATCTCGCTCACGTGCACCAGGCCGTCGATGCCATCGGCAATCTGAACGAATGCGCCGAAGTTCATGAGCTTGGTGACCGGGCCTTCGACTTCGGACCCAACAGGAAACTTGCGTTCGACCTCGAGCCACGGATCGGCGAGAGCCTGCTTGAGGCCGAGAGAGATGCGGCCTTGCTCAGTGCCCGCGGGCGGCTTGACGGAGAGCACGACGGCCTCGACGCGATCGCCCTGTCTGAGTAGGTCGGAGGGGTGACGGACTTTTTTCGCCCAGGACATCTCTGAAATATGGATTAGACCTTCGAGGCCCGGCTCGAGCTCCACGAAGGCGCCAAAGTCGGTCAGCCTCGTGACATCGCCCGCGACGCGCGCCCCCGGTAGATAACGCTCGGCCGCGGTCTCCCACGGCTCCGGCTGCAGTTGCTTCAGGCCAAGCGAGATCTTTCCCGTGTCGGCGTCGATCTTCAGAATGCGCAGCGTGAGCTCGTCGCCGACGGAGAGAACATCGTCTGGCTTGGCGACGCGCGCGCGCGAAATGTCGCTGATGTGCAGCAGGCCGTCCAGGCCGGGCTCGATTTCGACGAACGCGCCGTACGGCATGAGCGTGCGAACCGTGCCGGTCACGGTCGCGCCGGGCTCAAGCGCAGCGCGCCGGTCGGCGATCCCCGCGCGTGCCTGCTCTTCAAGAACGACGCGTCGATCGACCACCACGTCCTCGTCGGTGACGTCGAGCTTGGTAATGCGGCAGTTGATTTGCTGGCCCACGAGCGCATCGAGTTCGGCAGCATCGCGGGTTCCGCTTCGGCTGGCGGGCATAAAGGCGCGGACGCCGATGTCGACGCTGAGTCCGCCCTTGATGACTGCGGTCACGGTCCCGGCAACAGCGACCTTTTCGGCGAACGCGCGCTCGAGGGCCGACCAGTCGCGTGGCTGTGCAACGCGGTGGCGCGAAAGCTGGTAGTAGCCTTCCTCGTTGCGGCCCGTGATGGAGACGGGAACACTATCGCCGGGACTGACGCCCTCGGCGTTGTTCGAGAAAGCTGAGCGCGGTAAAACACCTTCCATCTTGTAGCCGACGTCGAGCACGACCTGATCGGCAGTGAGCGAGACGACCGTCCCTTGAAGTTGCCGCGCCTCGGCACGATGCGTGTGCGAGCGCTCGAATTCGGAAAGTGCGTCGGCGAAGGATTCGGTGGGCTCGCTCTCCGATTGGCCATCGAGGCCCTGGTCGTCGGCAGGCGCGCTTGATTCGAGTGCAGGCTCACTGTTCATGCCTTGCACTGCTGCGGGCGCGGATTCTTCCGGTTCGGGCGCGGATTCTTCCGGTTGGGCGGTGACAGCTTCGGAGGCGGATTCAGGCTCGGCCGGGCCGTCCAGGTGTTGGTTTTGTTCTGGCTCAGTGGGAGTGGGCTCGGTTGGCGGGACGGTTTCGTCGGTCATGGCGGATACGGAACCATTGTTTCATGGATGGGCAGTGACCGATGGAGCAAGGGACCGAGGACAGTTTGAGAAAACTCGCGCTCCGGATTGGGGCCCACAATCATTTTGTTCAGGTAGCGTGCAAGCCGCGGCCCGCACCCTTCGAAGTAACCTGCTTCCTGGCGACGCCCGCTGCTCGCGGCAGGTTAAGCTGTGAACAGTCCATGGATTCGTCTTCCCCACTGCCGCGGCGCGGCCTTGAGGCTTTTGCATCCCGCGATTTCAGGCGGTATCAACTGGCGCGCGTCGCGGTGATCCTGGGCGCCGAGGCGCAATCGGTAGCAGTCGCATGGCAGGTTTACTCCATCACCTATCGCGCCATCGACCTTGGCTACACCGGGCTGGCGCTGTTTCTGCCCGGCCTGCTTTTTCTCCTTCCCGCAGGCCACGTTGCCGATCGTTTCGACCGGAGGCGCGTGATTCTGGTGTGTTACTCGTTGCAGGTTCTGTGCACAGGTGCGCTGGTGGTGCTGGCGCGCAACAACACGCAAAGCATCCTGTCGATTTACACGGTGCTGTTCTTCATCGGCACGGGGCGCGCGTTTTCGGGGCCGGCAAGCTCGGCGCTCATTCCGCATCTTGTGCCTGAGATTCACTTCGTCAACGCGGTCACCTGGGGCGGCGCGATCTTTCAGTTGGCCAACATCACCGGGCCGGCGCTGGGCGGATTGATGTTCACGTTTCCGCTGGCGCGCTTTCTGCCGGACTCCCGGCTGGAGGGCGCGGGCATCGTGTATGTCTTCACGCTGGGAACGCTGGTGTGGTTTCTGGCGTTGTTGGCGTCATTGCAAGTGCGTCCGGGACGCATGGAGCACCGCGCCGCGTCGCTGAAAGTTGTGCTGGCCGGCTTCCAGTACGTGCGCAGGGCCCGCATTCTGCTGGGATCGTTTTCTCTCGACTTGTTTGTCGTGCTCCTGGGCGGAGCGGTCGCCCTCATGCCCATCTTTGCGCACGAGATTCTGCACCAGGGGCCGCGCGGCCTTGGGCTTCTGCGCGCGGCGCCGGCCGCGGGCGCGGTCACCATGTCGCTCATCATGGCGCGGTTCCCGCTCCGCCGGCGCGCCGGCCAGTGGCTCTTCATCTGTGTGTCCATCTTTGGCGCGGCGACGGTGGTGTTCGGTCTATCGCATACTTTGTGGCTCTCGTTGGCGTCACTCGCCGTGGCGGGCGCGGCCGATACCATCAGCGTGATCATTCGCGGATCGCTGCTGCAGTTGGCCACCCCGCCGGCGATGCGCGGGCGTGTTAGCGCGGTCAACTCGCTCTTTATCGGGGCGTCGAATGAGCTGGGCGAGTTTGAGAGCGGGCTTACTGCGCAATGGTGGGGCGCGGTGCGAGCCACGGTGATCGGCGGCCTTGGCGCGCTGGTGGTGTCGGGCTTGTGGGCCGTCATGTTCCCGGACCTGCGCAAGGCCGACGAGCTGACGGCAGAGAGTTTGCGCCAGCATGTTCCGGATGCGAAGGAAGTCTTGTCGGGGTTGTGAGATCGCTCAGTGCGTGCGGTTTCGGGGGTGGGCGGTGCGGTTGCGCTCAAACAGAATGCGCAAGCCGTCGAGCGTCAGCAAGTCGTCGATCTCCTGGATGTAGCGCGAGTCGGGAGCGATCAGGCGCGCAAGGCCTCCGCTGGCGATGATCCGCGGCGGCCGATCCTCCTTGCTTCCCAGCTCCGCGATGATGCGCTCAATGATTCCGTCGACAAGGCCGATGTAGCCGAAGTAGAGTCCGCTTTGCAGGTGGGCCACTGTGTTCGTGCCGATCACCTTGGCAGGGCGCTTGATGTCGACGCGGCTCAGGCGCGCGGCGCGGCTGAAGAGGGCATCGGCGCTCAGTCCCAGCCCCGGCGCGATGGCTCCGCCCAGATACTCGCCCCGTGCCGAGATCACTTCAAACTTGGTTGCGGTGCCGAAGTCGACCACGATGCACGGGCCGCCGTAGCGCTCGTAGGCGGCGATGCAGTCGGCGATTCGGTCGGCGCCAAGCTCGGTTGGGTTGTCGATCAGCAGCGTCATTCCAGTCTTGATGCCCGGTTCCACAAACATGGGCTCGACGTGGAAGTAGGTTTCGCAAACCTGCCGCAACGTGGAGTCGACAGGCGGCACCACCGAGGCGATGATGATGTCTGTCACCTGGCTGGGCGCCATGCCGTGCATCTCGAATAGATTGACGAAGAACACGCCGTACTCGTCCACGGTCTGCGTGCGATGCGAGGTGACGCGCCAGTGCGCGGCCAGTTCCGGTTTTTCTCCATCGAGCCGATAAAGGCCGAGCGTCGTGTTCGTGTTGCCGACATCGAGTGCGAGCAGCATTTTCTTCCTGAGGGTCAAACTACTGGCTACTGGCTACTGGCTACTGGCTACATGCTATTTTCTTCGCGCAGGCCGCCGGTCTGCACCGTAACAAGTCCTTCCGCGGTTTCCACGCGCAGGAAACCGTATTGGTCGAGTCCCGCCGTAACGCCGGTGCACGCCTGCGGGCCGTGCACCTTCACCCTGCGCCCGCGGATCCACGTCGAAGCCCGTTCCACACGGTCGGGAATCGTCGTTGCCGGTGCCGGATCGGCGAGCGTAAGCGCCTCACGCTCCAGCGATTTTAGCAGGGCGATGAGGAGGTTTGGGCGTGAGATGCGGCGGCCCGCCTCGAGATCGAGCGACGTCGCGGGCGTGGCGAGGTGCGGCGGAAATTCGCGTTGATGCACGTTGATCCCCACGCCGATGACGGCGAATGCCGCGGCACTGCCTTCGGATTGCGACTCGACGAGAATGCCGCCTGTCTTTCGGGATCCAACAAGCAGGTCATTCGGCCAGCGAAGATCGACGGCAAGCCCGGAGACTGCGCCGACCGCATCGGCAGCGGCCAGCCCCGCGGCAAGCGGAAGCAGCGGCAGGCGAGAAGAGGGAAAATGCGGGCGAAGCAAGACGCTCACGTAGAGCCCGTCGCCTGCCGATGAAATCCATCCGTGATCGCCGCGGCCGCGGCCGGCCAGTTGCTCATCGGTAACAAAGACTGAGCCATGTGGCGCGGAGTTGCGGGCGGCAATCAGAGCGTCGGTGTTCGTTGAGCCGGTGGTGCGGGCAAAGTGGAGCTTGCCGGCGAACAGCGTGCCTCCGAGTTCGGCTTCCAGGGCTGCGAGATCGTACATTGAATTCTGTGACCATTTGAATTTGATTGCTGCGAATGATTCTGCGATCAAATCCCGTGCCCTTCAAATCCGAGATTCGTTCGCATCGTCCCCTGACCCGGCTCGGCGGCAATGGCCATGGAGATGTCGGCTGCGCGGGCAGAGTGCGTAAGCGCTCCCACGCTGATGAAGTCGATGCCGGTCTCGGCGTAAGTGCGAATGTTGTCCAAAACGATGCCGCCTGAGGCTTCAGTAGGGATCCAGCGGCCGGCTTCCTTCCCGGTTTCTTTTTTGATGCGCTCGACAGAGCGGCGGACCTCTGCGGGCGTCATGTTGTCGAGAAGGATGGCTTCGGCGCCGTGCGCGAGAGCTTCTTCAAGCTCGAGCGCAGTGCGGACTTCCACCTGCACGCGCTGGCCGGGCTTGCGCTGGGCGAGTGCTCGGGAAAGAACCGTTGCGATGCCGCCCCCGAGCGCGATGTGATTATTCTTGATCAGGATTCCTGAAGCGAGATCGATGCGGTGATTCGTTCCGCCGCCGCAAAGCACCGCGTATTTCTCGATGACGCGCAGGCCGGGCACGGTCTTGCGCGTGTCGAGGACGCGGGCGTGGGTGCCCTGAATCGCGTCTGCATATTTGCGCGTGAGTGTGGCGATGCCACTCAGGTGCTGCAGCAGGTTCAGAATCACGCGCTCGCAACTGAGCAGCACGCGTGCGTTGTGGCGAATCACGGCCAGCACTTGCCCCGCGTGCACGCGCACGCCGTCGAAGATTTCGGGATGGCTGACGACCTCGAATCGGGTTTGCGCCTCGGGACTCGGGTCGAGCCGGGCGTAGACCTCAAAGAAATGAGGGATGGCGCCGAGCCCGGCAACGACAAGTTCCTCGCGTGCAATGATGGAGCCTGCGGCGCGAAGATTTGCATCGATCGTGAGATGCGTGGTGGCATCGAGCGGGGCCTGGTCCTCCTTGAGCGCCTGCTCCAGCAATGCATCGATGCGGTGGCTCTTCCAATCCATAAGGCAGTGAACAGTGAACAGTGGCCAGTGATCGGCAAATCGTGCATCACTACCGGCTGTCATCCTGAGCGGAGTCCGCCGCAGCGGACGCAGTCGAAGGCTCTGCGGTTGTTTTTCGCTTACTTACCCACACATTCGGGTGCCCCAGGTCTCGATTCTGAGACCTGGGAAAGAACAAAATTCAACTAACCCAGCAGGCTATCCAGCGCCGCTCTTGCCTTTTCCACCAGCGCCCGCGTTTCTGCCTCCTGCTTCTTCAATCCTTCCACAATGTGCGCCGGAGCCTTGGCGAGAAAGCCCTCGTTCCCCAGTTGCCGCTCGGCTGCCGCCAAGCCTTTTTCATACTTGGCGATATCCTTTGTCAAGCGTTCGCGCTCGGCGGGGACGTCAATGGTGCGCTCATAGACAACAGCCACGTCGAAAGCTGCGGTCGAGTGCTTAGAGAGGCCCGCTGAAATTTGCTCGACGAAACGGGCCTCGCTCACGCGCGCCAGGCGCTCGACGACGCTGCTGTTTTCCTTAACGATGTGCACGCGCTCGGGGGCAATCCGAAGCTCGATGGGTGTGACGGCCCTCTCGTCCACCCCAATCTCTTTGCGCAGGGCACGGACTTCGACAATGAGCGATTGCAACAGCTCCATTTCGGTCTGCGCCCGCGAATGGATGCTGTTGACTGGTGGATACGTCATTAGTGCGATCGACTTCGCTGGCGTGTTGCTGTCGTACACTGCATGCCATAGCTCTTCGGTAAGGAAAGGCATGAAAGGTGAGAGCAACCGCAGCGACGCCTCGAACACGCTGAGCAGCGCTGTAAGCGCCGCCCTGATTCTGTCTTTGTCGGAGTTTTCCGAAAAATCGAGACGGAGTTTGACGATTTCGAGGTACCAGTCGCAGAAACTTCCCCAAAAGAATTCATAGATTGCATTCGCTGCTTCGTCGAAGCGGTAGTTTTTGAGCGAGCGATTTACGTTGGTCGCGGCCGAGTGAAACTCAGCGATAATCCAGCGATCCTCAAGTGGGGCATCATTTCCAACCATCGGCAGCAAAGGCAAAGACGCCGGATCGACTTTGATACCGAGCTCAGCGGCCCGGTCCACGTTCATGAAGATAAACCGCGCCGCGTTCCAAATCTTGTTGGCAAACGCGCGGTAGCCCTCGGTCCGCGCCACGTTGAACGCAATGTCGGTGCCGGGCGAAGCCATTGACGCCAACGTGAACCTCACCGCATCGGTCCCGAACTGCTTCACGATCTCGATGGGGTCGATGACGTTGCCCTTGGTCTTTGACATCTTCTCGCGGTTTGCATCGCGAACGAGCGCGTGAATATAGACTTCGCGAAATGGAACGGATTCAGCAAGCGGCCGCTGGCTCCCGTCCGGCATCTTCACGTCGGCTGAAAACCAGCAGCCGAGCATGATCATCCGCGCCACCCAGAAGAAGAGGATGTCGAATCCGGTGACGAGCAGGCTCGTCGGATAGAACGCGTCGAAATCGCCACGGGTTCCCGCGGTCACGTTCGGCCAGCCGAAGACCGACACCGGCAGCAGGCCCGACGAGAACCACGTGTCGAGCACGTCGGTCTCCTGCGTGATCTCTTTTGATCCGCAGTGCGCGCACGCCGCCGGATCGTTTCCGCCGGGCTCCGGCACCGTGATCTTGTGGCAGGCCGCGCAATGCCACGCCGGGATGCGATGACCCCACCACAACTGTCGCGAGATGCACCAGTCGTGGATGTTCGTCATCCACTCGAGGTAAATCTTCTCGTAGTTCTCCGGCGTGAAGCGGATCGGTTTTTTGCCGCTGGCGTCCGCCTTCACGGCGGCAATGGCTTTCTCGGCCAGCGATGCGCCTCCGCCCTCCGGCTTCTTGTTCACCGCCACGAACCACTGCGTTGAAAGCCGCGGCTCGACCACGGTTTTGCAGCGGTCGCAGTGGCCAACGTTGTTGGTGTAATCCTTGACCGCGGCCAACAGCCCCTGCGCTTCGAGGTCGGCAACGATCTTCTTGCGCGCGACGTAGCGGTCGAGCCCAGCGTAAGCGCCGCCCGCCTCGTTGATGTGCGCGTGATCGTCCATCACGTTGATCGCAGGCAAATGGTGCCGCTCCGCAAGAGCAAAGTCGTTGGGATCGTGCGCCGGCGTCACCTTCACCGCCCCGGTGCCGAACTCGCGGCTCACCCAGGGATCGACCACGATGGGAATCTCGCGATGCATCAGCGGCAGGCTCAGCTTTTTCCCGTGCAGATGCAGATACCGCTCGTCCTCGGGATGAATCGCCACCGCCGTGTCGCCCAGCATCGTCTCCGGTCGCGTCGTCGCCACGGCAACGAACTCGCCCGTCTCTTTGCCGCCGTCGCCGAGCACCGGGTACCTGATCTCCCACAAGTGCCCCTTCTGCTCCTGGTGCACCACCTCGAGGTCACTGATCGCCGTCTGGCAGCGCGGGCACCAGTTCACGATATAGGCGCCTCGATAGATGAGGCCCTGGTGGTAGAGGCGCACGAAAGCCTCGCGCACCGCCACCGAAAGCCGCTCATCCATGGTGAAGAATTCGCGGCTCCAGTCCACGGAGACGCCGAGGCGCTTCATCTGCTCGAGAATCGCTCCACCATAGTGCTCCCGCCACTTCCACACGCGGTCCACGAAGGCCTCTCGGCCGAGCTTCTCGCGCGATGTGCCTTCCTCTGCGAGCTGGCGCTCCACCATCATCTGCGTCGCGATGCCCGCATGGTCGGTGCCGGGCACCCACAGCGCAAGCCGGCCGCTCATGCGGCGCCAGCGCGTAAGGATGTCCATCTCCGTCTGGTTGAGCATGTGGCCCATGTGCAGGCGGCCGGTCACATTGGGCGGCGGCAACAGGATCGTAAAGGCCTGGCCGGCCGGGCCTTGGTTTTGGACGGTGGTGGTGGGCGTCGGAACGTCGAAGAGCTTCTCGCGTACCCAGTAGCCGGCCCAGTGATCTTCAATGGCTGTGGGGTCGTAAGCTTTGGGCAGGTCGTGAGGCATGAGCTTGTCAGGAAGTCCCTGTAGTGTGCGTGAAACCCCATCGCAGAAAGGGTTTTTTGGAACAACGGGACTACCTTTCAGGGTAGCAGATGCATAGCTGCATCCGTCGACGTGGCCTATGCCTTCACTTCGCCGATCAGCATGAATCCGCAGACTCGCAAGCCCGCTTTGCAAAGTGTTGATCGAGATGCGACGTTCTGAATGCTCGTTCGCGCTGCCGGAACTCGGCCTGCAAGATAGCACTCGCGTTTGAGCTCCTGGATAACGGAGCTGCCAATCCCGCGGCGTCGACAGTCCGGGCGCACTTCCATGTAGAGATCGGCGAATGGGTGGTTGTAGTGGAGCATGAAACCGCCAGTGGCAATCACTTCGCCGTTCAACTCCACGACGTGCGAACCTTCCGGCTCGACTTCATGCGGGAAGATCCGGTCGTCAGGTCGTTTGGGGCGCATCACTGCACCTTCAATGGCAAACTCTGTAACGTGGTGGTCTTCAAGCAGAACGGTATCGGCCGCGATGGAATGGGCGAACTCAAACAGCAGTGCGGAATGCAGCGGATCGTTGCTTTGGCATTCAATGAACTTGGGCCGCGCGGCCGCCACAAACTGGCGAAAGAGTTGGCTTGCCTGCTTTCTGAACGGAGGCACTACGAAGAATTCAAAGACTGTATCCCGGTCGGGAATTTCGCGGCCCTTGATCGATCCGTAGCCAACGGCGTGATCGTCAATCTTCAGCAAATAGGAATCGGTCCACCCGCGCTCGTGACAGGCGTTATAGCGAATTTGACGATTCGCTTCCTGCAGAAAGAGCGCACGCAGGGGAAGGATTGTCTCAAGGTCGACTCTTTCGACATTGCTCACCATGGCCGCAGATTCAGATTGTAGGTGTTGCGGCGGCGAACACGCACCAAAGAGAAAGGCCGCCCGAAGGTGGCCTTTCTGCGGTCGATCTGAAATGCGATCGCAATCTAGAACGGGTTCAACTTGCCCAGCCCCTTCTTCTTTTTCTTCTTGCTCGAGGACTCCTCGCTCTGGTCCACCTTGGGCTTCTTGGTCTTGCCGTTGGCCTTGGTTTGCGTGGTGGGCTGTGCCGGGTTCTCGCCGGGCTTGATGTCGTTCACCTGCAGCGGCGCCTCTGCCGGCTTCTCAACCGGCGGCACCACGGTATTGGTCGGCCCTACGGGCTTGATCACAGCATTAGGGTCGGTGGCGGCATTGCTCGCGGGAGCCTGAGCCGGACCGCTTGGTGCGTTCACCACCTCTACGCCAACGCCTGTGCCCGCGGCGGGCGCCTGCATCTCAAGCGGGGCCGTGGACGGTTGATCGCTCCGCGGCGGCTCGTTGGGGCCGGTGGGAGTCACGGGCGGGGCGGGCGCCGGTGGCCTGCCCTGGTTAACCGCGTCCTGGAACATCGTCCTGTTTTCGTTGGTCACTTGCGGCGCGAGCGTGCGCTTGGGATCGTCAACTGAGGGTTCGCCCACATGCACAGCCTCAACCACGGTGGGTCCGCGCTTGATGAGCCCCAGCACGCTGTCGGTAAAGTGCAACGGCTGGCGGCTGCGCTCCTCGGCATCGCTTTCCGCAATGGCCGCCTGCGTGGGCTCGGGAATGGGCCGGTTCATGGCGACGAGGCGATCGCGGGCATCCTCCACGTGCGGCGCCATCGGATAGCGCGTGATCACCTTGTCGTAGGCCTCGGCGGCCTTGTCCTGATACATCGTGCGTAGCCGCTCTTTAATCGCCCCGGGCAGGTTCGGCGTCAGTTCGACGTTGCGCGCTTCACCGGCGTAGGCGTCGCCAATGCCGATCAACACCTGGTCGCTCTTCGAGTACAGAGGATACGTATCGGCCACGGTCTCAAGCCGGGCAATGGCCGCGGTAAAGTCTTCGCGGCTCTCGTAGTAGCTGCCGATCTGGAACTCACGCTCGGCCAGAACCTCCTGCACGTCGCGCAGGCGCTGCTTGGCGCGTGGGACGAGGCTCGAATCCGGGAACATGTTGATCATCTCCCGGTATTCCCTCTCGGACTGCTGAGCGTTGTTAAAGTCGCGGTCCGGCTTTTCCATCTGCTGGTAATAGATGTCAGCCACCTTCATCTTCGCTTCGGCTGCCTCGGGAGCATTGGGGAAGAAGGTGATGAAGTCCTCGTACTCGGCCTCTGCCTGTGTCAGGGCCGCGGAGCCGCCTTCCTTGAACCACGTGTCGCCCACCGACAGCTTGGCGCGCATCCGGTATTCCGACTCGGGATAGGTATTCAGCAGCGTCTGCAGATCGAGGCGGGCCACGTCATAGCGGCCTTTCTTCATGGCCACCATCGCCTTGTCGTAAAGCTCCTTGTCCGGCTGCCTCGATTGCACGCCGGCAAGCGGGTTGGCGTTCAGGTCGTAGGCCTTCTTTTCCTTCTTTTTGGTTCTGGCATCTGCTGAAGCCCCGCCCAGAAACAACGCGACAAGTGCCACCGTAACGATCTTAAGAAACAACCGGTTCATACCACCTCTTCTGGAGTAAGGCCCTGGGGCTGGCCATCCGCGGCTTGCGTGCGCTTTTCACAGCGATTCCAGAGTTGCCGCACCTCGAAGCCACAACCCATGAGTGGCATTTTCCCATCCGGGGCCCCCGCAGACGTCTTTTCGTCTGTGGGGTGGAAGTAAATGCCGCCTTGCACCATCCGGAAAAGGCCTCGTTAACTCTGGAATCGATCTAGTGAATTCTACTCTTTTCGGCCCGTGCTGCGCTCGTCGTCATCCGGTCGGCGGCCTCGCGGGCCGCGGCCAGCAGTGCGCGAGCATCTTGTTCCGGCTGCCCGCCGCCGAAGACGGCGTTCCCGGCCACCAGCAGCTCCGCTCCGGCTTGGACGATTGCGGCCACGGTGTCGTGAGCCACGCCGCCGTCCACCTCGATCCTGAAGTCCAGGCCGAGCTCGCCGCGGATCTCGGCCAGGCGCCGGATCTTGTCGAGAGAGAAGGGGATAAACTCCTGCCCGCCGAACCCTGGATTCACGCTCATGATGAGCACATGATGAACCATGGGCAGGATATCGATGATCAGGTCAACGCGCGTGGCCGGGTTCAGCACCACGCCCGGTTTCATGCCTTGGTGCAGGATCAGCTCGAGCGAGCGGTGCAGGTGGGGGCATGTCTCGTAGTGCACGCTGACCCAATTCGCGCCCGCCTCGGCGAACCCAGCGATGTAATCGTTGGGGTTATCGATCATCAGGTGGCAGTCGAGCGGCAGGCGGGTGACTTTCCGGATGCTCGCGACCACGGGCGGGCCGATGGTCATGTTGGGCACAAAGTGCCCGTCCATGATGTCCACGTGGATGGTCGTGCCTCCGCCGCGCTCGGCCGCGGCAATCTCATCGGCCAGATGGGCAAAATCCGCGGAGAGGATGGAAGGTAGCAGCTCGACCATGGTCGTGCGTGGAACTCCTTGCGGGGACAGTGTATCAGGCGGTGAGCGGCGGCGGAGGTGCCGAGAATTATGCGGGTACGGCGCGCGCCGCCAGCGACAGCGTCAGCACCGTAATGTCGTCCTGCTGCCCGAACTCGACCGCCGCATCGGCGATCTGCTGGGCCGCGCGAGAACTAAGCTGGCGGGTGCGTTCAAAGCCGAAGAGCTCGCCTGCGGCATTCCGCGCCTCCGTCACACCATCGGAGATGAACGTGAGCCTGTCGCCTGGCGCAAGCTGGATTGACGTTTCAAAGTACTCCGCCGCCGCATCCACCCCGAGAGGCAGACCACAGGGAATCTCGATCTCCGCGCCGTTGCGATAGGGCGGCAATTGGCCGGCGTTCGCAATCAGCAGGACGCCAGTGGACGAAAGATCGGCGCAGAGGCAGGTGGTAAAGCCTTCGATGCCGCTGTTGCGGAGGGCAGCGTTCAGCTCTTTAAGCACCGCCGCCGGTCGCAGATCGTCGCAGCGATCGGCCGCGCCAAGCAGCAGCGCCGAAGTAAGCGCGGCGGCAACCCCTTTGCCGCTTACGTCGCCGAGCAGCACGCGCTGTGCCCCGTTGGCGAGTGCGCGGCACAAATAAAAGTCTCCGCCCACCTCGTGCGCCGGCAGAAAAGCCGAACTGACCGTGATGCCGGGCGCCACCTGCATCTTGTCCGGAACCAGTAGATGCTGCACCTGGCGTGCCGCCGTAAGCTCGCCGCGCAGCTCAGCGCGCTCGTCCGCCGCAAGTCTCTGCTCATGGAAGATGTAGCCCAAAAGAGCGATCACCAATGCGGCGATGGCCAGCGACATCCAGTTCTGCACCTGGTTGGACCATGTTTCGCGATTCAAAACGACTTGCTGGAACTGGAACCAGCCCTCGATGACCGCCCAGATCGCACAAAGCGCTGCCACGATGCGCAGCCGCACGTTTAGCCGGGTCCACGGCCAGAACGCAACAAATGGAGCCGTGCACGCGAAGGTCCAGATGCACCAGATGGGCTTGAATCCCGTGACCTGCACAAACAGCGAAAACGGCAGAGCCATTTGAGCCGGGAGGAAGACCGGCAAAACCGATCCAACGAATATAAACACCCACGCGGCAAAGACCACCCAGTAGATGGACGGAACTCTCCGCTGCGCCAAAGCAAAACTGACGCGAACCAGCGCCCACGACTCAAACATCGAGAGACCAAAGAACAAGGCTTGGAGGAAATCGGGATAGGTCCTGTAGAACAGAAAATGACCCATCAGGTTCAGCCGTGTGATGCACACAGCTGAGCAGTAGAGGCCGAGCCAGAATGCTGCCTTTTGTGAGCGGTCGAAGAGGTAGAGCCCAAGCAGGAAGAGTCCCGACGCGCCAATCACCAGAAAGCTGGAATAGGCAGGAACGGCCGCTCTGACTGCGTCGCCGCGCCCCGCCTCAGCGAGCGTCTGCATGTATGGTCCATCGCCGAAAGCTAGATACACGGGAAGGCCCGGCGTGAGGCCCGGTGCGATCTGTTTTTGAACGACGCGCACGGCGACGGTATGCGTGGCTTGAACCGGGCCCGGCGATATGGGGTAAATCCGGTAGGTGCCGGATGCGTTGACCGGCTCGCCATCCACAAAGACCTCGTGCTGTCCAGGACCGTCGGAACCGACACCCAACGCCGGTTGTTGCATTCCACTGGTATCAACGGTGATTCGGCACCGGACCCACATTACGTACGCGTCGCCGGTCTCGCTGTACTCGGTGTAGGGCTTCCAGCCACTCGGGTCAACATCTGCCGCGGCCCATGCGGAATTGTCTCCCAGCCGGTAGACGCACTGGTCGAAAGGCACCCGAACGATCTGCGCGCTGAGAGCGCAGGGCACGACCATCAGGAAGGCAACCAGCCAGTATCGCATCAGGGAACTCCGCTTCGGGACTCCGCATTTGCCGGGAACGGACATCACCGGATGATAGTCGGTAAGGGGCGCACGCGGCCACGGGTTTATCGCTGCTGGCCCGCCTGTTTATGGCTGCGTTGCGGGAGCAAGCGATTTCGCCGCCACGCGTCCGATCCCCCGCAGAATCGCTCTCGCCGGCCACTGTTCTTCCGCATCCGGAAAGAAAATCTCGCCCGCGCGCTTGGCTTCAGGCCGGTAGTACCAGCGCTTGAGGAGAGCGAGATCGCCCTGGCGGACCGTCGCATTCGGCGCACCTCCGACCGCGGCAAGCTCAGCCAGCACTTCCTCCAGCCGCGCTTCAAGCACCGTGCGCGGAATTCGAGCGGGCGTTTCTGTCGGTCCCTCGGTCCCTGCCAGGGTCCCCAGCGGGTGATTCGTACCCGAGGGGGTGGCTTGGTCCCTCGGTCCCTGCCTTTCTATTCCCTGATCCCTGATCCCTGACCCCTCGTTTTCTATTCCCTGTTCCCTGTTCCCTGGTCCCTGCTCTTTGATCTCTGATCTCTGATCTCTGATCTCTGTCGCTTCCGGAATCGCCTCGACCGCCATCGGCTGCGCAAACAGCGATGTCGAGCCCGATTGCTCGTTCTGAATCCGCATGCCGAGCGTGGAGAATGCAGCAGGCCCGCGCAGTCGTCCGTTCTCAAACAGAAAGACCGCCACTTCGTCGGGATTTGCGGAGGCCTGCAGGATGACACCGCGCAGGCGGCTCAATGGGCGCACCAGCTCCGCAGCCAGGGCGCGCACGGCTTCGACGCGCTGCACCTGCGCGTGGAGCGGAGCGGCCGATTCAAAGGCAAGATTGGCCGAGGCTTGGTCGCGCTCGGTGCGGAGCGTGACCAGGCGGCTCTCGCCGCGCGTCGCGAGAAACCCTTCCACTGCCATCGACTCCTCAGCGTAGCGCTCGTCCGTGCAGCCCTTGTAGCACGGCGCAAGGCACATCTTCATCTCGGAATAAACACACCCCGGATAGCTGGGATCGGGATCCAGCTCGAACGTGCATCGGCGCAACAGAAACAGCTTCAGCATCTCTTCCGCGTAGCGCTCGGCGGCGGCGTGCGAAGGGAACGGCCCGTATGCCCAATCGGACTCGCGCAGGCTGGGCCCGTATGTGACCGTGACGCGCGGATAAGGATTGCTGCCGAGAAAGCGCACGAAGGCCGGATGACGCAGGTGCATCCGTTCTAACGCTTTTGCGCCGAACCTCTCCTCCAGAAGCGAAAACTGCGCGAGCAAGGATTCGAATTCGGAGCCGGTGAGCTGCCAGTCGATGCGCCGCACCAGGCCCGCGAGTTGCAGGCGGCGCGGATGGCGCGGCGAGGGCTCGAGCAGCCGCTCCAAACGCCCGCGCAGATTTGGCGTGCGGCCAATGTAAGGTTCGGCTCGATTGTCCGCGCCAAACAGCGCAAAGACTGCGCTCGACGCCGGCAACGCGGCCAGCGCGGCCTTGGCGTCGGCCGCGTCGAACGGACAAGACTTCCACCCCCCGGACGTGAACCTGTCCGCGCGGGCCCCAGGTTGGAACTCGGCTGGCACTCGCCGGATTCACCTCGCCGTGCGCCCTACGATTGCGCGCTCACGGTGATCTTACGGCGAATAGCGGCAAAGCGCACGGCGCCGACTCGACCTCGCCCTACGGCACTTCTCCTTCTGCTGTATACCGAAACCGGCAAGTCAAAGTGGCGGTTCCCTCAAGGAAGCGCCACCTTGCACCGAAACGGCAAGGGCTACATGTGAAGGAGAAGTGCTCTAATCGGCTGCCGTCACCACAACCACGAGCCGTTGCTTGCCGTCGAGCGAGAACTCGAGGGGCGCAGCGCGCCCGGTCGGCAGCCCGCTGTCGTGATCGCGTTCCAGTTTTCCCGCCGTCGTGCCGGTGATCACCACATGAAGCTTCGTTGACGGATCGGTTCCCGGGTTGGTGGAAGAGGCTTCCCTGCGGCCCGTGGCCATCCCGCTGCCGGTTTCCTTGGGCATTTGCGACACGAAGCTGAGCGTGTAGTTGCCCTTGGGCCACACGCCGAAAGCAGCCGTGCCGTCGGCGCCGGTGGTGCGCGCCGCGCAGCCGCCGCCGGGATTCTTGCCGAGCTTCACGTCGATGCCCTTGAGGGGCGCGCCGGCGAATGCCGCCTGCGCGAATAAGATCAGCACCGCAGCCGTTGCAATGGCCAGGGATTGCGTTGCGATTCGATAGGAATGTTTCATTTTGCCTCCGGGGATACGGCAGCATCCTATTACGCGCCCGGCAGGATTGTCAGGCCCCAAAGGTTGTAGAAAACTCGCTTTCGATGCTTCCGTTGCCGCGGCGCGGCGAAGCTGGTATGCTTCGGGCGCGTCGAAAACCGATTTAGGCAAGGGGGATTGTGACCATGTGGTTCCTGGGCATGGATGTAGGGACGGGCGGCACGCGCGCCGTCATTGTGGACGCTGCAGGTAAGCTGATGGGCACTGCGTCCTGCGAGCACGCTCCGTTTCGCGCCGAGCACCCGGGATGGGCGGAACAGGATCCTGAGGATTGGTGGCGTGCAGGCCAGGAAGCCATCCGCGAAGCGATTGCCACGACACCCGAACCGCGCGAAGCGATTGCCGCGATCGCCCTCACTGGCCAGATGCACGGCGCGGTCATGCTCGACGAAAAGGGTGCCGTTCTGCGCCCGTCGATCATCTGGTGCGACACGCGCACACAGCCCGAATGCGACTGGCTGACCGAGAAGATCGGCTACGAGAAACTGATCGAGCTTACCTGCAATCCCGCGCTGCCCAACTTCACGCTGACCAAGCTGCTGTGGGTCAAGACGCACCAGCCCGAGATCTTCGCGAAGATTCGCCACGTGATGTGCCCCAAGGATTATGTCCGCTACCGGTTGACCGGCGAGTTTGCCATCGACGTGCAGGAGGCGAGCGGCACTCTGCTGCTTGACGTGACGCACCGCCGCTGGTCGCGCGAGGTGGCCGAGGCGGCAGGCATCGACATGAGCTGGCTGCCCAGGGTATTCGAGTCGCCGGAGATTTGCGCGCGCATCAGCGAGAGTGCCGCGAGCCTGACGGGATTGAAAGCAGGCACGCCGGTGGCCGCGGGCGCGGGCGACCAGGGCGCGGGCGCGGTAGGCATGGGCATTCTGCAGCCGGGCAGCGTGTCGGCAACCATCGGGACCTCGGGCGTCGTGTTTGCGGCGACGGCCGAGCCGACCAAGGATCCCAAGGGACGCCTGCACACCTTCTGCCATGCCGTTCCCGGCCTATGGCACGTGATGGGCGTGACGCAGAGCGCGGGCCTCAGCCTGAACTGGCTGCGCGGGACATTTTTTGCCGGTCAGAGCTACGACGCGCTGAGCGGCGCGGCGGCAAAAGTTCCCGCCGGATGCGAGGGCCTCGAGTGGGCGCCCTATCTGCTCGGAGAGCGCACGCCGCATCTCGATCCCGAGGTGCGCGCGGCTTTTGCGGGCATCGGCGTGCAGCACACAGGAGCGCACTTCGTTCGCGCTGTCCAGGAAGGCGTCGCCTACTCGCTGCAGGACACCTTTACTCTCTTCCACGAACTCGGCATTCCGGTTACGGCCATTCGTCTTGGCGGCGGCGGCGCGCGCGGCGCATTGTGGCGCAAGATTCAGGCGGGCATCTATGGGAAAACCGTGGAAGTTCTCGTGGCCGAGGAAGGCGGCGCGTTTGGCTGCGCGCTGATGGCCGGCGTGGGCGCGGGGCACTGGAAGAACCTCGACGAGGCCTGCGGGCAAGCCATCGAGGTGGCCCAGCGTATTGAGCCCGCCCCAGCGGATCTCGCAGCGTATAAGGCCGGCTACGCGCGGTGGAGGAAGCTGTATCCGGCGCTGCGCGGACTGCGAAATTAAAAGCTCACGGCTTCAGCGGCCGTCATCGCAAAATCCGCGAACGTGAAGCCATCTCGGGTGACGATTTCGCCGGTCGCGAGCGGCAGCGGCGCTTGAAACATGGGGCCGGCGTAGACACAGGTGTGGAACTCGCCGCGCTCGCCGCAGGGATCGGCGCCCGGCGGAAGGTCGCGCAACAGGTCGGCATCGAATTCGCGGCCCGCAAAGGCCGGGTCGAGTTGCTTCGTGTCCACGCACGACAGGCGCGCGCGCAGGCCACCGGCCATCATCTCGCGCGCCAGCGCGTCCGTGGGAATCTGCCACAGCGGAAACAATGGCTCGAGCCCGGTGGGCGCCAACTGTTTTTCCCGATAGGCGCGCACGTCTTCTAGGAAGAGATCCCCGAAAGCGACAGCGTCGACTCTTTCGTCGATGGCGCGCTGGCACGTCTCCGCCATGCGCTGCTCATAAACCTCGTTCGGGCAGGGCCAGGGAAGCGGAACAATCCACAGCGGAAGCCCGGCCGCGTCGGCCTGCGCCTCCAGTACCGTGCGGCGCACGCCGTGCATGGCCACGCGGTCGAACTCGGTGTTCAGCGTGGTGAGCAGCCCGCAAAGCTCGATCGCAGGATCGCGCCGCAGGACGTGGAGCGTCCACGCGCTGTCTTTGCCGCTGCTCCAGGAGAGAAGAACGCGCTTCATGAAATGCAGCCTCTGGCTGCCAGCTTTTAGCTTCTAGCTTGGTTCGTGCTTGGTGGGGATTGTGGCTTCCCACCCTTTTCCGCCGCGGCGGAAAAAGATGGGCCGTCGAATCCGGTTGCGTGAGACTTACTTGCTAAACAGCGTCAGGTCGATCGAGTTGGCCATGGCCTTGTAGCCGGCGTCTTTGGGATGAAGATGATCTCCTGAGTCGTAGTCCGCGTTGAAGTGGGTTGGATTCGCAGGATCCTGGGTCGCCTTGTCGAAATCAACGACTCCGTCGAACGTTCCGCTATTGCGGATCCAGTCGTTCACGGCCTCGCGCACCTGCTCGCCCTTGTCGCAAGAGTATGCCGCGCCGCCGTAGGGCGTGAGCGTTGCGCCAATGGCCTTGATGCCGTGCTCGTGCGCGGCGTCGACGATCTGCTTCAGTCCCATCTCCAGTTGCTGCGCGGTAATTTCGTCCCACGGTGTCGCCAGGCGCGCCAGCCGTCCGATATCGTTGATGCCTTCGAGCACGATGACATAGCGCACGTCGCTCTGCGAGAGCACATCGCGATCGATGCGCGAAATGGCTGCGGGTCCTGCGACTTCATTCAGAACACGGTTGCCGCCAATGCCCACATTCAGCACCGAGACGTTCTTCAGGTTCGGATCGGCCTGGAGGCGCGCGACCAGCAAATCGGGCCAGCGGAGATTGGCGTTATGTGTCGAAAGCGCGCCGTCGGTGATCGAGTCGCCCAGCGTGACGATGGCGCGCGAGCCGTCGACGGCTTTGACATCGACACCGTCGAGGAAGTACCACGAAAAGACCTTCGTCGCGTCGGTCAGATCCTGCGCGGTAGACATATCGCCGTTGGCGATGAAGTTGTCCTGGTCAGCAAAGGCGTGATAGGTCTCGGCGCGCATGATCTGCGACGGCAGATAAAAGCTGACGTCGAGATCGGATTCCGGTTTGACGGCGAGCGCGACAGGATCGGAGAAGAGTTCTCCGCCCGGCGGGATGTTGACGGAAGTGGCTCCGCCGAAGGTGATGGCGTGATCGATCCCGGGCTCGATGGTGCTGTTGCCTGCGCTCAGCGCCACGTGCGCGTCGCTGATGGTCAGCGGATCGGTTCCGAAGGCGTTGGTGAAGCGCACGCGAATCTGCGCGCCGCCCACGGAGATGTGGACGATTTCGCGCAGTGTGGTGCCGCTGAATGGGCGAACATTGAATCCGCCTTCAGCAAGCATAGGGGCGGTAGCCCATGTGCCCACCCACTGCGGATGCAGCGCGGTCTGGGCGCGGGATGCGGCGCTAAGCGCGAGAGTGAGAGCGGCGAAGGCAGCAAAGCGGAAGAAGTGTTTCAACATGGATTGGTTTCTCTCCGTTTCAGAAAAAGATTGGCGCGAACGATCGCTCAATGCAGGTCGATCTCGGCGCTGAGCGGGGTGTTTTCGCTCGAGTCGCCAACGCGAATGACAAACTTGCCGGGATCGATGGCCCACTTGTGCGTGGATTCATCCCAGTAGCTGAACGCGCGCGCATCGAGACGCAGGGTAACATGCTGCGTTGCTCCGGCAGCGAGGTGAACCTTCGTGAAGCCCTTCAGCTCGCGCACAGGACGATCAACGTGCGCCGAAGGGTCTGAAACGTAGAGCTGGGCCACTTCGGCTCCGTCCGCGCTCCCGGTGTTGGTGACATCGAAGCTGACCGGCACATCGGAGCCTGATGCTGCGGTGGCAGGTGCCTGGAGATTCGAAAAGCTGAAGGTGGTATAGCTCAGGCCGTAGCCGAAGGGAAAGAGCGGATGCTTGCCGGTCGTGGTCCAGTAGCGGTAACCAACCATCAGCTTGTCGCCGTACTTGATGTGCTCGATGGTGTAGTCCTTCGGCTTGCCGTCTTCGCCGATCGTGTCGAGCGTGGTCGAATCTTTGGGATCGCCGTAGTACCACTTCGCTGAAGGATTCTCATCCCAGCTGCGGTCAAAGCTGACGGGCAGCTTGCCCTCGGGGTCGTGCCGGCCGAAGAGAATCTGTGCCACCGCCGTCCCGCCTTCCTGGCCGGGATACCAGGTGTCGAGCAGGACCGGGACCTGCGCGAGCCAGCGGCTGGTGTCCACGCCTCCGCCCGCAGTGAGCGTGACGATGGTATGCGGATTGGCCGCCGCGATCTGCTCGATGAGCGCATCCTGACCCGGCGGCAGCGAGAAGGTGCGGTCGGCGCCTTCGCGCTCCGTCTTGGCATCGAAGCCAACGGAGACGACAACAACGTCTGCGTCAGCGATGGCTTTCTTTTCATCGGGCGAGTCGGGCATCCCGGCGCGGTAGAAGATATGCACATCTGGACCGAGCAGGTTGGCGATGCCGGTGAGGATGCTGACTGGTTCGAAGGCGTGCGCCTCTGATGAGCCTCCGCCGCCAGTGATGGCAGGGTATGCGTCGGGTCCGATGATCGCGATGGAATGAATCCTGGCGGGATCGAGCGGAAGCAGTTTTCCTTCGTTCTTGAGAAGCGTGATGCTCTCAAGCGCTCCCTGAAGAGCGACCGCGCGGTCGGCAACGGAGTATGTGGAGTCAGCGGGGTCGAACTGCGGGCGAGTAGTAAAGCCGTAGCGGAGCTCGGTGCGAAACAGGCGCACCAGATGCTCGTCGATCGTGGACTCTTTCACTTGGCCGCTCCCGACGGCCGGGACGAGATTCTTTGCGTTCATGAACTTGGGGCTTGGCATCTCGAGATCGAGACCGTTGTTCACCGCGGCGACGCCATCGTAGGTCGCATCCCAATCCGACATGAGCACGCCTTGGAATCCCCACTCGCCTTTCAGCATTTTCAGATTGAGGAACTCGTTCTGCGTGGAATGGACTCCGTTGACGAGGTTGTACGAGTCCATGACCGCGTCGACGTGAGCCTTGGTCACGGCGGCCTCGAAGCTCGGCAGATAGATCTCGCGCATCGTGCGCTCGTCCACATCGGAGCTGGCGTTGTGGCGATTGAACTCCTGGTCATTGAGCGCGTAGTGCTTCACGGTTGCAATGACGCCCTGCGACTGCACGCCCTCGATAAATGGCACAACAAGCGTGGAGTTCAGGTAGGGATCCTCTGAGAGGTATTCGAAGTTGCGCCCGCAGAGAGGCGAGCGCGCGATGTTGACGCCTGGACCGAGAAGAAAGTTGACGCTGCGGGCACGGGCGTCGCGGCCGAGGCTCTCGCCCAGCTTGCGTGCGAAGTCGGTGTCCCATGTGGCGGCCAGCGCGACGCCGCCTGCATAAGCCGTGGTCGGGCCCCAGGTGCGCACGCCGAGCGAGGCGTCAGACATCTTGAAGCGCGGCAGTTCGATCGACGGCATGGGCCGCGTGAACATGTTGTCGACACCTCCAAGGAGTTCGACTTTTTGCTCGAGCGTGAGCTTGGCAACCATGGCTTGAGCCTGGGCTTCAATGGCGGACGAATCGGGTATTGGAGCCTGTGCTGCGACCGAAGTGCAGCCCTGCCAGGCCAGCGCCAGCCCGGCCAGAACGACAGTAGAGAACGATGGAAGAGGGCGTTTCAGGAGAGTTTTCATATCGCGCCCACGGTAACGCATTTGGCCGCCGGATGTATAGCGGCCTGCGCGAGCGAGCCGGCTTTGGCCTCAAGGTCCGCCTCAGCGGTGCGGACGGCCAATCGAGAGGAGCTTTTGGCGACGGAGCACGCATGAAAGGCGGAGTTCGAAAATGTAAGCGTTCTCTTGCGAAATCAGGAATTTGTGCGTTGTGACTCGAATCACAGGTAGGGGTGAATGGGGTCACTGCCCCGCCCCGGGGCGGAAGCGCACACTCTGAATCCAGTAAGCGGGCATGCGGCGGAGAAATGACGATGAGCTTTGATCGTGGTTTAAAGACCATTGTGGTCGCGACGGACCTCGAAGGCCAGGCGGAAGCGGCCCTGGAATATGCGCGCAAGCTCGCCACCAACTACGGGGCGCGGATTGTGCTGGCGCACGGCCTCGACCCGATGGAGTATGCCGCAGTCGACGGTCTTCCCGGCAACGTGGTGAGCCATCTGACTGCCGAAGCCCGCAAAGTGCTCGACAGGCTCGCAGGTGACTTGCTCCGCGCCGGAATACACAGCCACTCGGAAGTGCGCCAAGGGACCGTGGCAGAGATGCTGGTGGATGTGGCGCGGCAATACGAGGCCGGGCTGATCGTGATCGGGACCAGGGGGATGCAGGGCGCCGGACCGGTGGTTGTGGGCGCCATTGCGGAACAACTCGTAAGGCTGGCGCCGTGCCCGGTGCTGGCGGTCGCCGCGGATTGGAACGCAGGTCCAAATCGTCCGACGCCGGGAGGGCCGGTGCTGCTGACCGTGGAACGGAACGACGCTGCCGCGGCTGCTACCGCGACCGCCTACTCGCTTGCGGAGACCTTCAAGCGGCCGTTGCTTGTGCTGCATGTGCGGACCGCCGCTGAGGTTGCAGCCGGCGTCAATCCCTGTGCCGCCAGCCTCGAAGATTTCGGCATCCGGCTCCATGGCACAGCTGAGGTGCGCTGCCTTGTGAAGGACGGCAATCCGGCTGACGCCGTCGCTGAGGCGATTGCCGAAAACCATCCCTGCATTCTTGTAGCCGGGGTGAAACGCTTGAGTGCCACGCCGGGGCCGCATGGCACGGCCTTTGCTTTGCTTTCCTCCTCGCGTGTACCGGTTCTTTGCGTTCCGCCCGAGGGCGCGCGCGCCGGTGATGAGTCGGAAGTTGCGCTTCCAGTGGGAGCGATGTAGCAGCCGGGACCATCCGCTCCGGCACTTGGCCCGGATCGGTCCTAAAGGGAAAATGGGCGGGTGAAAGGAGAAACCGCGCCGTTTTGTCCGGCCAAAATCGAGTGCAAACCCGGATGTTGAGCAGCCTGCGCGGGTCGTCGCGGGAGTCCGTCTACGCATAACGTTTTCTCACCGGCCGGTATGTGCGGCTCACCTGCAACTGTTGGGTGGCTGCAGTAGGAACCAGGATGCCACGAAACCGAAAGCAGAGCGGAGAAATGGTTAACAATCAACCAGATAGGCGATTCGAACGACTGGCCGCGGCGGCGGCGCATCCGCTCGCGGAGTTGCTGGAGTGCCCAAGAGAAGCCGGGAGCCTGCTGAACAACGCGACGCGATGCATCGAGTTCGATGCTGGCGAGGTCGTTTTTCGACAACACGGATCCTGCAGCGGTCTCTACGTGGTGGTTTCAGGCGATTTTGTGCGCAAAGCGGAGCGATTTGAGATGCGTGTCACTCTGGGATCGGCTCGGCCCGGTGACCTGGTGGAACTGGCCGCCGCGCTGGGGGATGGATTCCACACCTACACGCTTACCGCAGTCACACCCGGATCGTTGCTGTTGTTGCCGATTGAAGCGCTAAAGAGTGCATTCGAGAGCTACCGGCCGTTGCGCATGCGGCTCCTCGAAGAGCTGGCACGGGAAGTGTCGCGGGCATATATCACCTGCTGCCTTACTCGCGTGATGCCTGCGCGCCGCCACGGCAACGGAGCCGGAAGAAACCAGGAATCGATCGCGCACGGACCGCTTTCCGTGCGGTGATCCAGGGGGCAAATACGAGGCCTGTGCGGCGGGATATGCGCTATACTTCTCCTAGCTACGCCCGACGGCATAGGTATGGCCACAGTCCACTCTCATCACCCTCCGGAAGATTGCCTGAATTGCGAGCACCGGCATCTGCGGATGTTCTGCAATCTCACACCTGAGGCGTTGGCCGACTACGACCAGATCGGCATCATGATGAGCCATGCCCGTGGGGCCAAGCTGTTCTCAGAGGGCGATCCGGCGCGCAACGTCTTTGTTATCTGCTTTGGACAAGTGAAAATCTCCTCCACGTCCCGTGACGGCAAGACGATGATCCTGAAGATTGCCGGACCAGGCGACGTGATGGGGCTGAGCGCAGTGCTGGCCAACGTGCCGCACGAAGTGACCGCCGAAGCCATCGAACCCTGCCAGGTGAAAACGGTGCGCAAGCAGGAGTTTGTCGAGTTCCTTGGCCGCCACGGAATCGCCTCGATGCATGCGGCGCAGTCGCTCTCGGGCGAGTATCTTACCGTTTTCCACGATGCCAAGCGGCTGGCGCTGTCGGGTTCCGCAGCGGGCCGGCTGGCGCGCCTGTTGCTGGACTGGGGGCGCGCGGCGGCCAATGGCAAGCAGGAGATTCGCTTCACCATGGCGCTGACGCATGAGGAGATTGCCAACATGGCGGGCACCTCGCGCGAGACGGTCACCCGGCTGCTGAACCAGTTCCGCCGCGACCAGTGGATCACGATTAAAGGCACCAGCCTGACCATCGTGAAGCCCGAGCAGCTTGAGCGGTTGACGGCGTAGACACGTCCTCCCTCTCGAAATCTTGCGAATCACAGTAATCCTCGAGCAGATGCGCTCGTGCACTCACGCGGCGCGTTCTTTCCTGACGATGGGCAGATCGAGTTCGATCCGGACGTGCGCAACTCGTGGGGCAATGCGTCCCCGGGGGCCGCGCTCCAGGCGTACCAGGCCGTAGTTAGCCATGGTCTTCAGCGTTCGAGAGAGATTCGGCTTCCTGCGCCCGGAGAGTTGAGTCAATTCTTCGAGCGAGCTCGGCGCCTTTTCCGCGATGAGGCGAAGCAGATCGCGATTGCTGGCCGAAAGCACTCTGGCGAAGGACTCCGTGGAAGGAAACCAGATGCGCGGTTCACGCGGCGCGAGTTTGCGCTGCCCGCGCGCGATCGCTAGAGTCATGGCTTTCATTTCTTTGTAGCTTGCGATTCCAACTCTCAAAGTCTTCATGGGAGCACTCCTCTCTCCTTCAGCACTGCGTCCACCTCCGCCCAGAAATCGGCAAGCAACGCGGCGGCATCGCTGTACTCATAAGGCCGAACGGTGCGGATGCGGTGACGATGATCCTGCGGCTGGCCACGCTTTTGCCTGCCAACAGGATGAGCGTTGTCGAATCCAACCAGCCGCTGGCCATTCCGTCCATGCAGAGTAAGCGAGTAATCCAGTCCGTGGGGCTTCTCCGGCGTGACCGGCACCTGATTGGCCACGAAGCGGACCCAGTGACCTCCTTCAGGATCGACAACCAGCGTGAGGCCGTCCAGGTCGAGCAGCGTGTCAAGGGCGGGATCGTGCTTCCGCATACTTGTTCAATGTTATCAGTACATCATAACTCATGCAACTGGCCCTCCCCATGCCCTTCAACGAGTGTCAGCCCGGGCGCATGCCTTTTTGTTACTGTTGAGCCATGACCCAAGCCACTGCCCAACCGTCAAATGCGGCCCTCGATCTCGAAGCCCTGGCGGCCGACGTCGTCGCGCTGGCTATGAAAGCGGGCGCCAGTGACGCCGAGGCGGCGGCGCGGGAAGGCGACGAATTCAGCGTGAACGTTCGCATGGGTCAGGTGGAGACGCTGAAGGAATCGGGCTCGCGCGGGCTGGGACTGCGTGTGTTTCTGGGCAAGCGATCCGGTTCAGCGTCGACCAGTGACCTGACACCGGATGGTGACGGAGGAGGATCCGTTTGCGGGGCTGCCGGAAGCGGGCGAGTTTGGCTCGACGGAAGGCGATCTGCATCTCTATTTCGAAGATGTGTACTCGCTCGCAGGAGCGGAGCGCATCGATTGGGCGCGAAGGACCGAAGCCGCCGCACTGAATGCCGACCCGCGCATCACGAACTCCGATGGCGGCAGTTTCGATGTCTCCACAGGTTGCAAGGCACTGGCCAACTCGCGCGGATTCACGGGCAGCTACCGCAGCAGCTACACAGGCATCTCGGCGGTGCCGCTGGCGAGAGATGCCAACGGCAAGATGCAGCGGGATTTCTGGTGGTCAAGCGCACGGCGGCTCGCCGGTGTCGAGTCGCCTGAGGCAGTAGGCAACGAAGCGGCGCGCCGGACTCTGCGGCGCCTGGGAGCCCGGCGCGTGCCCACGCAGCGCGCCCCCATTGTGTTTGCGCCGGAAACAGCGCGAACGCTGATCGGCTCGCTGTTCGAAGCCGCTTCAGGCGATGCTATTTGGCGCAGCGCGTCGTTTCTTGCGGGAAAGCTCGGCGAGACCATCGGCGCGCCAAACCTGACGATCGTGGACGACAACACGATGTTGCTGCCCTCGGGCGTGGGAGGTTTCGGCACCTCACCCTTCGACGACGAAGGCCTGCCGTCGCGGCGGACCGTCGTCGTGGAGAACGGCGTGCTGCGAAATTACCTGCTGAACACCTACGCAGCGCGCAAGCTCGGCATGAAGTCCACACACAACGCGGCGCGAGGACTTGCCGGCGCTCCGGGAATCGGCTCCGGCAATCTCTTTCTTGCTCCGGGCCAGCTCACTCCCGAGTTGATCGTCGGGAACGTTGCGGCGGGACTCTACGTGACCAGCTTGATGGGTTTCGGCACGAATCTTGTCACGGGCGACTACTCGCGCGGGGCAACGGGCTTGTGGATCGAGAACGGCCAATTGACGCACGCCGTCGAAGAAGTGACGATCGCCGGCAACCTGGCCGAGATGCTGCGCAATGTAACGGCCATCGGCAACGATCTCGTCTTTCGTGGATCGGTGGCTTCGCCGACGCTGCGCATCGATGGAATGACAATCGCTGGGGCATGACGATCGCGGGAGCGTGAAGTCCCGGAGAACTGCTCCGCTTTCACGCGGAACGGAGCGTCAGCAGCGTAATCTCGGGAGGACAATCGAACCGGAAGGGAACGACAACCGTGCCCAGGCCGCGGTTGACGTAAAGCTGTAAGTTTTGCAGGCGGAACCAGCCCTCGACATATTTGCGCCCCATTTCCGGCAAATTCGGCGGACCGATCCACGGAAGGCGAATCTGGCCGCCATGGGAGTGGCCCGCCAGCATAAGCGAGACTGCCTTGCCCGATGGAAGCTTTAACAAATCGTCGGCGTAGTCTGGCGCATGGGAAAGAAGTACGATCGGTTCGTCAGGAATATTGCGGATCGATTCGGGGATGGTCTTCTCGGGGTTGGGAAGACCGGCTACCGGGTCATCGAGCCCGGCAAGCCAAAATCGCGCTCCCCCTCGTTCGATGGGCACGTATTCGTTGACCAGCATTGTGATGGAATTGGCGGTCAGCGCCTTGGTGACTTCTTGAGAGCCGACCACGACGTCGTGGTTGCCGAGAACCCCATAGCGGTTTGGGCACTGGATCTGATTGAGCAGATTGGCGCACTGCCATGCTGTGCCCAACTCAAATCTCTTGGGCACCAGCCCGTGGGTCACAAAGTCGCCGGTGAGAAACACCGCATCCGGATTCATGCGGTTGATTTGTTTCACCGCGTCGCGAAGCAGAAACGGCTCAGTGTAATCATCCAGGTGGATGTCGCTAAGCTGAGCGATGCGGAAGCCGTCAAACGCTCGCGGGAGGCCGAGGAGAAAGACTTCGCTGCGTGCCGTTTCAATCCAGTGTCGCTCAATCTCGCCTGAGTAGATCGCCAAGCCAGCGCCGGCACACGCGCCCGTCAGCAGGAAGCGGCGCCGCGTGAAGTGTGTCTTAGAGAGGGAGTTAAACACTGTCATTATCTATGGTATCGAACTTGACAGCCTGCACGCTTGGACGCGCGAACGGATAAGGGTCTGACTGCTGAGATCTAAGGTTTACGATCTCGGGCACGCGCATCAGACAGAGCTTTTGGGTTCCGACGGGACGGCCGCGAAATACTCGGCGACCTCACGCCAGTTGTTCACGCGGACAAAGCCGGTTGCGGCGATGTTGTGCGGCGCGGTGTAGAGTAGCCCCCGGCCTTCAAAGCGAAGCAGGTTTTTGGGCTGGTCGTCGATCAGGTAGTCGGCGCGGAGAATGCTCTTGTTGCCGCAGAAGACGTAATGCGTGGGTGGGATGAAGGGAAAGTGCCGCTGCAGCCAGCGATATTTAGGGCCGAGCGAGTTGGGCACGGCCATGGCCTGCGTGGCAATAAAGATCTCAAAGCGCGTGGAGAGATCCTTCAAAACCGGCTGCGCATCGGGCATTACATCGAGGTCTTCGAAGAAGTCTTCGGCGTCGAGAAAAGCGCGTAGCTGCGCCTGCCGGTCAAGCGGCGTGATCTCCCACAAGCCTTTGCCGGCAAGATCTTCCGGCGTCACCTCTTCGTCGAAAGTCTGGTTGTAACGGCGCAGATGCTCGGCGAGAGTATCGGCCATCACCTCATCCATATCGACACAGATGCGCTGCACGGGGGATTCTCCTGCGAGGGTCTTTCAAGAAAAGGGTAGCAGGGCGCGCCAGCCGCGGCGCTTGGAGAGCAACTGGTCGCGGCCTCATCCGGTTTGCATCGCCGCCGAATGAGGCCGCCTGGAAGACTCACTTTTCTCGTCGACGCGCACCGCGCGCATCCATCAAAAGACTCCAGCCGTGTGATGCGTTACGGTCTGCGCCAGGATGACGGGCGGCGTGATCGCCGGGTCCAGAATGCCGTTATCGGTTTCAAACAGCCAGCCGTTCACTGAGACGAAGTCGCCGTTGGCCACGCCGGAGAAGTTATCCGGGGTGAATCCCTGGTAGGTGGTCTGCGAGGTTGTGTCCACAGCAATGCCCAGGACAATGGGAGGCCCCGCGGCGAAGGCAATGCTGGGGAAACTGCCAAGAGTGAAACTGGATGTGGACGAGTTGATAGAAGCGACGATGCCGCTGAGCTGGCTCGGCTCCAGTTGCACATTGTTGGTCGAGAACGTGCAAACAGGCGGAGGTTCCCAGCCGCTGGCGGTGACCACGTTACTGATCGCACACGACATCGTTCCGGGGTCGACGGCGAGCCGGATGTCCTGGCCAAAGGTCAGATTGTTAAAGCCCGAAAAAATAAACCCGGAGGGGATCGTGAAGCCGCCGGAATCGACGGAGAAAGCCGTGCCCTTGTCGAGGGTGACCGTGGCTACGCCGCCGAGTGGGACAGCGGCAGAACTTGCGAACTGATTGTGCAAGATAAGCTTGATCTGCGTGGCATTGAACCCGACCACCGTGCCTTCGACGACTGACTGATTCGTCGTCTGGGACGACAACAAAATGACCTTTGCGGCCGGCAGCTCCCCATCGCTTTCCACGCTCGCGACCTGCACCAGCACGATGTCTCCGGTGGCGACGCAGCCAAGGATTCCGGGGCTGGCGCAGGGCGGAAAGTCGACAAAAACGGTGCTGCTGTTCACGTCGACGGCGAAGGTCCTGCCCCAGGGCGTCGCGAGCGTGAATTGGCTCTGGCCGGAGCTCGATGTTCCGATGGAGCCGACGGTCCCGGTGAGGAACCCGAATGGCGGAGGAACCGGTGGGACGGCCGCGGGCAGTTCCGCCAGCGTGATTCCGTTCGCAGCGCCAAGATTGACCGACAGGTCCGACTGGATCACGGTGTTGAGATGGAAGTCGACCAGGAACCCCAGCGGAGAATTGCTCGAAATCGTGATCGGGAACGGCGTGGAGGCGAAGTTGACCGTGGCGGAGTTGTCGACAGCCGGTGTGAGCTTGCAGATGCTCCCCACAGCGCAGGAGCTGCCCAGCGCCGCATCTGAAGTGTTCAAAATGACGAGCTGCGGATTGGCGAAGGTCAGGCTCAGGCTGCCGTACGTTCCCTCCGGCACATTCGCGGTGCTCAGGAACGCGGAGAGAGCCTGAAGATGCGTGACGTCAATCTGGATTGGCGTGTTGCCGTTGAGCAGGGAGATGGAGGGGCCTGTGCCGACCGCCGGCTGGAGCGATGCGGCGGTCAGGCTCACCTGGAAGAACAGAACCGAAACGCCCGCCGGCGGGTCGTCGGTCATCGTCAGCGAGACGGGAACTCCGGAAGCGATACATTGACCGCAGCCACCGGTGCCGGTGGATCCGCAGCTCGTGAGCAGTGACGAGAGGGCGGCGAGGAAAGCAAGAAAAATAGCCTTACGCATTTCATGCCTCCAACGGAATTTAGGGGAGACGCGTGGGAAGGGCTTGCTGGCCGCACACACCCACGGCGTCTCGTGTGAAGGGCAAGGAAAGGATTCTGCAGGCTCGGTCCGCCGCGTAACTCATTGCGCTCGCGGGGTGCGCGAAACCGGCAAAGTTCTCCTGAGGCTCTTGCGCTAGCAGTATAGACCTCTTTTTGACCGAAAAGGTTGACGCGACCGGCCCGGAAAACAGGCGAAAATCGGTTTCGAGGAGCTGGGCGGGCGCCGGCGCATGCCAATCACCCACGGAAGAGAGCCTTTTCTCGCACGGCGCAACTCTGCGAGGTTGAGTCCGACTAGAAAAATCAGGCCGCGGGTCTGGCTCTCCGTCTGCGGGCCACTACGCGCCGGCCTGGCGTGGCTTGCGCGGTGCGCGGCCTTCTCCCGGGATCATCTCAGGCTGCGGCTCTTTGGCCGGGGGCGCGATAGCCGGGTCCCAGTAAAGGAGACGGCTGCAACTGTCGCAGGAAAGCAGCTCACCCTCGCGGAGCTGGTTCCAGACCTGTGGGCGGATGCCCATGCGGCAACCGGTGCACTGCTGGTTCTCGGCTTGGGCGATGCCGGTGCCGCGCGCGGCAGCGATGCGGTCGAAGCGCGCGAGCCATTCAGGATCGAGAGCGGCGCGGACAGCGTCGCGCTCCGCATCCAGGCCGGCCAGCTCGGCGCCGAGTTCCTTCTGGCGGGCGCCAACGCTCACCCGAACAACTTCTCCCTCGGCGGCCAACCGTTCTACCTGTGCCCTGGCCGCGGCCAGCGCGACCTCCTGGGTTTCCGTGCGTTCCAGGCTTGCGTACTCTTCGTTCTCCAGCCGCTCGGCCTCCGATGCGGCAAACTGAATCTCATGCTCGATGGCCGCGGCCTGCTCGGTAGTCGTTACGGAGTCCCGCTGAACTCGAAAGTGGGAAGCCTTCTGGCGATGAGCCTCGACCTCGCGCTCCAGGCGCGTGCGCAACGAGTCCTCGCGGCTGAGAGCAGCAGAAATTTCGGCGGATTGCCGCTCGCTGGCCGCGAGCGCGGCCTCAGCGCGAGCGATCTCGGCGGGCAGACCGCGAATCTCCTGATTCAAGCGCGCACGGTTCAGATCGATGGTTTGGAGCTTGACGAGGTTTTCGATGAGCACTTGCATCAGTGACAAGAAGTCTAAAGCAAGCAGATCGAAGGAACAAGGGAGCGACAGGTCCAGGAGTCAGTGTCCACGGAAGCAGGGACTTACGGAGAGCGATGGGTGAGGTGGCGATTGATGCGGTGCGATGCGGATCGCGGTTCGAGTTGCAATGCGGATGGCATCTAAAGAGAGAAGACAGGCCGGTTCCGGTGCGGTGTGAGCCTGCGAAAATAGACGCGGGCGAGGTTGAAGCAGTGGCGAGGAGACGGGTGAGAGGCCGGGGCAAGCGCAGATGGCTCAAGTGGGCTGCGGCCGCGATTCTCTTGGCGTTCCTTTTGCTGGGCGTGGCGATTTCCATAGCCCTTCACCGGGTGGAACCGATGTTGCGCGCCGCGATCGTCGAGAAACTCGAGGAACAGTTTCACGCGCACGTCGAGCTTGACAGTTTTCATGTTTCGCTGATGGACGGGCTATGGGCTGAGGGCAAAGGGTTGCGCATCTGGCCTCCTGTCGACGTGGTGAGTGGCGCCGTGCCGGGGTCGAGTGGCGCGGTTGGGCAGACGCGGCCGCTGATCCAGCTCGACGAATTCCGTTTTCATGCGCCGCTGCATTACAAACCCGGCGAGCCAGTCAGGATTTCTGTTGTGGCTTTGAAGGGGTTGAAAGTGGATGTGCCGCCGAAGCCCCGCTTCGCCCATGCGGCGCCGGATCGCAGCGCTAGCTCAAAACTGAGTGCGGCGTCGGCCCTGAGCTTTGAAATCGACCGCATCGATTGCAAAGGGGCAAGCCTCACGCTCGAAACCAGTAAGCCGGGAAAGCTTCCGCTGGAATTCGCCATCGCTCGCGTCAAATTGAATCACGTTAGCCTTGGCGGGTCGATGCAATTCGACGCGGAGCTCACCAACCCGCGGCCGGCTGGAACCATCGTCACTTCGGGAAACCTGGGGCCCTGGGTGGTGGAGGATCCGGGAGAAACTCCGCTCGATGGAAACTATCGATTTGAACACGCGGACCTGAGCGTCTTCAAAGGAATCGCCGGGATTCTGAACTCCACAGGCGGGTATCACGGCTTGTTGCGGGATTTGACGGTGGATGGGCAGACGAGCACTCCGGACTTCAGGCTGACGCATTTCGGCATTTCGGTTCCGCTTGAGACGCATTTTCATGCGAGGGTGGATGGAACAAATGGTGACACGTGGCTGCAGCCGGTGGATGCAACACTTGGCCAGTCGCACTTTACCGCCGAGGGGAAGGTCGTGGGAGCTCCGAATCAAGGCGTGGTGAATGGCGCCGCCCAGACCGGTGGGCATGAGATTGATTTGATGGTGAACCTGCCCAGGGGACGCGCCGAGGATTTTCTGCGCCTTGCCAGCCACTCCGGCACGCCGTTCGTGACCGGCGCCCTGGCGCTCAAGACGAAACTTGAGATTTCTCCGGGAGAGGATCCGGTTCAGGACCGGATGAAGCTTAACGGGAGCTTTCTGCTTGAAGATGCCGCGTTCACAAGTACAAAGTTTCAGAGAGTTGCGACGGAGCTCAGCTTGCGCGGGCAAGGCCGGTCTAAAGACGCAAAGGACCCTGCGGTCCAGGTGCGATCGACAATCGGGAGCAATCTGCAGATGGCAGATGGAGTCGTTACTGTTCCCAATCTGAAGTACACTGTGCCCGGTGCGGAGATTGATGTCAGCGGCACCTATGGCATGGACAGTGGCGCACTGAACTTCAAGGGGACGGCCCAGACACAGGCGAGAGTATCCCAGATGGTGGGTGGTTGGAAGGGATTGCTGCTGAAGCCGGCCGACAGCCTCTTCAAGAAGAATGGTGCTGGGACCGAGGTTCCCATTCATATCAATGGCACGCAGGAGGACCCCAGGATCGGCGTTGACCTGAACCGCATTGGGCACACATCGCCGCAGATGCCCGGTCAACGGCAATAAGAAGGTGCGGAACAACGAACGAGTTGGAGAGAGCGAATGATGTGACCGGCGTGAAGGTGGCGAGTGGAATGCTGAGGGAGATGGGAAGATGCGCTGCCGGCTTGATTGTAATGGCAGCGGCGATGTCCGCAGGAGGGCAAACAGCGCTCGTGAAACCAGAGACATCAGCGCAGAGCGCGCGACAATCGGAGGAAGTGGACTGGTGGCAGAACGCCGTGATCTACGAGGTCTATCCCCGCAGCTTCCAGGATACGAACGGCGACGGTATTGGCGACCTGAACGGGATCGCGCAGCGGCTCGACTACCTGAAGGAACTGGGCGTGGACGCGATCTGGCTGACGCCCGTGTATTCTTCGCCGCACGTCGACTTCGGCTACGACATTTCAAATTACTTCGATATCGATCCGCAGTATGGCACGCTCGCGGACTTTGACCGGCTGGTAACCGAAGCAAGCCAGCGTCATATCCGCGTGATCATGGACATGGTGATGAACCACACCTCGGATCAGCACGAGTGGTTCGTTCAGTCGCGATCGTCGCGGGACAATCCTTACCGCGACTGGTATGTGTGGCGCGATGGCAAGGGACAGACGGCGACAACCAAGGGCATGCCACCCAATAACTGGCAGTCGCTCTTTGGCCATTCGGCATGGCAGTGGGACGATAAGACGCGGCAGTACTACTACCACAGGTTCTACGTCCAGCAGCCGGACCTGAACTGGCACAACCCGAAAGTGCATGAGGCCTTCAAGGACATCGTCGCGTTCTGGCTCAAGCGTGGCGTGGGCGGGTTCCGCTTTGACGCAATCACAACACTGTTCGAAGATCCCAGCCTCGCCGACGAAGGAGTGGTGCTCGACAAGAACGGCAAGCCGGTGATCAATGCGTATGGCGACCCCAAGTTGGACGGCTCGAAGACTTACAACCAGCCGGGCGTGCACGAAGTAATCCAGGAGATGCGGGCGGAGGCCGACAAATTTAATTCAAGCGTGTTTCCGGGTACTCGCGTGCTTATCGGTGAAACCTATCTGCGGAATATCGCAGAGCTGAAGAAAATGTACGGCACTCCACAGAAGCCCGAGTTTCACCTGCCGATGGATACGCAGGCGGGCATGATCAACAAGCTGGATGTGACGGAATTCCGTAACCGGCTCATCGACGCGGAAACGAAACTCAGCTCGAATACTCCGCTGCTTCTCTTCGACAACCACGACAATCCGCGGGTCGACGCGCGCTATGGCGACGGCGTGCACGACCTGGACATCCAGCGAGCGATGGCGGCGATTCTGCTGGCAAGCCGCGGCGCGGCGCTTGTTTACTACGGCGACGAAATCGGGATGAAAACCACTCCACCCGGGCGAAAGCAGGATGTGAAGGATCCGGTAGGAATCATCGGCTGGCCAAAGCAAAAGGGCCGCGACGGCGAGCGCACGCCCATGCAGTGGGACGAAAGCGAGAACGCGGGCTTCACGCGCGGGACGCCGTGGCTGCCTGTGCCTCCGAGCGCATTGGCGATCAATGTCAGCGTGGAGGAGCGCGATCCCAACTCGCTGCTCAACTGGTATAAGGCGTTGATCCGTCTCAAGAAGACTGTGCCGGCCTTTGAAAACGGCGCCAATATCATGCTCGACAATGAAAACACGCATGTGCCGAGCTGGATGCGGCAAGCGCATGGCGCGCTGCAGATCGTGGTCAGTGTGAACTTCACGGCCCAGCCGCAGATCGTAGATCTGACCATCGAAGCAGCAGGGATCAGGCCGCGAAAACTGAAGACCGTGCTGAAGACTCCCGGCGGGGCAGACGCGGAGGTCCTGGACCATATCGAGCTGGATCCATATGGCGTGTATATCGGCGAGATTCAGTAGAGAATGCGGTGATGCGGCGGGCGTAAATAAGGGTGTTTGATCTTTGCGCGTAAACTGGAGCCGAAACTCTCTGCATTCTCCATCGAGGAATCGGCAATGAATGTCCTGCCGAAACACGACTCTGCCGGCAAGCGCGAAAGCCATGATCGCGATGCGCGTTTTGCTTTGCAGCTTTCGCTGGTCGTGGGCGTGTTGATGCTGGCCGGAAAGATGTCGGCTTTCCTGCTTACGGGCTCGTCAGCCATCTTCTCTGACGCGGCTGAGTCCGTGGTGCACGTGGCGGCAGTGGCGTTTGCCGTCTTCAGCCTGTGGCTGAGCAAGCGGCCGGCAGTTCCGGAATTCCACTACGGATACGAAAGGATCACCTTCTTTTCTGCGGGCTTTGAAGGCGCGATGATCGTGCTGGCCGCTGGCAGCATTGTTTATACGACCACGGAAAAATGGAGACACGGCCTGGCTTTAGAGAACCTGAGCCGCGGCGTGATTCTAATCGTCGCCGCCGGAGTGCTGAACGCTGTCCTCGGGTGGTATTTGCTGCGCATCGCCCGCCGCAATCACTCGCTGATTCTTGAGGCCGACGGCAAGCACGTTCTCGCCGACAGTTGGACCAGCTTCGGCGTGGTGGCCGGCCTGGGGCTGGTCATCGCGACAGGGTGGAAGCCTCTCGATCCGCTGGTGGCTTACGGCGTGGCGGCGAACATTCTGTGGACGGGCGGGCGATTGCTTTGGCGCTCCGTCAAGGGGCTGCTCGACTATTCCGATCCCAGGGTGGGCCACCAGATTCGCGCGCGCCTCGACGCACTTTGTGCGGAACTCGGCCTGGAGTACCACGGAGTGCGATTCCGCACGACAGGCTACCGCCAGATCATTGAGGTGCACCTTCTGTTTCCTGACAACATGATGCTGGGCGAAGCCCACCGGCTGGCGACCCAGGTTGAAGAGCGTCTGGCGGTTGACCTCGAGATGCCCGCGGAGGTTACGACGCATCTCGAGTCGCTTCAGGACCACTCCGAGGTGCACCACGTCCAGCACTACACCGGCCGACCGGACTAGGCCGAGCCTGATCCATGCTTTCGATGGTGCGGTTCTGCCTGCGCTTTTCAGGTCGATTCCGAAGCGCGTTCCTCACCTGGAGACGGACTCGACCAGGCGATTCATCTCTTCCTCCTGGCGCTCGATCGACTCCACTAATTTGAATTGCGTGCGGCAGCGGTCGAGGTTGTGTCCTTCGCGATGCACTTTGAAGTAAGTGTCTCCGGCCAGGTAGTCGGTGAGGAATCGAATCCCGGTCTCAAAGGTGATGAGTTTGCCTGAGAAGGCGAGGTATTTTCTCTCCGCAGGGGTCAGGAATGCGCCTGCCGAGTCGAGATAGCCACGAACGAGGGCCTCGAAGAGCGGGAACTGCATCGTGACTTTTGAGAGGTCGAGCTCATCTTCGCCGGCGGGGCTGGTGGTAGTGCGCACCATGTCGCCGAAATCGTAAAGCACGAGGCCGGGCATCACGGTGTCGAGGTCGATAACGCAAATGGCTTCACCGGTTGCGTCGTCCAGGAGAACATTGTTGAACTTCGTGTCGTTGTGGGTGATTCGCTCGGGAAGATCGGCATCGACGAGAACACTTGCGATGGATTGGCGCGAGCGGGCAAACTCTATCTCCGGTTGGGCGAGCGCGGCGCGTCCGGCGGCGTCACTTGTAATGGCCCGCTCCAGCGCGGCGAAGCGTTTGGGAGTGTGGTGAAAGTCGGGGATAGTCTCATGCAGGCGCGGCGGAGGCAGGCTGGAAAGCTGCTGTTGGAAGCGGCCGAAAGCGCGCGCCGCCTGGAAAGCCTGCTCGGCAGACGTTGCGGTTTCGTACGTGCGCGCATTCTCGATGAAGCGATAAGCCCGCCATGTCTCACCTTCTTGATCCACGTGCCAGTTGCGTCCGTCCCGCGCAAGAACGAGCTGGAGCGCTCGCCGTGCGCCGTCCGGTTGGCCTGCGGCCTGCGCGGCTACAGCAGATTCAGAGCTGCTGTATGGGAACCTGATGTGGCCCTGTGGCTTTTTCCCCAAGAAAAAGCCACCTTGCGGGATTCCTGCCACAGCATGGAAACTCTGAATCTGCTCTAGATGCGCCGTCACGCGCTCCACGTTCTGCATCACAGCAATGGGATCGCGAAAGACGTGGCGGTTGATGTGTTGCAGAATGTAGCGAACGGGCGCATCCGGCGCCTCGCATGTCACAAGGTAGGTGTCGTTGATGTGGCCGTTGCCGTGCCGCGCCAGGCCTAGGACTTTGCCGCGGAACTCAAACTGGCTTGCCGCCGCGTGTGCGTCGGGCCCGCCGCTCATGGCCAGAGTCGCTCAGGATAGAGGCCATCGGTGATCAGGCGGCGGACGCTCTCGATAACGCGCGGCCGGTCCTCGCGATAGGTGACGCCGAACCAGGAATCGCGCGAATGCAGCACCTTCACCCGCGCATGCCCGGAGCGAACCAGCTCGCCAACGGTGTTCGGAATGAAGCACTCGGCCTTCAAATCGGATGCGTTGCTCTCGAGAAACTTCTCGAAGTTCTCGCGCAGTTGATCGAAGACATGGGGCGTGAATCCCCACATGTTCATCGAAACGGCCTCATCGCCGGAGAGCTTTGTTACGTTTCCGGCGGCATCGGTGTTGCGGGCTCCGCTGCCGTCGCGCTCAACTTTAGTGAGTTCGACGATGTGCTGCAGGTAGCCGTCATCGCCCACCTGGCACACACCACGGGCCACGGAGCCGAACTCGGAAAGCGTGTTGCGCAGCGTGAAACCGACCATGGAGTAGTCTTGCGAGCCGGAGGTCAAATGTCCCGCCAGAGCGCGGTAGCCATCTGCGCCGTAGAAATCGTCAGCGTTGATGGCAGCGAAGGGCTCCCGGATGGTCCCGGCGGCGAGCAGAATGGCCTGCGTGGTTCCCCACGGCTTGGTGCGCCCGGCAGGAACCGTGAAGCGTGGAGGAATATCTTCGAGTGCCTGGAACACGTATTCGACCGCAACGCGTTTCTCAAAGCGCGCGCCCACGATCTCGCGGAACTGCTGCTCGATATCTTTGCGGATGACAAAGACCAGCTTGCCGAATCCGGCGCGGAGAGCGTCGAAGATCGAGTAATCGATGATAGTTTCGCCGGCGGGACCAACGGGGTCGATCTGCTTGAGACCGCCATAGCGGCTGCCCATGCCGGCAGCAAGAACCAGGAGAGTGGGAGAGGAAGCGGAACTCATCAATCAGGCCTTTGTCGAAAGTACAGATTCAATCGAATGGTACAACAAGGGGCTTGGTGGGCAGCGGCTCAATGGGTCTGGTAGAGTGGGTTGCCATGAGAACTCGCAACCTTCGCATATGGATCTGCTTAACCTCAATTCTGGCTCTGCTTGGAACATGCTGTGCAACGCGCGATCTGATGGCTCAGACACCGCCAGCGCAGAGCCCGCCGCCTGCTCCGGCGTGGGCGCAGCCGGGATCGGCGACGCACACGCAAGTGGCGCCGCCGGCGGACTTTCACCGGCCGAGCACAAATTTCGATGCGCCAATTGGAATTTTCGATGGCCAATCGGATATCGGCAGCGCGCTGGTGCCGGGCAGCGCCAGCTACGATGCCGCGACGGGGCAATACACGATCCATTCCGCCGGCTACAACATCTGGTACACGCGCGACGAGTTCCGGTTCCTGTGGAAGAAGATGTCGGGCGACGTCTCGCTGGCGGCCGATATCAACTACCCCGATCCCAACGGCTACGGCGACCGCAAGGCTGTGCTGATGATCCGCCAGAGCCTCGATGATGATTCGAAAGCGGCGATGGTGGCGCTGCACGGAGCGGGCATGGTGCACCTGGCGTGGCGCCCGGAGCGCGACACGCGCGTGACGGATATGGAGTTTCGCATCGGTGGGCGTGGGCGCCCAGGCGGCGCGAGTCCGGACAGCCTGGTGACGATCAGCGCCAAACGCATCGGGATTGAGAGGCGCGGCGACGAGTTTTCGATCTGGTTGAGCCTCGATGGCGAGCCGATGCACCAGTTCGGTCCGCCGATCAAGCTGCATCTGGACGCGCCGTTCTACGTAGGCATCGGGTTCTGCTCGCACCTGCCGGAGACAGTTGATACGGCAGTGCTGAGCAACGTGGTGTTCGAGAATAAGGCTGGGAATGTGCGGTAAGTGCGAAGGGATCGGCCTGTGCTTCGCTTATTGCTCAACTCCTCGCACAGGCATCTTGGCTGCAACAGTTAGAACGAGACAACTTTCCTCATTCGTTTCCAAGAAGGCCTGAATGCTCGCAAACGAATCGCGAAGGGCGAGACCGGCCCGATCAGTGGTGCAATTACCGACGCGAAGCCAAATCACCTTCGGCGGGCTCCCATGGAGCGCGCTTAGCTCCGAGAAATCCGAATCCTTGGAGACGATCGCAAAGCCATTTTCGGCGGCGAAGCGCCAGACTTCTTCGTCCGGCGCGTTGAGCAGTTCGCAATCCTCAACGTGCCGGGAACCGGGATACAGATCACCAATCAGCGCGATCAGGCGCGGTGACAGATTTTCATCGAGCAGAAGTTTCAAGCGGATAGAATCTCGAATTTACGTTCTCGATCCGCGGCAAAGGCCAGGCAGGCGCGAATATCTTCTTCTCGCAGCGCCGGGAAATCGGCAAGGATCTGTGCCTCGGTCATTCCAGCGGCCAGGTAGTCCAGCACGTCGTAAACGGTGATGCGCAGCCCGCGAATGCAGGGCTTGCCGCGGCGTTTGCCCGGTTCAATCGTGATGATCTTCGAGTAGTCCATGCACCTCTAGCATAGGTCAACGCGGGTACGTCCGCAATGCAATTCAAGCTGGCAGCCGCCTTGCTCCTGGCCTGCCCTGCGTGTTTGACTGGGTGCCGGAAAGGTGAGCGGCAAATATGGCATACGTTCTTGCGCTCGACCAGGGAACCACGAGTTCGCGGGCGATTCTGTTTGACGCGGCCGGCGCAATTGCCGCGGTCGCGCAGAAGGAGTTCCAGCAGTTCTATCCGCAGGCAGGCTGGGTCGAGCACGATCCGACGGAGATCCTGACCAGTCAGCTCTCCTGCGCTGTGGAAGCGCTGGGCAAAGTGGGAGCGCGGCCGAGGGACGTTGCGGCGATCGGCATCACCAATCAACGCGAGACGGTGATTGTGTGGGAGCGCGCGACGGGCAAGGCGATCCATCCCGCGATCGTGTGGCAGGACCGGCGCACAGCTCCTCTGTGTAAGGTTTTGGAGGAGAGTGGTGCCGCAGAAACCATCTCCTCGAAGACGGGCCTCGTGATCGATCCATACTTCTCGGCGACCAAGGTCAAATGGATTCTCGACAACGTGGCCGGCGCGCGAGCGCGGGCAGAGCGCGGCGAGCTGGCCTTTGGCACCGTGGATAGCTGGCTGGTGTGGCACCTGACGAGCGGCCAAAAGCACGTGACCGACGTGACCAACGCGTCACGGACGATGCTCTTCAACGTGGTGAAGGGCGAGTGGGACCAGGACCTGCTGAAGCTCTTCGGGATTCCCGCCAGCATGCTGCCGGAAGTGAAGTGGTCGAGCGAGCAGGTGGGCGAAGTGACGACGACGCTCGGCCTCGGCGGCGCAGCGATCGCGGGCATCGCCGGCGACCAGCAGGCGGCGCTGTTCGGGCAGTTGTGCTGGAGCGCGGGCGAGGCCAAGAACACGTACGGAACCGGATGCTTCCTGCTGCAGAACATCGGCACGGAGTTCATGCGGTCGCGGCACAAGCTCATTACGACGGTTGCGGCGAGTGCGCAGCGGCGGCTTGAGTACGCGCTCGAAGGCAGCATCTTTATCGGCGGCGCGGTGGTGCAATGGCTGCGCGACAATTTGAAGCTGATCGGCGCGTCAGCAGAGGTGGAAGCGCTGGCCGCCAGCGTGCCGGACACGAACGGCGTGGTGTTTGTGCCGGCGTTTGTCGGGCTCGGCGCGCCGCACTGGGACGCGCACGCGGCGGGCATGTTGATCGGCCTGCGCCGCGACACCGGTCCAGGACACATTGCGCGTGCGGCGCTCGAGGCGATCGCGTTCCAGGTGGCCGATGTGCTTGAAGCCGTGCACAGCGAAACGGGCGCGCCGCTCCAGGCCCTCAGAGTCGACGGCGGCGCCGCGGTGAACGACCTGCTGATGCAGTTCCAGGCCGATGTGCTGGGCGTGCCAGTAGTGCGGCCGCGCGTGACGGAGACGACGGCGCTGGGCGCGGCGTATCTCGCGGGGCTTGCGACCGGCTTCTGGCCGAATCCTGATGCTCTTCGAGCGGAACGAAAAGGCGATGTTCGCTTTGAGCCAAAGATGAGCGCGAGCGAGCGGGCCGAGCGGCGCTCGCGCTGGCAGAAGGCCGTGGAACGGGCGAAGGCGTGGACGTAGAGACAGCGGTCAGTTGTTGGCTCGGCGCGGCTCACAGTTTCACAGTCGGGATTTTGCTACCCCCACACTAGCCACAAGAACAGAAGCGTGGCGAGGGTGGGGCACCGACGCTTGTGCGCGTTGAAAACGAGTAAGTTACAGATTCTACGATGTCCGAAATGTCCACGATGGCCACAATGACCGGGTCAGTAGCACAAAACTGGCACAAATTCTCCCTAGCGCGTCATCGGGCAATGTCTCAGGACTGGGCGGCATCATCCACAACGAAGGCGTGCGGGGAAGTTGATCAACCTTGAATTGACGGTCATCCGTCAGGAATCCGCTGCTTGGAGCCGCAAATGGGTCTCTATCGAGCAGCGACCCACGCATAAACAGGAGGGGTTTTCTTGAACTTTCTGGTTATCTTGCCCGTTGCCAAATCCAGTAGGTAGATCTCCATATTGTCCCCCTCGTCGCGGACTCTGTTAATGAGGATCGTCTTTGAGTCCGGGGACCATACGGGCGCAACGAGCAAGTCGTCCCAAATAGCGCGCCACGAACCAACGATCCTAAAGTCAGTTCCGTCAGGATGGATGAGGTTGATGCGTTCTGGCACCATCAGGTTCATGGGCCACCGGTCGTGCTTCAGCGGAGGGCAGTCGAAATATGCGATCCACTCACCCGAGGGCGACCAAGAAGGCAACCGGCCTCCCGCAATTTCGCGAACTGTCCCAGTATCGAGATCCATGACGTAGATTTTCGACTTTAGAGCCGGATTGCTCGTGTCTGAGGAGTTCGCCGCGTTGGCGGGCAGATCCGGTTCGCTGTCGAAAGCGATGCGCCGACTGTCCGGCGACCAAGTAATTTGTGGCATTCTGTACGCTGCTCGCGGAAGTTCCAGAAGCGTCTTTGTGTTCCCACTCTTGATATCTACAACTCGGAGGCGCCAGCCTGCCGTGCCCATGCCCCCTGTAAAACACGCCAGCTTGGATCCATCCGGAGAGATGGCAACAGGACCACTAAAGGTCGTTAGGTCTTTGTACTCGGTCCACTCGCCGTTAATCATCGAATAAGTGCTGATCACGAGCGTCGACCGGACCCTGAGAGTGGTTAACTGGCCCTCGAGAAGGCGAGCGGCGGCAACAATGCGCCCATCAGCCGAGATGCTGGGCGTGATCGACCATTCGCCTTCATCATTCTGTATCTTCACTGTCTTATTCTCGGTGGTCAGTTCAAGTTGATATAGCGGCCAGCCCATCAGGAGCGTTGCTCCGGGCATCTGCGGCAGCTTTTCCTTCTGTGCCCTCAAGGGCAGACCGAGGCTTAACGCTTGGGATACCACGAGTACTGCTAGATAAATCGCCCGGATAGGCATGTCGCCCTTCTGCTGCTGGTACCTAGCATAAGGCGCGTTGAGGATCGCGAAGCCGATAATTTGACACTCTTCAAAGTGGTCGGATGGAGCGCGGGGCAGACTACAGGGATCCGGCTGAGCGTTCCGCGCGGTTGGTCGCATACCCGGCAGGTTACTTCGCAGTTAGCAAACTTGCCGCTGACGGCATAGCACAGAATTAACACAAAAAATCTTGCGTGACTTTCAGAGCATTCATCTTATTAAGCTTGGAGCGTGTTCGAGACGTGGGGCACCCCTGCTGTGGTTTTGCGTGGGGCACCGTGAATTGTTCTTGCAATTCCCCCCTTACCTCGGCAAGAATCCAAAGTACAAGCTCCGGGCGAGGGGTCCCCGGGGTGAAGGCTTCCCCCTATACGAAAACGAAGAACGCGGTTCGGCGCGCAGGACGTGCGGCGCGGGCTGAACGGCAAAGTTCTTCAATACGCGGCACGGCTTAGAGCCGCAGCGTTTCCCCAGGAGGTTCAAGATGGCGGCAACAACAACGGCATCAGCATTTTCGTTTCAGACATGGAACAGCGGTCCTTTCAGCGTCGATCGCGGACCGGGCAAGGAGCCGGGCACTGTGATTCTGCGTTTCCACGGCCCGTTTACCCTGCGCGACGTGTACAGCAGTCTGCCCACGATGACGTGGAGCAAGATGCTCGAACTGGAGTCGGCGCCAGGCGAGGAGCCTCCAGCGAAAAACATCCTCGACCTTAGCGGCTGCACCTATGTGGATTCGAGCGGCCTGGGCCTGATCGCCAGTCATTTTGTCCACTGCCAGAAGAAAGGCGTGCGCATGATTGCCTGCGGCATGTGCCCCCGCGTGCGCGAGGTCTTCAAGCTCACCAGAATGGACACCGTGATTCCGCATGCCGCGACGATCGAAGAGGCGGAAGCGTGCTAAACAGGGATGAGGGATCAGGGGTCCGTGGTCAGAGAGCAGGGGTCAGAGGGCAGAGAGTAGAAACCGGCGTTGCAACGAAACTTTTGGAACTTTTTTTGGTTCTATTCCCCCTCAATTCCTAACCTTTCTAGGTTACGGTTGCCCCTAAAATGCAACTTTTCTAGGTGCATGTCCCCACAAAATGCAACCTCTCAAGCGAACCTTTAGGGGCCAAAGCTAACCATTTAAGCGAACCTTTGAGGGGGTCAACGCACCATAATCGCGAACATTTCGCTTGATTTAACACGGTTTTGGCCCCTCGACAAAAAAACGCAGCAGCGATGCGCAATTCCCCGCCTCACCCCGCCGCCTGAATCCGCGCGCCGAGCTGGTTGATGACGCGATGGGCAGAGAGCGCGGCGCCTTCCTGCCATCCGACAAGGTGGCTGGTGTGGTCGCCGGCGAAGTAGACGCGGCGGTCGGGCGATTGCAGCGTGGCCAACGCCTTCTGGTCGTTCCATTCCAAGCTAATCCACGAACCGAGGTTGTGGGGGATGTGTCCCCAACTGATGTAGATGGGCTTGGCGAGATCTTTGCCGTGGCCGGGATGCAGCAGATCGATGGAGCGGCGCGAGGCATCGAGTTTGGCCTGCATGTTGGGCAGCGACGCGAAGGCGTATCCATTTGCAATTTGAGATCGATAGGCGAGCTCGCTTTTGGCAAGCTCTTCGGGCAGCGCACCGAGTGCAGGCGGCTGCTCAATGGAGTAGCCGCCGATGACGATGCCCGTGTCTGAGAAAATGCGCGCGCTGGGATACCAAACGAGATCGACGGTTTGCTGCAAGTAGGAGATGCCGCCGAAGATGTTCGATTCTTTCTCCCAGAAGCGCGGCGCTTCCCACGCAATTTTGTAGGCGGAGTCGTACCGGACGGTGTCGAGGATGGCGCGGATTTGCGGACCGAAATCAGCGTCGAGCGTGCGCGCGACGGTAAGCGGCATGGCGCAGATGCAGTAGTCGGCTTCGATCGTATGGCTGGCGGTTTGGTCCGCGCTGGACGTGTCGCGGTAGGTGACAGTGATGCCGCTGCCAGACTGGCGAATGCGCGTGACTGCGGCACCGTAGCGGATGACGGAGTCGAGGCGCGCGGCGAACGCGAAGGGGATGCGGTCCATGCCGCCGACGGGCTGAAACATGGTGGGCTGCCACTCGATCACGTCTTCAACCAGCATGCCGTTCCAGAGATTGGCGTCGAGGAGCTGGTGCATGGGAAGCGGATCGTTGACGGTGGGCGTCTCGGAGCCGGCGCCGGGCGGGATTCTATAGCCGGAGCGGTCGGTGCCTTTGAAGAGCAGATCGGGATTGAGGTCGCCGTACTGGCGGAGGAACTCGATCATGCGCTCGCGGTCGGAGGAGTCGATTTCCTGGTCGAGCGCGCCCTTCTTGATGCACTTTGCGAGGAGTTCGGAGACGTGGCCGCGGGTGTCGTTGACCACGCGGCGCTCCTGGACGGGCACGCCGCCGTTGAGTGTGTCGGCCTGCATGAGTGCACTGCGCGCGGAGTTGATTTCAACTTCGAGGGCGACGCCGAGCTCGTGACAATAACCGAGCATGGTGCTGTGCGTGGAGGGCAGTCGCGCGGGGCCGGCGTTGAAGTAGTGGTCGGGCTCGAAGGCGCAGCTTTGGCGCGTGCCATCGGTGAATTCAACTTCGGTGCCGTTGCGGATGCTCCAGTTGCGGCCGCCTGGGCGATGGCGGGCTTCAAGGATGGTGCACGACCAGCCGGCTTTGCCGAGCTCATATGCGGCGACAAGTCCGGCGATGCCCCCGCCGAGAATGACGACACGAGTGCCGCGGCCGTCGACGAGGTGGAGCGGGCTCGAAGCGGCCTCGGGGAGGGGCAGGAGGCCGAGCGATTGCATGAGGACGAATGCTGCGCCGTATCCACCGGTCTGGCCGGCTCGCATCAGGAAGTCACGCCTGGTAAGGCTCATCTTGTTGGCCTTTCTTGAGATGGGGTCTTGAGCTGCGGGAAACGAAGTTCGGGGAAACAGGGACCTAAGTTCTTTATACAGTGCGCGGGCGGGGAGCTTCGCGGGTGCTTTGGGAATGCCCAAAGAATTCTTGAAAACATACTTGACAACATATACTGTGTACAATACAGTGTGTTATGTACAGTGTGTGGGGTACAGCATGACCTTGACGGAAAACCTCTTTGAGAACCTTCGGCTGGAGCTGCGACGCGGCTGCCTGACACTGGCGGTTCTGGCGCAACTGAAACAGGAGCACTACGGCTACACGCTGCGCAAGGCGCTAGCCGCGCGGGGGATGGAGATGGATGAGAGCACGCTCTATCCGCTGCTACGGCGGTTAGAGGCGCAGGGACTGCTGACGAGCGAGTGGCGAGAGGAAGACAAGCGCAACAAGCGGTTCTACAAGCTGTCAAGCGAGGGCGAGCAGATTTTTGCGCGGCTGCTTGAGGAGTGGAACTCGATCAACACCGCGATCAGCAACCTTTTGTAGAGAACTGAGGACAGATCATGGAACTTCTCGATCGTTATTTGCAAGCCGTGAAGAGGCACCTGCCGTGGGAGCGGCAGGACGACATTATTGCCGAGCTGAAGGCCAACCTAGAGTCACAGCTCGAGGACAAAGAATCGGAGCTCGGGCGGCCGCTGACGAAGGAAGAAGCTGAGGAATGGCTGAAGCAGATCGGGCCGCCGATCCAGGTGGCGGCGCGCTACCAGCGGCAGCAATATTTGATCGGTCCGGCGGTGTTTCCGACGTACTGGTTTGTGCTGCGGCTGGTGCTGGCATGGGCAACGGTGATCTATGCGATCGCGAAGACGTTGGATATTGCGGCGCACGGGCTGGGCGCTGGCGCAATCATCGCCGCAGTGGCGTACCTGCCGTGGATTTTGCTGATCAACGCGGCGATCGTGACGCTGGTGTTTGCGGCGATCGAGCAGGCCAGCCTGCGGTATCCGGGGAAGTGTGCGCCGTTTGCGCCGATGGCGCCGGAGTGGTCGCCGGCGGGGCTGCCGCCGATTGAAGTTGACGGCGAGAACAAGCCGCGGAGCTTTGCGAAGGCTTTGGCCGAGGTAATCTTCGGAAGCTTGTTTCTCGCGTGGTTCCTGCTTGTTCCGCACTATCCCTACCTGATGTTCGGGCCGGGCGCATGGTACCTGGCTTCGCTGCCATACAAGCTGGCGCCTGTGTGGTGGACATTCTACTGGTGCCTCGTCGGCCTCAATGCCTTCGAGCTGACGTGGAAGGTCGTGGACTTTGTGCGCGGCGCATGGCAGGGCCGAAAGCCACTGCGGCATTTGGCGATGCATGCGCTGTCGCTGATTCCGCTGGGCCTGCTGATGTTGGCGCCAGAACATGCACTGTTCCTGATGAAGAATCCGGCGGCAGATGCGGCGGCACATGGAGCGCAGCTCGCATCGGCGAACAAAGGCGTTCTGACCGCGATCACGATTGCGTTTGCGATCGTGGTGCTGCAACTGGTGTGGGGAGTGGGCAAGATGGGCGTGGACGCTTATCGAAAGCGCGTAGCGGCAGCGCAATAGCCGCATCGCGCGTCACACCTGCATCACTTCGGCTTCCTTCTTCTGCGAAAGCTCTTCCATGCGGCGAATTTCGCCGTCGGTCATCTTCTGGACTTCTTCGAGAGCGCGCTTTTCGTCGTCCTCGCTGATCTTCTTGTCTTTGGTGAGCTTCTTGAGGGCATCGTTGCCGTCGCGGCGGACGTTGCGGACGGCGGTGCGATGCTCCTCGAGGACCTTGTTCAGGTGCTTGCAGACTTCGCGCCGGCGCTCCTCGGTCATGGGCGGCACTGGAACGCGAATGATCTTGCCGTCGGAGAGGGGATTGAGGCCGAGGTCGGCGGTCTGGATGGCCTTCTCGACTTCTTTCAAGATGGTCGGATCCCATGGCGCTATGGTGATGAGCTGCGGCTCGGGCGCGGATAGCTGCGCAAGCTGGTTGATGGGCGTCGGTGTGCCGTAGTAGTCCACCTTGACCTGATCGAGCATGTGAACACTGGCGCGGCCGGTACGCGTGGAAGCGAGGTTGGCCTGGAAGCCGGCGACCGACGAGTCCATGCGGTGTTTTAGGCCGTTGTAGAGTTCTTTGAGCGCCGGGTGACCGGCCATAAAAACTGACATAGAAACTTGTCCTCACTCCGCTTCTTTTTCAACGGCTATTCTACAACTCTGGCGACGAGGGAATGGCACTACGTTTGGGTGAACGTCTAGATCCTGTCGCTACGCGGCCCGCACGCAAAACGGCCGGACCACAAGTGAGATCCGGCCGCCTCAATCAGCTTGTTACCAGCGCCTGCGGAAATGATCAAAATCGCCAAAGCCATTCTGATCGTCAAGATCATAGGGAACGATGAGCCAAGGTGAAGTGGTCACGCCTGTTCCAGATGCGGTTGCGCACGCTCCCATTGATTCGGGACCGAAAGAACAGTTCCACCAGTTTTGAGTGGCATCTATGGGGGCGGTGCTCAACTCCTCCACGCCGATCGCCTTGCGATTGAAGTTGTTGAGGTGCACGTCCATCTGTCCGGAAGGCGCCGAGTACGCAATGTCAATTGCTTCCTGATCGAATTCGTTCTGAGAGATCACCGTACCCGACACGGGAGCGTGGCTGAAAAGGTTGATGCCCGTGGGTCCTGATGTGGGTGTATCGGCCGTGTCAGCCCCGTTGCCGGAGATCTGGTTTCCGACGATTACGTTGTCATTCATGTTGACTCCGGGCGCGGGTGAGGGAGCCGCCGCATGGTTGTGCATGGTGACGCCCGGCAGCCCATTATCCCGAAGAACATTGCCGATCACCACGTTTCCCGCATCCGTTGTTCCAGGAAATGGCGCGAAGATGCCGACGCCTGCGCCTGCCCCGGGAACCTGATAACCGTTGTGTGATGACACATTGTTCGAAATCGTGTTCTCGGTGACGCCATACGGCAATGTGGCTGTGGGGATCACCGACGTCGCCGGGCCGTGAGAGGCCAGAGTGATTCCGCAATCGAAGGGGTTGTCGTGAACATGGTTGCCACTGATAAGGTTGGCGTGGTTGGGGCCGGTTTCATCGGTAATCAGAATTCCGCCGGCGTTGTAAGCGACTTCATTTCCCACGACGGAGACATACTGCGTCGCCATCAGGTGAATGCCTTCGCCGCAGTCGTCACCCTCGTTGGTCTCGAAGGCTGGAATGTTGTTGCATGTAGAGGCGGATATATCAAGGGCTTTGTTGTTGTCTGTTACGAGGTTACCGGTAAGCGATACGTCGGTGGCATTGGCAACCAGTATCCCCTCGAAATTCGCGTTGCGGACGGTGAAGTCAGAGACGATCACGTTCGAGATGCCGATCTTGGGTGCGGCGGACATTCCGTTGATGAAGATGCCGTTCGGCAGCCCCGAGGCGTCGATGGTCGAGCCGCGGAACGATCCGATGAGCGCAATCGGCTTCGTAATGACGACGTCTTCGTGGTAGGTTCCCGGTCCAACCTGAATGGTGTCACCCGATGACGCCGCGACCAGTGCGGCGGTGATCGTGGTTATGCAACCTGACGTTCCATGGGGATTGACACAGATTGTTGCGGCCTGAGCGCCGAGCGTCCCGACCGTGAAGAGAACAGCGAGACCTGCAACGATGCGCTGGCACATGCGGCTGCTTTCGTGAAGGCAGCTTGAATGCGATGACGGAATCACACGAACCTCCTCGGATTCGGTTGTGAATATGGAAGTTGCCCAAAATCCCGTGGTTAACGGCGCGTTTCCTGTGGGCTCCCTGGGAATTGGGGAAAGGGGGAAGTACGGGTTAATAGTAGTCCCTCGAGGCACGGGGCCGCAACGAATCTCTTCGCACTGGGCTTAATCAGGATTGAGCGGCAACGGTGCCCGTGGAAGCAGCCTGCTCATGCGCGTGGTAGCTGGAGCGGACGAGCGGGCCGGACTCGACGTGGCGGAATCCCATCCTGAGCGCTTCGGTCTTCAGCTCGGTGAATTCGCGCGGCGTGTAAAGGCGCGCGATGGGCAGATGGTCGCGCGAGGGGCGCAGATACTGGCCGATGGTCAAGATGTCGCATCCAACCGACGCGAGATCGCGGAAGACGTCGAGCAGTTCGCTGGTTTCTTCACCGAGGCCGACCATGACGCCCGATTTCGTTCGCCCTTCTGGCCTTAACTTCTTGGAGTAGTTCAGCAGCTCTAAAGAGCGCTCGTAGCGCGCGCCGGAACGGACGACACGATAGAGGCGCGGCACAGTCTCAGTGTTGTGGTTGAGGATCTCGGGCCGGGCGTCGACAACGGTGCGGATGGCCTCGCGGTCGCCCTGGAAGTCGGGAATCAGGACTTCAACGCGACAGCCGGGGGCCTGGCGGCGTATCTCCTCGATGACGAGAGCGAAGGCGCGAGCGCCGCCGATGTTGTCGTCATCGCGGTTGACGCTGGTGATAACGGCGTGCTGAAGGCCGAGCTCGGCCACGGCTTGCGCTACGCGGCGCGGCTCGTCGAAGTCGATGGGCTCGGGGCGGCCCTTGGGCACGGCGCAGAATCCGCAGCGGCGCGTGCACAGGTTGCCGAGCATCATGAAGGTCGCCGTCTTGTGGTGCCAGCACTCGCCGATGTTCGGGCAGTGTGCACTCTCGCACACCGTGTGCAGGTTAAGCGAGCGAGCCAGACGCTTGAGCGAGTGGTAATTCTCGCCCACTGGCGCACGGGCCTTGAGCCACTCCGGCTTGGGCGCGGGGACGCGGAGTGCGGACGAAATCTGCACGAGTTCCATCGTGGTTATTGTAGCGGGAGTCACGGCGGCCACGCGCCGTGCTACTCTGGGCTCAATCGTCAGGGCGCCAGAGCAAAGAACCATGCAGAGCCTTTCAGTGGCGATCGTCGCACGCAACGAAGCGGAGAACATCGGCCGCACGCTGGCGAGCGTCGCGTGGGCCAACGAGATCAATCTCGTCGATTCCGGTTCCATCGACAAGACCGTTGAAATCGCGAAGAGCTTTGGCGCGCGAATCTTCTACGAGAGCTGGAAGGGCTATGGGCCGCAGGTGAATTCCGCGCTGGACAAGTGCACGAGCGACTGGATTCTGAATCTCGACGCGGACGAGTGGCTCACGCCGGAACTGGCCCTGGAGATTCAAATGCTGCTGGGCGGTGAACCGCGCTACAACGCCTACATGATTCCCCGGCTCAACCTGATCTTCGGCCGGTGGATGCGGCACGGCGGCCTCTATCCAGACCACAAATTGCGGCTGTTCCGGCGCGGATCCGCGCGGCTGCGCGAGGATACGGAGCCGCACGCCACGCCCAAGACAAAGGAACGAATCGGCAAGCTGAAAAACCACATGCTCCATCGCCAGTATCCGACGTTCGAGTACTACATTGAGCACATGCAGCGCTACAGCACCGCGACGATCCCGTTGTTCCTGCGCACGGGCAGGACGAGCGAATCGGCTTTTGCCTTCGTGGTGAACGGGGTGCTGAATCCGGCGCTCACGTTCGTCAAAAACTACATTCTTCGCGGCGGTTTCCTGGATGGCAGAGAGGGCCTGATCTTCCACCTGAATCATTCAGCCTATGTGAACTGGAAGTTTGCCAAGGCGTGGGAGGCGCATCGGAAGGCCACTGAAGAGAGCGCCAAACCAGCCGCACCCGCCGAGCCGGTTCACGATCCCGGCGCGCGATGACGTCGAATATGGATTCACCTTCGACGCCGGCATCGCCGCGCTATTTGCTGGTGATGACAGCCACGGTGACGCCGGCGGCCAACGCGCAAGTCAAGCGCTCCTCGCCCCGGGTGAGGCTGGAGGACTACAAGCGCGCGCTGCGATTCTGGCTCGGCTATGCGCACGCGGCAGCGGAACGAATTCTATTTTTAGAGAACTCCGGCGCTGACCTGAGCCCGCTGCGAGGGATCGCGGAAAACGAGAATCCGCGGCGCAGGGAGGTGGAGTTTCTGTCGTTGCCGACTCTGGAGATTCCCGCCGGTATGAACTACGGCTATACGGAGATGCAAACTCTGGACGAAGGCCTGGCCCTGAGCAAGCTGCGCCCAGCCACCACGCACATGATCAAGGCGACGGGCCGCCTGACGTTTCCCGCGCTGGGCAAGGCACTCGACCGCGTGACAAAGTTCGGGCACAACGAGGCCGCCCCTCTGGAGCTCATGATCGATTGCCGCAAGCTTGGATTTCCACGCCGCGGGCACGACGCAAGCGTGCAACTCTTCGTCTGTTCCCACGACTTCTACGATCGCGTGCTGCGCGGCTCGAGTCGCGAGATGAATTCGAGTGAAGTTCGCCTGCTTGAGCACTTGATGTTTCGCAAGGTGTTTCCGTTCAAAAACCAGCCGGGCCACTATCTTCGCTTCCCGTGCAACATCGATCCCGTGGGCTATTTTGGTTCCAAAGACCGTCGGTACGATTCGCCCTTAACGGCGCCTGCGCGAGGAATCCGCGCACTGCTGCGCGTTATTGCGCCGGGGTATTGGTTTTAGAGCGTTTCCAGAATTCATGTGCCCTGTGAAGGACAGTGGATGGTGGCATTTTCTCAAGGGATATTCCAGTCATGCATGGACGTTCCCGGATACAGCAATCTGGAACCGTTCAAGATCGGCGGTGCGCCGAAACCCTTGAATTTCCGCGAATTCGGGCCGTTTGCGGGCCTGCCGATGGGGAGCGTAAGCCCAAACCATTCCGGCAAAGAGCGCATCTATTCCAGTAAGTTGTCTTGGTCCAGTAAGTTGTCTTGGCTGGGCTGTGGAATGGGATGAATCGCCGCCGGCGCCGCACGGCGCAGTGCGGGAGTTGCGTGCTGCTTCAAGGCGCCCGGCAGGCGACATCAACCATGGGAGGCAAGCATGAAAGCAGAACGACCTTTGCTCGGATCCATCCTTTTTCTGGCTGGCGGGCTAGGCCTGATCTTCGGCTACTGCAATGGCGCGACGAGTTTCAACGCCGCGTTTCCCTTTTCAGGCTCGACGCTTCACATCGACGTGATGACGAACGGGCCGGCCGCGGTGGGTGGGGTGGTGCTGACCGCGATCGGTCTCGTGCTGCTGCTGTGGGCGGCGCTCGCGGCGATCGTAGGGCAGATCGGCCATCTTTTCAGCAGCGACCGGGAGCCGGAGAGCCTGCTGGACTAGTGCACTTTTTGAAAAGTCCGTGCCCCTACGCCGCAAATTTGAAATGGCCGCGACCGGCAGGGAGCGGCGACGTGCGCGGTCGCAACGCGACTCACCGATTCCATACAGATTCAGAACATATTGCGGCCGATCTCCAGCCAGACTCCTGGTGCCCGGGCGCGCGGCGATTATTTCAGATTCTCCCGCACATCACCACGCACGAGGTAGAGGAAAAAGACCAGATTGAGCAGGCCCTGCATGAGGGACGGAAACGAATGCTGTGACGAAAACTCAAACAAGAACGATGCCGATGAGAGGGCAACGGCAGCCAGCGTGAGCGCCCAGGCCCAGCGTAGGAGCATCAACAAGCCCAGCGCTCCGGCGATAAAGAGGACGGGGAAGATGAGATAAAGCAGCCCCATGTGGCGGTTCATCACGAACGCGACCGTGGTTCCGGCAAGCAGCACCATGTAAATACTGATGGCCACCAGGCCGGGAAGCTTGAGCAGCGGAGGCTTGGCCTTCCGCCGGTCGCTCAACTGTTCTACCGCGGTTTCGAGGGTGTTCGTCCTGGCATCGTCCGTCATAGCGTGTGCAGGTAAGCGAGCAGATCACTGAGTTGTTGATCGGTGAGCTGCGTGGGCGGCATCATCTGGCGCCCGTTAAGGATGACTTCGGTCAGCCTTTCATCCGTGGGAGGCGCGCCGGAAGGCATGGCCTTGACTTTGGTGATCGCCTGTAAACCGGGCCCGTGGAGCGACCTGGTCGAGGTGGGATAGTGGCAGCGGGCGCACTTTGCCTGATAGATGACCGCGCCACTTGCTTCCTTATGCGTCCATTCCGACGCGGGCTTCGACGGCGGCAACTGGCGGCAGCCTGCCAGACCAAAAGCGAAGGTGGACCAGGCAGAAACCATAAGAAAAAGCCGTACACGCATCGCTTCCCATGATACCGCCGCTTCAGCCGCGTTTGGCGGCCGCAAACGAGAACAGTTACCCCTTTTGCAACTGGTTTTCCGAATGGAATCGGCGGTCACGAATGGGAATCGAACGCCATAGCCGCACACGATTTGCAGCGAGCGCGGAGGGGAACTACTCTGCCGCGGCGATGGCTTCGGCGATGTGGTCGATGGCTAGTTCTTCATTGTCGCTGCCGGGATAGCGTCCGTTGACCAGAATGGAAAACGCCAGCATGCGGCCGCTGTCGGCGCTGATGTAGCCGGAGAGAGTGTTCACCTCGCTCGACGTGCCGGTCTTGGCCCAGATCCGCGCTTTGAGCGGCGAACTCTTGAAGCGGTTATCGAGCGTGCCATTGACGCCGGCAACGGGCAAAGTCTCGCGCCATGCCACACCCCAAGGCTGCCTGGATGCATAGGACAAGAGGCGCGTGAAAGCGCGCGGCGCAATCTTGTCGTTGCTGCTCAGGCCGGAACCGTCGTAGAGAAAGAAGTCGGAGTTGTCGACACCCGCGTCAACCATGAACTGCCGCACGACGCGCGAGCCCTGCTCCAAGCTGCCGTCAGTGCCGTATAGCTTGCCGAGAAGGCGAAGCAAAAGCTCGGCGTGCAGATTCAGGCTGGCCTTGTTGGTCATGGTGATTTCTTCAGCCATGGGCACGGACATATGCGCGGCAAGCACGCGCCGGCCCTCGACCGGGGCGGCGATGGAGGTGAAATTGCCGGGCGTGAGCTTGAGCGGTTGCTCGCGCTCGGCAGCGAAATCGCCGGTGCCTGCGGCGTATTTGTGGCGCGACTCGGCGTTGCCCGTCACCTTAATGCCGCGCAGCAGGAGAGCCTGCTTGAATGCCGCCGCGGTGAACTCGGCCGGATCCTCGACGGCCATGTCGACGTGAAGCCCGCCCGCGGGAGCCGTGCCCCATGCACGCACCAGCATGGACCCGGGCCGCCGCTCGAGACCTGGATGTGCCGTCTGGCCGGGTTCGACAAGAGTCATGCGGTTGTCGACCGTGTAGTAATCCACATCCGGAATCCACTCGGCCTGCGATGTGCCGGGGTTGGAGGAGTCGGCGGCGATGTTGAGCTGGTCGGAGTTGTCGTTAAAGGTGAGCGCGGAGACTGGCGCTCCGTAGCTCCACTGCAAATGGTCCCAGGACCAGCCAAGCGGGTAAGGTTCGCTGAGGAAGTACGAGTCGTCGCCGACCACATCGCCGTCCACAGTGCGCACGCCGGCCTGCTCCACCTGCTCGGCGAGCAGATCGAGGACAGCCATGGCAGTCTTTGGAGCAGAGGTGGGCTTGCTTTCGGCTGTGGATGCAGGTGGCTCGGTTCCCGGCTCGACGTAGGGGTAGTGGCGGGCACTCATGGTGGGATCGCCGACACCGAGCAGGACGATGTTACCTTTCAGCGTGCCGCCGGAATCCACATTGCCATCGCCGACGACGAAGGTGGTCCAGGTGAGCGTATCGACGGGCAGCAGGGCGAAGGCCGCGGCGGTGGTGGCGAGCTTAGCGTCCGAAGCGGGCGAAAACAGGCGGGTGTCGTTGAGGCCGTAGAGCGTTTGGCCGTCGAGCGTGGTGACGCTGATGCCGAATTGCGCATGGCTGAGGGCCGGGTCGGCGAGGATGGCCTGGATGCGGTCGGCGAGCGGGCCGGTTGTGGGCACGCGGCGCTCAGCGGGCTGGGGTTTATGGCTGGCCTGAGCCGGGACCGGCGACGCTGAAAAAGAAATGAGGAGGCAGACGAACGCGGGAGTCAGGATTCGCCGAATGTGGTTCATGGCCGGAGTGTAGCACCTTGGAAAATGCCGCCGCAGGCGGGCGGTGCAAGGCGGCGTACCATCGGGGATGAATGCTTATGAGAAAGACGGCGCGCTGGCAGCTGCGGACGCGGACCCTCGAGCTGGGCGCGCGCACGCTTGTGATGGGCGTGGTGAACATTACGCCGGACTCGTTCAGTGACGGAGGTTTTTTCCTGGATCCGGACAAGGCTATTGCTCACGCGCTCGGTCTGATCGAAGAAGGCGCGGATCTGCTGGATTTAGGCGCGGAAAGCACGCGGCCGGGATCGCGCGCGGGCGGCGAAGGGGCGCTGGTGACCGCGGAGCAAGAGCAGGCGCGACTGATGCCGGTGCTTAAGGGGATTCTGCGCTCGCGGCCTGAGGCAATTTTGTCAGTAGACACGTATAAGGCGGAAACGGCGCACGCGGCTCTCGAGGCGGGCACGGAGATAGTTAACGATGTGAGCGGGTTCACGTGGGAACCGGAGATTGCGACGGTTTGCGCGAAGTTCGGCGCGGGGGTGGTGCTGGCGCACACGCGCGGGCGGCCGGAGGAGTGGCGCGCGCAAGCGCAGCTTGAGCCTGGTGCGCTGCTTGAAATGGTTCGCGAAGGTCTGGCAGCGAGTTTGGATGTGGCACGGCGCGCGGGACTGGAAAGCGAGGCGATCGTGCTCGATCCCGGCTACGGATTTGGCAAGCGCTTCCAGGAGAATTACGCGCTGCTGGCGCGGCAGTCGGACTTGCTTGCGATGGGCCGGCCACTGCTGGCTGGGCTAAGCCGCAAATCGTTCCTGGGACACATGCTGGCCCCTCTGTTCGGCGGGAGCGATGCGCCGATGAACGCGCGGGAGAACGCGAGCCTGGCGGCGATGACGGCAGCGATTCTCAACGGAGCGTCGATTGTGCGCGTGCATGCGGTGCGGCCGGCGGTGGAAGCGGCGAGGATCGCGGACGCGATCGTTGGCGCGGGGCAAGCTTCAACCACGGAGCCAGATGCGAAAGCCTGACCTGCGAAGAGCGTGGGCTCACCAGGCGGCAATGGCCTGGTGCGTTTGAGCGAAGTTCACAAGAGCATGCACGTTCTTGTGCGGCGTGTCGCGGACGATCTCGCAGCCGGCGGCGACGATCCATGGTGCGCCCGCTTGCGACTGCACTGTGTCGAGGGCCTGCACGATGGTCTGCGGCGTGCCGTCGCGGAGATCTTTCAGTGGGTTGAGATTGCCGGCGATGACCTGACGCGGGCCCATTTTGCCGCGCGCTTCGCCGATGGGCACGGGGAAATCCAGATCGACCAGTTCGCACCCGAGCGCGGCCATGCCATCGACAATGCGGCGGGTGTTTCCGCAGATGTGGAGACGCACTTTTCCGCCCTGTGCGTGGATGGCGTCGACCAGTTTCTTCTCCCAGGGCCAGACGAACTCCTTGTAGATGCGCGGGCCGACAAGCGAGGCGGCTGCGTCGCCGATGCCAAGAATGCCTGCGCCGGCTTTGATCTGCGCTGAGGCGAAGCGGATGGCTGTTTCTACGGTGAAGGCAAACAGGTCGTGCACGAAGGCAGGATCGTCGGAAAAGTCGAGCATCAGGCGGTTGATGCCGCGCAAGTCAGCGGCTTCAGCGCAAGGGCCTTCGACCCAGCCCTCGACGAGGAGTTCGTCTCCAGCGCGTTGCCGCAGCAGTTCGATGCCGCGGATACGATCTTCCATACGACCGCCTGAAAACGGACTGGGCGCCTTTGCGCGGGTGAGCGCGGACTTGTCGGCAAAGAGCGCCTCTTCTTCGATGATGGCCGGAGGCTGGTTCTCGTACCACTGGATGCGAGCGCCTGCATCGCTCGCTTCGCGGGCGGGGTCGGAGATGGTAGAGACATAATCGAAGCCGAAGATTTCGGCCGTCTTGAGTTGCGCGTCGACCATGATCCTGTGATCGCGTGCGTAGTTAAGGTAGGGCACCCCGAGTATGTCGGCAGCGAACATCATGGTGATAGGCATTGAGGGGATGTGGTCCGGGGTTTCTCCGGCGAGAACAGCGAGAATGCGTTCACGGCCTGTCATAGCATTATTCTTTCCTGCCCTCGGGGCAGCGCTTCACTCGAGAATGAAAGCAGGCCGTAGTATGGCACAGGGTGCGGATCCGCCGCGCGGTTGGGCTGGAGCGGCCGGGTTCTTGCCGCATCGGGAAGCCGCTAGAATGGCAGCAGGGATTCTTCCCCGCTGCCCGACTCCACAATCATGAGAACCCGCTTCGCATTTGGCAAACACGGCATCGAGGTCACTGTACCCGATGGAATCCACTGCGAAGTGGTGCGCAGCCGCGCGGCGAGCGCACTGGCCGATGCGAATGGCGCGCTGGAGGCGGCGCTGGATCGGCCGATCAGGTGCGAACCGCTGGCGCAATTGGCGGCCGACAAGCGCACGGCGGCAATCGCCGTTTGCGACATCACGCGGCCGGCGCCGAATCGCATCACGCTGCCGCCGCTGCTCAAGCGGCTGCATGCGGCCGGCATTCTGCCCGAACACGTGACGATTCTGATCGCCACTGGGCTGCACCGAGCGGCGACCGACGAAGAGCTCAATGTGATCGTGGGGCCGGAGATTGCCGCAAAGTATCGCGTGGCAAACCACGACGCGCGCGACTTTGGCGCGCATCGCGCGCTGGGAACCACGCGACGCGGGACGCCGGTATATATCGACGAGCGCTTTATGGCCGCCGATCTGCACATCACGCTGGGCTTTGTTGAGCCGCACCTGATGCTTGGCTTCAGCGGCGGGCGCAAACTGGTGGCGCCGGGCGTGGCGGCGCAGGAAACGATCAAGGTGATTCACTCGCCGCGCTTTGTCCGCGAGCCGCTGGCAACCGAGGGATCGATTGCAGGCAACGTGCTGCACGACGAGCTGGTGGAGATTGCCGGCATGGCGCGGCACGACTTCATTCTCGACGTGACCCTGACACAGGAACGGCAGATTTCGGGTGTGTTTGCCGGCGACCCAGTGAAGGCGCACGCCGCGGCCGTCAAGTTTTTCGAGAGCAACTCGATCACGGCGCTCGATGGAATGGTCGACGCGGCGATCACCAGCGCGGCCGGATATCCGCTGGACCTGACCTTCTACCAGTGCCTGAAAGGATTGACCGCAGCGAGCCATATCGTGAAACCAGGCGGCCGCATACTGCTCGTGAGTGAGTGCGCGGAGGGAATTGGCTCGCCGGAATATGCGCGCCAGCTCAAAACCTATCCAGGGCACGCCGAGTTCCTCGATGCAATCCGTAATGCAAAGGTCGAGATCGACCAGTGGCAATTGGAGAAGCTGGCGCTGACGGGACTGAAGCACGATCTGCTGTTCTACGCGCCGGGCGCGCCGCGGGCGGAGCTTGGCAGCCTGGGCGCAAATGCATTCGACAGTCTCGATGAGGTGGTGGCGGCGCTCGTGAAGGGACTGCCGCGGGACGCGCGCCTTGCGCTGTTGGCTGAGGGGCCCTACACCTTTGCGCGGGTGCTACCGGCGTACGCTTAGATCCCAATCCCTGTTTGTGCGTGTTGTCGAGCGAGACGGACTACGCAAAACCGCGTTACGCAAAAGTACGCAGTCTCATCGGGGTTGCGTGGATCGCCTGGAAGGCCTGCTACAGCACTTCTCCTTCTGCTGTAGACCGGAGCCGGCGAAGTCGAGCGGCGGTTCCCTTAAGGAAGCGCCGCCTCGCACGTCGTCGCAAGGGCTATCTGTGAAGGAGAAGTGCTCTAAACGCTGATGCCCACCTTGTGGCGCGGCCATAGCGAGCGCATCGCGGTGTGATCGATAACCGGCTCGCCGTCGCACTCCACTTCGAACACGGTGGCGGGCTGGTCGGGGGCGGCCAGCGGCAGGCCAGTCAGGCGGAAGGTGAATTGGTCCTGCGTGAACTCGACCTTCTGGCCGGTCTTGAGCAGCCGCGCCGAGAGCACCCTGGGCTTGAGCCCGCCGAGGGCGACAACCACCTCGGGCCTATAGAAATCGAGCCATTCGGCGGCCGGAGTGTGGCCAGGCCAGAAATTCGCGTGGATGTAGAGCGTGTTGCCGCGCCGCGTGAAGTTCAGGTTGGTGACCCACTCCGTCTCAGCGCGATCGGTACCGTAGATGGCCTTGCCGTTCGTATCGAGCCATTTGCCCACGGTCTCGAGGATTTCGACCGACTCCGGCGGAACGGAGCCGTCGGGTTCGGGACCGATGTTGAGCAGATAGTTTCCGCCACCGCGCGCACAGGTGATCAGGTTATCGACGATGGTCTTGGGCGTCTTCCAGGCATCGTCGCCGCGGTTGAAGCCCCAACTGTCATTCAGCGTCATGCAGGTTTCCCAGGCGCGGCCCGCCTCGGCGGCCTGGATGTGCTGCTCGGGCGTGGAGAAATCGCCGGGCAGCAGGTTGCGATTATTGACGATGATTTCGGGCTGCAGCGAGAAGACCATCTCATTCATGCGTTCGGATTCCCACTGCTCGGCGGTGAGCGGCCAGGCCACGTCGTACCAGAGAATGTCGATCTTGCCGTAGTTGGTCATCAGCTCGCGGATAAGGCCGTGGGTGTAGTCAACAAAGCGCCGGCGGGCGGCTTCGTCGGTCTTGCAGAGGGCGCCGTCGGGGTGGTGCCAGTCCATGAGCGAGTAGTAGAAGCCGACGCGCAGGCCTTCGGCGCGGGCGGCCTCAACGAATTCGCGAACGAGATCGCGCCCCGGTCCCTGGTCCATGGCGTTGTAGTCGGTGAGTTGCGTGTCCCACTGGCAAAAGCCTTCGTGATGCTTGGTGGTCATCACCATGTACTTCTGGCCGGCGCGCTTGGCTAGGCGCGCCCAGTCGCGGGCAGCGTTGGGCTTGGGATGAAAGTGTTTGGCGAGCCGCTCGTACTGCAGAAGAGGGACGCCCTCGTTTTCCTTGGCCCACTCGTGCTGGCCGATGATGCTATAGAGGCCCCAGTGGATAAACATGCCGAACCGGGCTTCATGCCACCAGGCCATGCGCGCATCGCGTGTGGCGGCCTGCTTCAGGTCGGCAGCCGTCGGCGCGGGCGGTGGGCTGGCGGCCTGCGCCAATCCCAATCCGTCGGCATTCACTGCGGCCAACGCTACAGCACCTGCAGCGCCAAACTGCTTCAGAAACGACCGTCTTGTGCTCTCGTACCCATCCATTGCTGCCTCCGTTTTCGGCCGAACCCGCGGCGAAGATCACGATAAATGTTCGCGATGGGAACTATAGCAGGGCAGGCGCGGGCGTGGTGAGACGTTGGAGAGAGCGAGCCCGCGAAGCATGTCGATCAGCTCCGCCAACTCTGCTTCGAACGACCGAAGGAAGCATTGCCACGGCACCGCAAAGGCAACACGCCGGGTTTAGAATCGAGAAGGTTGCGAAGGAGCGAATCGCATCCAAATCTGCGCCCGCGCGCAGCAGAATGGAAACAACCGGCTGCGGCGGGTAGTCGTGTGGAATCGGGACGGCGATGCGAGCGAAAACAGCTGTGGTGCTGGGCGCCCAGTGGGGCGACGAAGGCAAGGGCAAGATCGTAGACGTGCTGAGCGAGCGGTTTTCTGCCGTGGCGCGCTACGCGGGCGGGCATAACGCCGGGCACACGGTCATCATTGGCAAGCACAAGTTCGTATTGCAGCTCATTCCTTGCGGTGTCCTGCGACCGGGATGCAAGGGGGTCATCGGAAACGGCGTGGTGCTCGATCCCATCGCATTTTTGAACGAAGTTGGACGCATCCGCGAGCTGGGCGTGCACATAGATGGGAACCTCTTTGTCTCGAATCGCGCGCAGGTGATTCTGCCCTATCACCGCATGATCGAGCTGGCCGCGGAAAGCGCGCCCGGCCGCAAGAAGATCGGGACCACCAGCCGCGGTATCGGACCGGCCTACGAGGACAAGATGGCGCGAAGCGGCCTCCGCGTGGTGGATCTGCTGCACACCGCGCTGTTGAAGGCGCACATTGAGGCAGCCTGCGCGGAGAAGAATGCAGTGGCGCATGCGCTGTTCGGCACCGATCCGCTGGACCCCGAGAAGATGTACGAGGAGTACGCGGCGGCGGCGGAAAAGGTGCGTCCGTTTGTAGCAGATACCGGCCGGCTGCTCAACGGCATTCTGGCCGAAGGCGGAAGCGTGATGTTCGAGGGCGCGCAAGGCACGATGCTCGACATCGACCACGGGACCTACCCGTTTGTCACGTCGTCTTCGTCAACGGCGGGCGGGGCAGCGACGGGCACAGGCGTGGGGCCGACGGCCATCGGAACAGTGATTTCTGTGACCAAGGCCTACGTGACGCGCGTAGGCGGCGGGCCGTTTCCCACCGAGATTCACGACGCTGCTGGCGACGTGCTGCGCGAGCGCGGCAACGAATACGGCGCGGTGACGGGCCGGCCGCGGCGATGCGGATGGCTTGATATTCCAATGCTGCGCTACTCGAACCAGGTGAATGGAGCCGAATGGCTGGTCGTGACCAAGCTCGACGTTCTGGACGAACTCGCCGAGATTCCAGTTTGCATCGGTTATGAAATCGACGGGAAAGTCACAGACGAGATTCCCGCGGATGTCCACGGCCTGGAGGCGGTCAAACCACACTACACGACCATGAAAGGTTGGCGCCAATCCACCGAGGGCGTCACCGAATTCGACAAGCTGCCAAAGCCCGCCCAGGAGTACCTTGCCTTTCAGGAACGCGAGAGCGGCGCCAGGATCGGCATGATCTCCACCGGTCCCGAGCGCGACCAGACGATTGTTTTGCCCGAGTTTTCCACTGCGCTGAGCCACCTCACGGCCTGACGGAACTACACCGGCCAGACTATCCTTTGGCGGGTGCAGGCGAGGAGCGTATCGCATGCGCCGAGTGGTCCCGGACGCAGCAATCCGCGCGGCGAGTTTGCCTGCTGCCGCTTGAGTTGGCTCTTCGTCGAAATGGAACAATAAAGCACGCGCAGACGCCGGGATGTTACGACGGTGCAGGGACGTCATGAGAAATCCATTTGACCTTCGCACCATTTCCGGAATACCGTGTACGCGTATGCCGGGTTCTGCAAATGTCTCCATTAGGCCTGCCTGCCGGCATCTGCGTGCCGGGTGGGCAATCTCGACGGCATTTGCATTGGCGGTGAGTGCTGCCCCGTATGGCGCCGCAATGCCGCTGGCGCAAAAGCACGAGAGCCGACAGAAAATCGACCTGCTTGAAGACGAATGGCGCGACGCCATTCTGACGTCGAACACGAAGACGCTGGCTTCGCTGCTGGCGGACGACTACGTGGCCATCACACCCGCGGGCATGCTGCAGTCCCGCGACGAGGCGCTCGAGAGCCTGCGCACGGGCCGGGTCCACTTCACGACCCTCAATATCACTGACCGCAAGGTTCGCTTCTACGGATCGACCGCTGTGGTCACGTCGCTGGCCAACGTCGTCGCGTCAACTCCCGATGGGACGGTGAGCGGCAGCTACCGCTATACGAGGGTCTATGTACGCGATGCCGCGGGGGTGTGGAAGATTGTGAGCTTCGAAGCCAGCCGGGTGCGAGACCCAGGACCGCGTATCAAAAACGAAATTCCCTAGTAGAGCCATTTTCTGCTCCCATCTTCAATAGGTTCAATCGCTCAGAGGGTTTGACCTCGTCGTCAATGAAGCCTCGAAAAGGGTTGGTTACGCCTGCGCCCTAGCGGCCTTGAAAACGGCGGGGTCTCGGGGTACACTAAAGCTAATATAGGACTAAAAAAGTCCTATATTGCGGGATAGCGGGTTGGCGCCGCGGAACGATGCGGATGGCCGCCTGGCGCCGGGGAGTCACTGGAACGAAGCGGTGGCCCTTCAGGCGAGCCAAAAGGGCGATTCCAGTGGAGGCTGAATGAGTTCGAGTGTCGACACAATTCGCGATCTTGCGCAGCAGGACTACAAATGGGGCTTTGTTACCCAGATCGATGAAGATCGCGTGCCCAAGGGGTTGAACGAAGACATTATCCGGCTGATCTCGGCGCGCAAAAACGAGCCCGAGTGGATGCTGGAGTGGCGGCTGAATGCGCTGCGCTACTGGTTCAAGATGAAGCGCGAAGAGGGCGAGCCCAAATGGGCCAACCTGACCATCGCGCCGATCGACTACCAGGCCATTTCCTACTACTCGGCGCCCAGGCAGAAGCCGCAGCTCGAAAACCTCGATCAGGTGGATCCGGAGATTCTGCGCACCTACGAAAAGTTGGGCATTCCCCTCAACGAGCAGAAGTTCCTGGCCGGCGTGGCCGTGGACGCGGTGTTCGACTCGGTTTCAGTGGCGACGACTTTCAAGGGCAAGTTGGCGGAGATGGGCGTGATCTTCTGCTCGTTCTCCGAGGCGGTGCAGAAGCATCCCGAGCTGGTGAAGAAGTACCTTGGCTCGGTGGTTCCCCATACCGACAATTTCTATGCCGCGCTGAACGCCGCGGTGTTCACCGACGGGTCATTTGTTTACGTACCGAAGGGCGTGCGCTGCCCGATGGAGCTGTCTACGTACTTCCGCATCAACGCGGCAGAGACGGGCCAGTTCGAGCGCACGTTGATCGTCGCCGACGAGGGCGCGTACGTGAGTTACCTCGAAGGCTGCACGGCTCCCATTCGCGACGAGAACCAGTTGCACGCCGCGGTGGTGGAGCTGGTAGCGCTCGATAACGCGCAAATCAAGTACTCGACCGTGCAGAACTGGTACCCCGGCGACAAGGAAGGGCGCGGCGGCATTTACAACTTCGTGACCAAGCGCGGCAAGTGTCTGGGCGTGAACTCTAAGATTTCGTGGACGCAGGTGGAGACGGGCTCGGCGATCACCTGGAAGTATCCGAGCTGCATTCTGCAGGGCGACAACTCGGTGGGCGAGTTCTACTCCGTGGCGCTGACCAACAATCGCCAGCAGGCCGACACCGGCACGAAGATGATCCACATCGGCAAGAACACGCGCTCGACCATCGTGTCGAAGGGCATCTCGGCCGGTCACGGACAGAACACGTACCGCGGCCAGGTGAAGATACTCAAGGGTGCCACCGGCGCGCGCAACTACACGCAGTGCGATTCGCTGCTCATTGGCGACAAGTGCGGTGCGCATACGTTTCCTTACATCGAAGTGCGCAATGCGTCGGCGAAGATGGAGCACGAGGCGTCGACTTCGAAGATCGGCGAGAACCAGCTCTTCTACCTGCGGCAGCGCGGGCTCAAGGCTGAGGATGCGGTTTCGATGATCGTGAACGGATTCTGCAAGACCGTGTTCAAGGAACTGCCGATGGAGTTCGCGGTGGAAGCGCAAAAGCTGCTGGGCGTGAGCCTTGAAGGCAGCGTGGGATAACGGTGATACCCCGCCCTAGCTGCAAAAATCCGCTGCGGCGGACGGCGAGAGTGGGGCACCCGCAAGGTAGCGAGAGCGCACGAAACGGAGAGAGAAGAACCAATGGCTTTGTTAGAAATTCATGATCTGCACGCCGCGGTGGATGGCCACGAGATTCTGAAGGGCGTGAATCTGACGCTGAATGCCGGCGAAGTACATTCCATCATGGGCCCTAACGGATCGGGCAAAAGCACGCTTGCGGCAGTGCTGGCACGGCGCGAGACCTACGAAGTGACGCGCGGCAGCGTTTTGTTTGACGGCAAGGATCTTCTGGAGATGAAGCCGGAGGAAGCGGCCTGCGAGGGCTTATTTCTGGCGTTCCAGTATCCGGTGGAGATTCCCGGCATCGGCAACGCGTACTTTCTGCGCTCAGCCATGAATGCCATCCGCAAACATCGCGGCCAGGACGAGCTGGACGCGATGGATTTTCTGCCGCTCTACAAGGAACGGCTGAAGCTTCTTGAAATGGATGAGAAACTGATGAACCGCTCGGTGAACGAGGGCTTCAGCGGCGGCGAGAAGAAGCGCAACGAGATTCTGCAGATGGCCGTGCTGGAGCCCAAGCTCGCGATTCTGGACGAGACCGACTCCGGGCTCGACATCGACGCGCTCCGCATCGTGGCGAAGGGCGTGAACTCCATGCGGAGCCCCGATCGCGCGTTCCTCGTGATCACGCACTATCAGCGGCTGCTTGACTACATTACTACGGACTTCGTGCACGTGCTGGTGGACGGCAAGATCGCGCGCTCAGGCGGGCCGGAGCTGGCTCTGGAGCTCGAAGAAAAGGGATACGGCTGGACGGAAGCAGACGCCGGCATTACCGCGTGAAGAAGCGGACGTAAGAGGATAAGTTTTCCTGCCCTTTCGCAAGACGCGCGAAAGGATGGGGCACCCGAACGAAGGCGAAAGAGATGGAAATCGAGAAAGCAATGGCAACGGCCGCCGGAAGGCCGAATACATATCTTGAAGCGTATGGCGAGCTGATCGCCGAGCGGCAGGAGCGCGATCCTGTGTGGCTGCGGCAACTGCGTGAAGAGGCGTGGTCTCGGTTCAACGCCAAGGGATTTCCGACCACGCACGACGAAGATTGGCGGTTCACCAATCTCGCAGTGATGGCCAAGACTCCGTTTCAGCGGCCGGTAAAGGGCAGTGTTGCTGTTTCCAAAGCGGAGATCGAGAAGTTCCGCGTCGCGGGCGTGGCATGCCAGCTGGTCTTCGTCAACGGTCACTTTGCGGCGAACTTATCTGATCTTTCGAACCTGCCCAAGGGGCTGGAGATTTGCTCCCTTCTGGGCGCGATCGATTGCGGCATGATCGGCGCAGCTCCCGAAGACTGCGCGTCGAACGGCATTGAACAGAACCTGGGCCGTTACGCCGACGATCGCCGCGATGTGTTTGCAGCGCTGAACACGGCGCTCTGGGAAGACGGCGCGTACCTGCGTGTTCGCCGTGGCGCGGTGATTGAGCAGCCGGTACACCTGCTTTACGTTTCCGCCGGCGCGGGCGCCGAAATCATGACGCATCCGCGCACGCTGATTCTCGCGGAACCGACCAGCCATGTTTCGGTGATCGAGGACTACGTTTCCATCGGCAGCGAGGCCGCATTCTCAAACGCGGTGACGGAGTTGGTCGCCGGGCAAGATGCCGTAGTCTCGCACTTCCTGGTAGAGCGCGAGAATCTGGCGGCGTTCAACGTGTCCACGCTGCGCCTGGAGCAGGCGCGCGGCGCGAACGTTTCGTCGCACTCGATTCTGCTGGGCGGCGGCCTGGTGCGAAACAATGTTCATCCCGTGCTGGCGGGCGAGGGCGCGGAGTGCCTCATCAATGGACTCTTCGTGGGCGCGGGGCATCAGCATCTGGACAATTACATGCTCGTGGAGCACGCGCAGCCGCAGTGCTCGAGCCGCCAGTTTTACAACGGCATTCTCGATGACCATGCGCACGGCGTGTTCCACGGCCGCATTGTGGTGCACAAGGACGCGCAGAAGACCGACGCCAAGCAAACCAACCGCAACCTGCTGCTCAATGACAATGCGCGCATCGACACCAAGCCGCAGCTCGAGATCTACGCAGACGACGTGAAGTGCACGCACGGCGCAACCATCGGGCAGATCGAAGAGGAGCAGCTCTTCTACCTGCGCTCGCGCGGAATCGACGAGGTGACGGCGCGGAACACGCTGCTTTACGCGTTTGCAGCGGAGTGCCTTGACCGCATGCAGAATCCCGCGGCGCGCGAGTTTGCCGAAGGGCTGATTCGCAGGAGGCTGACCGAACTGACACGCAACCGGCAGACGGCTCCTTCGGTTGAAACAGCGGAAGAGAATACGCAAAGCTGGGAGGAAGTGGGATGACAGCAGTCGCTCATCCCGTGGTGCTCGGGCCGCTGTCGCGCGAGGCTTCGCCAAAAAGCGCGCCGGGACTCGACCTCGCGAAGATTCGCGGCGATTTCCCGATCCTTGCCGAGCACATCAACGGCAAGCGCTTGGTGTATCTCGACAACGCGGCCACCTCGCAAAAGCCGCGCGTGGTGCTGAATGCAATCGCGCACTACTACGAGCACCTGAACGCCAACATTCATCGCGGCGTGCACACGCTCAGCGTGCGCGCTACCGAGGCGCACGATGCCGCGCGAAAAACGGTGAAGCGGTTCATCAACGCCGCCGATACGCGCGAGATTATCTTTGTGCGCGGCGCAACCGAAGCCATCAACCTCGTGGCGCAGACTTATGGACGCAAGCATGTGGGCGCGGGCGACGAAGTGCTCATCACTGCCATGGAGCACCACTCGAATATCGTGCCGTGGCAGATCCTGTGCGAAGAGAAGGGCGCGCACCTTCGCGTTGCGCCCATCAACGATCGCGGCGAGCTGTTGCTGGACCAATTTGAAAAGCTCATCGGCCTGCGTACGAAGATCGTCGCCGTCACGCAGGTGTCCAACGCGCTCGGCACCATCACCCCGCTGAGCACCATGATCGAGATGGCGCATAAACGCGGCGTGCCCGTGCTGGTCGATGGCGCGCAGGCCGTTCCGCACATGCCGGTCGACGTGCAGGCGCTCGATTGCGACTTCTACGCGTTTAGCGGCCACAAGGTCTACGGGCCCACGGGCATCGGCGTGCTTTACGGCAAGCGCGCACTGCTCGAGGCCATGCCGCCTTACCAGGGCGGCGGCGACATGATCAGTTCGGTCACCTTCGAGAAGACGACCTACAACGTGCTGCCCTACAAGTTTGAAGCAGGCACGCCCGACATCGCCGGAGCCATCGCCCTCGGCGCAGCGCTTGACTACATTAGCGGCATCGGCATGGATAAGATCGCAGCGCACGGGCAGGATCTACTGGCCTATGCGACGGAAACAGTGGGCGCCATTCCAGGCGTGCAATTGATCGGCACGGCGAGCGAACGCGCCGGCGTGCTCTCGTTCGTGCTCGACGGCGTGCATCCGCACGACCTGGGCACGATTCTCGATCGCGAGGGCATCGCCATCCGCACCGGCCACCATTGCGCGCAGCCGGTCATGGAGCGCTTCCATATTCCCGCCACGGCGCGTGCGTCATTCGCGGTCTACAACACGCGCGAAGAAGTCGACGCGCTGGTTGGCGGTATTCGCGCGGCGCGTGAGGTGTTTCAGTGAGCGCGGAACTGGGTGAACTCAGCGATCTGTATCAGGAAGTGATCCTGGAACACAGCAAGGCCCCGCGGAATTTTCGCAAACCTGAAGCCACGAACCGCCACGCCGAGGGCTACAACCCGCTGTGTGGCGACCGCTGCTCGGTGTATCTCGACGTTGAGAACGGCGCCATCAAGGACATCGGCTTTCAGGGCTCAGGCTGCGCCATTTCGCGTGCTTCGGCTTCGATGATGACGCAGGCCCTGAAGGGCAAGAGCAAGGAAGAGGCGGCCAAACTCTTCGAGGAGTTTCACAACCTTGTTACCGGCGACCCCGAGGCCATGAAAAACGCGGCGGATCTGGGCAAGCTGGCCGCCTTTGGCGGCGTGTCCAAGTTCCCTGCGCGCGTAAAGTGCGCCACGCTCGCCTGGCACACTCTCCAGTCGGCTCTCGAAGGCAAGGAAGACGAGACCGTCTCGACCGAGTAACGCGCGAAGGCGATGTAATGGTGACTCCCATCCAATCCAGCCAAAACACGGCGCCGGTTGCCGGACCCTTTCGCGAGGAGATGATCTGGCAGCAGCTCAAGACGGTGCGCGACCCGGAGATTCCAGTCGACATTGTGAACCTGGGGCTGGTCTATGCGGCATCTGCATCCGAAATCGAAGACGGCGGCCGGCGGATCGACGTGCGCATGTCGCTCACCGCGCCGGGGTGCAGCATGTCTGACGTGATCAAGGCCGAGGTGGAGCGGAAGCTTGCCGTGCTGCCCGAGGTGAAAGAGGTTCACGTTGAGATTGTCTTCGATCCACCGTGGAATCCGGGCATGATGTCGGAGGGGGCGAAACTGCAGCTCGGGTTCGACTCCGACTACGGGGCGACACCCGCGAAATCCGGACCCGCAAGCTCCGGGCCGTTCAAGATTGTTCGGTGAGCGTCAGGTGTTCTCGTCCGGTGAGCGGTCTTCATCGTTGCGCTCGCCGCCCAGCTTCTCCAATTGATTGCGCCAGTCGAGCGACTGGACGAACGTTCGCGACTCGCGCCAGCCGGGCTCGACGATGATGTGCAGCTCGAGATAGACTTGCGTGCCCAGCAGCGACTCGATCTTGCGGCGCGCTCCCGTGCCGATGGCCTTGAGCTTCGATCCGCCTTTCCCGATCAGGATCGCCTTTTGCCCGTCGCGCTCGCAGTAGATCGCTGCTGCGATGCGCGTCAGCGGTCTTTTGCCAGGCCTCGGCGGCAGATACGGCTCTTCGAATTGCTCGATGACGACGGCTGACGCGTAGGGTACTTCTTCGCCGGTCTCGATCAGGACGCTTTCGCGAATCAGCTCGCCCACCATGAACCGAATTGGCTGGTCGGTGTATTGATCCTTGGGGTAGTAGCGTTCGCCCGTGGGCAGAACGTCGACGATTTTGCGCACCAGCACGTCGAGGCCGTCACGTTTGCGCGCGCTCACCGGAATCACCTGGGCAAAGTTGTACTGGCGCGTCAGTGACTCAATCAGCGGCAGGATCTGGTCTTTGCGCACCAGGTCGATCTTGGTCAGGATAAGGAAGACGGGACAGTCAAGCTTGCGCACCAGCGAAAGGAGAAATTCATCTTCGCTCGCCCAGGAGGGTGCGCGTCTCTCATTCTCGCCGCCAGTGGTGCCGAGTTGAACTCTGCGCGTCGCGTCAACAAGCACCAGCACAAGGTCACGCGATTCGAGCGCCTCGTGGACCTCCTGCAACATGCGCCGGTCGAGCTCGGAGCCGGGCTTGTGCACGCCGGGCGTATCCACAAAAACGATCTGCGCTGCCGGATGGACGCCCTTGCGCGCGGGCACTTCCAGCACGCCAATGATGCGATTGCGCGTGGTCTGCGGCTTGGGCGTGACAATAGCCACCTTCTCGCCGGTGAGAGCGTTGAGAAGGGTGCTTTTGCCCACGTTGGGGCGACCCAGGATGGCGACGAATCCGGATTTCACGCGCTGTGCGGCTCCTGATTGAGTGTAATGGTTGCAGGGAGCGGAGAACAGGGAGTCGATTGCGGCGGCAGCAGGCAGATCGGTGCGCGTTCGAGTTTCAATCGTGCACGTGTTTCTTCAGTGCCTCAGCCAGCCATGCTTGCCGGCTTCAAAGCTGCGGCGGTCGAGGCGCGGAAGCGCACGAGCGACCGTGTGGGGGAGGATCGGGTAATGCCGCGCAGCGATGAGAGCCTCGGGTACGCACCACACATCTTCTTCAGAGGTCATCCAACGACAGCGGTCGAGGCGCGCCAGATTCACCGGCTGCGAATAGGCGCGCAGAGTGCGCTCGCCACGCAGGTTGTAGTAGTTCTCAAAGTAACTGAGCGCCAGCTCGCGCAGGGTGCGGTAGACGGGCGCGCGGAAACGCAGCCCCGCGAAGTTTGACTTGGCGATGCCTCCCCAAAGGCTGCGCTCGCGAAAAACGGCTACCACGTGGTCGTCGTCGCGCACTGCTTCAAGATCCATGAGCAGCGGCGGATGGCCGTTGACGCGGAGGGCCGCGGCGGCCAGAATCGCGCCTTCGAGGCAATGGCCCTTGCGCTCGCGCAGAACATGCGCCGGCGACCATGCTGTGTCCGCGTACTGGTACGTGAGCGCGTCAATAAACTTCTGGATGCGCGCCGGCGTTTTGAGTGCGCGCAGCGTGCGCAAGTCAGCCGGCGAGAGGCCGAAGCTTTCTCGTCCGTCGCGCCGCGCCCCGCTTGCGCCGCTTGCTTTTTGCCTGGCCACTCCGCTCCTCGTTTCCCCAGTCCTATAGTCTCTCAAACCGTTTCGAGTATTTTTCAAAAGCCCGCTTGACCTGTCTATAACTATAGGGTTGACCCTTGGAGTAGACCATGTGGACAGTGAGCAAACTCGCCCGGCGCGCCGGCCTCAGCCGGACCGCGCTCCTCTACTACGAATCGATCGGGCTGATGCGCGTTGCGGATCGTAGCGCAGGCAACTATCGCTTCTACGGCGAGCGCGATCTCAAGCGGCTGCTCGAGATTCGCGCTTACCGCGACGCGGGCCTCAGGCTGGCCGACATTCGCGCCATCCTCGATCGCCCGGCCGGCGATGCGGCGGCAGTGCTGCAACGGCGGCTGATGGAGTTGGACGGCGAAATCAGGACCCTCCGCGAGCATCAGGCGGCGATCCTGAAGCTGCTGAGCCACAGGAGCCTAAGGAGAGAACAAATGATCACGAAGCAAAAGTGGGTTGCCATCATGAAGGCCTGCGGGCTCAGCGACGAGCAGATGCACCGCTGGCACACGGAATTCGAGCGGTCGGCGCCGGAGGAGCACGAGGAGTTTCTCAAGTTCCTGCACATACCGGCAGCGGAAATCAAAACCATTCGCGCGCAGAGCCGCAAGGGGATCTGAACGCGCGAGACAAACGACGGCGCAGGGCCGCACGAATTTGTGAGAGCGGTGGGACCATCGTCGCCACCCCTTTTTTGCAGTGCGGCTCCGCACCGTTGGTATCATCGGCCCATGATCCCGAACGGCAAAACCGAGAGGCTCATCCTGCGCCCGCTGGAAATGCGCGACGCAGCGCAGATACAGAAGATCTTTCCGCAATGGGAGATTGTGCGATACATGCTCAAGTCCGTGCCGTGGCCGTACCCGGAGGATGGCGCGCTGCAATTCATTCGCGACATCGCTCTGCCGGCGATGCATCGGAAAGACGAATGGGTTTGGACGCTGCGGCTCAGGACCAAGCCCGGGCAGGTGATCGGCATTATTCATTTGAGGCACGGTGACGAGGACAATCGCGGATTCTGGCTGGGCCCAGAGTGGCAGGGGCAGGGGCTGATGAGCGAGGCCTGCGCGTGGGCCAATGACTTCTGGTTCGGAACGCTGGGGTTCAAGGTGCTGCGCGTGGCCAAAGCCCGAGCCAACACCGCTTCGCGCCGTATCTCAGAGAAGCACCGCATGCGTCTCGTCGGCGTCATCGAAAAAGACTACGTTTCCGGCCGCCTGCCCTCGGAGATTTGGGAGATGACGGCCGAACAGTGGCGGGCCTGGAAGAAACGCTCCGCGTGAGCATCATTTCCCGAGCAGGCGCCGTGACCCGCGAGCCATTCATCCCACCAGGGCGCTAAAAATGCTTCGGTATCTCAGCGGGCCCCTGATAGACAAGGCTCAGTCCCCAATCCGCGTCGCCCGGAAAATCGGGCAGCTCGATCTCGCCGATGTTGTCCGCCGTGACTGCTCCATTGCCCACGTCGGCCCATGTGCCCTCGCGCGGATCGAACCACTGCGCGCGATACAGGCTCACAACGCGCGCGCCGCGCACCAGGCTCTTTGGGCAGCCCTTCTCGAAATAGACGAGGAAGATGTTCTGATCGGGAGTTCGCGCCGCGTAGGCCCATCCTTCGAAGCCCTTCAAAACTGGCGTGGCGTTGGGAACCACGTAGCCCGTATCGGGCACAAGCTCCTGATAACGCTTGCCAATTGATAACGCAAACGTGCGCAGGTGTTTCATCTGCGCACCGGATTTCCACTGGAACGCGTCCCACATCTTCGTTGGCGCAGAAGGCTCAATGTCTGCGCCCCAGATGCCCTCGGCGCCGTACACGTGGCCCGCGAGCCCGCCCGAAAGAAAGCTGCCATACATGGATGAGCGCACATACTGATCGTCAAGCGCCGTACCACCCTTGGCGCCGTATTTGTACCCGCCGTTCTGGCCGCGCGCGTCGAAGTAGCCCGCATAATACGGCTCGCCATTCAGCGCGGGCCGCGGATGCGCGTCGCGAAAGATCTCCGTCAGGTACCAGTAGTACTCGTGCTCGCGTTTGTTGCCGATCTGGTGGAGCGTGACCCACGAGTCCTCGCCCCAATTCGCGAGCGTTGAGGGATTCGCATTCGCCGAGAGCAGCGTGCCGAAGGGCGGCGGTCCGTATTTCTTCAACACCAGATCGATGGCACTCATGAAATCCGGAACTGTGATGCTCTCCTGGATAATGTCGAGATGAATGGGGCTGAGTACCGTGTTGTTGGCCTGGTATCTCGACCAGACATATTGGATGAATCGTGCGTACGACTCAGGCCAGGAGTAATACTTCTTCCACAACTCGCTCGCGTCGCGGCGCGACACCTCAATGAAGGGGATGAAGCCGTTCGCGTTCAGGTAGTCGATCTTGCGGTCGATGGCCTTGAAGTATTCGGGATTGATGCGGTCGACATCGGGGAAGACCTGCTCATAGCCGGGCACGCGGCCCGGGAACAAAAACGGGCGGCCGCCCTCGTTGTCCATGTTCTTCGCGCTGCCCGTGCCGAACTCGAGCCACGCCGAGCGCACCGTCGTGCGCTCCGCATCGTTCATCACGATGTGATAAGGCAGACCGTCGGTCTCCCAGTTGGGGAACGCGGCGATCACGTTGACCCAGTTGTAGCCCTGCGCCTTGCGGAATCGAACGTAATCCTTGAAGCCCGCCGTGGGGCCGATGGGCCGCTCCTGGTCGTCGTCGTACCAGCGAAAACGATTGGTGCCCACGGAATACCACGTATCGCCCAACACGAAGAACGGCGTGCCGTCGGCGGTCTCAAGCGCGTGATGGTTCGGCGTGGAGCGAAGAAAACCGCGGCGAAGTGGGTTCAATTGTTTTTCGGTATCGGTCCAGTCGACAGCCTCGAATGTGCCGGTCTTTCCGGCGAGTCCCTCGTCAGCGGGCTCAGAGCCGCTGCGCCAGCGCCACGTGCCGGGCGCGGTGGCAACCACGCGCACCGAGAATTCCTTTTCGCCGTTCCAGAAGCCGTATACACGCTTGTTGTAGCCGGGGCCGGTGAGATCGACCCAGACCGTGACGGCAGTGTACGGGTTCGGATAGCTCCGCTCGCACGTGAGCTTGATCTCCTGCTTCTCCCACACGTGAATGCGGCGAGATGGAACTTCCGCGGCGCTCGCCATGATCGCGCGTGGCGCTGCGGTTAGCGCCGCCGCCCCCGCTGTTGCCCGTACAAATTCACGACGGGTGAGAGAATTATTGGCCACATGCGCCTCCGGCGATTTGATTTTCAATTGGATTCTAAACACTCTCGCCGGCCGCGGTATCGACGGAGGCCGCGCGGCATGTTGTCGGAGTCTATGCGTCCTTCGGGAACGGCAGCCGCGACGTTGGCGGAAAGACGCGAAGGCGCTCAATGTGGCGGCCGGTGGAGGCAACGATTTCGACGCGCAGGCCGAGCGGATCGAGCGAGACCGTTTCGCCGCCCTTGGGAATGCGGCCGGCGATCTCGCTTACCAGGCCGCCAAGCGTGGTGGCTTCGTAGGGTTCGTCCATCTCCACTGGCTCGCCAATCAGGTCGCCGAGCTGATCCGCGGGAAAGCTGCCCGGCACGAGCCACGAACCCGAAGGCTCGCGCTGCGGCTCCTCTTTCAGCGTATCGGTCTCGTGCTCGTCGCGAATGTTGCCGACGATCTGCTCCAGCAAATCCTCGATCGTGACGAGGCCTGACACGGCGCCGTATTCGTCGATCACGATGCGCATGTGCTGCTTCTCCCGCTGCATCTCGCGCAGCAGTTCGTAGCCGCGCTTGGTCTCAGGCACGAAGGCGGCCGGGTGCAGAATCGTGGCGACGCTGCGCGTTCGGGCTTCCTCATCGGCGATCTGCAGCAGGTCGTGGGCAAAGGCGAGGCCCTTGATGTCGTCGAGCGAGCCGGAGTAGACGGGCACGCGCGAGTAATTTTCCTTGCGCAGCATCTCGAGGAAGCTCTCGATCGTGGTGGATTCGGGGACGGCGAAGATCTCCGGGCGAGGCGTCATCACTTCGCGCACAAGCATGTCGCCGAATTCGACAGCGGAGCGCACCAGCTCGCGGTCGCTCTGCTCCAGGATGCCTTCCTCTTCGCCGGCTTCGATAAGAGCTTCGACGCCGGGCGCGAGAGCCTCTTCTTCAGGGCCAGCCGGAGCCTCGGCCAGCGCGGCGACGGAGAAGAAGAACCGGATGAAGACCGTAACCGGCGTGACGAGCCAGAGCAGCAGCCGGATGGGCCAGAGCAGGCCGCTAACCCAGTGGCCACGCGTGCGGTTGAAGAGCAGCGAGGGAATGAGCTGGTACGCGAACACGACCACGAGCACCACGGCGAGAATGGCCTGGGCGATTTCAAGAGTCGAAGGCGGACCGGGGTGCGTGGGTCGGATGAACAGCAGCGCGCCTAAGCCAAGAGCGATGATGCCGAGCGCGAGCTGCTTGAGCACCGAGGCGCAGAGGGCGGCGTGCTCGCGGCTCAGGCCAAGATGCGGCTCGATGCGCACCTCCCACGCGTCAAGATTCTCCTGCACCTCGCGGCTCAGAATCTTGCCGTACTCGGAGTAGACGCGCTGGATGTAGGAGGCCAGCGTAGCCACCCCAATGAGCGCGGCGAGAGCGGCGATCTCGAGCGGCGTCATGGCTTGCGGCTCCGTTTCCTAGTGGACTTTGGCCTGGCCCGCTCGATGAGCCCCTGCGGCAGGCCAAGCCGCGCGCGCAGTTGGCGCTCGCGGCGATGCATCTGGCCCGTGTCCGATTCGTGATCGTAGCCTGCGAGATGCAGCAGGCCGTGGAGAATGAGCACCTTGAGCTCCGCGGCGAGAGGGTGGCCTTGTTCGGCGGCCTGGCGGCGTGCGGTCTCCACGCTGATCGCCACATCTCCGGCGCTTTTTTCCTGGTTTTGGACGAGATTTGTGGCGGGGAAAGAAAGTACGTCGGTCGGCTTGTCTTTGCCGCGAAAGCGCTTGTTCAAATCGCGGAGAGTTGCGTCGGTGGTGAGCAGCACCGTCGCCTGGCCACGCAGCCGGACGGCGGCCTGGGCCTGAGCAAGATAGTGGGCAAGCGCGCGCGTGGATGTCCCTCGCCCGTGCGGCGAAGGGTCAGGCTCCAATTCTGGGTCAAGGAGAATCATCGTGCGAAGCGCGGCCAGCGCGGCTTCGGATCTGATTCGATAATACGCGAAGGGCGGGTCTACTGCGGCTTCGCTGCCTGCACCGCCTGCCCTTCCTGGCGGTCTCCGCTCTCTTGATCTCCCACTTGAATCGCATCGCCCATCGAAAGCGGTAACTGCTGCTGCTGCGGCTTGGAGCTTTCGTACGCGCGCACGATCCGCTGCACCAGGGGGTGGCGGACGACGTCGCACTCCTCGAAGTGGCAGAAGACGATGCCTTCCACGCCGTTAAGCACGTTGATGGCGTCGAGCAGGCCGGACTTGCGCGGGTTGGGCAAGTCGATCTGCGTGATGTCGCCGGTGATGACTGCCTTGGAGTTGTTGCCCATGCGCGTCAAAAACATCTTCATCTGCTCGACGGTCGTGTTCTGCGCCTCGTCCATGATGATGAAGGCGTCATTGAGCGTGCGGCCGCGCATGAAGGCCAGCGGCGCCACCTCGATGATGTTCTTTTCGAGCATCTTGTCCACGCGGTCGGGATCGAGCAGGTCGTAGAGAGCGTCGTAAAGCGGGCGCAGGTAGGGGTCGACCTTCTCCTGCAGCGTGCCCGGCAAAAAGCCCAGCCGCTCGCCGGCCTCGACCGCGGGACGCACCAGCACGATGCGGCCGATGCGCTTGGCATGATAGGCGGCCACGGCCATGGCCACGGCGAGATAGGTTTTGCCGGTGCCGGCAGGGCCGACGCTGAAGACCATGTCGTTCTGCTCGATGGCCTCAACGTAGCGGCGCTGGTTGAGCGAGCGCGGCTGCACCAGGCGCTTGATGCCCGCCGAGCGCTGCTTGCCGGCCTCGGCTACGGAGCGCAGCGTGGCAGAGGGATCGGCCACCACAAGGCGCAGCATGCCGTTCAGCTCGCCGTTGTGGGGATGGATGCCCTGGCGCCGCAGCGTTTCGAAATCCTGAAAGATGCTTTGAATGCGGGCGACGCTCTCTTCAGAGCCTTCTACGTGCACGGCGTCGGAGCGAAGATCGATGCGAACGCCGAGCGAGTCTTCCATCAGCCTCAGGTTTTCATCGCGGGTCCCGAACAGGGGCTCAAGGTTAGGTGTAATCTCCAGGGCAATCTTCAATGGTCTCTATGTCCTCCAGGACGGCGAATGAAAGTTGTCCGGCAGCGGCCGCGCTGGGCTGCTGCAGGAGAGTTGGCAGGTAAGTTATCGGCAGTTGGCGCAGCGTACGCGAGAGCCGGCCGATTAAGCGGCGATATTCGCGGACGCGCGCCCCGGCAGGGCGCTACGAGGCAAACGGCAATTTTGAAAGGGAGGCGAAGAACGCAAAGCACGCCGGGGTCCATCTGCTGGGCTGCCTTGCCGAACCGCGGGTTGGGGTCGCGTACCAAATCCGGTATTGCGAGAGTAGCTCCAGTCGAGCGGCGCGTCAACCGGCACATCATTACTTTTGATGCATTGGTTGTCTTGAGAGATACCTGTGTGGGGCGTACCGCGCCATCCGATACACTGCATTCAATCTACGACCGCGCCGAGGAAGCCCGCGAATGTCTGCACTCTATATCGTTGTCCTGGTTGCGATTGCCGTAATGCTGCTGGCGGTGGCCATTCATCGCACCCTGCGCGTGAAGACCAAGGCCGACTACCTGGTCGCCGGCCGCTCGCGAGATTGATAGAGACGCAAAACACGGATGTCGGCACACGAGAACTCAGGAGCCGCCTTGACCTTTTCCAAACGCTTCCACGAAATTCGCACAGGGTTTGAGCGGCCGTTCTGGGTTGCCAACATAAGTGAGCTCTTCGAGCGGCTGTCCTACTACGCGGCGTTTGCCTCGCTGCCCCGATATCTGCACGAGAGCCTTAATTTCGGCGTCGAGCAGGCCAGCAGCTTGGCGGGATTGTTTGGCGGGTTCGTGTGGTTTCTGGCTGCGTTCGGTGGAGCTCTCGCAGATCGGATGGGTTTTCGCCGGGCGCTGTCGCTGGCTTACCTGATTTTGGCCACTTCATACTTCCTTCTGGGCTCCATTGGTTCGCCGTGGCTCGCTCCTGTTCGCAATTCCATGCCTCTGGTTGTGCTGGTGACGCTGATCCTGATGCTTCCGGCCTTCGGCATCGCTCTCGTGAAACCTTGCGTCGTTGGGACCACTGCCCGCGCTTCCAAGGAAGGTGTGCGCTCCATTGGCTACTCCATCTACTACACGGTGGTGAACATTGGCGGGGCCGCGGGGCCTTTTCTGGCCGGATGGGTACACCAGCATCTCAGCGTTGAGAAGGTCTTTGGCATGGCGGCATTGAGTGTCTTTGTCATGTTCTTCGCCGTCTTGCTCCTGTTTAAGGAGCCCCGCCGCAAGGGCGAGGCGCAAACCGAAAGCCTCGGCCAGGTTGCCAGGAACTTCCTCAGCGTCACGTCGAATTGGCGCTTCATGCTGTTTCTGATCATCTTCTCGGGTTATTACATTGCATTCTGGCAGGAATTCATCATCCTTCCTATCTATATCCATGGATACGTGAACCCGAATAGCAATACTGAGATGCTGCTTATGTGGGACTCACTCACGGTTATCGCGCTCCAGATGGCGGTAAGTATCCTCACGCAAAAAATACCTTTGTTTCGCGGCATCACGCTGGGTACTCTGATCTCAGGCTTGGCCTGGATCCTGCTCATTCTGCATCCCAGCGTCGCCATGGCCGTGGCAACTTTGATCGTAGTAGCGATAGGCGAAATCACGCAGCAGCCACGCTACTACGAATACATCTCGCATCTCGCACCCGCAGGGCAGCAGGGAACGTTTATGGGCTTTGCCTTTCTACCCATTGGAATTGGGTCGCTCGTCGGCGGATGGTTTGGAGGGTTCCTGATTCATCACTTCGGTGAAGTTCTCCATCGACCCGGACTCATCTGGTGGCCGGTAACTGGAGTGGGTGTGGCGACGGCCGGGCTGCTCTGGGTTTATGACCGCTTTGTAAGGCGGAACCCGGAGGGATCAAACTAAACTGCAGAAGTTTCGGCTGCACAGGAGCTTCGGGAAGCGCTAATCCCGCCGATCCTAGCGCAGCGCAACGCCATCTTTCCCGCGCTCTTTGTTGCGGTCGCCGCGCTGGTATTGGTGAGCGCGTTCACGCCCCGTCCGACAGCCGAGCAGCTGGCGCGGGTCGCGGAGTAAGGCGTCCCGATCCCCACCCCTCCTTAGACCAAAAAGAAAAACTTGCCCCGCCCGCCCACAACCGCCTTACACTGTCCCTGTCATTTCCTTACCCGTATGCCGGTGGCGCAACTGACCCTCGAGATTCGCATCGAGCACGCCCAGTCGCTCAAAGACAGGCGGCAGGTGGTTCGCTCGCTCAAGGACCAGTTGCGGCAGGGCTTCAACGTCTCGGTGGCGGAGCTCGACGAAGCCGTCACCTGGCAGTCGGCGACACTGGGCGTGGCCGCCATATCCCGCTCGCGCGACTACCTGCACGGACTGATGGAAGAAGCCGAGCGCGCCGCCCGGCGCATGACCACGGAGCTCGGCGCCGATCTCGCCGATTCGTTCTGGGAGTACATCGAGAGCTGAGCGGCGATTCACGCGGCTGCACCGTCGGCCAAAAAATCGCAGCGGGCGCGCCATGCTACGCTGAATCTTTGAGTCCCGGAGAGATCGTTTGCAGACCACGGCCTTGGTCATTGGCATCTTCGAATTTGTTTTGCTGTTGTTCTCGCTAAGCTTTCATGAGTGCGCACATGCGTGGATGGCCTCGCGGCTGGGCGATCAGACGGCGCGGCTTCAGGGGCGCATCACGCTGAACCCCATGTACCACATGGACCCGATTGGCACACTGCTGATTCCAGCGCTTGCCATCTTCGGACCGTTCATCGGATTCAGTTTCTTCAGCGGGTTCCTCATCGGCTGGGCGAAACCCACGCCGGTCATCACACGCAACTTCCGCAAGATTGTGCGCGACGACAACCTCGTCACACTGGCCGGGCCGGTCTCGAATCTCGTGCTGGTGGGGGTAGCGTTTGCCACTTTGGCCGTCATTTGTATTGCCGTTCCCGGAGGGCGCGCCGTGGTGCGCGCGAACCTGACTGGAGGTCTGGCCCTTGGCAGTGGATTGCAGCCTCCCGTCCTGCTGGCGCTTCTGGCGATTGAGGTCAACCTGTCGCTGTTCTTCTTTAATCTGTTGCCGATTCCTCCACTCGACGGAAGCCGGGTGGTGCGCAACATGCTTCCGTATAACGTGGTGCAGCAATATGACCGCATCGGCGGCTGGATCAGCTGGGTGCTAATGATCCTCGTGGGCGGCTTCATTCTCAGGCTGCTCGTTGGCCCTTCGATTGGCTTGATCTTCACGGCCCTGATGAGTATTTAGAGAAGGCACCCTCCCAATCCGCTCCCGCTACAATGGAAAGAGGTTTTTTTGATCATTTTCCCTCGAGAAAGGGCGGCGGTCTTTTTCTGAACGCCGCCCGGAGAATTGAACCGCAGGATGCCTTTAACGAGCCATTCATCGCACCAGCCCGGCGCGGAGCAATCGCCAGCCAAAGACGCCGGTGCGCCGCGGCCGCGCGTGCTCAGCGGCATGCGCCCCACGGGAAAGCTGCACCTGGGCAACTACATGGGCGCGCTGGCCAACTGGGTCAAATTGCAAAATGACGAGGTTGCCTGGTACGACTGTTACTTCTTCATCGCCGACTGGCACGCGCTGACGACGGACTACGCAGACCCAAGCCAGATCGCGCCCAACACCGTCGAGGTGATGCTCGACTATCTCGCCGCCGGGCTCGACCCTGCGAAGACCGTGCTCTTTTTGCAGAGCCGCGTACGCCAACACGCCGAGTTGGCGCTGCTTCTAGGCATGAGCACTCCGCTCGGCTGGCTGGAGCGCGTGCCCAGCTACAAGGAAATGCAGGAGAACCTCTCCAGCAAAGACCTGACCACCTACGGGTTCCTCGGCTATCCCGTGCTGATGGCCGCGGACATTCTGATCTACCAGGCCGACTTTGTTCCCGTGGGACAGGATCAGCAGGCGCACGTCGAGCTCACGCGAGAAGTGGCGCGCCGTTTCAACCAGTTCTATCAACTCGGTGGCCGCGAAGTCCTGCCCGAGCCGAAGGTGCTGCTCACGCCCTCGCCCAAGCTGCCCGGCACCGACGGTCGCAAGATGTCGAAGAGCTACGGCAACACGATCCTGATGAGCGATCCGGAACCGGTGGTGCGTCAGAAACTGAAAACCATGGTTACCGATCCGGCGCGCGTTCGCCGCACCGACCCTGGCGATCCCGACAAGTGCCCGGTGGGCGACCTGCACAAGGTCTTCTCGACGCCAGAGACGATGGCGAAGGTGTACGAAGGCTGCCGCTCGGCTGGAATTGGCTGCATCGAGTGCAAGGGCTGGGCTGCCGACGCGCTGGTCCAGGTGCTCAACCCCATCCAGCAGCGCAGGGCCAGCTTCACTCGCGATCAGGCCAAAGAGATTCTGAACGAAGGCTCGTGCCGTGCCGCAGTCCGCGCCGAGCAGACCATGATCCAGGTTCGCGAGGCGATGCAAATGACGTTGACGACCGTCGCGCGCGCGTGAGACAAACGCGGCAACGCGCCAGGACGGATGGGAAGGAACGAACCGCGGGAAGCAAGAGATGTTGGTCGGGCCAGGAAAGTGCAAGTGACGGAAGAGAAAGTCCCGTGGTGGCGTTGGGCGTTCGAGTTGGCGTTGGGTGGAATCCGCTCCGGATTAGGGCTCTTTCGCCGCAACGGAAAAGTTGAAAGCGGCGCGGAACCGGGCCGCGAAGACGGAAGCGTCGGGTCGGTCAACGAGATTGACGCTTTGAAAGGGCACGACTTCAGTCGTGCCGTGAACGGAACAGAACGACGCGGGCCTTTAGGCCCCGAGGGATGTTGTTCCGGGGTTTTCCGGGGGTTGAGAGTATTTCCGCTGCTTCAGAAACTGCCATTGCGGCCGCATCTGAGCATAACGCCGGCCGACGGACGAATGCAGCGAGCGAAGCCGTTGGGTTTAACGAGCACGAAGACGAAGAGATTGCGTTGACAAAAACTTCCCCACAATCCGAGAAACCTGCGGTCGAGCTACACCGGGAGGCGGCGTCTGCTCCGAGCAGTGAGGAGAAGCTCCCGGTTCCGGCAGTGGAAGTTCAGCCTCCCGAGGAAATTGCATCGGCTCCCACTCGAGAAGCCGCGCAAGCCCACGCGCCTGATCCCGAATCCCCGCCTGCGCTCTCGTCTGATCCTTCGCTCGATCCTGCCCCCGCCGCTCGGGCAACTCCTGCTCCAGAGCCTGCACCGACGCTCCCCTTAGACGCCAAGCCCGCCGCCGAGCCCACCACTGCGGAGAAGGTTGCCGCGGCGCTCAAGGCCCGCGGCGAAGACGCCGAGCAGTCGCCCTTCTCCGTCATCGTGAGCCAGGTGTACGACGGTCCGCTCGACCTGCTGCTCGACCTGATCCGCAAGCAGGACATTGATATTTACGACATTCCCATCGCCGAAATCACGGCGCAGTTCCTCGCCTACGTCGACCGCCTGCGCGCCAGCGACATGGACGTAGCCGGCGACTTCATCTACACCGCGGCGCTGCTCATACACATCAAGAGCAAGATGCTGCTGCCGCGCGCGCCGGCCGGGCCTGAAGAGCAGGCTGAAGATCCGCGGCGCGAGCTGGTGGAGCGCCTGCTGGAGCACGAGCGCTTCAAGAACGCCGCGCAGATGCTGCATGACAAGCAGATGCTCGAGGCCGCCACGTGGACCAACCCCGGAGTGCGCGAGTTCCGCGAAGACACCGGCGCGGAGCCGGAGATCGCCGCCGACACCACCGACCTGGTTCGAGTCTTCCGCGGCGTCATTGATCGCGCGCGCAATCGCCCCATCCTTGACGTCGAGGAGGACACGGTCACGGTGGGCCAGATGATCCAGTTCCTCACGCGCCGGCTGACCATGGAAGACAGGCCCGTGGCGTTGCGGCGCCTCTTGAGCCACACGCGTTCTGAGCGCGCGCTCATCGCCTTGTTTCTGGCGCTTCTCGAGCTGGTGCGCCTGCAGGCCATCCTTCTACGCCAGGACCGTCATTTCAGCGAGATCTTTATCAAGAAGAGCACCGGCTTCGACGCCGCGATGAACGAGGGCCTGGCCAACGCGCGCGACGACTGGCGGTAGATTGGCGGCGAACGAAGCTTGTTCCGACCGGCGCATCCGGCTGCCCCAGCTGTGCCGGCGCTGACAACGCGCGCCAGATTGTACACTGACCTTGATGATTTTCTTTCCCCGAAAACTGTGTCCAATCGCGCTTGGCGCCGCGCTGGCAGCGCTGCTCGTTGCCGCCGACAGCGCAACTCTCCGCGCGCAACAGGCGCCGCAAGTTTCGCCCGCATCCGAACTCGACCAGGTTCCGCTGCCGGAGCCCGCAGCAAGCGCGCTCCCGTTGCCCGAGGACCGCGGCGCGGCGGACCTTGAGCAAACGCTCAAACGGCTGGGCACAACCGCAAGCGTGCTTGTGATCGTGCCGCATCCTGACGATGAAGATGGCGCGCTGATGACGTATTTGTCGCGCGGGCTGGGAGCGCGCGTCACGCTGCTCACGCTCACGCGCGGCGAGGGCGGGCAGAACGCAATGTCGGCCGAGAGCGACGATGCGCTGGGCCTGATCCGCACTAACGAGCTACTGAAGGCCGACGAGTACTACGGCGCGCGGCAACTTTGGGGCACCGAGGCGGACTACGGCTTCTCAAAAACGCAGGAAGAGGCGTTTCAAAAGTGGGGCCATCAGCGCGTGCTTTACGACGCCCTGCTTGCGGTGCGCACGGTGCGCCCGCAAGTGATCGTCTCCACCTTTGTGGGCGGGGTGAGTGACGGCCACGGCCAGCACCAGGTCTCGGGCGAGATTGCGCAGGAAGCATTCAAGGTCGCGGACGACCCCAAGGTCTTTCCGGAGCAATTGCGGCCGGTGAAGGACGGAGGCGCCGGCCTGGAGCCGTGGCAGCCGCTGGCGGTCTATTCGCGCACGCCGTTTGCGCCCATCACCAACGGGCAAATGCTCGACTACGCGACGGGAAAGTGGGCGCCGGCGCGCTTCCACAATTACGTCACCGGCGAGTGGGTCGAGGGCCAATTGCCGGCCGACGTCACGATTCCGGTGGGCACGTGGGACTCGGCGCTGGGCCGCACCTACGTGCAGGTCGCGCGCGAGGGGTGGGGCGAACAGAAGTCGCAGAATGGCGGCGCCAACCCTGCGTTGAGCAACACGGACTCCGCGAGCTATCACTTGTGGGCCGTCGCGCCTTCGGCCGCGGGCGCACAAAGCGGCGCGGGCGACGCGAGCCTCTTCAACAATTCAAGGGTCAAAATCGACATCGGCTTCGCCGGCCTCGCACGCCTGGCAGGCAGCAAGCCGCCCGCATGGCTTACCGAGGGTCTGAGCAAAATCGACACCGCCCTCACCGCATTCACGAGCGACTGCAAAAACCAAAGCGGAATCGACGCCGCGTACAAGCTCGCGCCGATCTACCGTGAGACGCTCGATCTTGACGCGCGCGTCAAGGCGAGCGATCTGGACGCCGAAACCAAAGCTGGCCTCGAGCTCGAACTCGGCGAGAAGATCGCGCAATTCCAGGAGGCGCTCAGGGATCTGCTCGGCGTGGACGTGGTTGCCTTCACTTCCAGCGGCAGCGGCGGCCAAGGCTCCGGAGGCAGCCGCGGTGCATCGGCGGATGAAACTGCGCGCAGCGTGTGGCCCGGCGAAGAGTTCGGCGTGCACGTGCATTTATTCACCAGCCTCGGCGACGTGCGCCTGACCCGCGTGTGGCTTGAAAGCTCCGATGGCTCTCCTTGGAAGATTGACGATGCAAACGGAGCGATCGCGGCCACAGGCGCGCCTGTCGGCGACCGCACCTTCCACGTGCACGTTCCCGCCGACGCCGCGCCCACGGAGCCGCACTTCAGGCGTCCCACCACGGAACAGCCATACTACGACGTCTCCAACGAGGCCTGGCGCGAGCGCTCCTTCGCGCCCTATCCACTCGCCGCGTGGGCCGAGTTCACGTTCGACGGCGTCCCCATCCGTCTCGGCATGGTGGTGCAAACCCTGGCGCGCGTCACAGGTGTGGGCGGCGTGTACGAGCCGCTTGTGGTCACGCCGGGTGTCGGCGTGCGCGTCGAGCCGGAGGCGCGAATTCTGCCGCTCGATGGATCGCCGCTTCCCGTCCGTGTCACGGTACATGCCGACCACGCAGCGGAGGGGTCTGTCGATCTGAAGCTGCCCGAGGGCTGGCACGCCGATCCCGCTCAGCGTGGATTCCATCTGAAAAGCGCCGGCGACACCGAGCCGCTGGTATTTTCGGTCTCAACTACAGGCGACGTTGCGGCCCGCGCCTACGCGATCGAGGCCGTGGCGCACACAGGCGGCAAAGACTACGCGATCGGCTGGCAGAGCATCGGGTATCCGGGCTTGCGACCTTATAACCAGTACCAGCCAGCCGAACTTCGCGCGCGCAAGGTCGACGTGAAAGTGGCGCCGGGACTGCGCGTCGGCTACGTGATGGGAACCGGCGACACAGTGCCCGATGCGATCCAGGCGCTGGGCATCACGACCCATCTCGTTACCGACGACGAGCTTGCCACCGGCGATCTCTCTCAGTGGAACGTTCTGGTTGCCGGCATTCGCGCGTATTCCACGCGGCCCGCGCTTGCAGCGGCTGAGGCGCGCCTCGAGCAGTTCGTTGAGCGGGGCGGAACCTTTGTCGTTCAATACCAGAGCAACACGTTCCCTGCGCAGTTGCCGGTCGCGATGGGCCGCTTCCCTGAGCGCGTCGTCGACGAGCAGGCGCAGGTGAAGCTGCTCGATCCTTCGAACCCGCTGTTGACCTGGCCCAACAGAATTACCTCCGCCGATTTCGAAGGGTGGTTCGAAGAGCGCGGCCACGGATTCCTCGATCACTGGGACCCCGGCTACTCGGCGCTCACCGAGACCGCCGATCCCGGGCAGGACCCTCAACGCGGCGGTCTGCTGGTCGCGCATCGCGGCAAGGGCACCTATATATATGTTGCATACGCGCTCTACCGGCAATTCCCCGAGCTGGTGCCGGGAGCCTACCGCATTCTCGCCAACCTGCTCAGTGCAGGCGGGCAAACTGCGGACGCATCTGGCTCATCGCAGGCGCCGCACCCGTAAGACCGTATTCGCAACGGATCGCGGCAAAAAAGCGAAGCCTGTGTGAATAGAATTTAGATTTCTTCCTCTCTTCCATCGCGCAAAAACTGCGCCTTCAAAACAACTGTGAATTCTGCGTGAATTCGTCAAATCTTAATCTTGCTCTGCGAGTCTTGGATGCGGAACGAGAGAAGGAGTTTTCGCCGGAGCGAAACTCCTTCCGTAACGGCTCCCCTAATTTGCGCGCCGATGGGATTCCGCAGATTTTCCAATTCATCCATGCACCTGAAGTGCACGAAAGAGTTGCGTTCGCTGTGTACGCAGGCGCTGCCAACTTCCAACCCGATTCCAAGAGCAAAAGAGAGGCCCGAATGAAACTGACAGTGAAATCGGCTGCCGCGGCACTTCTGGCAGCCAGTCTCGTTGTTTCTTATGCGCAAACCGGCAGTTCGAAGGCTCCGGCCAAGAAGCACGCCGCAGCCAGGAAGGCTCCGGCTGGTCCCACGGTTGAAGAGCAGATTCAATCCCTGCGCACCGAATTCCAGGGGCAGATCGACAGCCTGAAGGCCGACCTGGCCACGAAGGATGAGCAACTGAAGCAAGCGCAGCAGACCGCCACCGATGCGCAGGCTGCCGCCGCCAAGGCCGAAGCTGACGCGCAGGCGCAGCAGCAGGTATACACCGAGAATGCGGCGGCGGTCACAACGCTGCAAAGCACGGTGAGCGACCTCAAGGCCAACGCCGTTTCGCTCGCCACCACGGTCTCCGACGAGACGACAAGCATCAAGAAAGCGATCAACAGTCCAGACGTCCTTCACTTCAAAGGCATCACGCTCTCGCCGACGGGCAGCTTCCTGGCGGCAGAAACAGTGTGGCGCCAGGGCGCCACGGGCGGCGACATCAATACGCCGTTCACTGGCGTTCCGCTGGCCAACTCCGACGCGTCGCAATTGAGCGAGTTCTTTGGTTCAGGCCGTCAGTCGCGCCTTGCCCTTAAGGCAGTTGGCAAGCTGCCCTCGTTTACGCTTACGGGCTACTATGAGATGGACTGGCTGAGCGCCGGAGTCACCTCCAACAACAACCAATCGAACAGCTACACCTTGCGCCAGCGCCAATTGTGGGCCGACGCCAAGACCACCAGCGGCTGGGACTTCTCCGGCGGCCAGGGTTGGTCGCTGGCGACCGAAACTACGGCAGGCTTGACGCGTGGCACCGAGGTTCTGCCGTCCACCATCGACGCACAGTACGAAGCCGGCTTTGTCTGGGGGCGGCAATACAGCTTCCGCGTGTCCAAGGACTTCGGCAAGACCTTCTTCCTGGGCGCTTCCGTTGAAAACGCCGAGATGCTGAACCCATCCGGCCAGGGCCTCCCGACCAATGAGTTATTTGGGTCAACCGGAACCGGCGGCGGACTCTACAACCTGAACGCCAACTACTCGTTCAACTACACTCCGGATTTCGTTGTGAAGATAGCTGTGGAGCCCGGCTGGGGCCACTGGGAGTTGTTCGGCATCGATCGCAACTTCCGCGACCGCATCTATCCCACCTCAGGCAGCCCCTATAACGCCACGGCCACAGGCGCCGGCATCGGCGGAGGCTTCCGCGCACCGCTTGCCACCAAGAAAGTCACGATCGGCCTCAAGGGACTCTGGGGTCAGGGCGTCGGCCGCTACGGCTCCTCCACCATTGCCGACGTCACCCTGCGCCCGAATGCAACCATCTCTCCCATTCACGGATTCTCCGCTCTCAGCACAATCGAGCTGAATCCCAGCCCGAACTTCAACATGTACTTCAACTATGGCGGCGACTATCTGGCTCGCGACTACGTGCTCAACGGGACCACGCAGATTGGCTACGGCACCCGCAGCACGAACATGTCGGGCTGCCTGGCCGAGACCTTCAACGGGACCGCAGCAGCCGGAGGCGCCGCGGCCATTGCCCCAGCCAACTGCGGCGGCAGCAACAAGGATGTGCAGGAGTTCACCGCCGGCTACTGGTGGAACATCCATAACAGCCCGAAGGGACGGCTGCGTCAAGGCATCCAGTACAGCTTGTTCCGCCGCGATCTGTGGTCAGGCGCAGGCGGCACGGCCAACCCCGGCAACGGCGCCCACGGCGACGACAGCATGATCTTCACCTCGCTCCGCTATTACCTGCCGTAAGTCGTCGGTCTTCGGCCCAAAACAAAAGGGGCAGTCCGCTTGTGCGGATTGCCCCTTAAACTTTGCTCCCGGTGCGGGCTTACTCAGCCGCCGCTTCCACCGGCTTGGTCTGCGCCACCGTCCAATCAGCCGCGCCCACCTTGAAGCGCGCGAACCGCCGCACCGTGATGTTCTCGCCCAGCTTGCCCACCTTCTGCGCAATCAACTCCTTTACGCTGATGGCCTGGTCCTTGATGAACGGCTGCTCCAGCAGGCACACCTCTTCGTAGAACTTCGCCATCTTGCCGTCCACGATCTTCTCGATCACCGGGGCCGGCTTGCCCGTCGCCGCGGCTTGCGCGCGATAGATCTCCTTTTCGCGCTCCAGGTCCTCGATGGTCACGTCCTCCGGCTTCACATAGCGCGGATCGCTGGCCGCGATGTGCATCGCCACATCCTTCAGCAGCTCCTGGAAGTCCTCGGTACGGGCAACAAAATCGCTCTCGCAGTTCAGCTCCACCAGCACCGCAATCTTTCCGCCGGCATGAATGTAGCTGCCCACCGCGCCCTCGTTGGTCACGCGCGAGGCCTTCTTCTGCGCCGAGGCCATGCCCCGCTTGCGCAGTACCACAAAAGCATCCTCGATGTTTCCTTTCGTCTCCTGCAGAGCCTTCAGGCAGTCGCCCATGGGCGCGCCCGATTTCTCGCGGAGCTCCTTCACCAATTTCGCATCAATCTTTTCACTCACAGTAGTCATCTCTCTTTTTCCCTGGCCTCAACGGGCCATCATCATCCATATCAATCACAAATTCAGATTTGTGTTGCACGCCGAAGAATTTCCGGCATAAGAAAAGCGTGGCCGTTCGAGCTGGCGGCCACGCTCTCGTGAATCAGTGCATGGTTTCCCGCCTTAAGGCTACTTGCCGCCCTCCGCCACTTCTTCCTCTTCCAGCAGCGCCGCAACTGCGGCAGGCGCCTTGCGGATGCCGCCGCCCAGTGCCGCATCCAGGTCAACTTCCTCGACCGGCGTGGCCTCGGCCGAAATCTCCGCGCTCTCTACGCTCTCTTCGCCCGCTTCGGTCGCCGCGGGCTCGGCCGGCTCTTCAGTGAAGGCCTTATCGCCCAGCAGGTTTACGCCCTCGGCCGCCGAGTCCGCAATCTTCGAAGTGAACAGGCGAATCGCGCGCAGCGCGTCGTCGTTGCCGGGAATCACGTAGTCAACCACTGTGGGATCGCAGTTGGTATCCACCACCGCAACCACGGGCACGCCCAGCTTGCGCGCTTCCTTCACCGCGATCGTCTCGTTGTTCGAGTCGACGACGAAGAGCGCGTCGGGCAGGCGCTTCATGTTCTTGATGCCGGCCAGGTTGGCCTGCAGGTGCTTGCGCTCGCGCTCCAGCTTGATGACTTCCTTTTTGGTCAGCAGGTCGTAGCGGCCGTCCACGGCCATCTCATCCAATTCCTGAAGGCGCTTCACCGACTTCTGCACTGTTACCCAGTTGGTGAGCAGGCCGCCCAGCCAGCGCTGGTTCACATACGGCATGCCCGCGCGTGTGGCTTCTTCGGCAATCGCGTCCTGGGCCTGGCGCTTGGTGCCCACAAACAGGATCGTCTTGCCGCCGGCGCACAGCTCGGTTACGAATTTCGACGCTTCCTTGAACAGCTTGAGCGTCTTTTGCAGGTCGATGATGTAAATACCGTTGCGCTCGCCGAAGATGTATTCCTTCATCCGCGGATTCCAGCGCTTGGTCTGATGCCCGAAGTGAACACCCGCTTCGAGCAATTCCTTCATGGTGATGGTGGCCAATGGTCCTCCTTTGTGGACTGCATCCGGGTGGTCGATGCCTGCGCCCGGATTCATTCCCCTTGCGGGGAGATTTGTAAAACCAGAGATCAGAGAACAGCAGTCAGAGACCAGAACGGCGATGCGCCAACTGATCCCTGAACCCTGAAACCTGATCCCTTCGAAGCGCCTAGCGCTTCGAGAACTGGAACCGCTTCCTCGCGCCCTTCTGCCCGTACTTCTTGCGCTCTTTCACGCGCGCATCGCGGGTCAGCAATCCTTCCGCCTTGAGCGTCTTTCGCAGCTCAGGGTTGAACTCAATCAAGGCGCGGGCCACGCCCATCTTCACTGCGTCGGCCTGCGCCGCAACACCGCCGCCGCTCACCGTGGTCACTACGTCGAAGTTCGCCGCCATCTCCGCCACCACCAGCGTGCGCTTGGCTGACACGCGCTGCTGCTCGGTCACAAAGTGCTCTTCGAACTTCTTGCCGTTTACCTTCCACTCGCCCGTGCCGGGACGAAGAAAGACGCGCGCGATCGACGACTTGCGCCGCCCCGTCCCGTAATACTGAACCAGATCCTCTGCCATTCGTTTCCTCTTAGCTCTCAGCCGTCAGCTTTCAGCTTTCAGCCTTGTCTTCCCTAGTCCCTACGTCCTTAGTCATGTGCCTCACAAAACAACCGGCTTCTGCGCCGTGTGGGGATGCTTGTCGCCGCGGTACACCTTCAGCTTCGATCCCATCGCGCGGCCCATCTTGGTCTTGGGCAGCATGCCCTTGATCGCCTCTTCCAGAATCTTCTCCGGCTTGCGGTTCACGAGCCGCGTAAACGACTCCTCGCGCAGCCCGCCCGGAAAGCCCGTATAGCGCCGGTAAACCTTCTTCTGATCCTTGAGGCCCGTCAGGCGAACCTTCTCGGCATTGATCACGATCACGTGATCGCCCATGTCGATGTACGGCACATACTTCGGATTCGTTTTGCCGCTCAGCACCATCGCGGCTTTGGTCGCAAGGCGCCCCAGCGTCTGCCCGCTCGCGTCCACCACATACCATTTGCGGCTGATATCCTTGCCGCTCGGAATAAAGGTCGCCATCTCTCTTACTCTCCAAAAACTGCCCGCGCCGGCTAAAACTTCCTGCGCTTCAGGTAAATTTCGCTGCAGAAACCCTTGCGCACAGCGCATTTGCCCGCGCATAAAGCGCACGGGCCTCAAAATCAACCCACTGCCAAACAGACCTGTTCGGGTGAGAAGCTGCGGGAGTTGGTTCTCATCGGAACCCTGGCTGCGCCGGACCACGTTCTCCCGGGTCCCGCAGCCGGTGGCCTGCTCCGGAAGAGCCTGCCTCAACAAGGCTTTGGCCTCCACCAGAACGGTCCGGGTGAGCACTGATCACCCCATCGACGTTGACCACCCGTTGGGGGACGCGCACACGTAAACCGCAGGCGCAACACCGCGCAAGACCTTAAGAATACTGGAAAAACAGCCCCGAGTCAACGAAAGACACCCCTGTGGACGCTTGTGGATTACAACCGGAGCCGGTCGATCTCGCGGCCCGTGCCTCCGACGCGAATACCGCCCGAACCCGGTCCTTTGGCGTTCTTCCCGGGCTGGCCACCCGCCCCGGGGCCCCCGCGGGCAAGTCTGCGTAAGTAGCGCGGATGCCCGCTACCCGTCAGCAGGCTTCGGGTTTCGATCCCCTTTGGAGCGGGGATTGAAACAGTTCCCCATCCAAAGGTTGAGGACAACCGTTTCGCAGTTGCGTAATCTCGTGACTCATTGAGCAGTTTTGCGATTCAAATCCCATTTTCCCCAGGGGTTGAATCAGGAAATACATTTCAGGAGGTCAACCATGTCTTTCATCAACAGCAAAGTCCTGCCCCTCGCCCTTGCCCTCGTTGCTTTCGGGGGCCCATGGGCCTGCGCGCAGGGATGCGTGGCCGCGCACAGCAACCAGCGGTCCTTCGACGAGCTGATTACCGGCGGCGGCGCCGAGGCTTCGCCCGGCGGGAGCAGCTGGATCCACAACCTCACCGTCGATATTGGCTATCGCGTCTTCAACTCGAACAAATACTTCCAGGGCAGCAAGGAAATTCCCCGGCCTAGTGCGGTGGAGAACCACCAGAATATCTTCGATGTTGCCTTCCAGTACCAGTTATCACATCGATGGAGCATCATCGGCGACATACCGATATTCAACGGCTCGCGCGATCAAATCTACCCTCCAACAGGCATCTTCAGGGTCAGCGGTGTGGGCGACATCACCGTCGGCGTTGAGTCCTGGCTGTTCCGCCCTCCTACAGAACACGGCGGGAATATTGCCCTGAACGCGCAGATCAAATTGCCCACCGGAAAAGACAATGCTACCGGGGCTGCGCTCCTGAAGGGCCAAACTGTAATCGCAACGGCCGATCCGTCCCTCCAGCCGGGCGATGGCGAATGGGCCTTCAGCGTCGGTTCGCAAGCGTATCAGGCGCTTTGGCACACGGCAACCGTGTATGCCCAGGGAAACTACCTGGCCAGCCCGGCCGATACCGATGGAGTGAACTCCTTCCGCACGCAGCCCGGACAAGGCGTGATTTCGTCGACCGACCAGTACCTCTACCGTGCCGGAATTGTGCAGATGGTTCCGAAAGCGAAAGCGCTTAGAGGGTTGGCATTCAGCGCCGGCATTCGCGGAGAAGGTGTTCCGGTGCACGACCTGATCGGCGCCAGCGATGGCTTCCGTCGGCCCGGATTCATCTTCTCTTTCGACCCCGGCCTGATGTTCAACTACAAGAGAGACACGCTCTCAGTGAACGGCCCATGGGCCATCTTCCGCGACCGGCCGCCAAGCGTGCCCGAGACTCAGTTCAGCATCACCAACGGAGACGCATTCTTCTCCGACTACACGGTGATCGCCACTCTCTCCCACCACTTTTAGCCAGATCTCTTAATTGAGCCTGATCTCTCAGGCGTCCGCTCCGATGCCACGGCCCGGCGGGACCTTTTTCTTCGGTCCCGCAGCGGGCATTCTTCCGCCCCTGGAACTCCCGGCCCAACCCCTGCGTAACTGCTTAGTCAGAATCTCCCCCGCCCAAGTTAGACTACCTGAGCCTCTCTCACCCTGATCTTTGGAGGACCGAATATGCTCGTCGAGGACGCTCAACGCCACGTACGTACGGTCTTCATCGGCGGTTTTTGGGGTCAACTGGTCTCGTCGGCAATCTGGCTCGCGTCGGCCGCTCTCGCAACGTGGAGCACCCCGCGTGCGGCGATATTGACCCTTGTAGTCGGCGGCTTCTTCATCTTCCCGCTCACCCTATTGCTGCTGCGTTTGACCGGCGGGCCTCGCTCGCCCACAAAAGGCAACCCGTGGAGCAAACTTGGAATGCAGATCGCCTTTACTCTGCCGGTGACCATGCTTCTGCTTATTCCTGTCACCGAGTTTCGATTGAACCTGTTTTATCCCGCGTTCTTGATCCTGCTCGGAGCCCACTATCTTCCGTTTGTGTTTCTCTATGGCATACGCATGTTCATTTTCTTGTGCGCCATCCTCGTCTCCGGCGGCGTCGTCATCGCGCTTTACCTTCCGCAGTCGTTCTCGCTCGGCGCCTGGGTTGGCGGCCTCACGCTGTTTGCTTTTGCTTGGCTCGGCCGCGTTGCTGTCCGACGGGAATCACGGCTTCGTATCAGGGCATGACTGGCAGGCCAGGGATTCATCCCCGACCGCCGTAATTGCTGCAAGAGAAATGCGGGCTTCAGCTCTAACGGATGGTCGAGAGCCGCAGTTCCGATGGCGAGTTCAAAACCTCAGTTCGAACACAAATGATCAAGGCAAGATCTGGAGATATCCTTGAAACGTGTTGAAAGCATTTGAGAGGAAATACATGGGGAAAATTGAGCGGAAGTTTGCCGCCGCATCGGGGATTTTCGCATTCACTCTCGGGTCGCAATGCTTTGCTCAACAGCTTGCGACACAGTCCGCGATGCACGCCCGAGTGCAGGCAATCTACAGCTTTTCGCCCAGTAAGGTCACAAATCAGGTGCGCGAGAACAAATCGAAGGAGATGGATTCATTCTGGAATGAGGTGAAAGGCCACCCAGAGGTGGAATTGCCTCTCCTTCGGAACGAACTGGCAGACCCGGGCAACCCGACCTTCTTCTTCGCGGACGGCTGTGATCTGCTGCTCTCCCTCTCTCAGTCGCTCGAAGATCAGGAACTTGCGGTGCGCGCTTTCACGCGGGTGGATCTTGCGGACTTTGAGAGCCACCAGTATTTGCTCGAAATCCATGCTCTTGCTGTAAAAGGTGCAAACGTGACCCCTGCTGCACTGCATATGCTCGACGATCCAAAGTTTCAGGTTTTCCTTCCTGAGCACGCCTATCGGCTAGATCAAGCTCAGTGTCTGCAGGTCGCGCTTTTGCCCCTGAAGACAGAGGTCTGGCTGCCATCAGTCTTGGAGCGACTCAAAGCCGAGCACGAGGATACCGCGATGAGGAGCCTTCTTCTTCTTCTCTTTTATGCACAAACCGACTCAGCCGACAAGGCCATCGCGGCCATCGGCAAGAACCTAGGAACCGACGCAAAGGTCAAGGATCTTGCGGCCTCCATCATGAACCACGAACGTGAAATTGGGGTTGGAAAGCAACCATCGAGGCAACGAGAGAACCAGTACAGAGAGGAGCGGCGGAAAAGAATGAAGGGCGTGAGCGACGAAGCGATGGACGATATGAACGAGTTAACCGAGCAAATTGCTCGCACACGGGCGGGTGGCCCCCTGATCGATTCAACACCCGCTACCGCCCGCGTCGCCTTACTCAGTTCGAGTTGCGTTATTCTAGAAGAGCGCGCCCGTAGCTCAGCTGGATAGAGCGAACGCCTCCGGAGCGTTAGGTCGGGAGTTCGAATCTCTCCGGGCGCACCATATTTTCTTCCCACCCTGATTCATCGCTGCAAGTCGTTGAAAATAATATGTCGATGTTCCGCGGCTGCTGGCCCTGAAGCCTTTTCCTTCCGCGGCGTCGCTATATTGGCGGTCCTTGCATTTCCGGCGCCACCAGCCTCTAATTTCCTTCCAGTGAAACCTGAAAATCCAGAATCGCCGGCAAAAGTGGCAGGCGCGTGCGCCCTCGGCTCGCATGCGGCGCTTGCGCTTTGCGGATTCACCGCCGTGGTCGGACAGATCGTGCTCATGCGCGAGCTGATCCAGGTCTTCAACGGCAACGAGATCGCGCTCGGCATCCTGCTGGCCACCTGGCTCCTCTGGACCGCGGTTGGGAGCGGCCTTACGAGCGCACTTCGGATCGGGCAAGACAAGCCGCGCCTCGCCGCCGCCGCGCTTGAATGCCTCCTCGCCGTAAGCCTGCCCGCGACGATCTGGGCGCTGCGCGGCGCGAAATCGTTCTTCCAAACCGTGCCCGGCGAACTCGTCGGACCGGTGCCCATGCTCCTCACTTCGCTCGCATGCCTCAGCGTGTTTTGCTTCGCATCGGGCGCGCTCTTCGTCGCTGCCGCACGCATGGCCGAGAGCGAGAGTGGGCTCACCCCGCGCACAGCCGCAAGCTCGGCCTATCTGGTCGAAGCCGCCGGCTCGGCGCTTGGCGGAATCCTCGCCAGCATCGTCTTCGTGCGCTTCTGCAATGCCTTTCAGATTGCTGTCATCGTCGGCCTGATCAACCTTTGCCTGGCCGCGGCGCTCGTCCTTCGCCTGCGCCGCGCACAGGTTGCGGTATTGGCCGCGGCGGCGGTTCTGGCCGCGATTCCGCTGTTCATTTGGCTCGCCCCGCAGTGGGACGCGTCTGCCCGCGCTCGCCTGTGGCGCGGCTTTCACGTCATCGCCTCACGCGACACCATCTACGGCAACCTCACCGTGACGGAGACGGGCGAGGACGGCGCCGGGGTCCCCAGCGACAAGTCCTCATCGTTGGGGTGGGATACAGGCTCGATCCGCAGCCTGTACGAAAACGGCGCGATCCTTGCCAATGCGCCCGATCCGGCCGCAGCCGAGGAGGCGGTCCACTACGCACTGCTCGAGCACACGGCGCCCAAGCGCGTGCTCCTCATCGGCGGCGGCGTCAACGGCGGCGTGGCCGAGGCGCTCAAGCATCCGACCGTCGAGCGCCTGGACTACGTGGAACTCGACCCCGCGCTGATCGCCATGGCGCGCCAGTTCTTCCCCGCGCAGACAGCGGTCTTCGCTTCCGATCCGCGTGTAAACCTGCATCTCGAAGACGGCCGACGATTCCTCACAACAACCAGCGACAGATTTGATGCCATCCTGGTCGACGTGCCCGACCCGCAAACGGCGCAATTGAACCGCTTCTACACCGTGGAGTTCTTCCGCCTCGCGCGCGCACACCTTTTGCCGGGCGGGCTTGTGGCCATCGAGCTGCGTTCGTCAGAGGAGACGATCAGCCCCGATCTCGCCGCGTTCCTGCAGTCGATCCGCCGCACACTCGGCGAGGTGTTTCCTTACCAGGCGGCCATTCCCGGCGACACCATCCACTTCTTCGCCGCGGTGCAGCCCGGCGTGCTGACGACCGATCCACAGGTGCTGGTCGCACGCCTGCGCGAGCGGCGGCTTGCTACGCAGTATGTGCGCGAGTATTTCATCCCCTTTCGGATGACGCCCGACCGCATGCAGCAGGTCGAAACGGATCTTGCGCCCACGGCCACAACGCCGGTCAATCGCGACTTTGCGCCCATCGCCTATGCCTTTGACGTCGTGTTGTGGAGCGCGCAATTCAAATCCGGCTACGCCGATTGGCTTCGTGCCGCGGAGCAGGTCAAATTCCGCACGATCGGAGAGGCAGTGGCGCTGGTGCTGCTTGTGTGCGTTGGCGTGCTTGCGTTGCTTCCGGGCCGTGAACGCCGCGGGCGCGCGGCCGCCGGCTCGTGCGTCGCTGCGACGGGTTTCACGCTGATGGCCCTCCAAATCTTTCTGCTTCTCGGCTTTCAGGCGGTGTACGGCTACGTCTACACCGAGCTGGCAATTCTCATCGGCCTGTTCATGGCGGGCATCGCGCTCGGCAGCTGGGTGGCGATGCGGCGCGACGCGCCCAGCGGCTGGAGGTTAATGGGCGTGCAGCTTCTGCTTACACTTGCGGCTCCGGCACTCATGATCGCTATTACGCTGATCAGCGGCGCCTCCTCGGGAGTTGCAACGTGGATCGCAGCCCAGCTGGTCTTTCCCGCGCTGGCCGCTCTCGCCGGCATGCTGGGTGGCTATCAATTTGTTATTGCGGCGGGAATCTTCATGCACGATCGCCGTCGACGCTCAGGCCTGGGCTTGCTCTACGCCATCGATCTAATTGGCGGCTGTGCCGGCGCGCTGGCATTGAGCACGTTCCTGATTCCTGTGTTCGGTTTCTGGCCGACGGCGTGGCTCGCCGCAGCGATCAATGCAGCGGCGGTGCTTTTGGCTACGCGGGCGGCCTTTGTCCGGACGCACACCGCTGCCTGCTGACCAAGGTTTCCTATTCCCTTGTTCCCTTGGTCCCTTGATCCTTGTCCTTCTCGCTGAACACCACCGCTGTAAAGCGGAAGATGTCGGTGTTTTCGTCCTTCCAGCAATTGCGGTCCATGCCGGCCTTGGCGCAGGTCTGCTCAAGGAAAGTCAGCCGGTCCCACTTCTGCTCCACGGGAACCTGCGGCAGCAGCAAGCCTTCGCTGTCGCCGTTCTTCATCAGCAGACCGTCGCGGCCCACCTTGATTTGCTCCACGTCCGTCACGCGCCGCATCGGCGACAGCACCGAGATCTCGTATGCAAGCGACGATAACTCCGCAACGGAAACCGGCTGGAACCGGGGATCCCTGAGCGCCGCGTAGGCCGCAGTATCGCGTACCGTCATGTAAAGCGGCTTCGAGGGCGAGGTGTAACCGATGCAACCGCGCAGAACGCCGCTTTCTGTGAGCGTGACAAAGGCGCCATACTCGCGGCTCAGCGTTTCGCTCGTGCCCGCCCCGGGATCGTAGAGCTGTCTGGTATGGACCGCGTACTCCGCGGACTTTCGCGCCAGGTCGAGCAACTCGGTCTTTTCCTGATCCGTTAGCGAGAACGCCGGCGCCGCGCCGGCCGCATGCGCAGATTTAACGAAGAGATCGGCGCTGTAGCCCACCACGCGCGTGCGGTCGCTGGTCACGTCGCCGGAGTTTGCGTACCTGAGCACTTCGGCCTTGTTCGCCCCAACCCGCTCGGCATAAATCATCGCGGCAACAATGGGCGCACCGCCGCACGCCTCCCACACGCGAGTCTCGAAGTTGCGCGACATGCTCAGGTAGTCCCACGCCTCAAGCGCGTGCAGCGTCTTGTGGTCGATGGTCTCCGCCTGATCGTAGGTGTGGTAGTGCGAAAGGTCGCTGCTGGCCAGCACCAGCGTGTCATGCTCGTTGCGGAGCATTTTGGCCAGGGCGACTCCGAGCGCGCGGCTACTCTCGTAGCTCTGGTCGCCCATCACGATCGGAACCAGCTCAAAGTGGCCCAAAACTGTTTGCAGCCAGGGCAACTCGACTTCCACCGAGTGCTCGGGCGCATCGGCGGTCGCCTGGTGGCCCTTGTCGGAGAGTTCAATCGTCGAGTTCATCTTCGCGAGCCGCCGCGCAAACTCCTTGTCGACGGGGATGGTGCCCAGCGGCGTCGTATACGCATCACCGTCGTACACCGAAGTAAAGCCGAAGCCCACATAGTGCGAAGGCGCAATAACCACGACGCGCGCATACTTGTGTCCCTTCAACGCGGCATAGGTCCACGCAGCCACGGGGCCTGAATACGGGTAACCGGCATGCGGCGATACTGCGGCCAGGATCTCGCCATCGACGGGCCCCGGCGTAGCCTTCGCCAGCATGTCGTCGATCATGGTCGACAGTTCCTTCGGATCGGCGGGATAGAATGCGCCCGCGACGGCGGCCGGCCTCACTTTCAACTGCTCTGCCGGGCCGGCCGCAGCGCGAACATGCAGGATAGGCGCGGTGACCAGGAGTGCGATGCATTGCGTCATCATCCAAGCCATGGGGTATCTCCTTCGAAGCTTCATGGGTCACGACCTCCCAGGCACGATCAAACGTGCCAGATTCCAGGGATATGGTGCCCGCAAAACGGGCAAGTCGAGTCCTTGCGGATGAGCATCTTGCTCGCCGTGAAGCCGAGGCGCTCAACCAGCATGTTGCGGCACTGCGGGCAATAGGTGTTTTGCGCGGGATGCCCAGGCACGTTGCCGATGTAGACGTAGTGCAGGCCCTCGGCATCGGCGATGGCCTTGGCGCGATCGAGCGTCGCCACGGGCGTGATGGGCAGATTCCTGAGCAGATATTCGGGATGGAATTGCGTAAAGTGCAGCGGAACGTCGGGACCGAGGTTGGCCTTGATCCACTGCGCCAGGCCGCGGAACCCCGTGTCATCGTCGTTGAGTGTGGGAATGACAAGGTAGACGATCTCGGTCCATTTGCCCATCTTGCGCAGAGTGACGAGCGTTTCCAGCACAGGTTTCAGTTGGCCGGTGACGACCTTCGCATAGAACGAATCCGCGAATGCCTTCAGATCGATCTTCACCGCGTCCACCTTGCCGTAGGCCTGCTCGAGCGCGTCGTGCTGCATGTAGCCGTTTGAAACCACAATGCTGCGCACGCCCGCTGCGTGGCCGGCGTCGGCGGTGTCCATCAGGTACTCGGCAAAGACCACCGGCTCGCTGTAGGTGTAGGCGATGGTCGGGCAGTTATACTGGCGCGCGATCTCGGCCGCCTGGTGCGGCGAGATATATTCGGCGGGAATCTCTTCGGGCCGCGACTGCGAAATGTCCCAGTTCTGGCAGAACTTGCAGTTCACATTGCACCCGGCCGTGGCGATGGAAAACGCCGTTGTGCCGGGCAGGTAGTGGAAGAGCGGTTTCTTCTCAACGGGATCGACGTGCGCGGCGCAGACGCGCGAGTGAACGAGCGTGTAATAGGTGCCGCCGCGATTCTCGCGGACGCCGCAGTAGCCACGCTCCTTGTCGCCAACGATGCACTCGCGGGGACAAAGCTTGCAACGAATCTTGCGGCTGTCAAGCTTCTCATAGAAGCGCGCTTCAAAGGTGAATTGCTCGTCGCTCTGCGTCGACGCACCCGATGCGACCGGAGCCGCGGCGCCGGGTTCGGCCAGCGCGCCCGTGCCAAGCGCTGCTCCGGAGGCCAGTGCACACTTCAGGAACGAGCGGCGATCGAGCGACGCGCCCATTGTGTTTTCGGTTGCTGGGTAATTGAATTTCATCTTGCACCTCCCGGCGGCAGGCTTATGCCTCAACGACCACGATGCGGCCCGGGTCGCAATGGCCCAGCCGATGATCCTGGTCGGCAGCCGTGGCAATGTAATGCGGCGCGCGCTGCTCGGCTTCGAGCGTCTTCAGTCCCATCTCCGCGCGTTTGCGCTCGATCATCTGCCAGCCCGTATAGTCCAGCGCGACAGGATCCTCTGAAACCAGCAGGCTGTTCGCCTTCCAACTGTGTTCCGGCTTGAATCCCGGGCCGCCCTCGTACATGGCTGTGGTGGCGTCGCAGATGGTGAGCTTCATCCGCGAGCGAATCTCGGGCAGCATGTTCAGGTCCGCGATGTACGGGTCGCAGCCGTTGGGGTGGTACTTGTTGGGGTTGTGAATCGTGCCGTACATGTTTTTGAGCGCGAGAGTCACGCCTGCGCCGTCATGGTCCTTCAGCACGGGCAGATTGATGAGCACACTTGACGACCGCGTCAGGATCTTCGAGAGGCGGCTGCCTATGTTACCCCATGCCACCAGATCGTCCTCATACCCCACGCGATCGGTTCCGTAACACTGCACGCGATCGCCGCCGATCGCGATGCGGAAGCCGGCGCGCTCCATTTCTTCCGTGTCGCGATCCCAGACGACGATGTTGACCGGTTTGACGCCGGCCTGCTGCAGGCGCTCGCAAATGGCGGTAACAAGCTCGATGTTGGTCGCGATGCCTCGGCCGCCGAGTGTGTTCACCTTCAGGCTGACAGTGTCGTTGGGGCCAACAACATGGCGCCACGCAGCGACGATGCTTTCGGGCGATGTAGCCGCGGCGTGGCCGCCCCCGAACAGTGCCTGCATCGCGCGATCGAGCAGCGTCTCAACACGGCGAGGATCGACGGCCGTACCCGTGCCGCGAAGCATGGGGTCGCGGGCGACGACGACGCGAGACTTTGCCGGTAATGCAGATTGCTCTGCAGAAACCTTCAATGCCGGTCCCGCGCCACATGCCACTGCACCCGCAAGGCACTGCGTGAGAAAATCGCGCCGGCTCCGACCGCGAAGGTAAGTCATCAGGAAACTCCGGCGTGTGTCGATTGGCCGCGAGGATCGGTCCAGGAGAAGAGCGGCCTGGGCGGTTTTAAGAAAAGCTGCTCAAAAGAAGGTAGTTATCTCTAAGACCGATCCTTGACGGCCGCGAACACACCGCCATCCCTTATGGTTAACGCAATCAGCGGTCCCTTGCAGTGATGGGAGACACCACACGCTGCCCAGAGCCGCGTGATGCAGCTCGTGGGTAGCAGGCGCAATGGGTTGAGGCGGTTCAGCTCAACAGGATCTTTCTTGCTTCTCCCTCTGGATCGTTGACGATGCGGCATTCGTTGTCCCAGACCATCGTTTTGTTGCTGTCTGGATCAGTCGGCGTCCAGGTCAAGCCTGGCTGGCTGGGATTCCCTGTCTTGGCGAAGTTCGCCCACGAAGTCGCCATTTTCTTCGCCAGCGCCTGCGCCTCGGGTGTGTTGCCGGTGCCCTGTTCGCAGCGCTTCGTGTTGTCGAAGCAGAATTGAAGCTCGGCAGTGTGCCATGCGCCGGCAACGCCATCCAAAATCGGAGATTGCCACGTGAAGTAATAGGCGTAGGCAGGCGCACCCTTTTGCTCGTGCTTCAACCTGGCCATCTTGACAATGTTGTTTCGCATGGCGAGGCCGTTCAGCCCGAAAGTGCCGCTGCACATATACGAAAGCGTCTGGATTTGCTTGTGCGGATACGCCTTCTTTAACGCGGCGATGATGGCGGTTGCCTTGTCGTCGCCATAGGTTTTGGCGAGGCTGGCATGCGACTCTTCCTCGGTGGGGCGGGAGCGCATCTGGTTGCCTTCTTCGCTCACTGAGCCGAGCAACACCGGCACGTTCTTCGACGCGTCTGGCGCTGCATCGAAGAACGACCGGACGTGGATGATCTTGTCGTCGAGGCACGGCGACCAGCCGGCGCGCGGCGGCCCCGGCGCAAACGGTCCACCAGCGCCGCGAATCGGGGGATTGATCTTGGCAATGGCCGCGTTTCCGGCAGCCACCAGCTTCGACCACTCCATTTTCTGCAGCGATGCAAGATCATTCGGCTGCAGCCCAAGATCCTTCATCACTTGCCGGGCGACCTCTCGTTGCTGCTCTTTGGTGGGGATGTTGCCGCCGCCGCCCGATTGCACGCTGGCGCGATGGATAAGTCCCGCGGCCGACGGCATGCCCATCAGTGTGGTCACCTTCGATCCGCCGCCCGACTGGCCGTAGATCATCACCCGGTCGGGATCGCCGCCGAAGTTCGCGATGTTTTCACGAACCCATTGGAGCGACGCGACAAGGTCGGTCATGCCCACGTTGACGGAATCCTCGTAGGCGGAGCCGCCGATCTCGGATACCTCGAAGAAGCCAAGAATGTTGAGGCGATGGTTGACCGTGACTGAGACAACGTCGTGATAGCGTGCCATCTGGGCGCCTTCCTGCGAAGGCAACTCATAGGACGACCCGAAGCTGTATCCTCCGCCGTGGAAATACACCATCACGGCCCGCTTGCCCGTGAGGCTGGGCGTCCACACGTTCAGCTTGAGCATGTCTTCGTTCTGGTAGCCGTCGTCCCAGTCCTGAATGAAAGTCTGCTCGATGGCCGTCCAGGGATGGAGGTTTTGTGGGCAATTTGCGCCGTAAATCAGCGCGGGATATTCATCTTTCCAGGGGACCGGCGGCTTGGCCGGAAGCCAGCGATTCTCGCCGCCCGTGTCCTGGCCGTAAGGAATGCCTTTGAACGTGAACACCCCGCCATCCAGAAAACCGCGGACCTTGCCGTACTGCGTGTTCGCAGTGGCGGAGCGTGGCGTGGAGCAGTTTCCGGGTTCCTGATGAGTGCCGGTCTTTGTGCTGTCGGAAGCGTGGGCGTCTTTGGCCAGAGCAATTCCCATGCCCGCCGCTGCCGAAAAAAGCAGCGCTTCGCGGCGGCTTATGCGGATGCCGTTCTCAGAGTCTGAACTCATTGCCTCTCCCCTTTTGTCTTTGTCTTAATTGCGCGGAGGGCCCACAGTACGCTGATCGGGGCCCTCATCCCACAGACCGGTTTGAATGCGGCCCATCGAGAAAACGTATTCTGAAGCACATTAGTCGACGCCCTTCGCTGCTGTCAATACAAGCAGGGAATCAACCGTCCAGAGGCCTCAGCTCTTTTTTCGTTTTTTAAAGGAATGGTGGACGCGGAAGGAATCGAACTTGAGCCGCTTTGCGGGCGTCCGAGCCCGCAGGCGAAATCCTGACCTTGAACGCAGTGAAAGGGAAGGACCTTGAAGTTGATTCGCTTCTAATTGGGAATGGTGGACGCGGAAGGAATCGAACCTTCAACCTGTCGGTTAAGAGCCGAATGCTCTGCCAGTTGAGCTACGCGTCCGGGGTTTTTTAGAGCCGCGCCAGAGGCGATCTTGCGCGGCTTGCGGAGAGCAGAAAATGCCCTCCGCACCTTGAAAAATATACCACAGACGCGGCGCGGTCCCCAAGTTGTGGCGACACGATAATCCCATGCGTGCAGCGCGCTCCTGGCTCAAGCGGAGCGAAAGACGATCAAGAGGAATTTGAGCTCGAGTATAAACCGCCTGCGGTTCAGCTGCGCAGCGCCACGCGAATGTGCAGCTCCTTCAATTGCTGCTCGCTCACCTGCGTGGGCGCTTCGGCCATCAGGTCCATGGCCTTCGCCGTTTTTGGGAAGGCTATAACCTCGCGCAGGTTGGCCGCGCCGGCCAGCAGCATCACAATGCGGTCGATGCCCAGCGCGATGCCGCCGTGTGGAGGCGTCCCGTACTCGAGCGCGTCGAGGAAAAACCCGAACCGCGCCCGCGCCTCTTCGTCGCTGATGCCCAGCGATGCGAAGATCTGCTGCTGCACGTCCTTGCGGTGAATTCGAATCGATCCCGAACCCAGCTCGAGCCCGTTCATCGCCAGGTCGTAGCAATTGGCGCGCACGCTGGCCGGATCGCTCTTGAGGTTCGCCATGTCGGCCTCGATAGGCGCAGTAAACGGATGGTGCGCGGGCATCCACTTCGCCGTCGCCAGGTCGTACTCGAACATGGGGAAGTCGGTAAGCCACATGGGATGAAAGGCCGCCGACCCGTCAATTGCCCCGTCGGCCAGGTCGCTCGCTGTGCTCCGCGCCGCCGCATTTTGGACGACTTCGTCGGTGATGCGAAAAGCACCGTGCCGGTCGGCATATTTCTTAGCCAGCTCCCCGCGGAAGTTGCCCGCCGCCGCGTACACATTGATCTCGCGTTCGCTCAGCCGCCCCGGAAACTTGGTGTCGCTGGCCTTGATATGATGCGCCGGATCGCCGGCCACGATGATTACAAAGTCCGCATCGGCCGCGCCCGCCAAATCGCGCACGTTCGCGGCGGCCTCAGGAAAGCTCTTCGCCAGCCGTTTGAAGTCGTCAATAAACTTCGCGCCCTTCTTCAGGTCGAAGAGCGGATGATTTTCCTCTCGTTCTTTCCGGCTCAGCTCGCCCACGCTGGGTATGCGCAGCGCCACAATCGGCAGGGCGGAGTCGATCTGCAGCGTGGCCAGCGCGTCTTCGGTGAATGCCGCACGCACGTCGGTCAGTCCGGGCAGGCGCAGGTCGGGCTTGTCGGTTCCGTACCGGCGCATCGACTCGTCGTAGCTGATGCGCGGGAAGGGAATCGGCAGATCGATGCCCGCCGCGGCAAAGCCCGCCTTCATAAACTGCTCCACAACGCTGAAGACCATCTCCTGCTGCGGAAAGCTCATCTCCAGATCGACCTGCGTGAACTCAAGCTGGCGGTCGGCGCGCAGGTCCTCGTCGCGGAAGCAGCGGGCGATTTGGAAGTAGCGGTCGAAACCCGAGATCATGAGGATCTGCTTGAAGATTTGCGGCGACTGCGGCAGCGCGTAGAACTCGCCGGGATGGATGCGGCTGGGCACAAGAAAATCGCGCGCGCCCTCGGGCGTCGACTTGGTCAGGATCGGCGTCTCGATCTCGAGGAAACCCTGCTGGCTCAGGCTCTCGCGAATGGCCAGCGTGATCTCGTGACGCAGCTTGAAATTGTGTTGCATCTCGGGCCGGCGCAGATCGATGTACCGATACTTGAGCCGCACTTCCTCGTTCTGGATTGCCTCTTCGGAGGGCGAAAACGGCGCCAGGCGCGCGTCGTTCAGAACGCGCAGCTCAGTGGCCTCGATCTCGATCTCGCCGGTCGGCATCCTGGGATTGATAGCGTCTTTTTCGCGCAGGCGCACCTTGCCCACAGCGGCCACTACATACTCCGGCCGCACCTGCTCGCCCTTCGCGTGGCCCTCCGGCGTCAGGTCCTTATCCAGCACCACCTGCGCAATGCCCGTGCGGTCGCGGACGTCGAGGAAGATGAGGCTGCCATGGTCGCGGCGCCGGTTCACCCAGCCCATCAGCACCACTTGCTTGCCGGCATCGGAGGCGCGCAGCTCGCCGCACATGTGGGTTCGTTCGAGATTCTCTAAAAAGTCGAGCACGATCCTGTCCCTTTATTGCTAAAGAATTGTCATCCCTGAGCGCAGGTCGCCGCGGCGGCCGGAGTCGAAGGATCTGCGGTTCGGGATGCCGGTCAGCGCAATGGCTTTCTGAGAAGCCGCACAGACGACGATCTCGGCGTGGGTACTGCCCGCTTAGCCTTTGAGGAACTCCACCAATTCGCCCCGAGGCACCTTTACTTGTGCGCCTGTAGCAAAGTCCTTCACCGTCAGGATACCGGATCGGTGCTCATCTTCGCCGAGGATGACGATGCGGCGGGCGATCTTGTTGGCAGCTTCAAACGACTTCTTCAGGCGGAAGCTGCCGTCGCCGAGCTCGACGCGAAGACCAGCCTGGCGCAGTTCGCGAGCAAGTACGAGCGCGACGGCGTTGAGCGATTCTCCGAGCGGAGCGATATACGCATCGACCACCTGCGTTGGGGCAGCCTTTTGGGCGAGATTCTGAGCCTGAATCGTCAGCACCAGCCGGTCGAGGCCGATCGCAAAGCCGATGCCGGGGGCCTTCGGTCCGCCGATGGCCTCGCTCAACCCGTCGTAGCGCCCGCCGCCGAGCAGCGCGTTCTGCGCGCCTAACCCCCCATGTGTGAACTCGAATGTCGTCCGCGTGTAGTAATCGAGCCCGCGCACCAGCCTCTGGTTCAGCTTGTAGGTCACGCCGGCGGAATCCAGAGCCGCGGTCACTGCGGCGAAGTGTTCCTTCGAGTCCTCGCCAAGCGAGTCGCCGATCTTTGGCAGAGTCTCGATGATCGGCTGATCCTCGGGCACTTTGCAGTCGAGCACGCGCAGCGGATTGGTGACGGCACGCCGTTGGCAGTCCTGGCATATCTGGCCGACGACAGGAATCAATGCTGCGCGCAGTATGTCGTTGTATTTCGCGCGGTCGGCTGCCGAGCCAACCGAATTCAGCTCCAGCGCCCAGCCTTTGATGCCCAGCTCGTCGAGCAGTGTGGCCAGCATCTCCAGCACTTCCGCGTCGCGCAGCGGACTCTCGCTGCCCGCCGAAGGCGGCCCGATCACCTCGGCGCCGATTTGCCAGAACTGCCGGTAACGGCCCTTCTGCGGCCGCTCGCGCCGGAACTGCGGACCGATGTAATAGAGCTTTTGCAACTGGCCGCTTTCGCCCAGCCCGTGTTCAATGTAGGCGCGGACAACCCCGGCGGTGTTCTCCGGCCGCAGCGTCAGCGACTGCGTCTTCTCCGATTGCGCGCGGGCGCGATCCTCCCACGTGAACATTTCTTTCGAAACAATGTCGGTCTCTTCGCCCACGCTGCGCGCGAAGAGGGTCGTATCTTCGAAGATCGGTGTTTGAATCTCGCCGAAGTTGTAGCGGGCAAAGACCGCTCGCGCCGTCGTCTCGATGCGGTTCCACAGCTCCGTCTCCGGCGGCAGCAGATCCCGCGTCCCGCGCACGGCTTTCAAGGTGGCCATAACCTATCTAGTCTAAATGGCCACAACACGCTGCTGAAGAGCAGAAATTCGGCGTATTCCTTGCGCTATCCGAGGACCCCGTCCGCAATCCTCAACCACCAGGCCGAAGCGCTCGCGTAGGTGTGAACGACAAATACCTGGCACACGATCAACACCGGCAGCGAGACCAGGTACACCTTGTGAATGCGCCGGTTCACCACGAGATCGCGCACAACGCCGAGAAGAATTACCCCGTCGAGGCACCAGAAGTAGAGATTGTGATTGAAAATGTAGTCGATGCGGCCAAACGCAGCGTCGAGCAGGCCGCATGTGGCGATGAAGATCAGCCGGCGGTGTAGTTCGGATTTCTTCCGCCAGAAGACAGCCAGGCTGAAAAGCGTTGCAAACGCAACCATGTCGTACCAGGGAATAATCAGAAACGCGTCGACGCTCGTCTCGTGAAGGGTATGGATATCGAAGCGCCCCATCACGATTGAAGTAGTCACGCCAAGCGCCACCATCGCCGCGGCCAGCCCCGCGCCAAACCATCCGAAGAACCGGTGCCACTTCACGTTGTGCGTCCGCACCAGCGTCGACTGAAGAATGAAGAACAGCACCCACGCAGAGAACACGGCGCCGTGAAACCACAGCAGCAGCGGCCGCGGAGGCGAAGCATGGAAAAGGTTCTGTTCGACCGTATGGCTGAAGCCCCAAACCACGATTGCGGCTACCAGCAGCGACATTGAGAAATAGAAGTATTTGTCCAGCCATCCGCCGCGCCCGGCGATTCGCCGGAACGGTTGCGCCACAGCGCTTTGCGACATAGTAGCCATTGGGAGAACCTCTGTCTCGCTCTCTTGGGGGAAGCGCGAGGGGATGCTGGCTGCGCCAGCCGGGGAAGTTACGGCCAGCCTAGCACAGCGAAGATTAGGGTTCAAAGAGAAAATGCCGTGCGCGACCCGGCAAATTCGACCACCAGCGAAGTTTCAGGCAGGTTCCGATCCTGACCCTCGCTCGGCTCAAAACAAAAGGGCGCCCGCCTCAGCGGACGCCTCTTTGCATTCCTGCACGCGGGCCGGCCGGACTTGCTACGGGGTCAGTGTCCAGGTGTAGGAGTTGTCGTTTCCGGTGCACAGGTAGTTCACCGGGCCGAAGGTAAGCACCGTGCCGTTTTCAAAAGTTGCACGAGCATACAGTTGCGCGGTCCCCACCGTTATGTTCGGGTACAGATCGCCCCAGGGGCCCACGGCGCCGGCGGCGTCGCCGTTGAAGTAGAACTGCACGTACCACGCGGTGCTGTTGTTCACGTGCAGGTGACAATCGAAAGGCCCCTTGGTCGCCGGTCCACCCTTGCTGGGGGGCGCCACCGACTTTTGGCCCTGCTGATTCGTCCCGCTTTCACTGTTGACGTTTTTGTCTTGAGCGCTTGCCTGCGCCTGCGTGCCGCTGGTGTTGACCGTCTTGGCCATCAGCGGCATTGAAACCAACGCAGCAAAACAGGTAGCGATCACGATTCGACCTAGATACTTTCCCATACACGCTCCTTTTGGTTTCTGTGCGAGGGTCCCCGCGCACAAGGTTTATTGAGAAGGCGTGAGATACACCCGATCCGGCAGCATCGGGACCTCAATTGCGTACTGCACGCCCTCCGTTTGGCTAAAGATCGCCGCGATGATTTTTGAAGCCGCATAACCTGCCGTCATGTTGGGTTGAGACAGAACCGACACGACAGTTTTGGAGAAAAGTGAGCCGTCCTGGGTACGCTGCGGATCGAGGCCAGGCCGGCAACACAAAAGAATGAGAGTTTGATCGTGCATCAATGAGGCCACCTTGAGCTTATCGGCTTCGCTGGCACGAGCAAGGCCCATGTCGAGCAGGTAGACGTTAGGGCCGTGATGGTTCTGGCTCACGATGTTCAACACGTCCACTAGAGAGATGGCGTTCGGCGGCGGGCTCGTCCACACACCTGAAACTGCTTGAGTGGGCAGTTTTGCGTCCACAGGCATGAGGAACGGAACGCCGCTGGCGATGCCGCCCTGGCCGGCGAAATAGAAGACTGCCACGTCGGAAGGACCGATGTCCTTAGCAAATGCGCTCAACTTGTCTTTGAAATCAGCGGATTTGGCGTCCGGCAGAAAGGTCGTACGAAAACCGTCGCTGTATAGCTTCTGTTGGACCTGTTGTGCGCCGGCGATCGCCCCCTGGATGGGGTGATCGCTGTAGCTGTCGACACCGACGACCAGCGCGTCCTTGTTGAGAAGATGCCCCGCCACAAAGAAATCTCCGCTGGCATTCTGGTTCCAGTAAGGCACCTGATCGATGTGCTGGTCGTTCTGAAGCGACTGGCTCACCCACTTGGCCAGGCTGTCGAAAGTGACCAGGCCGCTCGCATCTGCGGCCTCACCATTGAGGCCCTCGAGAAGGTAGTGAGTGAAATAGCCGTTCTTTGCCTCGGCATCCTCATAGCTTTGCTTACCCGGAGCCGTCGAAAAGAGCGTTTTGATTCCTTGCGCCTGCATCAGGTTGAAGCTGAAGCTGGAAAGCGGAGGAGCTCCCTTGCTCGATGAGCCTGTCTGGTCGCGGCAGGCGTCAATGAACATCATCACGCGAACTGCGCCGTCGCTGTTGAGCGAACCAGTGATGTCCTTGAGAGGATAACCAGGTTCAGGATCCTGAGCGGTGGCGTCGTACGTTACAAGGAATTGGTGCACGCTCGCGCCGGTGCCCGTTTCGCCGCCGTGCCCTGAAAACGCGAACAAAGTCGTCCCGCTGGGCTTGGTTCCCACCCGGCCCTCGTTGAGCTCATCGTGCACCTGCTGAAGCGCATTGCGGATCGAGCTCCTCATGGCGTGGGCATCTGTGAGGAGAATGATCTTGTACCCCTGGTTCTGCAGCACAGCGGCCAAATCCTGCGCATCCTTGGCAGCAAACTGCAGCTTGGGAAATCCGCTTTCCTGCGGATAGTCGCTGATTCCAATTACAAGCGCGATTTTCTTCTCGCCCAGGAATGGCGCCGGACTCGGCGCTGGAGCCACTGCAGCGTCCTTGACACTGCTTTGTTGGGCCGCCATCAATGAGGCGAATCCCAGAACGAGGGCCGCTGTTGCAGTCCTCGATATCACCGGCGTCATAATTCCTCCCCTGCCCGAAAACCATAGCGCGAATACAGCCTAGCAGTTATTAGGCAACGCTTCATGCGCAATCGGCGACCCTCCGCAGGGAAACCGATGCCAGCGTACCGCTAAGATTGCCGGATTTGGAAACTCGGTGGGGGGAAAATCCAAGCTTATGATACACGGATTTCGCCTCGGCGCAATGAGAATTTTTCGTTCATCTGCTCTTGCAGAGGCGATGAAAACAAGTGGGCTCTGAGGAGTCTTCTCCAACTCGGGCCGGCGTTCAAAACGAGCGTCAGACCCGCCCCAAAAGGGATTCCGCTTCATGCTTTGCGTGCGCACCATTGCGGACTTAAAGATCATCGAGACGATCCAGCCTGAAATTGTGCTGCCGTGGATCAAGAGGATGAGTCGCTGTGGCGCAGCAGGATGGTGCAAGTCTTCATTCGCCGTTCGGCGAAGTCTTTTCACTTCCGTCCTCGTCATCATCCGCGACATGCAGAAGTAGACGTACCTGCTCGTCGCGCAGTTTCAACGCGAGCACAATTGATGGTTCGTGCGACGGCTCCTTGCGAGGCAGTTGCCTTCGTCGAAGACGATGCTCTGGTTCGATTCTGTGGGTGGTCTGGGAAGCGCGCTGAGAAACGAAGAGTTCGATGAGATTCTCAAACCGCTCTAGACGCAGTAGCCGAACAATGACGGCAGATCGCTTCCAAAGCATGCCGGTTCGAGCTTACTGACGCAAGCTCCGGACTGAGAGTACGAAAGTAATTCCTATTTTGGAACCATGGTTCCAAATACGACTATAGTTGTATTACCGTTTTTCTTTTTAACTGTGCACAAAGGTAATTATGAGACGATGATTTGCCTCCTTCGCGGATTGGGTTCATGGGGCTTCATCGGTACTCTTCCCCGGTTCCCAAAACCGGGCAGCACCCCTGCCGGTCGGCTTTGTTTCGAGGGCTCTTGGTGCGCCGGGTAACGCACTCCCGGCGGTAGAAGTCGATTTAGAGAGGCCACAAACGGAGCGGTCGATGAAACGCCCTATGGAACGGAATGCAAGCGCCATCCTGCGTAAGACAGCCTCTGGCGACGATCGAGAGACCCGCCATCTTCCCTGCAAACAGTCATTTCAGGGTTCGGCGCGGGGCCGCGTTGGCAGCCTGTTGGCCAGCGCCGCGATCCTGTTGTTGTCGGCTCCCGGCGCACACGCTCAGTTCGGCTCACAGGCCCGTGGGGACGGCGACCGGCAATCAGGGCGTCACAGTCACGGCTTCGGTAGCGGGCACTGTGAGCAGCGTTCAGATCCTCACCATGGGTTCGCCGTCCGGCGACTTCGCCGCAGGGACTGGAGCCTCCAACTGCGCACCGGCCACCCTGGCCCAGGGCGCAACATGCACGGAGTCGGTCAGGTTTACGCCGTCCACGCCTGGCATGCGGATGGGTGCGGTGGTGTTGGTGGGCACTCCCACGGGCGGCTCGGGCCAGTCCGTTCTTGGCACCGCGTATCTCTCCGGCACAGGAACGGGAGGGCTGGGGGTGCTGGTTGTAGGCAACTTGTTGCCGGTGGCAGGTCAGCTCGGCCTCTACACATCGGTTGGCGACGGCCTGCCGGCCACTCAGGCTCAGCTCTACTTGCCTGAAGGCATCGTCACTGACGGCGCGGGGAATCTGTATATCGCCGACAGCCTCCACAACCGCATCCGCATGGTGTGCGCTAGCGCAACCAGCGCCACCATTCAGGGAACAAGCTGTACCGGCGCCGGAATAATTTCCACCATCGCGGGCAATGGCAATCCCTTGTATACGGGCGACGCCGGCCCGGCTGCCGCCGCAACGCTCAACGATCCCGGTGACGTCGCCATGGACGGCGCGGGCAATCTCTATATCGCCGACAGCGGCAACAACGTGATCCGCGTGATCAACGCGGTGACGGGCGTCATCACCACCATCGCCGGCAATGGCAGCGGCACGGTATGCGGAGCCAGCAGCAATGCAGTGGGAGACGGTTGCCCGGCCGCGCAGGCGACGCTCAAGCAGCCCCAGGGCGTGACCCTCGACGCCGCCGCGAACCTCTACATCGCCGACACCAACAACCATCGCATTCGCGAGGTGAGCGCGGCCACCGGAGTCATCACCACCATCGCGGGCAACGGATTCGCCGGCGGCAACGGCGCCGGAAGCTACAACGGCGACGGCATCGCGGCCACCAGCGCGGAGCTGAACTTTCCCTATGCCGTGGCCTTCGATGCGGCCGGCAACATGTACATTCCAGATTCCGCCAACGACCGCATCCGCGAAGTGATGGCCGTCGGCGGCGTCATTACGCCGGCCAGCACCATCTCCACATTTGCCGGCACGGGAAATGCGGTTTCCACGGCTTGCGGGGCAACGCCCGTCGCCGCCAACCAGGCCAGCGTGTGGTCGCCTGAGGGTGTTGCAGTCGATGCCGCAGGCAATGTCTACATCGCCGAGACGCAGAACGCGGCCATCCGCAAAGTAAGCGCGGCCACAGGTCTCATCTCCACCGTGGAACAAAACGGCTGCGGCATCTTCTATTTCGCGGGCGCCTTCCAAACGGTCAAGCTTTACGGGCCAGTCGGTATGGTTCTGGACGGATACGGGAACCTCTACGTGGCCGACACGCTGAACATGGTGGTCCGAGAGCTCCAGGGCAACTTTGCCGCGCTCGATTACCCCACGCCCGTGCGCCAGGGCAGCCAGTCTGCGACGCGGAATCAGGCGGTCGAAAACGACGGCAACACCGCGCTCGACCTCACGTCGATTGTCCCCGCAACCAACGCCGCGATCGATACAACGGTCGCGAACTCCTGCACCGCGGGCTCGTCGCTGGCCGTGAACGTGCAGTGTACCGTCGGCGCGGTGTTTGCACCCGCCGCCACCCCCACGCTGCCTGCCAATCAGGCGGAGACGCCAAACATCGACGTGAGCGAGGATTCGCAGCCCAGCGTTGCCGCGGCCAATTCGCCTCTCGATATCGAGCTTGTGGGAACCGCCGAGCCCGTCAATTCGACCACCACAACCCTTGCTTCCAATCCCAATCCTTCGGGATTCGGGCAAAGCGTCACTTTCACGGTGACGGTCGTAACGGGTGCGGGAACCGGCAACCTCACCGGAACCGTCAGCATCGCCGACACCTTCGGCGGCTCAACCACGACATTGGTTTCGGGCCTTGCGTTGAATGCGTCCGGTACTGCCACCTTCTCCACGACGGCGCTCGCCGTCGGCCAGCACTCGCTTGTGGCTACCTACGCCGGCGACACGCAGCACTTCGCCAGCACGTCTGCCCCGGCGCTCATCCAAACCGTTCTCGAAGGCACGTCAACCAATCTCACGTCGAGCGCCAATCCGTCGGCGGTGGGCCAGAGCGTCACCTTCACGGCCACGGTCTCCGCGTCCGCTGGCGGTGGCGTCGCTCCCGACGGCACCGTGAGCTTCATTGACGGCACCACGATTCTGACGACGCTCGCGATCAATGCAAGCGGCGTGGCCCAGTACGCGACCGCGACACTCACCGCGGGGATCCATCCGATCACGGCAGTCTACAACGGCGACGCGGCAAAGCAGATCCAGGGCAGCACCTCTGCCGTCCTCGATCAGGATGTGCAGGCGCCGACCACTGCAACGTTGACGTCGAGCCTCAACCCCTCTTACTACGGCAACTCCGTCACGTTCACCGCGACCATTCCGCCCACCGGCGCCACTGCGCCCAGCGGCACAGTGACTTTCCTCGACGGCGTCACATCCATCGGGTTTGGAGCCCTCGCGGGCAATCCCGGTGTGGCCACGCTCACCACAACCGCGCTCGCCATGGGAACGCACACCATCACGGTGTCGTATCCGGGCGACTCGTTCAACGGCGCAAGCAGCTCTCTACCCCTAACCCAGGTGGTGAATGCCGCGCAGACCTCGACCACGGTCACGGCGGCGCCAAGCCCGGGAATTGCCGGCGGCCTTGAGACCATCGCGGCAACGGTGAAGGTAACATCGGGCGCTTCAACGCCCACGGGCATCGTCACCTTTACTTCGGGCACAACGCAACTGGGCAGCGCGCCTGTCAATGCCGGAACGGCAACCATCACACCGGCGCTGGGGCCAGGGACGTATCAAATCATCGCCACCTACAGCGGCGACGCCAACGATACGGGCAGCACGTCGGCCGCCTTCCCGCTCACAGTGTCGCAGGCCGCCACGCAAACCGCGCTCACCGTCTCGCCTGACCCGGCGCTGGTGCAGCAGCCCATTACGTTCACCGCCCAGGTCACCGGCAACGGTGGAACGCCGACCGGCAGCATCAACTTCCTTGCCAACGGCAACGCCATCGGAGCCGGCAGCGTGAACGCCTCCGGCAAGGCGACCTTCACCACTTCGGCGCTGGCTGCTGGCACATACTCAATCACCGCGGCCTACACCGGCGACGCGAACGACATCGGCAGCACGTCCGGCGCAACATCGCTCACTGTTTCGCTCGCCACCACAACCACCGCGATCACCGTCGCTCCCAATCCGGCGCTGGTGGGAGCGGCCGTCACCATCACCGCCAAGGTCAGCGGGAATGGCGGAACTCCGACGGGCTCCGTCAACTTTATCGCCAACGGAAGCACCCTGGCCGCCGCAACGCTCAGCGGTGGCGCGGCCAGCTTCACCACGTCGACGCTTCCGCCCGGCACCTACAGCATCACCGCAAGCTACCTGGGCGACGCAGCCGACTCGCCGAGCACCTCGTCTGCGGTCAGCGAATTGGTCGGCCTCATTCCCACTACCACCAGCCTCGGCACCTCAGTCACAACCGGCCCCTCTCCGCAAGTCATTCTTCTGGCCACGGTATTGAATAACGGCGCGGGAGTGCTGCCCACGGGCACCGTCGCTTTCATGAGCGGGGCCACTCAAATCGGCTCAGCCACGCTCGATTTGAGCGGCGTCGCGACGGTTACTCCGAACCTTTCCGCCGGCGTGAACTACAACATCGTGGCCATGTATAGCGGAGACGCGGATCATAGCCCCTCCACCTCCCCCGCGGTCAACGTTTCAGGCACGCCGACCCTGTTCAGCCTTGGATTGTCGCCTTCGAGCATCACCATGGCCACATCGCAGAACGCCACCGTCACCGTGAACCTGACCTCGAACGGCAGCTTCGCTGACACTATCGGCCTCGGCTGCGCTTCGCTGCCTGCGGGTGTTACCTGCCACTTCTCCAGCCCCAGCGTAAAGCTGACGGCCGGCAGCTCCGCGAGCGTGCAGCTCACTATCGACACCAACAATCCGCTCAGTGGAGGCTCTTCCGCCGCGAACACCCGCACGGGGAGTGCGAAGTTCTCCCTCGCAGGTTTGTTCCTGCCGCTGAGTCTTGGCTTCGGCCTCTTCTTCTGGCGGTTCCGCCGGCGGAATGCTCGCTTGATCACCATGGCCATGGCACTCGTGCTTTCAGCCGCCATGCTTCTGACCACTGGATGCAATAGTTTCTCGATCAACACTGCCGCGCCCGGTAACTATACGGTTCAGGTCACCGGCACGGGCGCCGGCACCAACGCGCAGCAATACCAGAACCTTTCTCTGGATATAACGAAGTAGATCCGGGGCGTGAAACGCCGAACGGGCGCGGGAGAACGATGAATTTCGTGCATGGTCGAATGTTCCGGCAGAACGGAATGCCGGGTTTGCGGGCTTCGTTTGCCGCGGTTTTCGTGCTGTTTTTCGCAGCGCTCGTTACAGGGCCGCCGATGGCACGCGCACAGGCGGTCTACGAGGCACGCCAGGGAGGGCTCCAGGTCTCGGCGGGTGCATTGGGCTCCGTCTATTCCATCCAATACGGCCAGCGGAAGATGGCCGGCATCACCGCGTTCGTCGACGCCAATACGCGGCGGCCCCTCGGCATTGAGGCAGAGGGGCGCTGGCTCGAGTACAACCGGACGGCGAATGTGCACGTTGAGACCTACTCCATCGGCTTGCGCTACCGCTTTGACACCGGCCGCTTCCAGCCCTACGCCAAGGGACTGGTCGGCTTCGGCAACTTCAACTTCCCTTACAACTACGCCTCCGGCCGCTACCTCGTCGTCACCGCGGGCGGCGGAGTGGACTTCCGCTGGACGCCGAGAATCTACATCCGCGCCGCCGATATCGAGTACCAGGATTGGCCGCAGTTCACCTTCGGCAACATGAATTCCTTCGGTGTGAGCGCGGGCTTTCGCGTGCGCATCTTTTAGGCGGCTGCTGCGGATCCCAGGGAATCAATGCCGGCTGGCCTGCCGTACCGCAATCGGGGAAATGCACGCCCCGCCTGCGGTTGGACGTGATTCAGATCACGGTCCAGCTCCAGACCTCGCCGATAACCTCAAAGCAAGGGTGCGGCTTTTGACCGTGCCCGCGATCGAGGAGCAAGATTCCCATGGCCTATGTCGTCACCGATGCCTGCATCAAGGACTTTATTTGCGTGGCCGAGTGTGCCACCGCCGCTATTGCGCCCGCGGAAAACGATCCCGCGGCAGCGACCGTCTCTCAGGTCTACATCAATCCCGATGAGTGCATCGACTGCGGCAACTGCGCCTCAATCTGCGCGCAGAATGCGATCTTCTCGCAAGACGACCTGCCGGCCGATAAGGCCGAGTTCGCTGAGAAGAACCGGGCGTTCTTCAACTAGAGCAACACGGCCATCCCGGTTCGCCTGGACTCCTCCAAGCCTCTTCGCTGCACTGCTAATTCGGCTTCGGCGTTGACGATCGGTTCGCGTCGCCACGAGCCGTCGTGTTCTCCGCGGGCTGCCCTGCCGCTTCCGGCGCAACGGGTGCTTCGGCTGGGGACGCCGCCAGTGGTTTCACCGCCCTGGTTTCAGGCGCAGCCGGTGCAATCAGCGTCACAGGAAGCGTGAGCATTTCTTGGTTGGCCGGGTCGTCGCGCAGCTTCACGTAAAGGACTCCCTTCACAGGGTGGGGAACCATAAGCTCTGCGCCGGTGAACTGCGGCGGCACGTCCACTGCTCCGTCGAACTCCGGCGTGGCGGCGATCGATGTCGCCAGAAAGAGATCGCTCCCGCTCAGCATGCAGGGTTTTGCTATCGCGCGCGGGCAGCGCAGCTCCTTGAAGCCAGGCATCCGCACCAGCGTGCCCAGCGGAACCCAATCGCCGGCCGCGCCGTTGGCAGAGACGGCGCGCACGCGCACCGGCCCGAAGGCCGAAGGACCGAACCGGGCAAGGGGCTCAAGGTTGGCCACCGCCGTATGCGCATCCTCCAGCATCAGGCTCCCGTCGCTCAAACTCAGCGTCGTATTGAAGCTCGAATCGGCTGCGGCCACCTCCACCTTTTCGTCTCGGGGAAAGTCGGCCGGCACATCGGACTTGAGAAAGAAAACCAGGCGTCCATCCAGCGGCAGGTCGTCCGGGCTGCTCATCTGCACAATCTGCGGCGCGGCGGCATCCTGCTGAACGGCCTTGCTCAAAAGTGTCACCTGCGGGCGCGGACGATCCACGGCGACCGGCGCTTTCAATATGCGGCCGTCCTTTAAATCCACAAACGCTTCGTACGCCTTTCCCGGTTTCAGGCTGTAGGTCGTAGCCATCGTTTGCATCTGCAGCTGATCGAGGTTCTCAACGTGATCGAGACTTAGAGGTGTAAAGGTGACGCCTCCCACCTGAGCCTTCGCCACTTCGTCTAGCCGCGTGCCCATCAGCAGCGCCGTCTTGTCTCCGGAGTTCAGCGTCAGGCCGTCGAGCGACGCGGCAGCTGCATATGCCACCATCTTCACGTGATCCGAATCTGCCACCCCAAACTGGTCGATCTCCACATTCACAGGCCCCGGGCCGGCGTCTTTCAGCGGGACCACGATCTCCAGTTTGCCCGGCTCGGGCGAATTCCACGCGAGAGCAATGGACGGATCTTCACCAATCGCTGCCGCCACCTTCTCCACGCAGCCGGCGTGTCCGCCATCCAGCTTTACAGTGTCGTTGCGGCCCACCACCAGGGCCGACTGATCGGCTGCATCCACCTTCCACCTGCTGGCCCCTGCCGTTACCAACCGGTATTCCGGTCCGATCCAATCGTCAAATCCCCATTTGCCCTTGACTACGGCCGTCAGATCTCCGTCAGGAAGCGTTGGAATCTTGCCGCTTGGAACCAGTCCGCCTTCGCCGGCGTCCGCCGTCAGCGGAATATCCACCGTCTTCCCCTTGGCTTCAGCGGGCATCACGTGCAGGGCAAGGTCATGCGCCATCCCCGTTGCGTACACCAGGGGCGCTCCATCCGCCGGGAACACAAGGCCCAGCTTGAAAGCGCAGAAGCTCTCCTCAAGGTTTATAGGATGCAGCGGCTCCGGACGGGCGAGGCCGATCGGAGGCAGCGCCACCACCACCACCGACTTGGGGTTTCGGAACGACGGGGGCATGTTCAGCCGCAGGTTGAGGCTGTCGTTTGTGGGCAGGGCAAGCGCCGGAATGTATTGGAAATGCGCGGTGTGCAGCGAAGAAAGAATCTTCGCCATGTCTACCACCGCGCCCACGTAGGCGCTATACACTCCGCCGCCCGCCATCGACGTGGAGCTGATAGCGTTCATCAGGTCCAGGGTCGATCCCGTCGTCAACTGGTTCACCACCGACTGTTCGCCGGCATCGTCCAACACCATTCCCTCTGAGTTCTGCGATAAGCACGACGCCTGTTCCTCGGCGGGTTTGTCAAAGCAGCTTTCGTTGACCTTGATTCCCAGGCTCCGTGCAGCCATTTCAGTGCGCGTCTTCAGCGCCTTGGGATCGAACTGGCTGGTCACCTTCACGTCGACCAGGTAAGCCTCCAGCCGCATTCTCTCCCAACTGGCCGCTTGCAGGTCCTGGGACGCGCGCACAAACGTGCCCGGACGGCCGCGCACCGTGTTGCGCAGGGTATTGAAGTCGCCTCCCGTCTCCGGCGCAAGAAACAAAAGCGCCTGCTGAGCACCGGGTGGAACCACCACGAATACACCCTCGTCGCGGGCACTCCGCGTCCAGGTTTCCACGCGCGTGAACCACTCCGGCGGCGGAGGGTTGGTTGACCCGCGCAAAAATGCCACCACAAGGACGAAGTGAGTGGCCTGGCTTTCCGGCAGGTCAGGATGAATCCATAACCGGTCTCCGGGTAACAAGTTGGGTACCTCTGCAATGGGCAGGGTCGCGTCTCCGCGCTTTACATGCACGTCCACCTTCGGACCGGAGAGATCAAACGGCTGGCCAGCGGCGTGCAGGAGGGACGAAGTTAGGTAAAAAGCGAAAATCAACCGCAAACTACGGCGCATGCACTCTATTTTACGAATCTTCGCGCTCGATGGAAGCGGAGCACAGGCGATGTATCGGCTTCGGACTCCGCCCACGCGAAGCAAAGTGCCCCGGCCCGATTGCACCCAAAAGACTCAATTTCGACGAGATTTCCTCAACTATCCAAAGGGAATTGTTGTTGTCAGACAGAAGGTTCGTGAATATGATGAATCATTAATTGTAACTTCGAGATCGCCCGTTGGGCTCTTTAACCCGCCGGCTGGAAAAACGCAGGTATAAACGCAGCCAGCCGCATCACTGCTCATAACGCATTCTTAATTGCTCTGAAGTGAGGAACGTCCCCCTTCCTCGTTCCATAGAGCGTCCTGGGACCTTGATAAAAGAGAAGCTGCTGCTCGACGCATGCGGCGCAGTTCCGAGCCGTTAAAGACAAACGGCCGGTGAATGTGCTGGCTCCGCGGCCCCGGGCGGCGGTATAGGGAGGAGACGAAATGAAAGCAGCCAGACCTGCGCATTCTGCCTTGGAGAACGGCAACCTCACGATACCGGCGGCAGAAGAGATTATCGAAGATGCTTTAAACGAACTAGCTTACTCACAAGATCCCGGCCTGGTGCGGGCGCTCCGGTTCTTGGCGCCTCCGGGCTATCAAGCCATCGTGGAGCTCTGCAGCGAAAACGGCCGCAGCAAGCGCCGCAATGCCCTGGCCGATACCTGGTCGCCTGAAGACGATGAGGTGCGCATTTACTTTGAGCGCATCGATGGCGAGGAGCCTGCACCGCGCACGACCCGCGCGCAGCGCGGCACGGCGAGTCGAGCCGTTGAGGACGAAGACGAGGAAGCAGAGTTTTCGCCGGCGGATTTGGACGCGCGCGTGAAAGAGCTGTGCGCGGCGCTGGCCGAGGCCGAGCGCGGGGGCCACGCATTCATCGCGCTCAAGTGGTTTCGCGACTCCTTCCTCCCGCGCAAGGCCTTTCGCTGGAACCAGCATCCTGAAACGCGGCAAGCGATACTGGCCGAAGCCATTCAGCGCGGCGTCGTGCTCACCAGCAAGATTGCAAATCCCAAAACTCCGGCTTATCCCACCACAACCATCCGCCTTAACCGCGCCGAGGCCGGAATACCCGAGGAGGCTCAGCGCTTCCATCCCGTTGAAGTGCAGGGCGAGCCCGTGGCGGTGGCCATTGAAGAAGAAAGGGGGGGCGAGTGAGCTTCTACTTTCTTGAAGCAACGGCGTACGCCAGGCTTTTTGTGCGTGAACCCGGCACCGATGCGCTGATCCAGCTGCTGGAAACGGTTGAGGACAATTGCAAGCTCATCTCTGCCGCAACGCCTCTTGAAGTCTATGCCGCCATCAGGAAGCGCGAACGCGCGGGGAATATCGCGCCTGAAGCCGCGGCCACCGCGCTCGAGCTCCTGCGCGTTGAGTCGGCGCGCATCGTGCTGCAACCCGTCAACCCGGGCGTGCTTGAGTCCGCGCGCCAGCTCATCGACCGCACCTCGCTTCGCTGGCCTGAAGCCGTGCAATTGGGATCCGCGCTCACCGCCCGCGACATGTTCCCCGGAACCCTGATCACATTCGTCAGCGCCTCTCCCACCCTGCTTGAAGCCGCCAGGGCGGATGGCTTTGAAGTGCTGGACCCGGGAAAGCTGCCGGCCACCGAGACCAACGCAGCCTGACGCGCGGAGCTGTTGAAGCAGGCAGAGTAGAACCTTGCCTACTGCCCCGCCTGTCCTACCGCCACGATCATGAACGTATCCGGCTTGGGCCGCGGTCGCCGTTGCGCCGTTCCCGGCGTGGGCGGCTCAAACTCCGCCGTGGGCAGGTAGATCGTGTGCGTCGACGCGTCCACGCCCATGGTGCGCGCCCCGTTGGGCGTCTTTACCACCTGCTCCACCACATACTTTCCGCCTTTCCGGCCCACCACAACCAGCGATCCGTCGCCGCAGCTCGCGAACGCCTGTCCGCCGTCGATTTTGGTCGCGTCCACTCCCGCGCCAATGGGCAGATCGGCCAGCACTTTGCCGTCCACCGTGCTTATCACGATCAGTTTCTGTGGATTGCGGCAGCCCACGAATAAGACGTGATTCTTCGCGTCCAGCGCCATCCCTACCGGATGCCCTCCGGGCGCAACCGGCCAGCGCGCGGTCACCTGGCGCGTCTTCAGGTCCACCACGGCCACCAAGTCCTTATCCTCGAGGTTGATATAGGCTTTGCCGTCGCTGCCGGCCGCCAGAAACTCCGGCGCGCCGCCCAACGCAATGGGAGGATCGATCTTGCCGTTCACGGGATCGATATCGGGCTTGAAGGTCATCAGCGCGTTGCCGTCGCCGGAGACGGCGAGGATCAGGTTCATCGCGTGGTCGTAGATAATGCCGTCCGAGTCGGGCATCGTGGCCAGCTTGCCCAGCACCGCGTAGGTCTTCAGGTCGAAGACCAGGATCGCGCCGGTCCCTCCGCCATCGGTGATGAACCCGCGATTGAGCGACGAAACGAGCGCCGTGCCGTGCGACCGCACTTGCCCCGGAATATCGCCCAGAACCTTGCCGGTCGCGCCCTCGATCACCATCGTGTGGGTCGAGCGCGTAACAAAAACCCGGTGCGTCTGCGGATCGACGGTCACATAATCCCATCCGCCGTCCCCGCCAATGTGAAATGTATTTGTAGCGTTCCAACTGGGCTGTGCCAAAATCGGCAAAGCACCTGCGACGACGAGCGCCGCCAAACCCAACCGTATGTTTCGCATTGCGTTCCTCCTGGATGGATCCAATGCGCCCTGCAGGCGCGCCATGGCATTGGACCGACGAAATGAACCTAACATATGCGCCCGCAACCAGGCTCAATCCCGGATGAAACCCCGATTGCGGTCCCCCCGTGCGGCTGCCGTCCGGCGAAACCTCTGATTGCGGCGGGAGTCTAATTCTTCGCACACAACTCGACGCCTATGCTCTTCCCCTCATGCCATCTGATCCGTCGCCTCGTCCTTGCTGCTGCCTTCGCCGTCGCGCTTCGATCGCCCGCGCCGGCCCAGGCCTTCGCATCGGCCTCTGTTTCGCCGCCGTCCCCCGTCGGCCGATGGAAGACCGTCGACCATGCAAGCGGCAAGGTCAAATCCATCGTCGCCATCCGCGAACAGAACGGGAAACTCTACGGAACCATCGAAAAGCTGTTCGATCCGCCCGTTGCGCATCCCACCTGCTACCTTTGCTCGGGCGCAATGAAAGATCGGCCCCTCGTCGGGCTCCAGGTGCTCTGGGGATTCGGGCAGGACGGCAGCCAGTGGTCCGGCGGTCAGGTCCTCGATCCGGAAACCGGCAAAATCTATCGCGCATCGCTCACCGTTGAAGATGGCGGCAACAAGCTCCGGCTGCGCGGCTATATCGGCGTTCCCTTGCTGGGCCGTACCGAGCATTGGCTGCGCGCCGAGTGAAGCGGCTATCGGCTGCCACTGCTTGAAGCGATCAGGGCCGAGGGGGCGCAACGCCATCGAACCCGCATGGCTGCTCGTCGCTCCAGTGGTTCACCCGAGCGCGCTCTTAGCTCGCTAGCGTCTTTCCGAGGCCAATTCGGTTTTGGGCAACTCCGTCTCTTTGATCTTTCCCTGCTCCAGCTTGCCGCCATGACGCCGATCCGACTGCAACAACAAAAAAGCAAAGACAAGCCCGGCCACGCCGAGGCACGCGAACATGATCTGGGTCGCGGTGTAGGTTCCGGTGACGTCGCGGAGTTTGCCATTCAGGAGCGGGAACAGCCCGAGGCCCAGGTTCTGGATGGCCGTCATCAGGCCGAAGGCCGTGCCCACGCGCTTCTCCTCCACCACCAGCGGAACCGATGGCCACATGGCGGCGGGAACCAGGACGAAAGCTGCGCCGAGCACGATCATGCTGGGGATTGGATTCCAGTGGGTGATGCCCATGATGAGGTGGGCGGGAATCAGCATCAACGAGCCCACCACCATCAGCGTGGCCCGCTTTCCGATGCGGTCAATCAGATCGCCGGCGAAAGGCGCGAAGACCATGGACGCGAAGATGATGATGCTGGTCATTCCCGGCGCCGTTGAGAACATGTGCAGGAAGTTGCCAAAGATCTGGACCAGGAAGCTGCCTGTGGATTCGCTGACCAGCGGGATGCCCCATTTGTCGTGGAACATGTCGGTCGCAAGGGCTGTGAAAGGGAAGATCGCGCTATAGAAGGTGACGCAGAGCAAGACAACGTACCAGTAGGAAGAGTTGAACTTCCGGATATCTGAGAAGACGATCTTGTCGCCGCCCTCTGGCTTCGGCAGCGCGAGCACCTTCTCGCCATGCAGGTCCATGGCGTTGTAGACCAGGTTGCATAGCACTGAGAACAGGCAGAAGCCCGCCGCTGCCCAAAGCGCCACGCGGTAGCTGCCGAAGTAGCGGGCGATGAGTTCTTCGGTGTTGAAGCTGAACAGGGTCCCGACGCGGCTGATGGTAAGAGCGATGCCGAAGGCAAGAGCCATCTCCTTGCCCTTGAACCAGCGGCTGATGATAGCGCTCTGCACCACGATCAGCGATTCCGAGCCGGCGCCGAAGATCAGCCGCCCGGCGAAGAGCTCCCATGTGGAATGGGCCAGGGCTACGATGGTGGCGCCCACCAGTACGAGCGTGCAGAACAGGAGGCTCGCCCGGCGGGGGCCCAGCTTGTCATAGAGCATGCCCCCGAAAAAGACGATGACGATGGCGGCCACGGAGTAGGCCGTGTAGAGATTGCCGATGGCGCTGCGGTCGATATGGAGAGCCTCGATGAGCGTTGGCGCGAGAGCGCCGATGCTGTCGTAGGCGAAATAGCTTCCCAGGACCAGCAGGCTGATGAACATCAGGATGGTGAAGCGGTAGGGACGCCTGGCTGGATGAAAGAATCCCATCAATTGCGGAGTTGCAGCTTCTGAGGCGGATGGGCGGCGCGCTGGATCGGACATGAAGGCGAGGCTCCTCGAAGCATGGCGGAGCCTCGAATCCATGCGGCGTGAGGTCCGCAGCCTCGAAGATAGCAGACGGCAGCCGTACTGGCCGAGCGGCTGGCGTGGCGCGCACGCAACACGACGAGCCCTGAAGCGCATCCAATCCACTGACCATACCCGCTAACATTGAGTTCTCATGAGCCTGGCTCTCTTCCTCATGGCACCGTTGCCGATTCCGCCACATCTACAGGCCGATTCGCAAGTGGCCGCCGCCTACATCATCTTCGCCGTCAGCTATCTGGTTTTCGCACTGGGCAAGCTGCCGGGCATGAAGATCGACCGGCCCGGCATGGCGATTATCGGAGCCGTGCTCATGGTGGCCTTCGGCATCGTGCGCGCCGACCAGGCGCTGCGCTTCGTTGATTTCCCTACGCTCGTGCTGCTGTTCTCCATGATGCTCGTTGTCGGCTGCCTGCATCTCGCCGGTTTCTTCGAGTGGATTACCGAGCAGATCGTCGTGCGCCTCAAGCCGCGTCACCTGCTGCCCACGGTCATCTTCATCACGGGGATCCTGTCGGCCTTCTTCGTCAACGACATCATTTGCCTTGTCATGGTTCCATTCGCGCTTGCCGCCACTCGACGCATGGGACTCAAGCCGCTGCCTTATCTGCTGGCCGTGGCCACCGCGTCGAACATCGGCAGCGTCGCCACCATCACCGGCAATCCGCAGAACATGCTCATCGGCTCATTCTCGGGCCTGAGCTATCGCTACTTTTTGTGGCGACTTGGCCCGGTAGCTTTGATCGGTCTCTTCCTCGATTGGTTTCTGATTCGCCGGCTCTTCGGCGGTGAGCACGTGCCGGATGAATCGGCAGACATCTCTGCCGCAACCTCGCACATCGAGCTTCGCTCGCTGCGCAAGCCCGCCATCGTCGTGGCTCTCGTGCTCGCCGGATTCCTCGGCGGCGTCCCGCCGGCAATGGTGGCCGCCATCGGCGCGGCGCTTATGCTCATCACCCGCACGCGCAATCCGCGCCTGGTCTACGACGAGATCGATTGGGGTCTGCTGGTCTTCTTTGTCGGCCTCTTCGTGATCGTGGGAGGCGCGGAGAACGCGGGACTCGCCGGCCATTTGTTCGCCGTCGCCGATCGCTTCAACCTGCAAAACGCAGGCGTTTTCACGGTGGTCACGGCGCTGCTCTCGAACATCGTTAGCAACGTGCCCGCCGTCATGGTGCTCAAGTCGCTCGTGCCCTCGTTTCACGACGCGCAGACGGGATGGCTGGTGCTGGCCATGGCGAGCACTCTGGCCGGCAACCTTACCATCACCGGCTCCATCGCCAACCTCATCGTGGTTGAGCGGGCGCACGACGAAGTCCACATCGGCTTCTGGGATTACTCGCGCGTCGGCATTCCCGTCACGCTGCTCACACTGGCCGTGGGTTGGGCCTGGCTCAGCTTCGTTCGGTAAGGGTCGCCCCCTTGTTTGGGCTCGATGCGCGCGGCGGCAGCACACGCCTTGCCCCTGGCGCCCCGCGTTTGGCCCACGGTTGACAGAGGATTGCCCTGATCGCGATAATCTGCACCACATCTCCGTCCAACGTTTCTGCGCGATGGAGTTAACCGCCCCACGGCTGTGCAATGCGCGCTGAAAACATGGGATTCGAAAGCGAGTACTCCTCAAATGAGTTGCTTGTCGAAGTATCACCTTCTTATTCTCCTGGTTCTCCCGCTTCCCGCTTGCCAGACAAATCTGATGGCCGAAACCACCGATTCGGCAAAAACCGTTCTGACCAAGACTCTTCTCGGCAAGGATGTCAGGGCGCTTCTGGATATGCCTGCCTATAAGGATGGGGTTGACATCTATGTCTATCCAAAAACCGACAAGAGGCTGGACGAACGTGGGATCGACCTCAAGGACCTGGCCAAATACCTGAAGGACAAAGGCGTCGGCGTCGAACGGGACGAATGGGTGACGATCACCGATGTAAAGGTGGACAGCGACCGCGTCGAGGTTCACCTGGGCGGAGGCGGCGAGGGCAGCGGCGCCAGCAAAAATGCGGAAAAGAAGGGCGCGGGTTTCAAAAGAGCGGGCGGCTCGCGCATCAATTTTCGTTATGGCAGAGACGTCACGGATGTTGACATCCAGACCGGCGCCTTTCTGCCGCTCCTGCAGCGCGTCCTCGACACCGCCAAGATTAGCGACAATATGGAAGTGCAAGGCCTCTCGTCTGAGTTCCAGGAGGCCATTCGCGCCAAGGACATCATCCAGGGCATGACCTACAAGATGGTGCTGATGAGCGCCGGAGACCCCGATCAGAAGAAGGTTGACGACACCACAGACGACAGCCTGCACGAGACCTGGTACTACCTGAGGGATGGCCACCGCTGGGTGGTGAAGTTCCTGAACGGCAAAGTTGCGAAGGTCCAGGTCTACTGAACCCTTGCCAAGCGGTTACTCACGCCGGAACTTGTTCGCCCGCTCGAACTGATTTCTCAGCTCCGGCGTGCGCAGATTCTCACGCAGCAGGGCCAGGCGCTGCTCCAGCGCTAACAGCACACGTTCCACAGCATCAGTATTTGTGTGGGCAATGTCCCGCCACATCGAGAACGGGCTCGCGCCCAGCCGCGTCATCTCGCGCAGCGCGCGGCCGCCTACGTCCTTGAGTTCCGGCGCGTTGCCCACTTCTTCTTCCAGCAGCGCGCTCAGCGCCGTCGCGGTGAACTGCGGCAGATGGCTCACCCACGCGACCAATTCGTCGTGGCGTACCGGATCGAGATCGAGGGCCTTCGATCCCATCTCGGCGACCCACTCGCGCCATTCCTTTACCAGCTCGACTCCGCGAGGGGCCCGCTTCGCTGCCAGATCGTCGGTGAACAGCCACACCGCTCCGCGAAAAAGATTCGCATCGCCGAGCGCCGCGCCGCCGCGCTCCTTGCCCGCCATCGGGTGCCCCGGTAGAAACGCCGCGCGTTCCGGTGTGTTGTAGAGGCGCGCGGCAGTTTCGGAGATGACGCGCTTGGTGCTGCCCACATCGGTTACCAGCTGATTGGGCCCGAGCACTGGCGCCAGCTTCTCCATCAAATCGAGCGTGGCGTAAATCGGCACGGCGAGAACTACAACCTGGCTCGCTCGCGCAGCCTCAGTCGCATCGGCAGCAAGCGCATCGATCGCGCCCATCTTCAGCGCCATCTGCCCTTGTTCTGTGCCGCGGTTCCATCCGGCAATCGAGCCCTTGAACGCCGCGGCGCGCAGGGCCAGCCCCACTGATGTGCCCAGCAGGCCCGTGCCCAAAATGGAGATGCGCTCGATCATGCGGAGTCTCGTTGCTCCGTTAGCTTACAACGTTCGCCCAACAGCCTGAGCCAGCACACGCAGCTCGCCCACCAGCTTCTCAAACTGATCGAGAAAGAGCGTCTGCGCAGCGTCGGACACGGCCTTGTCAGCGTTGGGGTGGACTTCGACGAGCAGCGCATCGGCGCCCGCGGCCACTGCAGCCTTCGCCATCGCCGGAACCATGTCGCGACGCCCAGTTCCGTGCGAGGGATCTGCCACCACTGGCAGGTGCGACAGTTTCTTCAGCACCGGAATGGCCGCGATGTCCATCGTATTGCGCGTCGACGTCTCGTAGGTGCGGATGCCGCGCTCGCACAGGATCACTTCGTAGTTGCCGCCCGACAGAATGTATTCGCTCGAAAGCAGCAGCTCCTCCACCGTGGCCGCAATGCCACGCTTCAGCAGAATCGGCTTGCGCACCTGCCCCAGCTCGCGCAGCAGGTTGAAGTTCTGCATATTGCGAGCGCCCACCTGGAAGCAATCCACGTACGGCAGCATCGGCTCGATCTGCGCGATTTCCATCACTTCGCTCACCACAGCCAGGCCGTTTGCGTCGGCAGCCTCGCGCATAAATTCCAGGGCGGGAATCCCAAGCCCCTGAAACGAGTACGGCGAACTGCGTGGCTTGAACGCTCCCCCACGCAGAAAGCCCCCGCCGGCAGCCTTCACGCATTTTGCAATGGTGAAGATCTGTCCACGGCTTTCAATCGCGCAAGGCCCGGCAATCACCGCTACCTTCTCTGCGCCGATTTTCTCACCGTTGCGAAACTCCACCACCGTACCTTCCGGGCGAAAGGCGCGCCCCGCCAGCTTGTACGGCGCACTGATGCGGTGCACGTGCAGCACGCCCGGCAGCATTTCGAACTTCGTCAGGTCGAGCCCGGCGGTGGCGCCGACACCGGCCAGAATGGTCTGGAACTCTCCCGTGGTGCGATGCACGTCCACGCCGGCCTCTTCCATGGCGTTGATGACGGCATCGATCTGCTCTTCGGTAGCCTTCTCCTGCATTGCGACAATCATTGTTTTTCCCCTGTCTCGGGCGCCGGTCCGGGGTCCCCGGCGACAGGTCTTTGTCGTTGGGGTTCCGGTGCGCCCGCGGCGTGGCCCTGCGTGCCTGCCTCCGCTGACGCGGCCTGGGCATTTCTCTCACTCGCCAGCTCGTTCCGCTGCAGTGCCCGCATCACGTCGATGATGCGCTCGTAGATATGCGTCAACTCGATGTCGGGCAGCGGTCCCTTGTTCGCTGCGCGCACGTTGGCGTAGATGATCTTCTCGCGAGTGGGTTCGTACACCGGAAGCGAAGTGGCGGCCTTCAGGTGGCCGATCGTCTGCGCGGCGCGCGCCCGCTCGCTGATCAGCTCAACAATCTGCCGGTCCAGCGCATCGATTCGGATTCGCAATTCTTCGATCGTCATTGCATCCTCGAGTCAACAAGCAGCTCTTAGCCATTAGCTCTTAGTACCATCGTGCCAAGGTAAGCCTCAATGGCTGAATCTGCCACGGTCGGAGCTAATGGCTACAGGCTAAAAGCTAATGGCTGCTTTTCTCACCGGGCCAGCGCCGCATCCGGAAGGCGGAGGCCCTTGATAAATCGCGATACGCTCCCCGGCGCAGTCTCTGCAGTCGAGCCTTCAATCAGCGCAACGATTGCGCTGCCGATCACCGCGGCATCCGCAAACTCCGCCACCTGCGCGACGTGTTCCGCATTGCTGATGCCGAACCCCACGGCCACCGGCAGTCGTGTCCATCGCCGGATTCTCGCGACCAGCGCCGCGGCATCCGCGGCTACGCTCTGCTGCGTGCCCGTCACGCCCACACGGGAAATGGCGTACACAAAACCTTTCGAATATCTTGCGATGGCTTCCAGCCGTGTATCGGGACTGGTCGGCGCAGCGAGAAAAATCGGCGCCAGATTCACTCGGCTCATCTCGGCCAGGTACTCGGCGGCCTCTTCCACAATCATGTCGGTGGCCAGAACGCCGTCCACACCTGCCGCGGCCGCATCATCGGCAAACTTGCTCAGGCCGTAGCGCAGGATCGGATTCAGGTAGCTGAAAATTACGAGGCCCGCGGCCGGCCGCGCGGCGCGAATTTCGCGCGCAACGCTGAGCACGTCCCTGAGCCGCGTCCCTCGCGCCAGAGCGCGCTCGCTGGCGCGCTGGATGATGGGCCCATCGGCGAGTGGATCGCTGAAGGGCACTCCCAGTTCGATCACATCGGCGCCGGCATCGATCGCCGCAAGCGCAATCTCGCGCGTCGCACCGATGCTCGGATCCCCTGCCGTCAAATAAACGACAAGGCCCGGCTTGTGATCGAAACGGATCGTCATCGAAAAACGGAATCCCGTCCTCAAAGTCCGCCGAATAACGGAACTGTCATCCTGAGCGGAGATTGCCGCATATTTTGCGGCAAACGTAGTCGAAGGATCTGCGGTTGCTTTTCAAACCCTACAGCTTCAATTCGCGCGTCAGGATGCCCATATCCTTATCGCCGCGTCCAGAGAGGTTCACCACAAGTATGTCACTCGGGGCCAGCGCGGGGGCAATCCGGAGCGCTTCGGCCACCGCATGCGCGCTTTCGAGCGCGGGCAAAATGCCTTCCGTCCTCGCCAGCTTCACCCCCGCATCCAGTGCAGCGGCATCGTCACACGAAACATACTCCGCGCGCCCGGAATCGTGCAGCGCGGCATGCTCCGGTCCGATTGAAGCGTAATCGAGTCCCGCTGACACCGAATGCGTCAACGCGATCTGCCCGTCCTCATCCTGCAGCACATAAGAATAGGTGCCTTGCAACACGCCCGGCGCTCCGCCCTGGAACCGCGCCGCATGTTCGCCCAGCGCCGTTCCGCGCCCTCCGGCCTCCACCCCGATGAGCCGCACCTGCCGGTCGTTGAGGAACTCGTAGAACGCCCCGATCGCGTTCGATCCTCCGCCCACACATGCAATCACCGCCGAAGGCAGCCGGCCCTCCTTGGACAAAATCTGTTCTTTCATCTCGCGGCTGATGCAGCGATGAAAGTCGCGCACCATCGTCGGATAGGGATGCGCGCCGAGAGCGCTGCCAAGCAGGTAGTATGTCGTGCGCACGTTCGTCACCCAGTCGCGCATGGCCTCGCTGATGGCGTCCTTCAGCGTCTTCGAGCCCGACGAAACGCCTCGCACCTCCGCGCCCAGCAGCCGCATGCGCAGAACGTTGAGCTCCTGGCGCTCCATGTCCACGTCGCCCATGTAGACCACGCACTCCAGCCCTAGCAGCGCGCACACCGTCGCCGTCGCCACGCCGTGCTGGCCCGCGCCCGTCTCGGCAATCACGCGCTTCTTGCCCATGCGCTTCGCCAGCAGCCCCTGGCCCAGCGCGTTGTTGATCTTGTGCGCGCCGGTGTGCAGCAGGTCTTCGCGCTTCAAATAAATCTTTGCCCCGCCCAGTTGCTCCGTCAGCCGCTTGGCAAAATAGAGCGGCGTGGGCCGTCCCGCATAGTCGGCAAGCAGAGAACTCAGTTCCGCCTCGAATGCCGCATCCGCCTTGGCCTCTTCGTACGCGTGCTCCAGCTCGTCGAGCGCCGCCACCAGCGTCTCCGGCACGTACCGCCCGCCGTAAACGCCGAAGCGCCCAGCGCGCGGTTCCGAAGGATTTGCCGGAATGATGATCGACGCCATGAAACACTCCTGCGCTGACGCCCGCAAAAGGCGGGGGACTTCTTAGTTTACTAGGCGTTGACGCACTCGCCCGCGTTGTCAGAAGCCTTCGCTGCTCGATGACGACTGACTCACCTTGTAGGCCGCGCTACGACTGCTCTTCCTCGATTTGCTCCGACAGATAGCGCTCATAGCCCAACTCCTTCACTTGATGCAGTTGGGCTTCGAGCCAGTCCACGTGGCCCTCTTCGTCGTGCAGCATTTTCTCGAAGAGCTTCCTCGACGCGTTGTCGCCTTCCGCGCGGCAAACCTCGATGGATTTGTTGTAGGAGGCTACCGCATCGAGCTCCAACTGAAGCTGGCGCTCCAGTTGCTGCTTCACATGCAGGCCCACCTCGAGCTTCATCGGTTCCGTCAGGTTCGGCGTTCCATCCAGGAAAAGAATGCGCTCGATCAGCCCCTCGGCGTGGCGCATCTCGTCGATCGATTGTTTCTTGATGTGCTTGGCCAGCCGGCTATACTTCCAGTTCTCCAGCATCTCGGCGTGCAGAAAGTATTGGTTGATGGCCAGCAGCTCGTCGCGCAGAGCGGCATTCAGCGTCGCAATGACTTTGCGGTTTCCCTTCATAGGCCCTCGATTCTAGAAAGCGCAGCGATCCGCGTCAAGCAATCATCCGCAAATCTCCGGCCATCGTCAACCCCGGCTCATTGTGCCTTATCTCCGGCACGTACCGCCCGCCGTAAACGCCGAAGCGCCCAGCGCGCGGCTCCGAGGGATTTGCCGGAAGAATGATCGACGCCATGTAAAACTCCTGCTCGATTACCCGCAAAAAAGGGAACCCATCAGTGTACAGGAAGGGAAACAGCGCCCTTTCCGCGCGGTCTTTGATGGCACGCCGCTCACCCTAAGGAATTGTCACCGCCGGTTGTGATGTGTGCACTTGCGGAATTTTGTGCACGCGACTCTAGTGGCAGAGTTGAGAACGAGGCCGCATGAAAGCCATCGTGTATCGCAAAAATGGTCCTCCTGAAGTCCTGACCTGCGAGGAGCTTGACAAACCAACCCCAGGCGACGGAGAAGTCCTGATCAAGGTCCGCACCGCTGCTGTCAACCCCCTGGACTTTCACTTGATGAAAGGCGGGCCGCCCCTCGCTCGCCTGCTGTTTGGCCGCAGCAAGCTCAAGCGGCCAGGAGTCGATGTTGCCGGCGTCGTTGAAGCTGTCGGTCCCGGCGTTTCGCAATTCAAGCCCGGCGATGCCGTGTTCGGTACCTGTCGCGGAGCATTTGCGGAATATGCCGTTGCGCCGCAGACTGCTTTGGCGGTCAAGCCGGAGAGCGTGTCGCTCCTGGATGCCGCTGCCTGCCCGGTTGCGGCGCTCACTGCCCTGCAAGGCCTTCGCAACCGCGGAAAGATCCAACCCGGCCAAAGCGTCCTCATCAACGGCGCGTCCGGCGGCGTTGGCACGTTCGCAGTGCAGCTTGCCAGGATTTTCGGCGCACGCGTTACCGCGGTATGCAGCGCGCGCAACGAAGAGACGGTTCGATCCATCGGGGCGGATCACGTGATTGATTACGCCCGGGAAGACTTTTCAAAGGGCTCGGAACGCTACGATCTGATCCTCGATCTCGCCGGAAACCATCCGTTCTCGGCCTGCAAGCGCGTCCTGACGCCAAATGGCATTCACGTCGGTGCGGGAATTCTGGCCGGTTCCAAGTCTCTCGTCGCCATGCTCCTGGGCCTGATCGTGGCCCTTCTTCTCTCCGGGATTTCGCGCCAGAAATTCGTCGTGTTCATGGCCAAGGTCAACCACGAGGACTTGACTTACATTGGTGAACTGTTGGCCGGCGGCAAGCTGAAACCCGTGATCGACAGAACGTACACGCTCAACGAGGTTCCGGATGCCATCCGTTATCAGGGAACGTGGCGCGTGCGCGGAAAGCTCGTGATCGACCTCGACGCGTAATCAAATAGAATCAACTCTTGCGGCTGATGTCGCACAGCATGTCCGAGTGAATGTTCAGCCCGATGTTCGTCATGTTGTACACATGCTCACTCGCCACCAGCCACACGATCTCGCAGATCGCCCGCTCGGAATAATGCTTCCTGAGTCGTGCAAAAGTCTCCGGCTTCACATTCTTGTCGCGCGTCAGCTCGGTCACGTAGTCCAATGCGGCGCGCTCTGCCTCGTTGAACAGCGGACTCGTGGCGTATTCATCCAGCGAGTCGAACTTGGCCTCGTTCATTCCCGCCTTGATCGCCAACGCTCGGCCAATGTCGATGCAGAACTCGCACACATTAATGTGCGCCACCCGTTCGCGGACCAGCATCCTCATCTCGGCCGGCAGCTCCAGCTTCTTGTCGAGCTTGCTGATTTTCGCGGTAAACATCCCAAAGCCAAGGGGCATCCGCGCGGCAAACACCTTGAGCGGCGTCATCACCTTGCCGAACTGGCGCCGCGACATGTTGTAGACCAACTTCATCATCGGGCTTGACGGATTCTCGATGGGGGGAAGAAAGGTAGCCATGGCAAACCTCCGGGGATTATCTTCGTAAGTTTTGATGTTTACGGACAGGAATTCGACGCACCCGTGTCCGTCTATGATTTACGACCGGTTCGACCGGAAGGTTACTTTTGCGCTGCGCGCACGTTGGCGATGAAGGCTCGGACCTTGGCGTGATCTTTGCGCCCAGGCACCGCTTCAACCCCGCTCACCACGTCCACGCCCCACGGTTTCAGCGTGGCGATCGCTTCGGCAACGTTTCCCGGCGTCAACCCGCCTGCCGCGATGAGGCAATGCTCTCGCACTTTCGAGCTTTGGAAGAGAGACGTGCTGGCGGAGGCCCAGTCGTAGCTTTGGCCCGTCCCGCCCACGGCTGTTTCTGTCTGCGAATCGACAAGGAACGCATCGACGTGTTCATCCTTCGTCAATGCGGCGGGTTCCTTTCCCGCGTCAAAATGCATCACGCGCAAAATCCGCAGTTTGGGTCCGAACCGCGCGCGCAGCACGGCCGCCAGTTCCGCCGGTACATCCCAGTGCAGTTGCACGCCGGTCAGGCCAGCAGCTTCCACCGTTGCAGCAATCTCGCCAAACGTCGCATCGACAAACACGCCGATCTTCTCGAGCGCTACGGGCAGATGCCGCCCGATCGCCGTCGCCTGCTCCGCTCTAACGCGCCTCGGGCTCGGCGCAAACACGAACCCCACCGCGTCAGCTCCGGCTTCGGCCGCCACCAAAGTGTCCTCAAGCGAGGTGTTCCCGCAAATTTTGATCCAGAGGCTCATGGCTTGCCAGGGGCGCCCTTCAGCAACTTCACCAGCGCCGCTCCGGGATCGGGCTGGCGCATCAGGCTCTCACCAATGAGGAACGCGTCGAATCCGGCCTTGCGCAGTCGCTGGATGTCCTCGCGCGTCGAAATGCCGCTCTCCGTCACGCGCACCACGCTCGCGGGAATCCGCCCCACGAGCGAAAGCGACGTCTCTGGACTCACCTCAAATGTCTTCAGGTCGCGGTTGTTCACGCCCATCGCATCCGCGCCCTTCTCGCCCAGCGCATCAAGCACTCGATCCAGTTCCTCCGCCGTGTGCACTTCCACCAGCACATCGAGCAGGAGAGCGTGCGCCGCCGCAGCGAACCGCTTGAGCTCCGCGCCCGTCAGCGCAGCGGCAATCAGCAGGATCGCGTCGGCGCGATGCGCGCGCGCCTCAACGATCTGGTACTCGTCGACGATGAAGTCCTTGCGCAGGCAGGGAAGCGGGGTGGCTTCCGACGCCAGTTCCAGGGCCCGCAGGCTGCCCTGAAAGTACGGCTCGTCGGTCAGCACTGAGAGCGCCGCGGCACCGCCCGCGCGATACCGCCGCGCAATCCATGCCGGATCGAATTCGGCGCGAATCAGCCCCTTCGACGGCGAAGCTTTCTTGATCTCGGCAATCACGGCCGGGCCTCTTGCCGCCGCTCGCCGCAGCGCCGCCGCCCATCCACGCGGGCGATGTTCGGCTGCGCGGCGCTCCAGTTCGGCCACCGGCACATCCGCCTTCGCCGCGGCCAGAGTGCCGCGCGTCGAAGCCAGAATCGTCGCAAGAAATGTGTCCGTTTGGGTCGTCATGCTCTAGGTCGAGTATACGGGCGGGCCATCGCGCCGCGCCGCCGAAGCAAGCGTCGAATCAGAGCGCCGCAGCCGGCGTTTTCGCTCCCGCCGCCGCTAGGTCCCGAGCCGCCTGCCGTCCCAGCCGGATGCAGTCGGGAACACCGATGCCGTCGTACGCGTTCCCCACCAGCCGCAGCCCCGGCAGCTCAGCGACCCTCGCCGCAATCCGCTGCATCCGCTCGCGATGCCCCACGGCGTACTGCGCCATTGCGCGCCGCCAGCGCGAAACCTGCGCATGTTCGGGCTCTGCAGCAGCGCTGAACGTCTTCGCGCCCAGAATCTCGCTCATCTCGCGCCGCACCGTCGCCACCAGAGCCTCATCGCTCTCATCGAGCAGTGCCTCGCGCTTCATGCCGCCCAGGAACGCGCGAAATACCGCCTTGCCCGGCGGCGTGCGCCCCAAAAACTTGCGATGCACAAACGTGCAGGCCAGCATCGATCGGCCCTCGACCGCCGGAACAAGAAAACCGAACCCCTCCGGCAGCGCGCCGATCTTCGCCTCGTCGTAAATCAGGTTCACCGTGATCGACGACGAGTACGGAATGCCGCCAAGCTCGCCACCAAGAGCCGCGTCAACTGGCGCAAGTAAAGCCCCCGCTGCCCACGCCGGCGCAGCCATAATCAGCGCATCGTATTCTTCCCGCGCCCCGCGCGCCTCCACGCCCCAGCCGCCCGCACTCTTCCGTACCGCTTTCACCGGCGTCGCTGTGCGAAAACTCCCGCCATCGAGCCGCGTAACAATCGCATGTACCAGTTGGCTCATCCCACCCCGCAGCGCCGTGAAAATGGGCGGCGTCTCACGTTTTGGCCCTGTCGATTTCTTCGCCATCTCCCGCATCTTCTTGTGCGCCGCCAGCATGCCGCGCGTCAGCGAGCCGTACTTCCTTTCCATCTCCACCAGCCGCGGCAACACGGTCTGCGCGCTCAGTTGCGTCGCATCGCCGCCGTAGATCCCGCTCAACAGCGGATCGGCGAGACGATCCACCGCCTCCTGCCCAAAGTGCCGCTCCACCAGCGCCGCCACCGGCTCATCGCCCGAGCCCGCTCGCGGAGGATGCAAAAGTTCCAGTCCCATGCGCGCCTTGGTACGCACGCCGAACAATCGCGTCAGAGCCGTTGGCGCCAGCTTCGTCGGCACCAGGAACATCAGACCGTCCGGCAGCGCCACCAGCCGGTTGCGCACAACAATATATGTCTTGCGCGCGGCGTCGTTCGAGGGCAGCAGCTCGCCGCCAAGTCCCAGCTCTCGGCACAGCTCTGCCGCCGCCGGCTTCTCCGTCAAAAACGAGTCTGGCCCGCGCTCCAGAACCGCGCCATTCACAATTTCCGAAGCCAGCGATCCACCCAGCCGCGGCCGCTCTTCGTAGAGCGTGTACTCCACCGGTGCGCCCGCCGCGCGCGCTTTTTCAAGCTCGTAGGCCGCCGCCAGCCCCGCAATTCCGCCGCCTATGATCGCAATCCGCATCCTTCGACCTCTCTTCATCTTTACAGCAATTCGCGGCAGGCGTGTGTGCGGGAGGGGGGAACGAGCGGCCTCTCCAGAGATGTCCGCTGCATCCATAGAATCAGGGAACGGGCCGCCTGCGACAAGTGATCACAGCGGTTCCAGAATTGCTGTACTCGGGAACCACCACAGCTCAGTGGCATTTTCCTTAAGAAAATGCCACCTTTCACGGCCCTTAACAGGGCACTTGAATTCTGGAACCGCTCTAAAGTCACTGGAGGAGCTAGAATCGCGAGTTGGGTAAACTTTGGCCTGCGCTTCCCGCTGAAGCATGTGCCGCGTAGTCTTTTCGTTTCACCATTGGACCAGAGCTCTGGGCGCCTCGTTCTTTTATCTTCCGGCCGCACCCCCTGAGCAGGAGGCCTCGCATGGACGCCGAGATCATCGACCGGCTGCACTTTGCCTTCACCGTGACCTTTCATTACCTGTTCCCGCAGCTCACCATGGGCCTTGGCTTGCTCATCGTGGTGCTTAAGACCGTCGCGCTCCGCACCAACGACGAAACATGGGACCGCGCCGCAAGATTCTGGGGCCGCATCTTCGCTATCAATTTCGTTTTCGGCGTCGTCACCGGCATTCCCATGGAGTTCCAGTTCGGCACCAACTGGGCGCGCTTCTCGCGGCTCTCAGGCGGCGTCATCGGCCAGCCGCTGGCCATGGAAGGCGTCTTCAGCTTCTTTCTCGAATCGGCGTTTCTCGGCCTCTTCCTCTACGGCGAAAAGCGCATCTCGCGCCGCATGCACTGGTTTTCGGCGGTCATGGTCTGGCTCGGCTCGTGGATCTCGGGCTTCTTCATCATTGTTACCGACGCGTGGATGCAGCATCCCGTTGCATATGCGCGCATGCCCGACGGGCACTTTGAAGTGCTCAGCTTCTGGCAGCTTCTGCTCAATCCCTGGGGAATTCTCCAGTACATGCACAACATGACCGGCGCGGTTGTCACCGGTTCGTTTGTCATGGCCGCGGTCGGCGCTTTCTATCTGCTCGAAGGCCGCCGCCAGGACTACGCCCGCATCTTTTTGAAGGTCGGCGTCGTCGCTGGAGTCGTCTCGTCCGTCCTGATCATCTTCCCCACCGGCGATCTCGCCGGCAAATACGTAGCGCAGAACCAGCCCGCCGCCATCGCCGCCATGGAGGGCTTATTCCACTCGGAGGCTGGAGCGCCCATCGTCCTCATGGGCCAGCCCAACGAAGAAACTGGCCTGATCGACAATCCCATCGTGGTGAACAACGTGCTGAGCTTTTTGATTTACGGCACCACCAAAGCCGAAGTGAAGGGCCTCGATCGGTTCCCGCGCGACCAGTGGCCCACGGCGCTCCCATTGCTCTACTACTCCTACCACATCATGGCGGGCCTCGGGACGTGGTTCGTTCTGCTCATGGTGGTCGCCGCGTTGCTGCTCTGGCGGGGCCGCCTCGCCGCCACTCGCTGGGCACTATGGGCGCTGCTGCTCAGCTTCCCGCTGCCCTACATTGCCAATACCGCCGGCTGGATGACCGCCGAACTCGGTCGCCAGCCCTGGCTCATCTATGGGCTGATGCGCACCAGCGAGGGCTTCTCGAGCACCGTCTCCGCAGGCAACGGGCTTTTCACGCTGATCGGCTTCATGGGCATGTACACGCTGCTTGGCCTGCTCTTCACCGTGCTCATCTACCGTGAGATCAGCACCGGCCCTGAACCCAAACCACTAACCACTAACCACTGAGGCTTTACCATGATGGGTTTTCTCTGGTTCTGGCTGGTTGCCGTAATGATCGTCGGCTACGTCGTCCTCGACGGCTTTGACCTCGGAGTCGGCGTGCTCCACCTCTTCCTCGCGCGCAACGAAGCCGAGCGTAAGGCCATGCTCGCCTCCGTCGGCCCCGTGTGGGACGGCAACGAGGTCTGGCTTCTTGCCGGCGGCGGCACCCTCTACTTCGCCTTCCCGCTCCTTTACGCCTCGGCCTTTTCGGGCTTCTACTTGCCGCTCATGATCGTGCTCTGGCTGCTGGTCCTTCGCGGCGTCAGCCTCGAGTTGCGCAATCACATCGACGTCGGTGTCTGGCAGTCGCTGCTCGATGGCGTCTTCGGCCTTTCCAGCTTACTGCTCACAGTTTTTTACGGAGCTGCCCTGGCCAACGTGCTGCGCGGCGTGCCGCTCGACAACGATGGCTACTTCTTCCTGCCTCTTTGGACCAACTGGCAGCCCGGCGCCTATCCCGGCATTCTCGATTGGTATACCGTCATCGGCGGCCTCGTCGCGCTTGTCGCGCTCACCCTCCACGGCGCCCTGTGGCTCGCGCTCAAAACCTCCGGTGACCTCGAGCAACGCGCGCGCGGCAGGGTTTCGCCGCTGCTGTTTCTTCTTGTCGCACTCACGATCGTGAGCCTCTTCGCCACCATCGCCGTGCGCCCGGCCAGCCTCGACAACTACTTCCACTATCCCGCCACATTCATCGTGCCCGCCGGCGTGGTCGTGTCGCTCGCCGCCATCTGGCTCTGGAATCGCAAAGGCCAGCCGCTGAAGGCCTTTCTCGCCTCGTGTCTCTACCTGTTCTTCATGCTTGCCGGCGCATGCTGGGCAGTCTACCCCGTCCTGCTGCCTGCCACCACCGACCCAGCCAACGACATCACGCTCACCCGTGCGCTCTCCGGCCATCACACGCTGGCAGTGGGTCTCGCCTGGTGGCTCTTCGGCATGACCCTCGCCATCGGCTACGTAGTCTTCGTCTACTCGCGCTTCAAAGGGAAAGTCGACGCCCACGCCGGCGGCCACTGAAGACGGTATCGGGCGGCCGGATTGAAGCGGAAGTTACGCAAAAAGCGTAAATATTTACGCATTTTGCGTATAATGTGTGTATAATAAACGCCATGAACAATGCCGCATCGCTCGAAGCGATCTTCCCTTCTGTGCGGGCCGGGGTTCTCTCTGCCGCCCTGCTTCAGCCGCGTCGTTGGTGGTTCTTGAGCGAGTTGGCGCGGCACTTGGGAGCCGGACCGTCCAGCCTTCAGCGCGAGCTCGAATCGCTCGTCGGTGCGGGCATTCTGGAGCGCCGGGAGGAGGGCCGGCGTGTTTATTTCCGGGCCAACGATCGTTCTCCGGTCTTTAAGGACCTGCGCGGGCTCGTGGAAAAGACCGCCGGACTGGTGCCGGCACTTGCCAAGGCGCTGGAATCCTTCGGAGATCGCATCGACCTGGCATTCGTATACGGTTCGATCGCCCGCGGAGAAGAGCGCGCATCGAGCGACGTGGACCTGACGATCGTTGGATCCGTGAAACAGATTGACTTGGTTCCGGCATTTCGCAAACTGGAAGACCGGTTCGGACGCGACGTGAATGCCACGCTGTACTCGCCGCGGGAGTTCCGTGCCAAGCTTGCCTCCGGCGACCACTTCCTGCGCTCCGTCATGAAGGGTCGGACTATACTGCTCAAGGGTTCGCTCGATGACCTGGACAAAACTGCTACGAGCCGGAAAGGTTCACACGCACCGGCCCAGCGTTCAGGAACTCAACGACATACGCCGCCTCGTCGCACGCGATCTCTCTGACGCGGCTATTCCTGCCCTCTCTGAGGACCGGCGCTTTGCAACTGCATATAATGCCGCACTTCAGATCGCCAAGATGGCGATTGCAGGTGCCGGCTATCGCATAGCGAGCGTTCCCGGTCATCATCGGGTCACCTTTGAAGGCGTAAAGTTGGCGCTCGGCACATCCGCGGCACAATTGGCGGATTACTTCGACGCCTGTCGGCGCAAGCGGAACGAGATCGACTACACCGGAGCCGCAATCGCAACCGGCACCGAGGCGGACGAACTCCTGGTGCACGCCAAGGCATTCCTGGCGATGGTTGAGGCTTGGCTCACCGCAAGGCATCCCGCGCTCAAACCGTAGCGTGTTCTCTGTGTCACGAAAGAGCTCTACAGCCTCACCAGCGTCCCCGCGTCCGCCGGCGCTGCGTGCCGGTACGCTTCAGCCTGCTGGTCCAGCTCCGCGTCCCAGTTCTTCGGCTGGTAGATGCAGCACGGCTCCTGCGCCAGCGGATCGCCCGTCAGCGCGTACGCTCGCGCCCGCGACCCGCCGCAAATCTCCTTGAACTCGCACACTCCGCACTTGCCCTCAAGACGTGAAGTATCGCGCAGAGCCTTGAAGATCGGCGCGTTCCGGTAGATCTCGGCCAGCCCCGTTTCGCGAATATTCCCCGCGTGAATCGGCAGAAAACCGCTCGGGTACACATTGCCCATATGCGAGATGAACACGAATCCTTTGCCGTCGTTCACGCGTCGCGTCGCCCAGCCCATGTTGCGCGTCTTGGCATCGGCCGTCGGTGCGCCCGCCTCATAGGCCGCCCCATGCGGATGCCCCGCGCCGTGTCCAGCCCCGTGCCCTATCCGCCGCTCTTCCAGGTTGTGTTGCAGCAGGTAGCGCCGATAGTGCATCGCCTCGGTGGTCTTGATCTGGAAGTTCGCCCGCCGCGACAGCTCATAAATTCTGCCGAACACCTGCTCGAATTCCGCGCCGCTCAGCAGGTCGTCCAATTGCCCGCGGCCCACCGGAACCAGGAAAAACACGTTCCACATCACGATGGCCAGCTTCTCGAACAGATTGCACAGGTTGTCGAGATCGTTCACGTTGTGGCGGCTCACGGTCGTATGCACTTGGATCGGAATACCGGCTTCATTCGCCCACTCGATCGCCTGAATCGTCCGCGCCCACGCTCCGGGCAGCCCGCGAAATGCGTCGTGAATCTCCGGGCATGACCCGTCCAGCGAAATGCCCAGCCGCACCAGACCCGCCTCTTTCATCTTGAAGATCGCGTCCCGCGTCAGCAGCGGCGTGGCGCTCGGCGTCACGGCAACGCTCACGTTCTTGCCGGCGGCATAGCGGATCAACTCGAATAGATCCTTGCGCTTCAGCGGATCGCCGCCCGTAAACACGAAGATCGGAATGTGCATCTCGGCGATCTGGTCAATCAGCGCCTTGCCTTCCTCGTGCGTCAGCTCGTCGGGGTGCGGAATGGGCTGCGCGGCAGCGCGGCAGTGCTTGCAGGCCAGGTCGCAGGATTGCGTCACTTCCCAGATTGCAAGAAAGGGCGATTCGTCGTAGTCAATCCCGCCGCGGGCGGGAATGTTGTGCATCGGTTGCATCGCCATGGGACCTCCCGGTTGAATCGCGGCAGCCAGGCGCGCCGGCAGAACCGGCGTCTGGGGGATGGAACAGGCTCCTGCCCGGTAATTCCTTGCGCCGCCTCGATTTCCCGGCGGCGCCACAGGCAGCGAAACCGCTCCCGAGGGCCACGATTCCAGTCTAGAAAACCAGCTTTTGGGTGGGTCAGGCTGTGATTGGGATCACTTTATACGTCCCGAACCGGCTTCGGCTCCCACACGCTGGACAAAATTGGGAAACGGGGACACAATGCAGTCATCTGCAACACCACCTGCCGGGCCCCGCGTGTAGGCTGGCAGTTGTGAAGGTCCGCGGCCTGCAACCCGGCGTCGGCAATTTGGCTTAAGGTGAGTGAGATCACCTTTTTATGTGCGGCAAAACACCGCAAGGCCTTTAACCAATTTGAGACTATCTGAACGCTCTAAAGGAGGTTCCCATGGCCGCCGTATTGAAGCCAGGTTGGATCAGACCCTCCACCATCCTCTTCGCCTCCGAGATTCCGGCAAACGAAAAGGCCTTCTCGTTTGCCCTCGCACAAGCCATGGAATTCGGTTCCGATCTCATCCTCTTTCACGCATACGACACGCTCGTCGTGGCCGCGTCGGAGTCGTCCGGCATCCGCTACTACGACTACGCCGCCGCCGCGCGGACTGAAAAGCATCACCTCGAGCCCCTTGCCGAGCGCGTCCATGAGGCGGGCCTCCACTGCGAGGTGGTTGTGCGGCCGGGCCTGCCCGCCGACGAGATTCTGGCCTACACGCACGAACGCGAAATCGACCGCATCGTGATGGGCACGCACTCTCCCGGCCCCATCGGCAAATTGCTCGTGGGTTCGGTGGCTGAAGCGGTCTTGCGCACCGCCACGTCGCCGGTCTACATCGTCGGTCCAGAGGTTGTGGAGGGCGGCTATCGCAACTTCGCCACTCACACCATTCTCTGCGCCGTCAGCTTCCATGAGGCCAGCACTTTGGTTGCCGCCTTTGCCGCGGAAATGGCCGCCCAGCACGGAGCGCGTCTCGTTCTGCAGCATGTCATCCGGCCGCAGGACCGCGCCGAGTTCCTCGCCGGCCGCTCGCTCGACGAGGTGGAAATAGGAATGCTCGCCCTGGTTCCTCGCAAGCTTCAGGGGCAAATCGACATCCAGACCGTCGTTGTGCCCGGCGATCCCACTGAAGAGCTGCTCTACCAGAGCCGCGCGCAGCAGGCTGACCTCGTCGTGCTCGGCGCGCAGGGCGCATCGGCTTTCGCCGCCATCACGCGCCATGGCGTGGTCTACAAAACGCTGGCCCACACGCCGTGCCCGGTCATCACGCTTTCGCCGGTGGTGCTCGCCGAGTGTGGATCCAGGTCCGAGAAACTCCACCCCGCCGAAGCCTATATGGCCGGCGTCTTTTAGAGCGCTCCACATAAACAGCGGCAACCCTGCATGGGATTGCCGCGCCATGCCGCGTGGAACCCGCACTCAACCTTGCGGTATACTGGCCGCACAGGGTCGGCGTAACTGCCGCTGCCCCATGAAGCGAGGTGCGTCTTCTCGAGCGACACTGGCTTCCGGACGACCGAGGTTCCGCCATCGGAAACAACGCGGTGGCGCGCGGTGGTTCGCGTGCTTCGAAGTCTAATCGATAGTTTGAGTTGCGCCCTCCTTCCCGCCCCCTGTGCACTCTGCGGCTCCCCTCTGCCGCGGCTTTCTTCCGTTCCAATCTGCCCCGTTTGCTGGTCTGAATTCCCCATCCCGGCCGCGTCTTCCTGTGCCCGCTGCGGCGATGCGTTACCCGCATCCGCAGGGCCTTCATTTTCAACGCTTTGCCGGGTCTGCCGCCTGGCGCCGCCACCCTTCGTTCGTGCCGTATCCTGTGGCCTCTATCAGGGCCGCATGCGCGACGCCATCCACGCGCTCAAATACGACCGCCTGCACCCGGCCGCGCGTCCGCTGGGCCGGATGCTCGCCCAGGCCATCGCGCAACTAGCTTCTCTGGCTCCCGCAGAAATGCTCGTTATCCCCGTTCCTCTGCACCGCTCCAGGCTCGCGCAGCGCGGATTCAACCAATCGCGTTCGCTCGCCTCTGAGGCGCTCCGGTTCTTGCGCAGGAGCCATCCGCAATGGCGTCTCACTTTGGCTCCCAGCACGCTCATGCGCCTTCGCGCTACCGAAAGCCAGGCCGGCCTAACGCCGCGCAACCGCCGCCAGAATGTGCGCGGCGCGTTTTCGGTCTCCGATCCGCTGCAGGTTAGGGCAAAGCACGTTCTGCTCGTCGACGACATCCTCACCACCGGGGCCACGGCGCGCGCAGCCTCGCAGGTACTACTCAGAGCGGGAGCCGCTTCGGTTTGGGTGGCCACGCTGGCGCGTGCGCAGCGCGCGGCCGGCTTTGCGCGCGATTCCGATTTTGCCGGTGCGGACGACGAGACGCTGGACTTGGCGCCCGTCGACGCGGCGGGCCTCACTTCGAACTCATCCGCGTTGCGGGAACAGCCATCTTTTTAGCCGGGGGAAAAAGAGATGTCGTTGGGAAAAGCCATGATTCACGCGCGCAAGCAAAAGGCCATTGCCAAGGCCGTTGTTCTGTCCAGTGATCACGGTGCCGCGCCGTACGCTCACGCGCACATTCTGCAGATGCCCGTGCTTGTGCTCAACGCCTCCTACGAGCCAATCAACATCTGCGGTGCGCGCCGCGCCCTGGTGCTGGTGCTCAAGGGCATCGCACGCACTGAGGAGGAGCACGGCCTCACGCTCCATGCGCAGCGCGCCATCATCGCCATGCCCTCGGTCATCCGTCTGCTCGAGTACCGCCGCATCCCCCACCAGACGCGCGCCCTCTCGCGCAAAAACATCCTGCTCCGCGACCGCAACACCTGCCAGTACTGCGGCGAGGCCTACCCGCCCGGCGAGCTTACCCTCGACCACGTCGTTCCGCGCTCGCGCGGCGGCAGCTCCACTTGGGAGAACCTCGTCGCCTGCTGCCACGAGTGCAACCGCCACAAGGGCAACCGCCTGCTCAGCGAGATCGACGACATGATCCTGCTCCGCGAGCCCCGCCCCTTCTCGCTCCATACCAGCCGCCAGATCATGCGCATGCTGGGCCGCAGCGACGACCGCTGGCGCAAGTACCTCTTCTATTAGCGGAGATTCGTGTCGGATATGATGTCATCCTGAGCGGAGTTTGCTGCGTTTTGTGCGGCAAACGGAGGCGAAGGATCTGCTGTTGCCTTTCCGGCTCAGAGAGGTGCCGGGTGCCCCAGGTCCCTCGCATTTGGGGACCTGGGAAAACGGCGCGCTTCATTAACGCGCAACCAAACAGTTGCCTTTTGCCACGCCCTTTGTTAATATGCAACCAAGAGGTTGCATACCATGCAGAACAAGATCGAGAAGCAGATCGAACTCAAGGCTCCTGTCTCCCGCGTCTGGCGCGCTCTCACCGATTACCGTGAATTTGGCGAATGGTTCCGCGTCGCCATCGAGGGTCCGTTCGAACCGGGAAAGCCCGCCTGCGGATACATCACCTATCCCGGCTACGAGCACGTCATCTGGCAGGTCGTCATCCAGCAGATGGAGCCCGACCGCCTCTTTTCCTTCACCTGGCACCCTTACGCCGTCGATCCCAACACGGACTACTCGAATGAAACGCCGACCCTCGTCGAGTTTCGCCTGGAAAAGACCGCAACCGGCACGCGGCTCGCGCTCACCGAGTCCGGCTTCGAAAATGTTCCGGCCCATCGCCGCGCCGAGGCCTTCCGCATGAACGACGGCGGCTGGACCGAACAGATGAAGAACATCGAAAACCATGTCACGCAAAAGCCATAACCGCTGGCGTTCCGGGCCGGCGCCACAGGCCGTCCTCTTCGCCGCGCTCGGTGACAAAACGCGGCTCGCGCTCGTGGCTCGTCTTGTCTCGGGGCGGCCCGCTTCCATTTCACAGTTGACGGCGGGTTCGCGGCTCACCCGCCAGGCCATCACCAAGCATTTGCGCGTGCTCGAGCGCGCCGGCCTTGTGCGCAGCGTCCGCGCCGGGCGCGAGAACCGCTTCGCCCTCGATCCCCACCCGCTCCACGCCATGCAAGCCTATCTCGATCGCGTCTCACGGCATTGGGATCAGGCGTTGGCGCGGCTCAAGTCGTTCGTCGAAGACTAACCTCAGCTTTCGTGCCGTCGCAATCTGCTGAGCGCACAATACTTGCCGTCGCATTTTCTGTCCCGCCGCTGCCTCTTAATGAGCCGTGCGATCTCGTAGCACATCAAATGACTGTGCGGCGGGTTCAACAGGATGGAAGAAGTCACGCGAACCCGACGAAGACAGGTGGTCAGATAACCAACATGATTTTCACTAAACTCCAATTAGCATCGCTCATCGCGGCCGCATCGTTGCTCGCGGCCATTCCCGCGCTGGCGGCCGACAACGGCAAGGCCACCCCTGAAGCTAGCGGACGGGCCATCGTCACTGTGCTGCACGGAGAAGAAATCCCCGGCGGCATTCCCCAGCAAGCCTTGCGCCTCAAGGTCAACGGCAAGGATTCGACCGTGACCGGCTGGGCGCTCGACGGCCCGCAAAGTACGGTCGAAATGGTTGTGCTCATTGACGACGGTGCCCGTTCGAGCCTCGGGTTGCAGATGAACGACATTGCGAACTTCATCAACGGGCTGCCGCCCAATGCGAAGGTCTCGGTTGCGTACATGCAGAACGGCCAGGCCCGATTCGCCGGCCCGTTGAGCAGCGATCACAAGGCGGTAGCCCGCGAGCTACATCTGCCCACGGCAGTGGTTGACGCGAGCGCAAGCCCGTACTTCTGCCTCTCCGATCTGGCCAACCATTGGCCCTCAACTGACGCTCAGGCGCGGCGCGAAGTCGTCATGGTGACGAACGGCGTGGACAGCTACAACCCCCGCTACGATCCCGAGGACCCCTACCTGCTGGCGGCTATCACCGATGCGGTTCGCGCACATCTGGTCGTCTACTCCATCTATTGGACCAACACCGGATTCTTCGCTCGCACCGGTTACGCGGCCTTCTCCGGGCAGAGCCTGCTGGCACAAGTCACTGAGGCCACGGGCGGCAACAGCTATTGGCAGGGATACGGTAATCCCGTCAGCTTCCAGCCGTACTTTGCCGACATTGACAGGCGCCTGCACAACCAGTACGAGCTCGACTTCATGGCTCCCGTCGGCGGCAAGCCGCAGATGGCGAGCATGAAGCTGAAGCTCGACGCGCCGGCCAAGGTTGACGCGCCGCAGCAGGTGTTCGTCCACCCCAGCGCGGAATAACCCCGGCGCGGAATAACTTTCGGCTGGGTGCCCCATCCTTTCGCGTTTTCTGCGAAAGGGTGGGATACCGTCCGGCTCAGAGTGACTTGATCGGGAATGGTTCTTGTGGGCGCTCGCCTCTACGCTTTCGCCCCGCGCCCTCAGTACGCCAGCGCCACCGCGTCGGCGCGCATTTCGCTGCCCGCCGCGTACACGCGATCCGCGCCCTGCTTGCGCGTCTCGACGCACTCGTAGCGCCCGAAGCCACCGTCGCTTTCGCCCATCGGCCAGCCCAGATCCATCAGCGCCTTGCGTGTCGCCTCAGGCACACCGGCCTCCAGCCGCAGCACCCCGCGCGGCCCCAAACCCGGCGCATCTTCGCCCATCGCCTGCGACGAGCCCTCGTGGTGCCAGCGCGGGCTATCGGCCGCGCCCTGCACGTCCAGCCCATAATCCACTCGGTTCAGGATGATCTGCGTCTGCCCCTGAGGCTGCATATCGCCCCCCATCACGCCAAACGAGATCCAGGGCACGCCATCCTTCGACGCGAACCCCGGAATGATCGTCTGAAACGGCCGCTTGCCCGGCGCGTAAATGTTCGGGTGCCCATCCTTGAGCGAGAAAAGCTGGCCCCGATCCTGGAACATGAACCCCAGCCCGTCCGCCACCAGCCCCGAGCCCATCCCGCGAAAGTTCGACTGAATCATCGACACCATCATGCCGTCCTTGTCGGCTGTGGTGAAGTACGTCGTGTCGCCGTGATTGGGAGCCTCGCCCGGCGCCACATGGTCGTTGATCCCGTCCAGCCGGATCAGCTTCGCCCGTTCCTTCGCATACTCCTTCGAGTTCAGCCATTCGATGGGAATCTTCGCGAAGTGCGGATCGGCGTAGTATCGCGCGCGATCCTCATACGCCAGCCGCTTGGCCTCAACCTGCACGTGCAGCGACTGCGCCGACTGGAACCCAAACCCGCGCATGTCGAATTGCTCGATCATGTTCAGCATCTCGAGCGTGGCCAGCCCCTGCGTGTTCGCGGGCATGCCGTACACATTCACGCCGCGATATTTCGTTACCAGCGGTTCCACCCACTCCGCCTGGTGCTCCCGCAGATCGTCGGCTGCGAGCCATCCGCCGATGCGCTTGAAGTAGGCGTTGATCGTCCGCGCGATCGGCCCATCGTAAAAAGCGTCGCGGCCGCCCTCCGCGATCATGCGATACGTCCGCGCCAAATCGGGATTTCGCCGCACATCATACTCGTTCGGCGGCAGGCCGTCCGGCAGCATGAACGTCTTCGTCGCGTTGGCCGTCTCTTCAATCGCCGAGCCGGCGCGCTTGAAAGCCGCTAGGTTGCGCTTGATGTAGTAGCCGATGATCTGTGGCACGGGATCGCCCATCTCGCAGGCATGAATTGCAGGCTCGAACAGCTCCGCCCACTTCAGCTTTCCATAGCGCTGGTGCAGCGCCCACCATCCGCCCAGCGCGCCGGGCGTTGAAACGCTCACGGCCCCCAATGCGGGAATGTGCCCGTTCACGGCGTGCGCGCGCACCGTCTCAAGGGTCAGCGCCTTCGGGGACCGCCCTGAGCTGGCCATGCCCATCAGCTTCGCCGCCTTCGGATCCCACACAAACGCAAAGCAATCGCCGCCCAGCCCGCAGCTCGTTGGCTCCACGAATCCCAGCACCGCGTTGGCCGCCACGGCTGCGTCAACGGCAGACCCTCCACGCTTCAGCATCGCGATCGCCGTCTGCGTCGCCAGCGGATGCGCCGTTCCCGCTGCGCCATTCAATCCCAGCGCAGGCGACCGCGAAGCGAAGCTAGCGCCCGAGGGCCGGTCGCCGGCATGGACGTCGAGCCTGATGAATCGCTCCGCTCCGGCGGGTTGGAACTTCGGCAGATTCGACGCCGTCTCCGGAACTGCGCCCGGCGTCGCGGCCGGGCGGCTCTCGCCCAGTCCGCTTGCTTTCGCTTGTACGTTGACGGCCGACGCTGCGGCAGCCAGTGGAAGTGTCTGAATAAATGTGCGGCGCTGCATGGCAATATCCTTCATCCCAATGTACATGGGCGCGTACGGCACTCCGCGAGCGTCTTTGAGATATCGTTTCACGGCCCGGGATCGAATCCCTGCACCCTGAACGCACCTGTGCGAATCTAGATAAAAGTACGTTCCGGTTTCCCAACGCCGGATGCATCGCCTTCAGCCTGCATTCGGCGTTCATGTACGCCGCACTTCCCCGGGCATCGCGCAAAAAAACGAGTTCGAAGAAATCCAGGCTCGCAGAAATCCAGGAGAGAGCTGTTGTCCGCGATCGACACCACATTGCCGGGCCTTCCGCCCGATCCCGCTGCCGCAGGCAAGCGCAACGGGAATGGTGCCGGACCGCGGCCGGCGCAGTTCGCGGACCCCGCGCTTGATCTGCATGCGCACTGGAAGCCCCGTGTCAATCCCTGGCTGATCGCGATAACCGTGGCGCTCGCCGCGTTTATGGAAGTGCTCGACACCTCCATCGCCAACGTGGCCCTGCCGCACATCGGCGGCTCGCTCGGCGCCAGCACCGACGAGGCCACATGGGTGCTCACCAGCTACCTTGTATCCAACGCCATCGTGCTCCCGCTCGGCGGATGGGCCTCTTCGCTCATGGGCCGCCGCAACTTCTTCGTCTTCTGCATCACGGTCTTCACCATCGCCAGCTTTCTTTGCGGCGCTGCGCCCTCGCTGCCCATCCTCCTGCTTTGCCGCGTCCTACAGGGAGCGGGCGGCGGCGGCATGCAGCCCATGGCGCAGGCCATCATGGCCGATAGCTTCGAGCCGCATAAGCGCGGCCAGGCCTTCGCCCTTTACGGTCTCGTCGCCGTGCTCGCGCCCTCCATCGGTCCCACGCTCGGCGGCTGGATCACCGACAATTCCTCCTGGCGCTGGATCTTCTTCATCAACATCCCCGTCGGCATCCTCGCCTTCATTCTGGTTACGCGCCTCGTCGAAGATCCGCCCTGGATCAAAGCCGATCCTTCAAAGCTGCGCAACATGGACTACATGGGCCTGGCCTTTCTCGCGCTGGCCATGGGCGGCCTCCAGATCATGCTCGACAAGGGCGAAGAGAACGACTGGTTCTCCTCATCCTTCATCTGCCTCTTCGGCGTCCTCTTCATCGCCGGCATCGTCGGCCTCTTTGTTTGGGAGTGGGGCCAGAAGAATCCGCTCATCAACCTGCGCCTCTTCGGCTACCGGAACTTCGCCATCTGCTGCTTCCTCATGATGCTCGTGGGCGGCGTGTTGAATGCCAACACCGTCCTGCAGCCGCAATTCACGCAGCAGTTGCTGGGCTACAACGCAACCACTGCCGGCCTTGCGCTCACTGCCGGCGGCATTGCGCTCGTGGTCATGATGCCGCTGGCCGGCATCGCCACGGGAAGGTTCTCTGCGAGTTATCTCGCCGCTATTGGCTTTACCATGCTCGTCATCACCTTCCGCTACGCGGCTGCCGTCACCAACCTGCAGATGAGCTTTGCCGAGGCCTCGTGGCTGCGCGTCGTGCAAATGCTTCCTCTGCCGTTCTGCTTTATCTCCATCACCAACGCGGCTTATATCGGAATGCCCAAGGAGCAGAGCAACCAGGTCGCCGGACTCATCAACTTCGTCCGCAACATCGGCGGTTCGATCCTTATCGCCATCACCAACGCCCAGGTCACCAGCCGCGCCATGTGGCATGAGCAGCACCTGCAGCAGTCGATGATTCCGGGTACCATCGCTTTCGACCAGCACCAGCAGGTCCTCACCGGTTTTCTTAGCGGCCGGTTCGGCGGTGCCAATGGCGCTGCCATGGCTTTGTCGCAGATCTACACTCAGCTCAACAACCAGGCGCGCATGCAGGGCTACCAGGACGTCTATATGGAGCTATCCTATGCGTCGATCATTCTCGTCTTCCTCGCCTTTCTCTTGAGCAAGGCCAAGCCCGGCGATGGCGGTGGTGGTGGCGGAATGCACTAAGGCGGCGCTCCCGCACGCGGCAAAACGCTCGCTATCATGTGGTTTCGCGCTCCGCAAACCCGCTCTAACCCGTCGTTTCAAAGCTGTGCCGGTTGTCATAGCTTGTTTCCACCCAAGCGGCCTATAATTCCTCTCAGAATTCACTCAGGTCAAGAGATGCCTGCTTGCTGACATCTGCCGGGGAGGCTTTTCATGTTGAAGTCGTTTCTGCTCTTTGTTGCGGCAGCCGTGCTGGTCGTAGCGTGCTTACCCCTCCAAGGCCGCAGCCCGCAGCAGACCGCGCCTGCGCCTGCGCCTGCGCCGGCGCCCGCCTTGGCTCCGCAGCCAACCGTCGCGCCTCCCCAGGCCGCGCCCATCAAGAATCCCGTCAAGCCCACTGCCGAATCGCAGGCCAAGGCCAAGGGCGTCTATCAGATCGACTGCGCCATGTGCCACGGCGACAACGGAAACGGCAAGACCGACCTCGCCACCAGCATGGGGCTCACCATCGACGACTGGACCGACCCCAAAACTCTCGGCAGCAAGGAAGACTGGGAGTTGTTCAACGTAATCCGAAACGGCAAGGGAGATAAGATGCCTCCCGAGTCCTCAGGCCGCGCCACCGACGCTGAGGTCTGGAACCTCGTCATCTACATGCGCTCGTTTGCAAAGTCGCACCCCGCATCTCCCGCTGCTCCCGCGCAGTAGGCGCGAGAGAATCACGAGAGCCCGCGAGCCGCTATGATGGTTTCTTGATGCCGTCGACATCGGACTTTCATTCGCGGTGGGCGCTTATCACGGGCGCCAGCTCTGGAATTGGCACGGCTCTCGCCCGCGAACTCGCCGCCCGCGGCGCAAAACTCATCCTCTCGGCGCGCCGCCGCGATCGCCTCCACGCCCTCGCCGCCGAACTCGCCGCCATGGGAACTGAGACGCGCGTCATCGTCGCCGACCTCAACGATCCCGCCGCGCCTCAACAAATCTTCGATGTCACTGAGGGCTGCGGTCTCGCCGTCGACATCCTCGTCAACAACGCCGGCCTCGGCCTGTACGGCGCCTTTATCGCTAACGATTCCGCACACGAGCTTAGCCAGGTCCGCGTCAATTGCGAAGCTGTCGTTCATCTCTCGCGCTTATTCGTCCCGCGCATGGTTGAGCGCCGTCGCGGATGGGTGCTTGTCGTCGCCTCCTCCGCCAGCTTCCAGCCGGTCCCCTATCTCACCACCTACGCGGCCACCAAGGCCTTCGACCGTTTCTTCGCTTTGGGGCTCGCCGCTGAAGTTGCGCGCTTCGGAGTAAAGGTTACGGCGCTATGCCCCGGCACTACGGAAAGTGAATTCTTTGAGGTGGCTCACGCCGGCAAGTTTCGCGGCCGCAAGCTTCAATCGGCAGAAGAAGTAGCGCGTCTCGGCATTGACGCGCTCGCCCGCGGCCACAGAACCGTCATTCCCAAGTCCGACAGCAAGTTCACCGCGCTTCTCGTCCGATTCCTGCCCGTCACGCTCATTACTCACTTCGTTGAGAAGTGGGCGCGGCCCCAGTCATCTTGAATGAGTTGAAGAAGCGATCCACATCCGCATCGCGCCGGGCGCTCGCCGAAGGAAAAGTCGTAATCAGCATGTAGAGCCGCGTTCCCGCAAGAATCAGGCGTGCGTTCAGAATGCCCCCGCTCGCGTTGCGCGCCAATACATCGCGTGAAGGGTAACCGTTGCGCTCATTGCGCGACTCTGCTACCAGAGTCGTCTGCGTGCGTCCCAGCGCTCCATCCCGAGCCATATCCAGCGTCTTGCCCGCATCCTCGCCGGCCGCCTGCTCCACCGGTGGATTGTCCGCCCACGCCACGGCATAGGTCGTGTCAGGATTGACCGAAGCCTCGATCATCTCCACCTGTTCCATCACGCCGCTGCCGGTATAGGCTGGGACTTCCGTTTGTCCTGGCGTCGCCGGCATTTGCACCTTGAATCCGTCGGCGCCCCGGTCCACGGTCTGCCACCCCATCTGTGCGCCGCCGGCATTTCCGCCCCTCGGTCCCCCGCGGGAGCCGCCCAGACCGAAGTCCGTCCGGTACTCGTACACCAGGTACGCGATCACCGCCACCAGAGCGATGCCCATGACAAAGTAGACCAGCCGCTTCACACTTCCCAGAGTGCCCAATTTGAACCTGACTTTTCAAGCAGTTTGCCCATTTTGGGCCTTTTAGGGTGCCAGACGGGTAAAAAATTGCCTATTTCCACAACCGTTCCCTCCCGACCTCCAGAATCTCCTTGCAACCTTTCCTGGAATCTGGCATCTATCTAAGTAATTAGCAGAGGCTTCCCCAAATGTCCCGCCAAAGAAGTGCAACAACTCTCTGTTGAGGGTTCTTCGGAACCTCTTCTCAAAACCCCCCCTGGTTACCCTCCCTTAATTGCCTCTCGAGCGGGCCTACCGGAAGGTAGGCCCACATGCTCCCCCTGCGCTTAAATCCACGCGCAACGGTTCGGGAGGACGCCTACTAAAATCAAGAGCAGCGATGCGCTCTTCTTCCGGCAAAAAACCAGCGTCTGCTTCGGCTCTTAAGGCCGTCGACACACATTTTTCAATGGCCGGCCTGGCGCGCAGTTCGCACAGCAAATCGTCTGCGACCGCCCGCCCCTCCCGTTTCGATCGCACGACACCTGAAGAGCTTACGCGTCCCGCGCCCACGCCCACCCATGCCGCCAACGACGTCGAGTGGTTCCCCGTCCCTGGTTGGGACCTTTCATGGCTTTGGGCAGGATTCAGCACGCGCAAAGGCGGTCTGAGCCGTGCCTACTGCGCTGAAGATGCACCCGGCGAACTCAACCTCGGCTTCACCGCCGCCGACTCTCGCGACGCTGTTATTGCCAACCGCCGCCTGCTCGCCGAGGCCGTCACCGGCGATCCTTCCACTCCGCTCGTCACCCTGCGCCAAATCCACTCCAACCGCGTCGTCCACACCGTCGCCGCCGATGCATCCCGCGCGCATCCGCACAAGGCTGACGGCCACATGACCGATGACCCCGGCCTTTTGCTTGCCATCCAGACCGCCGACTGCATCCCCGTGCTGGTCGCTGACCGCGAGCATCACGCCGTCGCCGCTGTCCACGCCGGCTGGCGCGGAACCGTTCAGCGCATCGTTGAATCCGGCATCGGCCGCATGCGACTGGACTTCGGCTCTCGCCCGCAGGATCTTGTCGCCGCCATCGGCCCTGGCATTGGCCTTTGCTGTTATACCGTCGGCGATGAAGTCCTCTCCGCCTTCGAGTCGCAATTCCCCTATGCGCGCGAGCTCTTTCGCGAGGTCTACGATTTCGATCCCGTACGCACCAGGTATCCCATGCTCTTTCTCACCCAGCGCGCGCCAGGCCACTCCAATCTCGGCCCCAGCCTCCACGTCGATCTCGTCGAGGCCAATCGCCGCCAGCTTCTCGCCGCCGGCCTCAAGCCTTCGTCGATTCAAATCATCGGAGGCTGCACGCAATGCCACCGCGATCTGTTCTTCTCGCATCGTGGCTCGCACGGCCACGCCGGTCGCATGATGAGTGTGATCGGCATTCGCAAGACGCAGAAAAACCGGCCGCACTCATAACGAGCGGGCCGGTTCTCTTGATCTAGAGACGGTCGATTACACTTTCACCGCGTCGGCCGGATTCACCAGGTCGCGCAGTTCCTTCGACGGCTTGAAGTAGGGAACTTTCTTCGCAGGAACGTCAACGCGCGCGCCCGTCTTCGGGTTGCGGCCGATGCGCGGCTTGCGTTGGCGGATGCGGAACGAGCCGAAGCCGCGTATCTCAATCTTGTCTCCGTTTTGCAGGGCGCCAATCACGGAACCGAAGATGGTTTCAACAATCACTTCGCCGTCGCGACGGGTCAAATCGCCCAGGCCCGTCACCTTCTCCACCAAGTCCGCTTTTGTCATCTCCCTCTAACCTCCGCATCCAGCATAACCGGATTGTGCCCATGAAAACACGAAAATGCAAGCCCCTTGTGGGAAATTAGCCTTTGCGCATCAGCAAGTTGGCCCACCGCATTCCTCCCCACCCCCTTGCATCGGCGCCCCCAAACTCGCTGTAGTGCGGGTCCCCCCTACCGGGTCGCCGCGGCCACTGCGGGGTCTCCAGCCCCCCTCGTACCGCCAGTCTCCAGACCGGCTGTAGTGCGGGTCCCCTGACCCCCACCAAACCCAGAGCCCGCTCCAGCGTAGAGTACATTTATCGTAGTCCCCCGAAACACGATGGACTACCCGCAATACAGCATCGTCATACCCGCGTACAACGAGGCCGCGCGCATCGGCGCCACGCTCCGCGCCGTTGTCGCGTGCATTCGCCTGCGCGGCTGGCGTGCTGAAGTTGTTGTCGTCGACGATGGCTCGCGCGACCAGACTGCCGCGATCGTCCGCGCCTTCGCCGCCCAGGCCCCCGAGGTCCGCATGCTCCAGAATCCCGGCAATCGCGGCAAGGGTTACAGCGTGCGCAACGGCATCCTCCACTCCTTCGGCGAAATCGTGATGTTCACCGACGCGGATCTCTCCGCGCCCATTGAGGAAGCCGAGGGCCTTTTCGCCGCTATCGCCGGCGGCGCCGACATCGCCATTGGCTCGCGCTGGCTCGAGCGCACCCGCCAAACTATTCGCCAGCCTCTCTACCGCCAGTTCTTCGGCCGTTGCTTCAACGCGGTCACCCGCTTGGTCATGGGCCTTCCCTACGCTGATACGCAATGCGGCTTCAAGGCCTTTACGCGCGCCACCGCGCAAACCGTCTTCCAGCTTCAGACGATTGAGCGCTGGGGTTTCGATCCCGAAATACTCTTCATCGCCATAAAGCGCGGCTACCGCATCGCCGAAGTCCCTGTCAGTTGGGCCCACGACGAGCGCACTCGCATGAGCTACCTCAAAGATGGCCTCCGCATGCTTCAGGACATTGCCATCGTTCGCTGGAACGCCCTCCTCGGCCGCTACTCGAAGCAAGTCGAGCGCATTCACCGCACCGACCTGGTCAAATGAGCCTCTTCGCCCGTCCTTGTTCCCTCGGTCCCTTGTTCCCGGTCCGTACCCCTGTTTTTGGACTGACCCCCAAAAGTGAGACAGGTTGTAAATTGACAGTTTGCAGGGAAAGGGGAGCTGCAAATGGGTCAGAGGTCGAAGTACCGGAAGTTTACCGAAGCCTACCGGGAGCTGGCG
>JBEKKI010000005.1:0-249453 GCA_050010795.1 Occallatibacter sp.
CTTTACCGATGCTGCCGGCACGGCCGCAGCTGCAACCTGCACCGGTGATTCGGGCAGCGAGCGCAGCGGCGTAAGCGTTGCTCTCTCTTTGCGAACAGGCCGGCGAAACTGCCGGCCTTTTTGTTGCTTGCGGAGTTTGTGCGACCCAGGGGCTGGATTTGCGCCCGATGTTACGAAGGAAACGAAGGGGATTCAGGCCCGGCCGACGCTGGAATCGCCGCCTGCCGCGTCTAAATGGCAGGCAGTATTCTTATCTCGCATGATGCAGGTTCGCGTGATTGCCTTTGGGATATTGAAGGAGTGGCTCAGGCCCGATGCCACCGCGGTGGAGCTGCCGGACGGCGCCACGGTGGGGACGCTGCTTGAGAGTCTGCGTGCGATGCTGCCGGAACACGCGGCCGCGGACGGCCTGCGAGGCATAGCGGTAAGCGTGAACGCCGAATACGCACAGGCCGCGCACATCCTGCATGACGGAGATGAAGTAGGGCTGCTGCCGCCAGTCTCTGGCGGTGCTGTACGCACGGCGAATCCTTTGGAAGAGAGCGAGGGAGAACGAGAAGTCGTCGTCGCGCTGACACGAGAACGGATTGACGCGGGGAAGATTGTGGCCGCGGCGAAGCGTGGCGAGGACGGCGCGGTGGTGGTGTTTGACGGGATCGTCCGCAACCATTCGCGGGGCCGGCGGACGCTCTTTCTCGATTACGAAGCCTATGAAGAGATGGCTGTGCGGCAGATGCGGGAGCTGGGCCGGAAAGCTCGCGAACGATTCAGCGTACGCCAGGTGACGATGGTTCACCGGCTGGGGCGGCTGGAGATCGGGGAAACGAGCGTGCTGATCGTAGTGGCCAGCGCGCACCGCACCGCAGCGTTCGAGGCTTGCCGCTGGTTGATCGACACAATCAAGCAACAAGTGCCTATCTGGAAGAAGGAGACCTTTGCCGATGGCGCTGTATGGGCGCCGGGTGAGCCGTTCCCAGTAGGGCTCGCCGTCGATGCCGGGGAGGCCGGGCATGAAGGCTAGAGCAAGAGGTCGCGGCTTGTGCCTGAGTACCTTGTGCGCAGCAATCACGCTGGCGTCCGCATCCGTGGCCGCGCAGGAGGCCAATTTCCACGTCGATGTGAAGCTCGTGAACATCTTCGTCAACGTGACAGATAGAAACGGCGCCCTGGTGGGCGGGTTGACGCGGGCCGATTTTGCGGTGTTTGAGGACGGACGCCCGCAGCAGATCGCAATCTTTGAAAAGCAGTCGGAAGTGCCCCTGAATCTGACCCTGGCGATTGACACGTCGGGGAGCGTGCAAAAGGACATGGGCGAAGAAGCGGCCGCCGGGCGGCGGTTCGCGCACGACATCTTGCGCCCGCAGGACCAAATGAGCGTGCTGCAGTTTGCGACCACAGTACGCGAGCTGACACCCTTTACCAACAGGCTGGGAGCGATCGACCGCGGACTGGGCGAGCTGCGCGGCGATTGGGCGACGGCGCTCTACGACGCCATCTGCTTCGGCTCAGAGCGGCTGGGGAAACGCGAAGGGCGAAAGGTGCTGATTGTCATCTCGGACGGCGATGACACAGCGAAGTCCTCGACCTATGCACAGGCGCTGGAGGCAGCGCTGCGCAACGAGGTGATGATTTACTCGCTGATCGACGTGCCGATTGCGGCCAGCGCCGGGCGCGACACCGGCGGGGAGCACGCGCTGATCACACTTTCCGAGCAGACCGGCGGCAAGCACTTCTACGTGGAAGAGGGCGGGCTGGACAAGGCGTTTGCGCAGGTGAGCGAGGATTTGCGAACGCAGTATCTGATTGGCTACTACCCTCGCCATCAGGATCCCGGCACGGATTTTCATCGCGTAGTCGTGACGGTTCCCCGTGCCGCTGCCGATGAGTTCAACGTGCGCAACAAGGCCGGATACTATTCCGACACGCCGCTGAAGAGCAACTGAGTGCAAGAACGTGTAATTGAGCTTCACAGAGCGTTTTTGGCATATGAAGGCTCAGCGAACGGGTTCACTTCGGCCGTTCACAGGATCGCGGAGCCGCTTCCAGCGCCTCTGCATCTAAAATGGCAGTATGACATCTCCACTGTCGTCGCGCCGCCGCTCTAAGACTCCGCCGCCTGGCGAAACCGGCCAGGAAGGGCTCTATCTGCGCTCACTTAGCGAGCGGCAGGTGATTGTGAACATCAAATTGCGCGACGGCGAGACAGTGCGCGGCTGGATCGAGTATTTTGACGACTCGATGCTGCGCCTGACTCGCGAGGGCCAGCCCAACCTGTTTATTTATAAGAACCAGATCCGGACGATCAGCGAAGCCGGGCGGCGGCGCGTGCCGCGGTATGAGACGGCGGAGGCGCAGGGAGCGAACGAGGCGGGGCTGTGAGCGGCACGGCGGACCCGGCGATTCCATCCAATTCCATCTATGTTGACGAGGCCGCGAAGATTGCGCGCGAGGCGGGGGCGCTTCTGCGCGAGTACTACGCGAAAGGCGTAGAAACCGAGTACAAAGGCGACGTGGACCTGGTGACCGTAGCCGACCGCGCGGTGGAGAAGCTGATTCGGTCGCGGCTGGCTGAGGTCTTTCCGGAACATGGGGTCTACGGCGAGGAGGGCACGCGCGAGCGCCTGAAGAGCGAGTTCCGCTGGTACGTGGACCCGCTGGATGGGACAACGAATTTCGCGCATGGCTTCCCGCAATTCTGCGTGTCGTTGGGCCTGGAGCATAGGCCCGTTGGGAAAAAGGCCGAGGACGATGGAGCGCTTGTTGCTGCGGTTGTCTACGATCCGCTGCGGGACGAACTCTTTACGGCTGAGCGTGGGCAGGGGACATGTTTGAACGGAAAGCAGGCGAGGGTCTCGCGCACCCCGGAGCTGGCCGAGGCGCTGCTGGGGACCGGGTTTCCGAGCCGCAAGCGGCACGCGAGCCCCAACATCCACTTCTACCAGGAGTTCACGCTGCGCTCGCACGGGGTGCGGCGGGCTGGCTCGGCAGCGCTCGACCTCGCGTATGTGGCGTGCGGACGGCTGGACGGATTCTGGGAGTTCAACCTGAATCCGTGGGACACCGCCGGTGGAGTTCTGCTGGTAGAGGAAGCTGGGGGGAAAGTGACGGACTTCGCGGGCGGGCAGTTCCGGATGAAGAGCGACGAGGTGCTGGCGTCGAATGCGCTCATCCACGAGGAGCTGATCGGCTTTTTCGACGACATGTTCGCGGGGCGCAATCTGGCGCCGATACCCACGCCCGAGGAGTTTGCCCGGGCGCGGGCGGAGCGCGCCAGAATAGGCCGCGATTGAGGTTGCGAGCGGTTCCCGCATGGCAAAACGGGGACTGGGGGCGCGCGAGTCAGGGCGCAGGGCCGTGTGCTACTATCAGCGTCGTAAAGAGAAGAGCGGCAAGCGATAGCGATGCCGCGGGAATTCCTGGGAGAGAGCAGAGATGGCATACGTCATTGCAGAACCCTGTATCGGCACGAAGGACACCGCCTGTGTAGACGCGTGTCCGGTCGATTGCATCCACCCGAAGAAAGATGAAGCCGGTTTCGCCGAAGCCGATCAGTTGTTCATCGACCCGGTCGAGTGCATCGACTGCGGCGCGTGCGTGCCGGTATGCCCGGTGTCGGCCATCTTTGCGCAGGACGACCTGGCGGAGAAGTGGGCGCACTTTACCGAGAAGAACGCCAAGCATTACGGCCGCTAAACGGCAGCGACTCTCCCCCGACAGAATTTTTGTATTTGCATCAGCGCGCGCCCTGCCTTAAGCGGGACGCGCGTTTGTGTCTGCGGGCATTCGGCGTTTGAGCAGGGCAGGGGCGGTTTTTGCGGACTCCGCGAACGCGCAGCCTACTTAACCAATTCCATTCCCAAGTCTCTCGCAGCGATCTCGTCAAATGTGACGATACTGCTACAGCCGGCCACTCGCGCCGCGACCGCAATCACACAATCGGCAAAATCCGCATTGCTTTTCCGATAGAGAAGAAGCGCCTGGCGCACAGCATCACGCGCTTCGAGGACAATGTCCGTGCTGATCAGCAGCTTTTCGATGATTCCCGCAATCGCAACCCGATCGAGTTTGTAGAGCCGCCGAAGAGTCCAAGCCAATTCCGCCAAAACCAGGAGCCCAATCCATCCCGGTTTGTCAGGAGATAAGCCCTGAACAAGTTTGACCGCTGCGTGCGTCTGAACCGGATCGTCTTTGATGAAATAACGAACCAGAACATTGGTATCGACTCCGATCACGCTGCTTCACCTTTCAATTCACCGCTTTCAGAAGTTGCCGGCCGTGCCACGCTTCTCAAGTAGCTTTCGGCGATGGCGTCTCCGATCGCCTCGTTCATCTCTTCGATGGTTGGTACGTGATCGAGCTTTGGGGCACAACCCTCCAGGTCCCGTATGGAACCGGTTATCGGCGCCAGTACGAACCTGCCCTCGCTGTCCTGGTAAAAGTCGATTCGAGTCCCAGGCACGACCTTGAGAGCCTTCCGGATTTCGGCGGGAATCGTGATTTGGCCTTTGGATGTCACCTTCGCGATCGGCATTGCATCTCCTTACTCCTTAGATTATACCATGTGATTTTCAAGATTTCCTTACTTAATTATAATCCCCTTACGATCCACGTTTGGCAAGGGGCACTGCCCCGACACGCATACGATTGAAAAATGCGAAGATAGTAGCCGCATGAGCGTGCTCACGTCGGAAGCGGTGGTTCTGCGCACCTGGCCGGTGCATGAGGCCGATCTCATCGTGAGCTTCTTCACGCGCGACTATGGCCGGATGCGGGGCGTGGCCAGGGCCGCGCTCAAGAGCCGCAAGCGCTTCGGCGGCGCGCTTGAGCCCATGACGCTGGCGCGGGCGTGGTTCGCGGAGCGGCCGGGGCAGGAACTCGTCCGGCTCGATCAGTTGGAGATTCTGCGTTCGCCGCTTTCGGCGCCGGTGGACCAGACGCGAATGGCTGTGCTGAGTTTTTTTGCCGAAGTGATTGACGAGGCGCTGCCCGAGCACGATCCACAGGAGACGGTGTTCCGGCTGCTGGTGAGCGCGCTGGAGCACACCCACGCGGTGAAGTCGGAGCCCGACCAGCCCGGAGTCGCCCAGCCCCAATCCTCCGGGCCCCGATCCGCTGGGCCCCAGTCTTCCGGGCCGTGGATGGCGCTGACGTATTTCTCGTTGTGGATGACGCGGCTGATGGGCCTCTTGCCCGACATCGCGCACTGCATTGTGTGCGGCGAGGCGCTGAGCGCGGACGAAGTGCGCTTCAACGCGTATGCGGACGGGCTGTTTTGCGGGCTGCACTCGAATGGGAGCGGAAGCACGCTTTCGGCCGACTCGTGGCAGCTCGCCCAGCGTATGCTGCGGCAGCCGGCATCTGCTTTTGCCGGTGAGCCGTGGACGCGAAGGCGCGGGCAGGATCTGAGGCGGTTCACGCTGCAGACACTGGAGCGGCATTTGGAGCGCAAGCTGAAGACGGCGGAGGCGCTGGCAAGGCTGGGCGGGTAACACGAGGCCCGAAGAGGCGTTCATTCTCATTGGAGAATCTACTATCGCTGCCGGCATCACTGGCGTAGCGACGTTCTGGTCGTGATGATTCTGTCGGGAAGAAGGCGCTTTTGTCTTCTGGGTACGAAAGGCATGGGCGGAAGCGCCCGCACAGGAGTCTGGAGCTTTAGGGCGGCTGATAGAATCATCCCTTAGTCCCAATGAGAGAGATTTGCCTGTGTCCCCTGCTCAGCCCGTGCCGCAAGTAAAGCCAGCCTCACTCACGTTCCAGGATCTTTTGTTCCGCCTGCAGGCGTTCTGGGCGGAACGCGGATGCGTGCTCCAGCAACCCTACGATGTGGAAGTGGGCGCGGGGACGATGTGCCCGGAGACATTTCTGCGGGTGCTGGGGCCGAAGCCCTACAAGGTGGGGTACGCCCAGCCCTCGCGGCGGCCGGCTGACGGGCGGTACGGCGAGAATCCCAACCGGCTGTTCAAACACACACAGTTCCAACTGATCCTGAAGCCGCCACCGGTGAATGTGCAGGAGCTTTATCTCGAGTCGCTGGAGGCGATGGGCATCGACCTGAAGCACCACGACCTGAAGTTCGAGGAGGACAACTGGGAGTGGCCGGCAGGCGGTGCGTGGGGAGTGGGCTGGCAGGTAATGCTTGATGGCCTCGAGATTACGCAGTTCACGTATTTCCAGCAGTGCGGCGGGCTGGATCTGGATCCGATTTGCGCGGAGCTGACGTACGGCATGGAGCGCATTGCAGCGTTCTTACAAGATGCCGACTCGATTTACGACATTGTGTGGGCACGCGATCCCCACACAGACGGGACTGAGGCGGGCGCGGCGGTGACCTACGGCGACGTTCGTCTGGCCGAAGAGCTGCAATTCTCGGTGTACAACTTCGAGATGGCCGACGTGGCCCGGCTTTGGGAGCACTTCAATAGCTACGAGGCCGAGGCGCATGCACTGCTCGAAAAGGCGAACGCGCTCATGGCCGATGAACGCGCAACGGTCGCCGACAAGCGGAGATTTCCGCTGCTGGCGACGTATGAGCTGGCGCTCAAGTGCTCGAACCTTTTCAATCTGCTCGATGCGCGCGGGGCGATCAGCGTGACGGAGCGCGTGGGCGTGATTGGAAGAATTCGCGCGCTTGCAGTGGGCGTGGCGAAGGCGTGGGCGCAGCAGCAGGAAGCGAGTTAGCAAGTCAGCGAGTTAGTGGGAAAAAGTTTAGTATGGCGGACTTTCTACTAGAGATCGGGCTTGAAGAGGTTCCGGCGCGGATGATCGCCGGGGCGGAGGCGGAGCTAGGCAAGCGGATCGGCGGGCTGCTGAAGCGCGAGAGGCTGCTCGCGGACGGCGCGAAGGTAGCGACGTATTCGACGCCACGGCGGCTGGCCGTGCTCGCCGACGGTGTGCTCGAGAAGCAAGCCGATACCGAAGAGGAGATGACGGGCCCGTCGTGGAAGGTGGCATTCAAAGACGGCGCACCGACAGCGGCGGCCGAGGCGTTTGCGAAGAAACAAGGCGTTGATGTTTCCGCGCTCAAAAAAGTTGAAAGACCGAAGGGCGACTACGTGGGCGCGACGCTGAAGCGCGCAGGGCGGCTGGCGGCAGAAATCCTTGAAGCCGAAGTGCCAAAAGAAGTTCTGGCGATCTACTGGGCCAAGAACATGTATTGGCGCGCGGGCAAGCCGGAGCGGTTCGTGCGGCCGGTGCGCTGGGTTGTAGCGATGCTCGACTCGAGCGTTGTGCCGCTGGAGATTGCGGGAATCGCGGCGGGCAACACGAGCCGCGGACATCGCGTGCTGCATGGTGACCACTCCGTGGTTTTACCTTCGGTGAAGAGCTACGCTGAAACACTCCGCGCGGCGAGCGTGGTGGTTGACGTGGCCGAGCGGCAGCAGATGATTCGCAAGGCGCTGGACGCGGCGACGCGGACAGTGGAGGGAGCGCGGTGGCGCGAGGACGAGGCGCTGGTGGAAACCGTCACGCATTTGACCGAGTGGCCTACGGTCATTCTCGGGGACTTTGAGCCTGAGTATCTGGAGCTGCCGGAAGAAGTTCTGGTGACGGTGATGCGCGACCACCAGAAGTACTTTGCGGTAGAGGACGCGAAGGGCAAGCTGGCGCCGCACTTTCTGGCTGTGCTGAATACACAGGCGGATGAACAGGGCGCGGCGATCATTCGCCACGGCAATGCGCGCGTGCTGCGGGCGCGATTCAAGGACGCGCGGTTCTTCTGGGACATGGACCAGAAGACGCCACTGGCGCAGAGGTTCGAAAGCCTGAAACATGTCACGTTCCAGAAGGAGCTGGGAAGCTACTACTGGAAGACGGAGCAGAATCTGGCTGTGGCGAGCGCGCTGGCGGCAGAGGCGAAAACCGACGGTGCTGCTTTCGACGAGACTGCGCTGTTCAAGGCGGTTGAGCTGGCGAAGACCGATCTGACGACCGAGCTTGTGAAGGAGTTCACAGAGCTGCAGGGGATCATCGGCGGGCTGTACGCGCGCGCGCAGGGCCTGGGTGAGACGGTTGCGAAGGCGATCTACGATCAGTACACGCCGGCGTCGATTGAAGATGCGATTCCGTCGACGATTGAAGGGCAATTGCTTGGGCTGGCCGACCGCATTCAAACGATTGTGGCGATGTTCGGCATCGGGATGGCGCCAACGGGATCGAAGGATCCGTTTGCGTTGCGGCGCGCGGCAAATGCGATCGTGAAAATTCTGGCCGAGTCAGGGTTGCCGCTGACGCTGGGCGATGTGCTGAATGCGTCGGGTGTGAGCGATGCCGGCAGAGCACGGGTGGATGAATTTTTCCGCGAGCGGCTGCAGTTTTATTTGAAGGACGTGCGCGGATTCGCGTACGACGTGGTGAATGCCGTGCTGGCCGCCGGCGCGGACGATGTGCGCGATGCGATGGCGCGCGCCGAAGCGCTCATTTCGGTACGCGGGTCGGAAGATTTTGCTGCCGTATCGGCGGCCTGCAAACGGATCAAGAACATCCTACGGCAAGCAGAAGAAAAGGGCTATCGTCCCGATCAGAAGAAGCTGGCCGACCTCGCGCTCGAAGCGATCGATTTGTGGGACCGGTCGAAAGAGATTGCACCGCAGATTGCCAGGCTCCGCGAGCAACGTGCCTACCGCGAAGCGTTGGCGCTGATTGCTACGCTTCGGCCAACGGTCGACCAGTTCTTCGACAAGGTGATGGTGCTCGATCCCGACGAATCGGTTCGCAGCGCGAACCTTGGGTTGATCGACGAAGTTCTGCGTAACTTTTCGACCATCGCGGATTTCAGCGAAATCGTAACGTCGTAAGGCCGACGTCAGAGACGGAAAGGACCTCGCGTTCATTCCATCAGTTCAGCGCAGAATCTCCTGGCACTCTACTTCCCATCCAGAAACGCGCGCACGGCCGGGCTCAACTTGTCCGCTTCGCAGCCGTTTGAGATATGTCCGCAGTCGGACTCGAGGACGATGACCCTCGCGCCGATCGCCTTGGCGAAGTCTTCGGCCGGCTTGGGATTCACCATGTGATCCTGCGCAGCCACCACCACAAGCACCCGCGCCTTTACGTGAGCTTCCGCGTCGTCCATCGATCCGCTATGCGACACGTCGTGGTGGATCATCGCTTCCAATTGCGCGAACCAGTCATTGGCGTCGAAGGGCAGAATGCCGTTGGAGTAATAGGCGGCATAATCGGCGGCAAACTTCTCAGGCGGATGCATGCGCGCATAGTAAGCGGGGGTGGTCAGGTTCATATCGTGCAGCGCGGCGACAGCGCCCAGGGGCGGGCGCTGGGCATAGTGGCCGTTGTGCCACGCAGGATCGGAGCGCAGCGCATCTTCCTCCTCATGCCAGAGCAGCAGGTCATAGCCCGTCAGCCGCGGCGAACCGACAATGGGAATCGCCTCATCCATGAATCCGGGGTAGTCCACGATCCACTCAAAGGTCTGCATGCCGCCCATCGAGATGCCCATTACCGCGTGCAGATGATTCAGGCCCAGCGTTTCCGTAGCCAGCCGGTATTCGGCATTGACCATGTCGGTGGTGGTGAAGGCGGGAAACAGTAGTCCCGGCTGAGTGGCCGAGTTTGAAGGCGACGAAGAGACGCCATCGCCCAGCGCATCGACGGCAATCATGAAGTATTTCGATGGATCGACCAGATTGTCCGCGCCCACCATGCCGGCGAGGTTGGCTGTTGTGCCGGAGAAATAAGTGGGGAAGAGGACGGCATTTGAGCGCTCGGCGTTGAGCTTGCCCCATGTGCGGTAGCCCAGGCGGCAGGTTGAGATCTGCTGCCCATTCACCAGCTTGCATACTCCCAATTCGGCGAATTGCTGCTGGCCGTCTGCTGCGGGCTGCTGTGCCCTGCCGGCGCTAAATGCGACAAAGAAGGCGAGAAAGACAACGAATCGGAAGGCAAGTCTGCGCATGCAAAAGAGTCTACATCGTGGCCGGCGCCCGGTTTCCGGTCCGTCACCGGCGAGCGCCAGCAAGTCTAAAATCAGTACAGATGGCGGACACGCTGTATTTGAGCCTGTGGTACCCGAACCTGCGCCTTGAGGCGCTCCCCGGCAAGCTGATTGCGGTGCTGGGCGCTTTTGCCGCGCACGGAGGCGAGGCCAACGTGTATTCGGCGACGGCGTGGCCCGTGAGCTGGAACGAGACGCCGGTGTTCGAGCGCGTGTACGGGCGGATGGGGGGCAGGCAGGAGCGGGGTGTTGACCCGCGCCAGGCGGTGGAAGACGCGACGGAACTGCTCCACGAGGACTACGCCTACGAGTTCCAGATTGGATGGAGTTTGTGGGAGCTGGAGGCTGTGCCGAATCTCGATTCGCGCTGGGCGCAGGGCCCAAGGCTGGTGCGGGTCACGGGCTATGGACCACTCTTCGACGAAGGCGCGTACGAGCAGGATGGGCACATCAAGATCGATTTCGGGAGCGACGCGCCGTTCCTCGAGGAGGACGCAGACCTGGACCGGGTAGGCGCAAAGCACGTCGAGGAGAATGTGCGCCAACTGGTGGAGCTGACGGCAGCGGTTGAGAAAGCTTCAGGCGCGACGGCGCGCCTGCTGTGGAGCGAGCTTGGCGAGAGCCTGGCCGAACGGCTGGCGGCGCGGCTAGGAATGGAAAACTAGCGTGCGCTTCACGATCGAGCGAATTCGGACGCTGGTGCTGGTGGCGGGAGTGCTGCTGCTGGCCGCCTTGGGAGTGTTTCTGGCGAGGGCCAAGTGGAAGAACCTGCTGAGCCGTCACGATCTGCCGCAGCGGCTGGCGCAGGGAATTGTGCAGGAGGCCAATGGGTACACGTTTGTTCACGCGTTCGGCGCGCACTCGCAGTACCGGATTCATGCTTCGAAGGAAGTGCAGTTAAAGAACGATCGCATCGAGTTGCACGACGTGCAGATCGATCTTTATGGCGAAGATGGCAGCCGCATCGACCGGATTGCAGGCGACACGTTTGAATACGACCAGAAGACGGGCCTGGCAACGGCACAGGGACCGGTGGAGATGCTGTTGACGCGGCCGGCTGCGGCACCCACAGGGGCGGGCAAAATCGCCGGCCGGGCGATCGCGGAGCTGAATGAGGCAGCGGGCTCGGTCGGGCAGATCGACGTGAAGACAAGCGGAGTGACCTTCGACCGGAACACCGGGCTGGTGACGACAGGTGAGCATGTGAATTTCTCAACGGCGCAGGGAGACGGGAGCGCATTGGGAGCGAAGTACGACTCGCAGGGCGGCTACCTGACGCTGGAGCAGGCCGTGGAGCTAACGACGCACCGCGGCGGAGACCAGGTACAGGTTCGCGCCCAACATGCGGAGTTCGATCGCGGCGCGCAGACGTGCTGGATGGAAAAGGCCTCGGCAGAAACTCGCGGCGGGCGGGCAGACGCGGCACAAGCAAGGATTGTGTTTCGAGCGGATGGCTCGGCTGAGCGAATGGACGTGATGGGAGGGTTCGCGCTGCAGACGGCGACAGGCGGGCATTTGACTGCTCCGGCAGCCTGGATGGAGTTTGACGAACACAACCAGCCGCGCACGGGACACATGGAGGGCGGCGTGACGATGGATTCGGCGAAGGAAGGCCGGACGATGCACGGGACGTCGCCGACAGCGGAGCTGGCGTTCACGGCGGAGGGACTGCTGAAGAGCGCACACCTGGAGCGCGGCGTGGAGATGAGAAGCGACGAAGCAAGCCAGGAAGGGGTGGGGCAGGAGCCGGTGCGCGTGAGTCGGACCTGGCGCTCGCCGGTGCTGGATATCAACTTCAGGAGGCAAAAGAGGAAGGGTGAAAAGGAAATTGAACCGGAAACGATGCGGGGCTCAGGCGGGGCGGTAGTGACGAGCGAAAGCCAGCGCGGCAATGCGGCGGCAACGCCCCAAAAGATGACTGCTGATGAAGTGACGGGGATCTTCGAGCCGGGTTCAGTGTTGCGCGCCATGACCGGTGTGGGCCATGCAGAAATCGAGAAGACGGCGGCGAATGGGGCTCGGCAGACGGCGAGCGGCGATCGGCTGCAGGCGGAGTTTACGGAAGGCAGGGACCAAAGGACCAAAGGACCAATGGAGCAAGAGACCAAGGGAGCGAAGGAACAAGGAGACAAGGGAAGCGGAGCCAGGGGCGGAGGTGGCAGAAACACGCCGGGCGGAGAGGGAGCAGGGGCCGCGACCGGAGTGGAGTCGGCGGAGCTCGATGGTCATGTAGTGTTGTTTGATCAACAGGCGACGAAGGCCGGAGCGCGACCGTCCGCCACGGGGGACTCGCTACGCGCGACAGCGGGCAAAGCGGTGTATGAGGACGAGGGCGGATGGCTGCATTTGACGATCAATCCGCGCGTCGAAAATGGCGGCCTGGAGATGACTGCGGACAAGGTGGATGTGTCGCAGCAGTCGGGAGACGCGTTCGCGCGGGGCAACGTGAAGGCGACGTGGACCAATACGGGTGCGAGGGGCACAGGCGGGCAGGCGGCCGCGGCGAATAGCGATGCGAGCGAAGGTGAATTGACGCTGGGCGGCAAGGGGCCCGCTCATGTTGTGGCGGAAGAAGCACACCTTAACGAGTCGACGGGCGAGGTGACGTTTCGCGGGCATGCGCGGCTTTGGCAAGAGTCAAATTTCGTATCGGGACCGGCGGTCGTGCTGAACCAACACCTGCAGACGCTGGTGGCGAAAAGCAACGATCTCGCGGAACCGGTGAGAGTTGTCATGCTGAGCGCGAGCGGGCCGGGGCCTGGCAAGAATGGCGCTCAGGCGCGGAATCAGAATGGAGGCGGCAGGGCAGGCGACATAACCGGCGCACCATCGCTGATTCGCGTGCGCGGAGGCGACCTATGGTATTCCGATCCCGAGCGCCGGGCAGTGATGCGGAGAGGCGCGCTGAGCGCGGTGGTGGCAGAGACTGGCGAGGCTACGTCATCGTCAAACGAGGTCGAGCTGAAGCTGATGCCGGCAGGGAATCACGAAGGCAGCGGAGGCGGCCAGGCGCAGGTGGACCAGATGACGGCGACAGGTCATGTAGTGCTGACACTCGAAGGACGGCGTGGGACCGGGGAAACACTCGCGTACTCGGGCGCGACCGGCGAATATGTGCTGACGGGCACCGCTGCGGCGCCGCCGAAGATGACCGATCCGGAGCGCGGATCAGTAAGCGGAGAAGCTTTGATTTTCCATAGCCGCGATGATAGCGTCAGTATCGAAGGCGGAGGCCGCGAGACGATTACGGAGACGACCGCGCCGCGAGTGCACGGAAAGTAAAGGCGCCCATTGCGCCAGCGAGACAAATGCAAACATTGATTGCCGAGGGAATCGGCAAGAGCTACAAGCGGAGGCAGGTTGTAAGGGACGTCAACCTGAGAATCTCCCGCGGCGAGGTGGTGGGATTGCTGGGGCCGAACGGCGCCGGCAAGACAACCAGCTTTTACATTATCGTGGGGCTGGTGCAGCCCGAGAGCGGACGCGTGCTGGTGGACGATACAGACATCACGCGACTGCCGATGTATTTGCGGGCGCGCAATTTCGGCATCAGCTATCTTCCCCAGGAGCCCTCGGTGTTCCGCAAGCTTACGGTGGAGGAAAACATTCTGGCGGTACTGGAAGCGCAGCCGCTGGGCAACCGGGAGCGGCGCACGCGCGCCGAGAAGCTGATCAACCAGTTGAACCTCGGCCACATCCGCACGACACGCGGCTATGCGCTCTCAGGCGGCGAGCGGCGGCGCGTGGAGATCGCGCGGGCGCTATGCATTCAACCGAACTTTATTCTGCTCGACGAGCCGTTCAGCGGGATCGATCCGATCGCGGTGCTGGAGTTGCAAAAGATCATCTTCGACCTGAAAGCGAGCGGCATCGGCGTATTGGTGACCGACCACAACGTGCGCGAGACGATGAGCGTCACGGACCGCGCTTACATTATTGCCGAGGGGCGAATTTTTCGTACGGGTACGCCACGCGAGCTGGGCAACGACGTAGAGGTGCGGCGCATTTATCTAGGCGAAGGATTCTCGCTGGGCTAAGGTCTGGACGCTGCACCCAAGACAGGCATATTCTAAGGGATCCTGCCGCAAGGTCGCGGGGGTGAGGCAAGTTGTTTCTTTTGAACATTTCACGATGGGTCACGACCCAAATTGGGATCGTGACGCAAATTGGTGATTCGATTTAAGGCATTTTCTGGATTAAGCTTTTTCTCGCACGATTACACTCGCTTTGAGTCAAAGAGGGAACGAACTCGAACCATGGGGCTACTGCAACCCAAATTGAATCTGAAGGTGGCGCAACGTCAGGTACTGACGCCGGGCCTGATGCAGATGGTGAGCGTTCTTGCCCTGAACAAGCTCGAGCTGAAGGAGATGATCGATGCGGAGATGGTGGAAAATCCCGTCCTGGAAGAGATTGACGAATCGGTTCCGATGCTGGATGAAGTTGCAGGCCGCGAGGAGCGGCTGGAGCGCGGCGTCGAAGAAACGGTCTCGCCACCCAAGGACATTTTCGACCAGATCGATTTTGGCTCGTACTTCCAGGAGTATCTTGATCCCGGCTATCGCACACAGCCGGAGTACGAAGAGATTGAAAGGCCCTCGTTTGAAAACTTTCTCTCCCAGCCTACGACTTTGTCCGATCACCTGGCGTGGCAGCTGGGAGCTTTGAGCCTGGACGCGAAGTTGCATGAGGCTGCGGAGTTCATCGTCGGCAACCTTGACGAGGACGGGTATCTGACGGCAAGCGAGGAGGAACTTGCCGCGGCGTTTGGTGGGTTCCCGGCGGATGCAGCGGCGAGCAATGGACATGCGGCGGAGCACGCGGCAGCCCTGGAGTTAATCCGGCAGGCGGTCGATCTGGTACAGCATCTGGACCCCGCGGGAGTGGGTGCGCGCGATTTGCGCCAGTGCCTGGCGCTTCAGATTTCGGCGCAGCAGCAGGAGTTTAGCTATTTGTACGGGAGCGGAACGGAGGAGACGGAGGAGGGGCCGGCTGCCGATCCGCATAGAGGCTTCCGCGCCGAGGCCGAGGCCAGGATAGACGAGCGGCGGCGGGCCATGGAGGTGGCGGAGCTGATTGTGGAACGCCACCTGCCTCTCTTGCAGAAGCGCGACGTGAAGGACCTGGCGCGCGCGGCGCAGGTGACGGCGGAAGAGGCGCACGCGGCGGTGGAGTTTATCCGCACGCTCGACCCGCGGCCGGGGCGGATGTACAACCGCGAGCAGACGCGGCTGATCGAGCCAGACGTGTACTTTGTGAAGCGCGGAGACGAGTGGGCTGTGAGCATGAACGAAGACGACCTGCCCAGCCTGCGGCTGAGCCAGCGTTACCGGCGGATGCTGGTCTCAACGAACACCGACAAGGAAGTGAAGGAGTACGTGAAAGAGCGGTTCCGCTCGGCGCTGCAACTGATGCGGAACATCGCGCAGAGGAAAAGCACGATCCTGCGGACGTGCGAAGTCATCGTCCGGCGGCAGCAGGAGTTCCTGGAGAAGGGCGTGGAGGGGCTGCGGCCGATGATGATCAAGGAAGTCGCTGAGGAGATCGGGGTTCACCCCTCGACGGTGAGCCGCGCGGTGGCCAACAAATACGCACACACGCCGCAGGGCGTGCTGGAGCTGCGGTTTTTCTTCTCGGAGGGCGCGAACGGGCCGGAGGGCGCGGATACGCCGCTGCTGGTGCTGAAGCGCAAGGTGCGCAAGCTCATTGAAGATGAAGACCAGCGGCATCCGCTGACCGACGACCAGCTAGCCGCGATACTGCAGTCGCAGGGAATTCAACTGACGCGACGGACCGTAGCGAAATACCGCGAGGACATGAACATTCCGTCGACGCATCAGCGGCGGCGGAGAGATTAAAGAACAGCCCTCCTTATAGCGTCACACTGTTGTTCATCAAGGTAATCTCCGGCAGGTTGCCGCCACACTCGACGGTAACGGTGGCGCCTTTCAGATCGGCACCAGCGGGGAGGGTGAGAGTGACACGCGCGGTTTTCGGCGCGAGGTCGAGCGGCGCTTTAAGCGCAGGAACGTCGGCGGTGGCGAGCGTTTTGCCGGTTTTCTCGCGCAGGACGACCTTCGAGGCGGGAGCGTCGACTGAGCCCACGCTGTGCACGGTGACGGCCATCTGCGCTCCATCAACCTTCACATCTTCAGGATCGATGCCGAGATCGGGCCGCGACCAGTAGGGAACGCCCTTGTTCTTCAACCTCAGCTCGATCGCTGTCGTGGTGCGCGGCGCGAAAGTGATCGCGACGGACTTGCTGCGCTCAAAGGCGACGGTTTGCGTGGTTTGATTCTGGACCGGCGCATCGGGAGCGGGTTGCGCGTTGCCGATGCCAGCTTGCGTGCCCTGGGTCAGGGTCCACTCACCGGGATCGACTTCCCAGCCAGTCATATGCGCAGTGACGGGAACGCGATCGAGGTTGTAGGCGATAATCCGGACGTGATTGGGCGTGGCCTCGGGCACGAGGATGGCGACGCTCTGGTCGTTTGCAGGGGAATCGAAGCGCCAACTGACGGCGTTGCCGGGATAGCAGTAGTTGCGCATGAGGGCGACGCCACCGAGGCGGGAACGCTGCAGTTCGCCGTTGTTGAAGTAAACGCGATCGATCCAGAGGCTGCCTTGCGTGTTGATGAACTCGCGCTCGTGCGCGGTCTGGATTTGCGAGGCGTAGACTTTCTCGAGCCAGGAGGCGTCGCCGGTGGCCTGCCAGGCAAGCTGCCAGGCTGTCTCACTTGGTTGCGAGATTCCGGTCGGGCCATTCACGCGGCTGGCGGCGGCGATGAGGGGATCGGTCTGCTGTTTGCGCAGGTTGAGCATGTCAAGCATGTCGGAGTTGACGAGCTGCATCGATTCCATCGGCGAATCGAGAAAGGGCTGGACGTATTTCGCGTCGCCAGTCCAGCGATAGGCGGCCCATAGGATGAACCAGGCGCGCATGCCGGTGGGCTTGTCTTCGTCGGTTTTGAAGTTGACTTCGAGGTGCAAAGCGGGCTTGCCGCCGGGGCCGGGCTTGTAGTGGGCGAGGATGCCGTCGGCAAGCTCGAGGATCATTTTGCGCGTCTCGGGCATGCCGTTGAAGAGCACGAGCGACAGCGCGGGATGGAAATCCATGTACGAGGCTTCTTTTGACCATCCCCACACGCCGCCTTCAGCCATTTTGGCGCCGTTGAAGTAGTTGGAGCGGACGTGGCGATGGCCGGCGGCGTTGATGCCGGTGAGCCACTCGAGGCGTTTTGCGGTAACCATGGCGCGCTCGATCTGTTTCGGACTGCCGAAGTCGAGGAGCATGGATTCGCCGAGGACATTGAGGCCGTCTTCGTAGCTGTGCAGCTCATCGGTCTGGATGGTGGCGAGGCCGTTCAAAAACATGTGCTGCGCATACATGGCGTCCATCTCGCGACCGAGCGAGGCTTTGATTTTGTCGGGCGTCGAACCCATCATGGCGAGGCCAGGCCACCACTCGGTGAAGTCGCTATCGTCAGAGAGGCCGCCGCCGAATTCGCCGTTGGAGATTTGGCGATTGTCGATGTACCAGTTGATGAGGCGCTTAAGGTAGCCGAGGTCCTCGACCTGCAGGAAGGCCCACTGCGGGACGCCCGGCGGCGCCTGCGGCAGAGTGAACGGCGGGCGCGGCTGCTCGTGATTCATCTCGTGCCAGTAGTCACGGGCGAGTTCATTTTGCGGGTCGACGCGGAGCAGGTCGGTTATGTCGGCGTCGAAGCGATTGAAGAGATTGAGGCGGCGCGAGCTGACGGATTCTTCGACGAGGTTGGCGAACTCGTCGCGCACCTGCGTGAGGCGGTCGGCGATGTGCTCGGGGAGCGCGTCTTTGTACGGCTTGAAAATGAGGCGGATTTCGGCGCCTTCGAGGGCCGCGGTCGAGAAGTCCGCGCTTTGCGCGGCGATGGTGAGGTAGAGGCCGCGTTCATTGGGCAGGATGCGATCGCGCGTATCGAGCCAGAGGGTGTGCGGCGTGCCAGGCTTGACGGCGAAGGTGAAGTAGAGCATGTCGCGCATGGGCCAGAGCGGATCTTTGATCTGGATGTTCAGGGGGATGACGCGATCGGCGTTGGGCTGGATGTTGAGCGGAGGCAGATCGATGGCGATGCCGTCGAGGCCGGCGTCGATGTTTTCCCAACCGTAGGAAGTGCCGTGGCCTTCGAGGTTCATTTGCGAGCGGAAGTCGGCGGGAATGACGATGTGGACGATGGGCAGGCTGGCGGGCGTGGCTTCGATTTGCGTGTTCTGGCGGCGCGCGGCGCGCGAACTGGGTCCGCCGGGCCCAAAGAGAGCGCTCGAAGGCATGGCCATCATGGTCTGTCGCTCGTCGGGTGGAAAGCGGCCTTCGATGTAATCGACAAGCGGGACGGTGGAGGGGTTATCGACCGCACTGACTGTGCTGGTGAGACGGTAGCGGAGGGTGGCGACGGCGGTGGGCTCCGTGCCGGGATGCACGTAGTAGGCGGAGACTTCTCCGAGAGGCTGCTCCTGCTCGACGTTCGTGAAACGGATTTTCTGGCCGGCGATGGGCGAGTTGAATTGGTGGTAAGTAATCTCCTGGCCTGTGGGACGTTCAAAGAGAGTGGTCTCGGAGTCGGAGGCTCTTCCTTTGTCGTGGGCGAGCAGAGTCCACGTGCCCCACGCGCCGCCGGCAATTTCAAGATGATTCCAGGGCTCGTCTGGCATGGTGAAGGTGACGGTTTTACCGGAAAGCGAGTAGCAATCCCAGTCGGGCAGTTCGAAGTAGTCGTCGCGGCCGATGAGGCGCGAGCGGTTATAGACGCCGGGCCAGGTGGTCTCGCGAATGCCGTCAGTGGCCTTCCACCACCAGCGGTCGAGATCGTACACGTCGTGAATTTCGACCTTGCGGACGGTGGTGTATTCCTCGTCGAGAAGAACGGGCTCATCGCCGGGACGGTTCCAGCCGTATTTGAGATTCCACTCTTGCTCCCAGTTTGTGGCGTGGCCGGAGCCAGAATCGAAGCGACCCTCGCTCGGAACGATCGGTGCCGCGGCCTCGGCGGGTGAAGCGCCAACCGCGACTTTGCGATCGACGGACGGGATGTTCTGAGGAATCTGATTTTTTGCGAGGCCGGCGATGTTCGAATCGGAGAGCATGCGATCGTAGATGCGCAACTCGTCAATGTCGCCGCCGCGATCGTAGCTATAGGAGCTTTCGACACCGGTCGGGCCGATGATGCGCGAATGCGGACCGAACTGATCGAGGGCGGTGTCGAAGAGGCCGGTAGCTTCTTTCGCCGCCATCAGCTTGCCGTCGATGTAGAAGCGGATGCCGCTGGTTTCGTCCCACACGAGGGCGAGATGAAGCCACTGGTCAGGCTTGGGGATTTCGGGAAGCTTGACGCTGACGCGCGTGCGGCCCAGGTTGACGTCGGTGACGAAGGCGTCGAAGCCGTGGCCGTTCCAGTCGATACGAAGCCAGACCATGTCCCAACTGGAGTGATCAGCGAAACCGACGCGGAAGACGGGGAACTCGGTTTCGTCGAGCGGATCGCGCGAGCGCCAGAAGAATGAAAGCGTGCCACGCTGCGAGTAGATGTTGCCGGGCGCCCAGTAGGAGAGGAGCTGGTTGTTGCCACACTGGATGTAGGAGCCGCTGACGCCGCCGGGGAGGATCTTCAGATCTTTTACGTAGTTCGGGACGGGGTTGCCACCGGCGGCGTAATCGGCGTTGAAGCCGTTGTCGCCGGAGAGATAAAAGAGCAGGCCGGGCTCGGAGGCGTGCGAGTTGGGCGGAAGGATAGACGCCGTGATGAGCGGCGCGTATTCGAGGGGAATCTGGGACTGTGCGACGGAGGCGAAGAGGAATCCAGCGGTGAGACAAAGCGAAACGGCAAGATGCGAACGACGCATGGCGAGCCCCTCGATGTGAGTGTTGTGGATCGGGCGCGGCGCGTTCGTAACTGCGCCAACTGGTCAGACCACCCCACGGCATTGTGAAGGCTGGGGCGCGGAGTTGGCAAATGGAAAGAAGACAGCTTTTAGCTATTAGCTTTTAGAGGAGAATTGCCTGCCGCGCAAGCACCCAAGAACCAAGCGGTAAAGGCTAATAGCTGTTCTTCACATTGCTTCGGGGCTGTCGATGCCGAGAAGCGCGAGGGCGCCAACGAGTTCGCGAAGGGTGATCGCGGCGGTGGCGAGCAGAAATGTCTTACGCGCGGGGTCTTCTTCGGTAAGAATGTGGTGGCGATGGTAGAAGTTGGCGAACTCCTGCGCGAGCTGGAATGCATGCTTGGCGAGATAGGCCGGTTCCGACGTTCCAATGCACTGCTCCAAAACTTGGGAAAAACGGCCGGCGCGCAGCCAGAGCGACCAGATGTCTTCGTTGGCTTCGCCGGAGAGATTGCGGTCTAGCTCCGTTAACTCTGCTAACCCCGCTAACGCCGCTTCCGGGCTTGTCCCGCCTTTGCGGAAGATGTTGCGGATGCGGACCACGGCGTATTGGATGTAGGGGCCGGTCTCGCCTTCGAAACTGAGCGCGTCTTTGAAGTCGAAGGCGATCACGGAATTGCGCGTGTACTTCAGCATGAAGTAGCGCAAGGCGCCGATGGCAATCTGCTCGGCGATGGTTTGACGCTCGGCGTCGTCGTGGCCGGTTTGGCGCGCATCGACCTCAGCGCGCGTAGCGGCGATGAGTTTGTCGATCAGGTCGTCGGCCTTGACGCCGAAGCCCTTGCGGCCGCTGACTTCGATGTAGGATTTCTTTTTGTCATCATCGGAAACGTCGTAGCCGAGCTCAATGGCGCAGCGGGGCGTAAGCGCAACCATTTCGTAGCTGAAGTGCGTGTAGTGATCGGCTTGGCTGGTGTATCCCATGCCGCGGAGGGCCTGGATCACGTTCGACTGCGGATCGGACTGGCGTGAGTCGATGACGTTGTAGATGACGGTGGCTGCGCCGAATTGAGGATGATTCGCTTCGCCCGATTCGGCGGAGATCCAGCACTCGTGGCTCGGGTAGGTGAAAAACTTCTTGTAGCCGAAGTCACGGCCGAGGAGGCCGAACTTCCAAAGGTGGTAGGCAATGTCCTTACCGACGTAGGTGACGGTACCGTTGGAGCGGACGATGACCTTGGCATCGTCGTCGGCTTCGTCGTCCTTGGCCTCCGCGCCGGGGCGAGCCATCACCCAGCAGCCTTTGTTCTTGCCCTCGTTCTCGAAGTAGAGCACGCCCGACTGTTTGAGCTTTTCAAAGGCGGCTTCCCAGAATTTGAGGTGAAGGATTTCGCTCTCGCGCGGGAGAAAGTCGTACTCGATGCCGAGGCGCAGCATGGTTTCGAGGTGGCGGCGCAGGACGGCAGTGGAGATAAGGTCGGCGACCGCGGCGGTTTCGTTGCCGCCATGCTCGATCAAGTGCAGCGTGTCGAGGCGCAATTGCTTGCGCGCGGCTTGTTCTTCGGCGGTCCCTTCGCCGTACCAATGCGAGGTGCGGGCGTAGAGGTCCCAGCAGTAATAGTCAATGCGTTTGCCTTTGCGGGCGAAGGCGTCAACAAGTGCGCGAACTTCGGCCGGCGATTTCTTTTCGAGATGCAAAAATCCGACCACGACGTCGGCGACCTGGACGCCGGTGTTGTCGATGTAGTTCTGCACGTCGACTTTGTACCCGGTGGCGCGGAGGAGACGCACGAATGTGTCACCGAGAATGGCGTTGCGCAGGTGGCCTATGTGAGCGGCTTTGTTGGGATTGATGGAGGTATGCTCAACGAGCGCATGCCCCTTCGTCGATGGCGAGTCTTTCTCGGCGCGGGCAACGAGGCGGATTGCGGCTGCGCGGTCAAGGTAGGCGTTGATGTAGCCTGCGCCGGCAACTTCGAAACGCGCGAAGCCTTCGAGTGTGCCGAGGCCGAGAACGATTTCCTGCGCGATGAATTTCGGCGCTTTGCGCAGCTTGCGTGCGAGCTCGAACGCGATGGGCGTGGCGATCTCGCCAAGGCGCAGATCGGGCGGCGTCTCCAGAGGGATGGACCCGATCTCGAGATCGTATTTTTCTTTCAGGACGGCGCGAAGGCGATCGACGAGCCGCTGTTCGAGTTGCAAGACCACGCGAGAGCCTCAGAAATCCCTGATTTTCCTAGTGATTTTAACACCTACGGTACGGCAGACTCTCACAGAACGGTGCGCGGCGACAGGCGAGGCGTGCGCCGGGCCATCGAAGCGCGATGCCTTAAGATGGAGAGTGATTGCCGCGAACGTTCCCTTTATTTTGTGTGCGTGAACGGAATACGTTCTCAATGACTGATTCAGGCTCGCAAGCAAACCGATTTTATCTGACCACGCCGATTTACTACGTGAACGCGCGGCCGCATCTGGGTCATGCGTACTCGACGATCGTGTGTGATGCGATTGCGCGGCGCAAGCGCGCGCTGGGGATCGAGACGTGGTTTTTGACGGGCACGGACGAGCATGGGCAGAAAATTGAGCGCAGCGCCAAAGCTGCCGGGTGCACGCCGGAGGAGTTCGCGACGAAGGTTTCGGGCGAGTTTCGGGGACTGTGGGACCGGCTGGGGATTACGTACGACGACTTTATTCGAACCACAGAATCTCGTCACATCCGCGGCGTGCAACACCTGTTCGCGACGCTGCGTGACAAAGGGTACATCTACAAGGGATCGTACACGGGACAGTATTGCGTCTTCGATGAAGCGTACGTGGACGGGCCGCCGGGAACGCCGTGCCCCGACTGCGGGCGGCCGACGGAGACGGTGAGCGAGGAGAATTACTTCTTCAAGCTCTCGGCGTTCGAGAGGAAGCTGCTCGAGTTCTACGAGGTGAATCCGGGATTCATGGGGCCGGAGTCGACACGGCGCGAGGTGATCAGCTTTGTGCGCAGCGGGCTGAAGGACCTTTCGGTGAGCCGGACGAGTTTTTCGTGGGGCATCCCGGTGCCGGGTGACGAGAAGCACGTGGTGTACGTGTGGCTGGACGCGCTTGCCAACTACATCACGGCGCTCGGCTATGGCTCGGACGATGAGAAGGACAAAGCGCGCCTCGAAAAGTTCTGGCCGGCGGACATTCATTTGATCGGTAAAGAGATCAGCCGGTTCCACTGTGTCTACTGGCCGGCATTTTTGATGGCGGCTGGGATTGCGCCGCCGCGTTCGGTGCGGGCAAACGGATGGCTGCTCTTCGACCAGGGCAAGATGTCGAAGTCGCGCGGGAACATCGTGCGGGCCGAGACCGTGGACGAGGTGCTGGGAGCGGATGCGCTGCGGTATTTTCTGCTGCGCGAAATTCCGTTCGGGCAGGACGGGAATTTCAGCTTCGATGCACTGGCGCAGCGATACAACGGGGATCTTGCCAACGGCTACGGGAACCTGGTGAGCCGCGTGGTGAACATGGTGCACAAGTACTTTGGCGGCGTGGTCCCCGAAGTACTGGAGCCTCAAGCGGAATATCCGGACCAAACGAGCTTGCGTTCGCGCGCCGAGTTCACTATTCAGCAATTTGGAAAACTCTTTGACGAGTTGAACTTCTCAGAGGCCCTAATGAGCCTTTGGCTGATGGTGGCGCAAACCGACGGCTACCTGACCGCCAACGCGCCGTGGAAGAAGCCGGCGGAGCGATCGGATGATGACCATGCGAAACTGCAGGCGCGTGTGCTGGCGACGGCGGCGGAGGCGATTCGCGTGATCACGGCGCTGGCGTACCCGATTGTGCCCAATGCGGCGGCGAAGGTATGGCGGCAGCTCGGCCAGGGCGAGCTGGCGGATGCGGCGAAAAAGGGATTCTTGAGAGATTTCAAGTGGGGCGGATTGAAGGCGGGGACGAAATTCGGCGAGCCTATGCCGCTGTTTCCGCGCGCGGAAAAGGATGCGGTTGAGCGTATGCAAAATCTTGAGGACGAGAACAACCGCAGCGCGGTGGAAGCCGCGAGCCAGGGAGAGATTGTTGCCCCGGAGAGCGCCCCGGCAGCAACTTCCGTGCTTCTCACGACAGCAACTAACGAGGCCTCAGCCAAAGCGCACGAGGCACTGACACCCACGTCCGCGGCGCCGGTCAATCCTGCGCGGCCTGTGAAATCGGCACACGTCGATCCGGTACCGGCTTCACTGGCCAGCAGCCGGTTGAGCACCGTGCCGCCTGCCGCTCCGGCGAACGCCCCATTGATTCCAGCGGAATCCGCACTAAGTACAGCCCAAGGCAGGGATGCCTCAAGGGAGGCCGCTGCGGTGCCGCCTGCGGCCAAATCGCAATTCATCACGATCGACGACTTTGCCAAGGTGGAGCTGCGCGTGGCGCAGATTCTGGTGGCCGAGCGCGTGCCGAAAGCAGACAAGCTGCTACGGCTGGAGATCGACCTGGGATACGAAAAGCGCCAGATTCTGGCCGGGATTGCGCAATACTACGAACCAGAAAAGTTGATTGGGCGGAAGATTGTGGTGGTAGCGAACCTGGCTCCGAGAAAGATGCGAGGTCTCGAGTCCAACGGTATGCTGCTGGCAGCTTCTCTGGAAGGCGGAGCGCCGGTGCTGGCGGGATTCTTGGAAGACGTGCCGCTGGGCGCGCGGCTGAAGTAGGAGCCTCGCTCTTTTACCCTTTGGAGCCGAGGGGTGCGTTACGGGCGGGCGCGGTTAGCGCAAGCAAGAATTGGTGCGGAAGGCGGGACTTGAACCCGCAAGCCTTTTGGGCGCCAGCTCCTAAGGCTGGTGTGTTTGCCATTTCACCACTTCCGCACGGTGCGTCGCGCGACCTGACCCTCTCAAGTCTAGTGTGAAAACGACGCAGGTTGCAACGCGGGCGCGGCGGTGCGCGCGCCGGAACGCATCTTATTTCAAATCTCGTGAAAAATCTCCGCTTTTGCCACCGGACTTCGATTCAAGGCGAATGTCGCGAATGACGATGGCTTTGTCGAGAGCCTTGGTCATGTCGTAGACGGTGAGCGCGGCGACGGCGGCGGCTGTAAGCGCCTCCATCTCGACGCCGGTGGGGCCGGTCGTGGACACCGTGGACGCGATGCGCACGCCGCCGTTGACCACCGCGGCCTGCACGTCGACGTGCGTCAGCGCGAGAGGATGGCACATGGGGATGAGGTCCGCGGTGCGCTTGGCTGCCTGAGTGCCGGCGAAGCGCGCGACTTCGAGCGGGTAACCCTTGGGGTTCGAAGGTAGAGCGGCGAGGACGGCGGCGGATAGCTCGACGAAGGCTGAGGCGGTCGCGGTGCGGCGCGTGGGCTGCTTGGTGCTGACATCGACCATGGCGGCTTGGCCGGAGGCATCGAAATGCGAGAGGCGCGGGGGCTTGGGGTGCGAGAGGCGCGGGGGCTTTGGCATAGGACTCCTCAGGAAAGCAGGATGCGGACGGTCGAACCGGCGGGAAGGCGGTCGGCGTCTTCGGGCACGACAAGGAAACAGTTGGCGCGGGCCATGGCAGCCAGGTCGCCCGAGCCCTGCCATGGGACGAGCGCGACCTGGGGTACGGATTCCGCGAAAGTGCATGCGCCAGGGAGGAAGCGTGTGAGGCCCGGTTTTGCTTTGACATCTTCAGCCAGATAGGCGAGTGCGAAACGCGGGCCGCAGTCGAAGCTCTGGCCGCGGGCGCAGCGACCGGCAAGGGCGGCGATGACAGGCGCGGCGAAGAGCAGGAAAGTGACGGCCGACGAGACGGGGTTGCCGGGCAGGCCAAACCATTGCATGGAGCGGAGCTTTGGACCGGCTTTGGTGCTTCTCGGACGCAGCTCGCCAAAGACCAGTGGTTTGCCGGGTTGGATGCGCACGCCGGTGAAGTGAAAACGGGCGCCCATGTGAGCGAGAGCGGGCTCGACGAGATCGAATTTGCCCGCGGATACGCCGCCGGTGATGAGAAGGAGGTCGGCGGTGGCGGCGCGAGCGAGGGCGGCGTCAAGTGAATTGGCGGTGTCGCGCGCGACAGGGAGGATCCAGGGCGAGCCACCCGCGGCACGAACCATCGCTGCCAGCATGGCGCTGCTGGAGTTGCGAATCTGGCCGGGGCCGGGCGTGGAGCGGATGGGCACAAGTTCATCGCCAGTGGAGAGGATGGCGATGCGAGGCCTCAGAAAGACCTTGAGCGTGGCGCAGCCGCAGGAAGCGGCCAGCGCGATCTGAGCGGCACCGATGACGGTACCCGTGGGCAGAAGCAGATCGCCTTTGCGCGCTTGCGCGCCTCGGGCCACGATGTTGTCGCCTTTTGCGACGCTGCGGGGCGGAAGGAGCCGTGCGGTCAGCGCGAGTCCGGTGCCGGCGGTCTCGACATGCTCGAGCATGACGACGGCGTCAACGCCGGTGGGGACGGGAGCTCCGGTCATGATCTCCCAAACGGAGCCGCGCGGGAGCGGCCCGGGGGGAGCCTGCCCAGCGCGAGTTGTGCCAGCCGCGGCGAGCCGCCGATGGGTGGAGGCCTCAGCGGCACGGCAGGCGAATCCATCGCGAGTTGAGCGCGCGAAGGGCGGCTGGTCGCTGTCAGCACGGAGCGGCTCGGCGAGAACACGGCCAAGCGCCTGGCCGAGTTGGACACGCTCCGCACCGGGACGAACACGGGCCCGCTTTGCCGCACAGGCAGCAACCAGCGAGGCGGCTTCGCGGTAGCCAAGAAGAGCGGAACTCATGCCTTGGATTGTAGAAGGTGGCGAGTCGGCAGGAGCAGGCCCGCCCGCAGGTGGCCCACAAAAAGTCTGAAGGCTTTCCTTGATCGGTCCATGCCTTTCCTGCAAAAGCTCGAAAGAATTGCGATGCGGCCGAAGCTATGGTTGGGTTTGCGGAGGCAAGGCGGATTGGGGAGTCGCGCCTGTTTGTGGGGTCGTGACGGGAGGGCTCATGACTTCTCCCGCGCGCTGGAGAATGGCATTGACCTCGGAGACGTGCGGGCCGCCCGGATCGAGCTCAAGGTACTTGTGGAAGGCTTCGGAGCAACCGGGGGGAAGAATCAGCCTGTTCGTATCCGGGTCGACGGTTGCGCTCTGGGCGAGTCCCTCTGCCTTGAAGTAGTAAAGGCCGGCTTCGTTGGGGCTGGCTTTGATGGCCGTGTCGGCAGCGTCGATCTCCGCGGGAAAGTTCCTGGCAACCAGGAAGGCCACAACCTGATTCCGGAGGTAGACGGCGGCGTTGGCGGGATCGGCCTTGGCGGCAACATCAAAGGCGGCGTTGGCTTCATCGACCAGGAGGGTACGGGCGTAGACTTCGCCGAGGCCGGACTCCGCCGCGCCCACGACTTCAGGCCGCGGAGTATCGGCCTTCTTTGCCAAATCGAGAGCCTTCCTGTAATTGGTCTCCGCGTCGAGGTAATTTTTAAGCCCGACCTCGGCCCGCGCCAGATCGATCCAAAGGACGGGCTCGCTGGGATCGGCGGACGTGTCTTTGGTCATGATGGTTTCAATCTCAGTCAGCTTGGCATTCTCGATCTCGGCAGTCATGGAGTCTATGTCTCCGCGGCCGGCGCCGGCGCCAAGATCTTGCGCCGCCATTGCGCGAGCGTTCTCAGCAGCCTTGAAGTCGAGATTGACAATTTCCATGTCGGCATCGATGGACATCACGTCCTGTTTGGCGGTCAGTGCCGCGGCTGCGTTGGCTGCTCTCAACGCTTGCAATTGCTGCTGTTGCTCGGGCGAAAGCCGTAGAACGAACTCCTGGCGCGTCATATCGATGTCCTGCGCCGTATCCTGCCCGGCCAGGACGTCGACTCCGGTGATGTAATCGACGATTTTGCCTTCGGGTGTATCGGGCGCACGGTAGACGATGGTGTATTCGCCCTGAGGCGCCTGACCGGAATATTCGCCCCAAGGTGAGACGGGAAAGTTGTAGCTCAACGTCGTACCGCCATCCATGGAAAGGCTGACAGTGCCGTCTTTCTGCGGCATGCCTACGGGATTGATCACACGGCCGTGAATCCGGCCGGTTTCTGCAGCGGGCTGCTGCGCAGGCGACTGGGCGAAGGCAATGGAGAGCGACCAGGCAAGCGTGGAAAGGCCCGCCAGTGCCACGAGGCGCAAGGGAAGCGCTGAACCCATGCAAAGGATTGTAGTGGGTTGGGAGCTGCCTGCTGAATAAAGGCCTGCTGCCGCGCGCTCAAGTGATGGCGACAAACACGAAGGGCGCCCGAGAACGGACGCCCTTTGGGTAAGGAGAACAAGCTACCCGGCTATTTCCCTTTGGGCGGCTTAGAGGAGACGGCGACCTTCTCTCCCGCCTGCTGCAGAATGCCCTCCACTTCCGTGGCGAACTGGCCATTGGGCGCAAGTTCGAGATATTTCTGGTAGGCTGCTGCGCAATCGGGCGGAAGAAGGATGTGATTCGTCTTTGGATCGACGGTCGCATTCGCGATCAACCCCTGGCCCTTGACGTAGTAGACGATGGCGAGGTTGGGGTCCGACTGGTTTGTATCGGTCTTGATCGCGTCATCGGCCGCGGCGACCTGAGCAGCGGAATCGCCCTGCTGGAAGAAGATGATCGCCTGATTCCTGAGGTAGAGCTCCGCATTGGGAGGATCGGCCTTGGCGGCTGCGTCAAAGGCAGTATTGGCCTCTTGAATCTTGCCGGTGCGCGCGTAAATCTCGCCCATGCCGGCCTGGGCCTGACCGATCACAGCCCCACGAGGCTTCTTTGAGGCTGTCTCCAGGTCGAGAGCCTTTTTAAAGGATGTGATTGCATCGTCATACTTCTTGAGCCCGGCCTGACCGAAGGCCAGGTTGTTCCACAGCAGGGACTCATCGGGCTTGAGCCCGGTGTCCTTGGTCATCAGGCTCTCGATATCGGTGTACTTGGCAGTTTTGATCTCTTCCGTCTTGGCCGCAATGTCTGACTTGGAAGCGTTCGCGCCCAATTGCTGTGCAGCCGTCGCGCTGGAGGCATCGATGTCTTTCTTGTCCTGGGTAACGACCTTGAGATCGGCGTTGAGCTGGTTGATCAGCGCGTTCGCCTTGAGGGCCTCGGAGTTCTCCTTCCTCAACTGTTCAAGCTGCTTCTTCTCTTCCGGAGACATCTGGTCGATGAACTCCTGGCGCGACATATCGTCGTTCTGCTCAATATCCTGACCGGCGATAATTTTGACGCCACGGATGGAGTCAACCATCTTGCCCGCGGGTGTGTCGGGCGCACGATAGACGAGCGTGTAGGTTCCCTGCTGCGCCTCGCCGGAGAAGTCTCCGGTCGATTGGACCGGGAAGCTGTACTTCAAGGTGGCGCCGCCGTCGGTGGAGAGGCTCACCGTGCCGCCACCCTGGGGTTGTCCCGTGGGATTCAAGACGCGGCCGTGAATCTTGCCCATTTTTTCAGGGGCCGGCGCCTGAGCGGGCGCAAGAGGCAATGCGAGCAGGCCCGCCATAGTGGTCAGACCCAGCCAAAGTGAAAAAGTGCGTTTCATTTCTTCTCCTTGAGATCTGCGGGAAAGTGCGGTCCGTAGTCTCCAAAAAAATTCAAATACCAAGCGCTGCCTGTCAATATACAAGCGACTCCGCGGCGGGACATTCTTTACGATGCAGCGCCGGGAACGCTCGTCTTGATCCAGACACAATTTATCATTCCGGAAGGTCACGCAATGGCGCGAGCCATTCTGAGCGCAACTCCGGCAGAACCCACGTTAAATCCAACCCAGCGCCCAGCACAAGGGGGTTTGGTCCGGAAACCCCTTTTGGAGCTCTGGCCCGCGCCGCGAGGAAACACTACGCAGAAGAACCGGTGCCGGCAGATCGTCACTGCCGCAACGGCGCAGCCCAGCCATCGTGGATCACGACTGACATGGTAGTGCGGGAGGGCCGAGGCCGCGTGTGGCGTGTATCACACACTAGAATTTGAGTATGAATACGGTGATTCGCAGGGCAACGGCGGCGGATGCCGCGCTGATGCTCAAATTCATTCGCGCTCTGGCAACCTTTGAGCGGGCACCGGATGCGGTGACCGCAACAGAGGAGGGACTGATCCGCGACGGCTTCGGGCCAAATCCCTATTTCCATTGCCTCATCGCCGAGCACGACGGCCAGCCGGCGGGATTCGCCTTCTATTTCTTCAATTACTCGACGTGGGTAGGTCGGCCCGGTATCTATGTCGAAGATCTGTTTGTCTTGCCGGAGTTTCGGCGGCTGGGTATTGGACGGGCGCTGCTGAGGCAAGTTGCCGCAATTGCCCAGGAAATGGGTTGCCAGCGCATGCAATGGGAGGTCCTGGACTGGAATACTCCGGCAATCGACTTCTATGGTTCATTCGGCGCCGAGTTTCAGGATGAGTGGCGCAACGTGCGGCTGGGCGGCGAGGCAATCAAGAGGCTGGCTGAGGGCACCGGGAGCGGCAACGAGGCGGGGGTTGAGCAAACAATCGCGCGAGAGGCGAAGCCGTGAGGATTCGCGTGATAGGCGGCGGGTTAGCCGGCCCCGAGGCGGCACTGACTGCCGCGCGCCTCGGCTGCGAGGTGGATCTCTACGAGATGCGGGCGGTAGTGGACGGAAAGCCGCGGCTGACGCCTGCCCACCAGACTACAGACTTCGGCGAATTGGTGTGCTCCAACTCGCTCAAAAGCGAATCGGAGTGGACCGCGCCCTGGCTACTGAAGCAGGAGATGCGCCGCGGCGGCTCGGCGCTATTGAAGATTGCGGATCAGGCGGCGGTGCCGGCAGGCCACGCCCTGGCCGTGGACCGAGTGGAGTTCTCACGGCGGATCTCGGAGACGATTGAAGCGGAGCCCGGAGTCCGCGTGATCCGCGAGGAAGTGACGAGGCTGGAACCGGCCTCCGAAGGGATAGCGGTGACGATTGTCGCGACGGGGCCGCTGACGTCGGATGCGCTGAGCAAGGAAATCGAGCGGCTGACTGGCGCGGGCCACCTTGCGTTCTACGACTCCATCTCGCCGATCGTAGACGCTGAGTCGATTGACATGGGGCGCGTGTATTTCGCGGCACGCTGGGACAAGGGAACGGCCGACTACATCAACTGCCCAATGGATCAAGCGGAATACGACCGGTTCTACGATGCGCTCTTGGTGGCCGAGGCCGCGGAGGAAAAGGAGTGGGAGGAGCTCGACTATTTTGAAGGCTGCCTGCCCATTGAAGTGCTGGCACGGCGGGGACGCGACACGCTACGCTTCGGACCGATGAAGCCGGTGGGATTGCGCGATCCGCGCACGGGCAGAACGCCGTGGGCCGTGGTGCAGTTGCGCAAGGAGAATTTGCGTGCCGAAAGCTACAACCTGGTCGGGTTCCAGAATCATTTGAAGTTTGGCGAGCAAGCGCGCGTGTTGCGATTGATTCCGGGACTGGAAAGTGCGCGCTTCCTGCGCTATGGACAGATCCACCGCAATACCTATATTTGCGCGCCTGCTTTGCTCGACGAGACTCTCGTCCTAAAGGCAAAAGAGCGCAGACTCATGTTCGCGGGCCAGATTTGCGGGGTGGAAGGGTACACGGAGTCGATCGCCACAGGGATGCTGGCGGGCATCTATGCTGCGGCAATTGCGCGCGGCGAGAAAACTGTAGCGGTGCCGAGGGTGACCGCGCTGGGGTCGCTGATTCACTACATCACGCATGCCGACGCGAAGAGTTTTCAGCCGGCCAACATGACCTTCGACTTGCTCGAGCCGCTTGACGAGGAGACGCGGAGGCGGGTTCGGGACAAGAAGGAGCGGCACCGGATTCAATGCGAGCGGGCGCTTGAGGCATTCGAGGCGTGGCAGGCAGCGGCGCGGCGCCAACGTGTACCCTGAAAGATGGGAGGCAGCGGTCGTGAGAGGAAGCTGCGTACCCGAAGGAGCAAGTGTCTCATTGAGCTTCAGGACGGCCATTCTGGCGGGTTGTGCGGTGCTTGGCTATGGCGCCGCCCTTGCTTTGGCGCAGGGCGAGCAGCCCACAGAGGCGGAAAAGAAGTCAGCGACGACGATCGTTCTGCCGCCTTCTCCTAAAGCTCTGCTGCCCGACGCGTTTGACGGATGGGTTGCGACGGCTCCGTCGAAGGTGATGACCGACGCAGCGCAATTCGACCCGGCGAATGCCGCGGCCCTGAAGGAATATGGATTTAATGCGGGCGTGCTGGCCGACTACAAGCGTGAGGGAGAAAGGTTGAGCGTGCGCGCGCTGCGCTTCGACGACGAGAGCGGAGCCTACGGCGCTTACAGCTACTACCGGAAGGACGGCTGGCCGAAGGAGGAAATCGGCACGGGAGCGGCCTCAGACAACAACCGCGTACTTTTCTGGAAAGGGGCGACGGTGGTGGATGCGACGTATTCGCGCATCGGGCCAATGACAGCCGGGGAATTAAGGGAGATCGCCGGTCAATTGCCCGTCCCTGTCGGCAGCCGGGCATTGCTGCCGCCGATTCTGGTCAACTTGCCCCATGCCGAGCTGGACGGGCAGACGACGCACTATGCGGTCGGGCCTGCGGGCTATGTGGGTGCTGGGGGCGTACTGCCGCCGTCGCTGGTGGGATTCGACAAGGGCGCTGAGGCGGTGACGGCCAATTACTCGCTCACCTCAGGGCCAGCCACACTCACGATCATCGATTACCCCACGCCGCAAATGGCCGAGGCGCAGGAGGCGGCGATCCGCGCCTATTTGAAGGCCGGCAGCCAAGCGCAACCGGCGTGGCCCAAGCCGTTATCGGACTCCGACCTGGCGTCGCTTGAGGTGCGCCACAGCGGCCCGCTGGTGGCAGTGGTGAGCGGGGATGCGGTGCCGGACGACAGCCATCGGCTGCTCGAGTCAGTTCACTACGAGGCAAGCCTAACGGCGATTCCTCAGCCGATGGAATCGGAGGTGGAAAAGACTGCCAAGCTGCTGATGGGGATTACCGTGCTGACGTTGATTGGAGGTAGTGCGGCAATCCTGCTGGCAGGCTTCCTGGGTGGGGGGCGGGCACTCTATCGTGTGGCTCGGGGCAAGCCGGCCTCTTCGGTGTTTGACGAGGAGTTCATCCATCTCGATTTGCGGGAAGAAATCGATACTGGAAGTGAGACAATTCACGGCCCGAATCCGAAGGGTTAATGTTGGTCTGCGGTTGTGGAAAAATGGATGCAAATCCGGAGAAACAGGCCGAAATCACGGGAAATCCCGGAAGACATGTGGCGAATATCAGGCGAATAAACAAGCGTTGCCCGCGAGCGCTTTGCTTTGTTAAATAATTGAAACAAAATTACTTAATTTCATGCACATTTTTCCTTGACACTGCTCCCCCCCGCACCTACTATGCAGCCAGAAAGTTCTGATGGGTTTGACTCCGTTGGAACTATTCTCCCTGAGGAGAGAGCTGCCCTGTTGCCGGGCGGCTCTTTCCGTTTAGAGGGGAACCGAGCCCGTTTCAGGGGCTTCTTGGTTCGCTGGGTCGGCCGATTCGGTCCATTGCTCGTCGCATTGCTCACATCGCCAGGTATTTGCCGGATCCACGGTTTCGAGAACCGGGTCGCTGGCGCCGCACTTTGGACAGGATGGCGGCTCGAAGTCGGGCATTTCGATCCTGGACTCCGCGACGATCTCCGGCGGAATGGGTCGCGCGGCTATGGCACGCGCCTGGTCGAGTTGATCAGCGGCCACAAGCACGCGCGCATAGCTGCGGCCGAATTCCTGCGACTGTTGAACCCAGCTTTCGATTCGGGCCTGTTGCAACGTTGCAGAGAGTTCCTGCGCTTGTTCATTGGTATCACAGTCGCAGAGGACGGTCTTCCATGTGTAGTCGTGCGGGCCCTCGTCGCCCGTGCCGTCGGGCGCATCGGAAACGAGCTCGGGCATGCGGCCAAAGTACCCGGGGTAAAAACCGGGATATTCGGGGCCAGGTTCTGGTTCAACGTGGGCAGCGGCTGGCGCTGACGGCGCATTCGATGGCGTCACGTTCGTCGTCGCGGTTTCTGGCGCCTCCAGGTCGCCCAGTCCGCGGCTGTGCATCTCGCTGCGGAGAGCTTGCTGCGCGGTGTCGGTCAGATCGCCGAAGTCCGCGGTCAGCTCACGCAGTTCGTCGTCACTCATCTGGCGGTAGTACTCGGTAAGCCGCTGCCACTCGAAGGCCGGGTCGGATTGCATGAGCAGCAGTATATTCCGGGCCGCAAAAGGCCGCGCCTTTACCGCGATCCGGCGCAACGATACAATCGTAAGGAGCAGGCCGACGTAGCTCAGTTGGTAGAGCAGCTGATTCGTAATCAGCAGGTCGTCAGTTCAAGTCTGACCGTCGGCTCCAATAAACATAGGGTTTTGAGAGTGACAGCTACTGAGCACACTGCTTGTGTCAGCACAGTGTCAGCACCTCAGAAAAGCCTGCCCCTGTGGGCCTTGGTGGGCTGCCTGAGGGCCTCAAGGGGTAGACTGTTGTGGCCTGCCTATGGCGCTATGACCCTGTGGGCTGCCGAGCCCGCCCTTGTGCTAGTTTGACACTTTTGTGGTTTTGACGAATCTAAAGAGGTGTAGATTTCGAGCCGAGATTGTCTGGTAATGGATTGTGTCTGGAAAGAGTTGAGAGGTTTGGACGCAATGGTGGTGTGAGATGTTTACCCGCATTCGAGAAACAAGACGAATTCTGACCTACCGTGAACCGCAGAATGCTCCGGGTATCGTCTTCGTGGAGTACGCGCAACCACGTGTGTCCCCCGCTGGAAAGCACATCGCTCGTTTACTTGAAGTCGGAATCGTGATTGTAATCATTGGCTGGATTTCTGTCCCAATGAGCACCTTGCTTCAACACCTGATCCCAAAGCATCTTTCAGGCTCTTTGCCAACGATCGCCGGAGCGGTAGGCGCTTTGTTGATGTTTGTGCTGAATTGGCTCCGGGAAGATATTGAGCGGAATATCAAAGAGCACTTCACTTTCGGGGAGACATTCGCTCAATTTTTTGGGCATAAGCTGGACGATACATTTCGTACCCTAAAGAGTTAAGGGCACGGTTCCTATGAAGATCGAAACTAAGACCGATGCATCAGGAACGGTAGCCGTAAGCTCCCAACAAAAAGTAAGAGTCTGGATGCAGGTAGTGGTGAGCCTTGTGCTTTTGGCTTCGGGGATACTTATTCTGATTGACCCATCCTGGTTGCCGCATATCGATTCGAGCGCGCAGAAAATCGCGGCCGGTTGGGTTGGAGCCGTGATCGGCTACTGGCTGTCCTGAAAGCTAATAGCACAACGCTTCCGCCCCCCAGCCTGCCTGAAGGCCTCTTGGGCCTGCTTTAAGCCTCTAAGTTTGTTGAGGGCCAGAACCGGCCCTTCGGCACACTTGCGATTCGGGTAGAGGAAAACCTCATTGGACTGCCGCGGCTCGCCGATCTCATGCCAGCCGATGCCGATCATGCTCTGTTCGAGGAACATGAGGATTAACTCCAAAGCCGGGTCGTTCGGCGGAATTCGATCGCCATCTAGGTCCAAAAATCCTGACCTAGGGCACCCCGATAATGTCTTGACAGGTATGGGACATGGGCCGCACGCCAGAATAAGACGTCAGCATTTCCAACACTTTGTCGAATCAGGGAGCCGCTCTTCATTAAAAGTCGCAAGCGCGAGTAGTTGTTCAACTGCGCTCTGGAGTTTCTCCTTCGTCAGCTCAATTGAGTGCAGCGCGGGGCCAAATCCCGCAAATATCCTCGCCTCAAAGTCATTTTGAAACCGAGCCTTAGGGAATCTTGACTTATAGTTCTGGTCCAGTTCCTTGATCAGACTATGCGAATCGCCTGGCGAACCATGGTGAATTCGATTTCTCGCAAACGTCAGCTCTTCGATAAGAGAAATACTAGCCGTTGAAGCGCCCCAATCAACGCCTTCGTCGAGAAATAACTTTTTGTATTTCTCAAACCACTTGTCTCCCTTGGCTGGCGCCCTTCCCAGACATAATTTGACGGTGTCGTCCAAATATTCGCGGAGAGTTCGTTGGAGGAGGCTGAGGCATAGTTGCCCCTGCAGTTTGATCGCTTGATCTGCATTCAGCCAATCCATGACGAATGGAGGCTCGGAGTCGTCCGCAGGAAGATTGTCGGACTCATATGGATCTTCGCTGGTTTCGATCTTTCGTTTGATCTCGATAAACGGAGCCGTCGTTAGGTCAAAGAACCAGCAGATAAACTTTAACTTGTCGCGCAGTATCTTTAGTCGTTGCATTTTGCTCAACTTTCATCTCTGATGCGAATTTCGTTAGCCAACGAAAACCACCATTCAAGCTTATAATCTGCCCATCACTTTCGCTTTCGTCGGACTCTTTTCCAGAGATGCTGGATCTCATTTTCCGCAGGCGGGAACTCTCCGTTTCCTGCGGCTTTGCGGAGCCAATACAGCGCCAGGGCGCGGTCACGAGGAAGGCCGCTATCACCTTCCGCAAACAAGCCCCCCTTTGCGTATAACGCTGCCAGGTTGTATTGACCTCCGGCGTGGCCTTCTTCCGCTGATTTGCGGCAGAATCGTTCAGCCACTTTCATATCCTCGGGTCGAAGTTCCCCCTCCCTGACACCCTCTGCAATGTCGAAGCTCATCTTCCACAGCTCGTCAGCGCTTGCAAAATCACCCGCACGACAAAGCAGTCGAAGCCCCTCTGCTCCGTCTTTCTCGACGCCAAAGCCTTTTAGAAATGCGTTTGCGAGCTCGTAGAGTGCCTTTGGATAGTTAGGCGCCAAAGCTACGGCACGCTGCAGATATAAGAAATGTTCCCTCATCAGGGCGCAATGTTCTTCGTCTTCAATGCCTTCCTGATATCTAAAGTCTTTCAAATAAGGCGCCAACCTGTTCACTGCTCCACTAAAGCATTCCTCTGCCTTTTTGAGCAGTTGATCCGCGCTTTCTACCAACTGCAAGTCGTTCAGGCCGCGTTTGGCAAGCGTTGCCGCGCCCGCTCGCACGAGTGCCGCCGATGTGGCTGGCACAAGGCTCTCTCTCGGATCACCGGTACTCATTCTTTCGTTCCTCCAGCAAACCGATCCTCAAATTGCTGTCGCACGGCATTGATTCGGCCTCGAATACTGGTTGCCATTTCAGCGAGCAAATCTCGATCCTCCTCCGCCGCAAGGTCTGCCTTGGATTTGAGTTGAGCTAAGTCTGTTCCAGATAGTTGCGAAATCTCTAGTGCTATAGCTGTGATGCGGTTCCGGACCTGCTTTAGCTGACGCAGGACTCGAACTAGGTCCGCGCCGACACCGGAGCCCTGAACCGAGTCTGGACTGTTTTCGATGTCCGCAAGAATTCGCCGGAGTGTGTCTTCGTCGCCGGCCGCATACGCGGAGTTGACTTCTTTCATCAGTCGCTCACGGCGCGCACGGTCTTTTTCATCGGTCGCGGTGTCGGGGTGAACCCGCTTGGCGGCTTCGCGGTAGAGACTCCTTAATTCAGGAGACGGCGTAAATGGCGGGACCTCTGCCGTTTCGCCGTGGGCCGCCGAATAAGATTCCTGAGCCTGAGAACGCGCTTCGGCAGCCTCGGTTCTCGCCGCTAATGTGCCAGCATGTTCCGCATGGAGTTCGACAAGGCGCGCGTTCCACTCGTCGAGTTCAGCGTAAAGAATTCCAACACGGCGAAGATACAGACCTTCGAAAGCTGTTATTTCAGCTTTCAGGCTGACGAGTGCCAACTCTCGGTCTGCGAGCTCCGCTTCGAGCAGCGCCAGTTCTTCTCGCTTGGCTGCAAGTTCCTCTTCCTCCGGCGTCAATTGCCTAACAATCTCACTCGCCATCGACTGAAGTTTCCGATGCTACCAATTATCTATCAAGTGGTACAGAGTTCCACGGTCTACTCAAAATCGGCCACGTCGCCCACGCCGATAGCATGAACGGCACCCTGTCTCTCCCTGAGACGTTGCCGATTTTATTCGCGATGTTTGGCAGTCAATGAGGGGGTGCACTTTCACAGGCCCCTATCCCCCTACCCATCAAACGGTTGTGGGGATAGGAGACAGGGGCCGGGAAAAGTGCACCCCCTCCACACCTCCTTTTGCACCCAAATGTCTGAGCGGAAATGAAATATTGTCCGCGTGTCAAAGCAGGCTCAGATTTTGATCAAGTGGTAATGACCGATTAGCCGATCATGCATTTTCCCATGCCCGATATGATTCTGAAATTGACGAAATTCAGAACGCCTGCTCGGCACATGTCCTGAATTCGGGGTCGGTCAGTATACTCGGATCGTACCAATAACAATGTCCTCTGCGGAGCAGAAATGGCAACGATAGAAGCCTTGCCTTCAGCCACTCTTAGTACGGCGCAGGTAATCGAACTCGTGTTCAAGAATCCCGCGGTGAAACACGGCCTCGCCGAATTTGAAGACCTCAAGAAACCCATCCACGAGATCATTCAGATATTCCCAAAAGTGATCCAATCGGGCAAGGCCAAAGGAGAGACACGTTATTTTCTCAAGTGCTTCAAACGTGGCACTGACATTCAGGTCTATTCGGAAAAGAAGGTCTGCCCCGAGGAGATTGTGCGGCAACTCTGGCTTTACAAACTGCACAACGTCTACGCCTACCCCTGGAGCCTGATGGAAGTCGAGTACCCGGTGAGTTTTGGAACTGTAATAGCAGATAAGGCAGCCGACATTTTGATCTTCCAGCCGGATGGGAAGACTGCGAAGATTATCGTCGAGGTCAAGGAGCCAGACAGAAAGGACGGCCTTGGACAGCTCAAAAGCTACTTGAACGCTGAGGGCTCCCCAGTCGGCGTCTGGTCGAATGGCCACGAGAGAATCATCCTTTACCGACCTTACCCAAAGGAATTCGACGATACTCTCACAGAAATCCCTTCGGCCAGTCAGCAGCCATCCGACGTATTGAAGCAGAAGATCACGCTTTCTGACCTCAAGCCGAGGTACGATTTCAAAGCAATTATTCAAGACCTCGAAGAACTGTTCCTCGCGAACTCAGGCGATGACGAATTCAATGAGATTTTCAAAATCATCTTTGCCAAGATTTTCGACGAGAAGGCCGCTAAGGAAAGGAAGAATGAGGAGGTTCTTTTCAGAAAATCCGACGATCCCGACGGAACTTACGAGATCGTTGATGGCTTATTCCAGAAGGCGATGGAGGAATGGCCGGGAATCTTCGACGGGAACGAGCACATTATGTTGACGCCGGAACACCTTCAGGTCTGCGTCGGACCACTAGAGCGAATTCAACTTCTTGGTGCCAATATGCGCATCATGGATGACGCGTTTGAATACCTCATGCCGACAGTCGCCAAAAAGAAGGATGGCCAGTTCTTCACTCCTCGGTATGTGATCGACATGTGCGTCAAAATGCTTAATCCTACTCGAAAGGAATATGCTCTGGACCCAGCGTGCGGCTCGGCTGGCTTCCTGATCCATGTCCTCGATTCGGTGTGGCCTGCACCGACAAACTCAGCAAAAGAAGAGAGAAAACACAAGTATGCTTCCAAATTTCTCTGGGGGATTGACTTTCACGAACGTTCGGCAAAGGTCTCACGAGCTTTGATGTTGATTGCTGGTGATGGCCGGGCTCACGTTTTCAGGGCCAACTCGCTCGACCCCCGTGATTGGTTCCGAACCCAAGAGGGTGAAGCTCTCCGCACGGCTGTCCGAGAGGCAAACCTGCTTGGAAATAAACCTCCAGCAGCGAAGCTGATTAAAGAATCTGAGGCCTGGGACTACTTCTCTGATCTAAAGTTCGATCTGATATTGACTAATCCACCGTTTGCAGGCGAGATCAGGGACCGAGAACTTCTTCGGAAATATCATCTGGCAGAAAAGGCGCTCGCGCGCAAGAGCAGGAAAGGTGCAAAGGAGGAGCGCGATGTGCTTTTTATCGAGCGCTGCATACACATGCTGAAGCCGGGTGGCCGCATGGCAATCATCCTGCCGCAAGGCAAGTTTAACAACGCTTCACACGCAGACATTCGGCGATGGCTTCTTCGGCAAGCGCGGCTTATTGGGGTTGTCGGGCTACACCCGAACACCTTTAAGCCCCATACTGGGACGAAAACCAGCGTTCTTCTGCTGTCAAAGTACACGGAAGAGGAGCGTCAAAAAGTTGAAGATCTAGTTGCCAAAATCACTAGCGAAGCGCCTGATTACCGCCAGGAAATCCAAAAAATCGTGAACGCCGCAAGTGATTCGGACGATATTGAGGAATCTCAACTGCCAGACGTTATCGCTGATGCACTTGTTGAAAAATTCTCAGATATCCCAGTCGGGCAGGACGATAACGAAGCTCAAACGAGTGGAGAAAGCAACGAACAAACGGATGTCGATTCAGCAAGTACCACCCAAGACATAGTCAGTTTGAGAGAGGAAATTGAAGAGAAAAATGGAGTTCTCCACGACCTCTCGGACACACTGGAGGCAATCAAAGTTCAGAAGAAGTTACTGCGCGTATCGAAGAAGGATACCGAGGATGTTTTAGAGGAGAAACTTGCGAAGTCTAAATCGCTTGATGAGACTCAAGCGAAATTAGTTTTTCAGCACCGGACTGCCATGTCAGAGTTGAAAGACCTTGAACGGAGACTCTCGTTGCTTACTACTAAAGGCCGTCTTCAACTTTTGGCTGATGATGATAAGGCGATATCCCGGATGACGGAAGCATGGGTCACAGCGAAGCTGGCAAGGAAACTGCATTATCCAGTCTTTATGGCTGCCTCGCAGAAAGGCGGTAAGGACTCTTCGGGCGAGTATGAGTACAGAGTCAAAGATGGGAACGTGTTGAAGGATGCCACAGGGAATCCTCTCATCGCACAGGACTGCGTTTCTTACATTCAAGGAGAAGATGGTATTGCTGAGGCCTTCGGCAAATGGGCCAAGAAGCACGAACTGCCGTTCTGGAAGGAGGCGTAACTGTGGCCGTATGGTCCGAAGTTAGCCTCGCAGGCTTTGGAACGCGTCTCCGGATTGATCCTGAGTACTATCAGCCGCGCTACCTGGAACTCGCGAATGTTCTAGCCTCCCAAAAACCAGTTCTCCTCGGCTCTCTGGCATTCGTGACGGATGGCATTCACGCTTCCCCCGTTTTCGACAGTGGCAGTGGCATCAGATACATCTCGGCCAAGTCTGTACGCGACGGATTCTTCGACCTCGAAAATACCGAAGAAATCTCGTTAGAACTGCACAAGGCCAACCCACGAACCGCGCTCCGTGTGGACGATGTGATCATCAGCAGCGTGGGTACAATTGGATTCTGTGCGGTCGTCTCGGCGGATATGCTTCCGTCGAATTGTGACCGACATGTCGGAATTGTCAGAATCAGAGACAAGGCGCAATTTGATCCTCATTTTCTTTGCGCTTTCCTGAATTCCAAGTATGGTCGGTTCCAAACCCTCCGCGAAGCTACTGGGAACGTGCAACTGAATCTTTTTATCTATTCGATTGCCAAATTGCAGATACCAGTTCTCGCTAAACAGAACCAAATTGGCGATCTTGTCAGGAATGCGCTTACGTTTAGGCGGAAGGCCGCTGAACTGTACACACTCGCCTCCCAGGTGTTCAATGAGCATCTTAAGATCCCGGTGCCAGACCTGGGATCGGAACTGTCCTACGAAGCAGAGATCGGCGAGTTGATTCGGAGAGAGAGATGGGACAGTGAGTTCTACAGGCCCAAATATAAGCGGATCATTAAAGCAATGTTGAAGGGCAAAATCACGAAAGTTGCTTCAATGTCCTCTGCTCTAATATCCCTCACAAATGGCCATACGCCGCTGAGACATGATCTCTCAGAGGGTGATGTCACCTTCCTTACCGCCGAGCATGTTTACGACTTTCAGATCGACTATGAGAGTGATAAGAGAATTCTGAGCTTGCACCACAAAGGAGAACTGGCTCGTACCGCGCTAAAAAACGGAGATGTTCTTGTCACGATTAAAGGAAAGGTTGGGAATTGCGCGATTGTGCACGGCTTAGAAAGGCCCACTAACGTAAACCAAGATGTTGCGCTTCTTTCTCTTCAACCTAGCGTTGAGAAGCATTACTTTTCAGCGTGGTTGAACTCCAATTTAGGCAAGGAAATGGTTCGCCAGTTCTCGACTGGAGCGATTAACCCGTTCTTGGGGTTGGGCAACATACGAAAACTTCCATTTCCGATCGCTGATCCGAAGGACTCGGCTTTAATCGCCGGGAAGGTTCAAGAACTGGTTGAAGCCGGACAAAAGGCATTGGCGGAGAGTCGGCGAGTATTAAGACAGGCGGTCTCTATGGTTGAGTCGATGATCGAAAACTGATCGTCAGTTCCGATGTGCTCCGATCTTCGCCATGGGAAAGATTTCCCAATTCCAAGAGCAGGCGAGAAAGGCATATAATCTATGGTTTTCGAGTTCAAAAAGGAAATTCCGGGTGACATCTTGTGCGCAAGCTAAAGGTTAGACCACCAAAGCAGGCATTGCTGACAATAACCCGCAGTCGTCAGTGGACCGACAAAATGGTGTACATTCTGGCGGCCAATAAACCACACAGGTACAGAAATGGGCGATCCCAAATTCTTTATATCGGCACAACGAAAAAGGGTGCCGATAGACCGGCGGCATCTGCGGTAAATAAAGCAAGTGAAGCTTTCTACAAGCTGCATGGCGTCAAAACCATTGATGTCCACATCGTGACGTGCGCCCCGCGCCAAGCAATGCAGACGTGGAAGCTACTTGAATCGGCATTGCTTGATGTTTTCCGGAACAGGTATTTCCAGCTACCCAGATACAACAAGGTGCGCCCCACAACCACTGAAGGGCTGTTCAGTACGAAAGCGCTGGCCAAAATCATAGATAGGTTCGATGCCAGCTAGTCCGACGGTGGACAGTTAAGCCACTACGGAATGCAACTGACCCATTTGCCGTAAGGAATCGATCAATAACCTTTGGTTGCGTGGATGTGGTCGCGATTTCCCTATTCGCCAGTTGATTAGCGCCCTGCGCGAAAACCCCGTCTCGTTGCACAATTTCGATAAGGAAATCTGCTTCAATGCTGGCCTGATCTTGCGTTCCTTGTAAACTCCGGCCCTCTTGGCCTCACTCAGTGGACCTGGGCAGCGCGGGCTTCGCCACCTCGCCCTCGATGGTTGCGGGCACTGATTCGGGAAACTTCTTCGCGAGTTCAGGGTACAGAGTCAGGCACTCCTCACTGATACGCCCGTCCCCATTACTGGAAACCATGATGAGCCTTGCTGGTGGACGTGCCTCTTCGTCTTCACCGGCGAAGCCTCCGAACACATCGAGCCGACCGCGCAGCCCTTCGGTTGCCTCGCGAATTTCCCGCATGGCCGCGATTCCAAAGTCCGGCGTCATGGCCATCCGCAAGAGTCTCCGCGCCAAAACCATAGCCCACGATGCTCCGAACGGAATCTTGACCAGATCGCACGCCTCCCTTGGGGCTTTGTCACTCAGGGCTACGACGAGAGCCTTGGAGAGCCTGTGATCCGTCCGAACTTTGCCGCCGGGGTTTCCACTCTGCCCCTTGACGAATTGGGTAGGCGACGGGTTGTCCTTAGAGAATTTCGTTTTTGAAGGATTCGGCTTGCGCGGCTTTTTGCCAGTGTCGATCACGATCTGCTTCGGTAATTTCTTCTTCGCTGTCATCGTTGGTCACCCTCGTAGGGAGCTAATCCCTCCAGCATGGCAATTCGCGTCCTACGGAATGCTTGAAGCTGTTCTGCCTCTTCACATTTACGCCGCACCTTGCGCCCTTGGCGCTGGAGGTGGTGCAAGAATCGATGCAGTCCATCGAACCCAAGACCAGCACGCAGAGTTACGCTGCGCGAAATTGAACTATTGCGGCGCAAGCACGCCACCACTCGGCCACTGCGCCAGTTTGTTTTGAAGCTCATTTGTGATGTTTGCTTCGAGCCACCCTAAGTACTGGATGCGGTCTCGTGTTCTCATCCCTTCTAGCCGCAAGAGTTCGATGTTACCCAACGCTAACTTCTCTGCTCGCAGCTTCTCCAGCCGCGTGGAGAGAATGCGCACGTTGTCATTCCACTCTCTGGCTTCAGGATCGGAGGGCAAGAAGTCCACCACTGCGGGCTTCGCAGCCTGATACCTGCCCAGCACTTCGATCACCGTCATCATGTTTCTGTGGATTGCGTTCAAATCCTCTTGCTTCTGCACGATCTCTTTGGCGATCTTGTCGAAGGCGGGGCGTTGGATGCGCAATTCGGTGCGTGTTTCGGCCAATTGTTTTGCCAGCAAGGCGCGCCGTTCTTTGCGCGCATCGGCCTCCAACATGGCGCGCTGCGCCGCCTCTAACGTCGCCAGTTCCTTTCGCACAGCAGTAAGTTCATCGATCATCGTGCGGCGTCGCGCTTCGCGTGCGTCGGCCTCCTGCGCGCCGAGTTGCTCCGCCTCCAGCGCCGCGAGTTGCGCACGCAGTTCTCCGACTCTTGCTGTCGGATCAATTTTGATTGACTTTTTCTTCTTAGCGGTCATGATCCTTCTCTCCTGTTCTTAGTTGCTGGTGCGTTAACTGGCGTGGCGCGCATCCACCATCCCCAGCCGTCGTCAGAACGCTGGGGAAGCCGTGGTACTGCCGGCGGCGCTGGCGGCGCGATGGCGTGCCCGGAGTCGTTGTAATGAATTCGACTCCAGAACTCTCGGCTCATTCGGTTGAACTCGCGGGGAATCATCGTTCGCCGTCATCGCACTGCTCTTCCAGTGCTTCGTCCAATCCTCTTTGCTGTCGATCTTCAAGCGGGGTTGCGGGGGCATGAGCAGGGATGCCGCCGAACTTTTCATCGACGGAAGGCTTGTACTCAGGCACGCCGCCCGTGGGCGGGTGTGTCCATTCAGGTGTGTTCATTGCGTTCTGCTCCTTTGGTTGATGGTCGAAAGTTCCGTGGGAGCCATGTGCGAGTTGAAGAGGCTCGCGGCTCCCACGGTTGGCAAAGCGGGGGCAGGATGTCTCCGCTTGCGCATTGCAGCGCCGCATCAGAGAGCGCTGCATCATTGGGGTGCTGTGGAGGCACCACCCCAACCTCGAAAATTCTTGTCTCACGTGTTTTTGGGCAAAACATCTGAGACAGACCTTGAGACAAACCCTTGAGACAAGGCCCAAACCTGCGTGGATATTGATTGTTTCTGTTTGTTTGTCTCAGTGTCTCAGCTAAAACAGTAAAACCGGACGGTGAAAGGTAATTTTCCCCCCAAGGTCGAAATGGCCTTGAGACATGAGACAGTGAGACAAGCCAATTCACCGCCCACCTCCCGCCTGCCACTCGGTGCCGATCTGTTCTGGCGACAGTTCTGCGGCCTTCTTGAAGTCGCGGACGATCCACAACCGCTCCCGCCTGCCGGTGTCTTTTCCTTTGTGATCTCGAATGCGAACCTGTACTCCACCGTTGGCCGGAACAAACCCCGCCGCTTTTAGTTCCTGCGCTAGTTGCTGCGTGGTAGCCCGTGCATTCGGTGTGCGTTCGAGATATGCCTTAAGCAACTGCTGCGCCGTGGCGAAGCGGTTGTTAGCGATTACTGCCGACCAGTTGTGCCGCAACATCACGGCTCGATAGTCTTCGTGGAGTTCACAGAGCCAGTCCTGAAGGTCGCTCTGGTCGTTCCGCACCATCTCCATCATGTCCACCGTTTGCGGAGCATCGGCACCGGGATTGAAGCCGCTGAGATCGATGCGCAACATTTTGTAGAGCAAAGCGCTCAGCCCTCCGTTCTCGCGCCATTCCACAAAGCGTGTGTAGAACTCCTGCGGCAGCTTTCCTTCAGTGGCATGCACCACGAAGTACCGCCGCGCTTCCTTGGTCAGATGCAGCGCCGTTAGGTGATTCGATGTCAGAAAGTAGTTGTCCCGATTGGGGATCAAGTAGGTCTTCTCGTATTTTTCATTTACGAGGATGTCCGACGCGGTGATGAGTGACTTCATCTTGTCGGCGAAGCTCCGCGCATCACGTGTCGATGGTCCGCAAAGCTCGCTCCCCATCACAAAGGTTCTGCGCGGTTGCCACTCATTGAAATCGGAAGCTAGCTGGTCGGTGCCGATCTCGATGTAGTTCTCGCGGCCATGCAGCCATCCAAGTGTTTCGCCCAGCAGCGACTTCCCCTGTCCTTGAGTGAGAGACCAAATCATGATGGCAACGTTGTTCCGGCCTCCACGACACTGAAGTGGGTACGCAGCCCATTGCATGATCCATGCACGCTGCTTGCTGTCACGAACCAGATGCGCGAAGAGTTCATCGAAGAGTGCCGTGTCGCCTTCAATCGCCTCGATGCCGGGATCGTTCCACTGATTCAGTTTGCCTTTGAAGATGCGCGGCCTGCCGGGATCGTAGGTCACACCATCCACCTTGCTCCGTTGGGGCCACTCAAGCCATGCCTTAACTGCCGGTTTCAGGCACGTCTGGCCTGCCGCATTCTCACTCACAACCTTGCGCGGAGCTTCGAGCAGTTCAAACCTGTCGCGGCTGTACATCCGGTGCGTTGTGATTTCACAGATCGCAGCAGTGTCGCGGCAGATGACATACTCAGCGTTCAGTTCGTGAAGCTCCCTCGACTTCACCCACTCAGGCGTATCGTCGAGCAGCTTTTGAAAAGCCTTCACGCCGTTCTGCACAATGAAGTCGTCGAGTCCCACCTTGTCAGGTCCATCGGGCGGGATGCGCACCACGTGCACCACAGCGCCAGCGTTCAGCAACTCCTGCGCCAGCCGGTTCTCTGCCCGCATGACTTCAGGGTTCTTTGCTGCATCGGAGTCGAAGCAGATGTACACGGCGCGCCCCGACAACTTAAACTTCTCCAGCGTCTTGTGCAGACGGAGATCGCCTTTGCAACGGCCAAAGGACCACACCCCGCCGAAGCTGATGGTGGGGAAGTCATTCTTAGTGGCGCAGGCTGCTTTGAGTTCGCCTTCGGTGAGGATCAGCCGTTTAGTCTCGTCGGCGGCGATCTCTTCCCAGTTCTTGTATGGCGGCAGGTAGACTTCGATGCCGGTGTGTCCGGGCTGGTCGTACTTTCGCAGTTCGGCCCCGGCGATGAACCCTTCCCCCACGGTGTCGAAGTAGCGATACCGGAGGAACGGAATCAGTTTCCCTTTGATGTTGTGGTACGAAATGCGAAAGCCCTCGCCGATGCGCGACAAGTGGAGCGCCATGCTCTCCTCTGCTGTGCAAGGCTTCAGATGAAGGAGCTTGGCATCGGCGGCGTCGAGGCCGCTCTCGTTCAGCTTTTTGAGCATTCGATTGTAGGGCGTGGGCTGCGAAGGAACGAGCGTCAGTTTTGGTTGTCGGTGTGCAGGCGCAGGCTTGCTGTCTGCCTTCAGTTCTTTCAGTTTGCGTTGAATGTTCACTGATCCCTCCACAGGAACTAAATTTGTGTTGCATCACTGCGCGGTCTCTTACTTCGCCGCTGATCGCTTCGTTCTCCTGACGTTCTTCTTAGTTGGCGGTTTGTGCGTCTCGATCTTCAGCACGAGGGGCAGTATTGGCGGAGGTTCCGGCATGGCTACGGGCGCATCACCGTAGCCGTGCTCGCGCAGGTACTGCATGGTCTCGCGCACGATCCGTTGTGGTAATCCGCGCTCGATAAGCTCCTGACTGAGTGCACTGGTAATAAGATCGGCGAGCAGCATGTTGACACTGATGCCTTTGCTTGTGGCTACCTGCTTGGCGATCCGAAGAGTTGACTTGGGTATGCGCAGCATGATCGTCGATCTCGGTACGTTGTCTCGTGATGGTCTGCCCCGTTTGGTCATATTTAACCTCTACATTTATTGCAGCACATATCTGCAATAAATAGCAAGCCTCTGAAACCCCTGTCCCTATTGGCGATTCGCGTGCTATTTGCAAGTGGACGCCTCGAAGCGTTCTGGCTTCAAAACGCGGTTTGATCGCGCACTGCTCATGACTTCACACAGCATCAGTGGATTTTGTGCGTCGAGCATTGCGCACACGGCTGCGTGTGATTGGTTGCACACCGCCTACCTCTCGCGCCGTGCGAGCCATTCGTTCACTGTTGCGATGCGATAGAAGTGACGCCTGCCAATGACGATTCTTTTCGGTCCTGTTTTCTTGTCGTGATGACGCGATAGTGATCGCACACATAGGTGCAGCGCTGCGGCAAGATCACGTTCGGAGATCAGGCCGAGTGGCGTACTGCTTTCAATTGTGGTGGTGGGAATCTTGCTGACTGTTTCTGACGCCATGGGCGTACCTCAAGCTGAAGTCGCTTGAGGTAGCGCTTTGGGTGGGCACATCACCGATACTGCGTCAGTACTACATTGCTGGAGCCGCCAGCACTGACTTCGATGCATAGCGGACTTGCGTCTATTACTTCTTAGACTCCGCTCCCACCTACCCCCTGCCGCAGTCACGGGATGCTTGCTGCTTGGCTCGTTCTATCGCGTCCCGCTCCCACCAGCAGAGTCACTGTGAGCTAAGTTCAGATTACTACAGCGGTAAATTGGCGTCAAGTCACTGACTTGGCTGGACTTCTGCTTGAGGGCAGAGCACCAGGGCACAGCAGGAAGGGCAGCACCAGGGCCTAGGAAGGGCCTATAGAAAGGGCCTAAGAAGGGGCCTAGGAAGGGCAGGGAAGGGCCTAGGAAGGGCCTCCACCTCCAGATTTGCTGACACTGTGCTGATGGCAGACATGTGGGCACCAGGCATGCTCTTTGTTTGAATGAGATGGGGCCTGAGATCAGGTGACAGGAACTCAGCACACCTAGATTTGCACTGGCTTGATGGCTGCCACCATCAGGGCACTCTGTATTCAGACAGCCAAGCAGAAATCGCATACGGCGAGTTCGACCGCAAAGCCCGCTCCAACTCGACAGCAGCGATCATTTCGTTGCGGTAGATGTGCAGCGCACTAGGAAAGTAGGGAGCACAGATGTCCGAGTGGCGGTGGCATTCGCCGGGTGCTTCTTCCGCGCACATCAAGAGCAGATTGTGTTGTGTGTTGCGGATAAGTGCGATGCCCTCAGACGTTGTGTGACCGAAGCCGCCGAGATGATCGCCGCGCCACTCGTACCGCGCTCCGAACAGATCGGCAAGCATGGGCCGATCAAAGCCAGGGATGCTGCTGTAGGGTTTATAGCGGCAGTCAATGATCACGGCCTTGAGTTGCTGCGCGATCTCGAACAGGCGCACAGGCGTGAGGCGTGCATATCCGACGCTGTAGATCATTTCGTGCCGGTCTTCGTGCTGATGGCGATCACGTTTCCGGCTCTGCACTTCCGAATGAAGTCGCCGTATGCGTTCAAGGCTTTCCGCTGCGGAGCGTAGTCAATCTTGGCGTAGCCCTCGGTTACGGCTTCTGTGCTCTGATTCACTATAGAACCGATGAGCGGCAACGAGAAACCCTCGCTCGCCAGCCACGAAATGATGTTGTGCCTCATATCGTGGATGCGCATTGACGGTTTGTACTTGGTGAGCATCTTCGGCGAGCCGTCTTTGTTCTTGCGTTTGCCTTCCACTTCAGATTTGGTGAACAACTCTGCGGCCTTGCACGCCTGCACCCACGGCCTGCGCACGGTGGTACGCGCTTTCTTCCCATCCCTGCCGGGGAACAAAGGGCCAACAGGATTGACGGGCATCATGCTCTCTAACACTGCGATCGCCTCATCGCCGAGCGCCACTTCTTGGTCGCCTTCTGTCTCTCCTGTCTTCACGCGATCCGCTGGCTTCGTCCATACACCAGTATCGAAGTCGAACTCTTCCCATTGCGCCCCCAGCACCTCTTGTTCGCGTGCCCCTGTGAGCAGCAACAACCACAAGGCGCTGGCTGCGCTCTTATCTGCGTAGCTGTCGAGTGCCGCGACGAACTTTCGCATCTGCTCCGGCGTCAGCATCTTCTTCTTCCGCTTTTTTTCGGGGTACATCTCGACATTCTTGGCAGGATTCTCGGTCGTCCACTTTTTCGTGATGGCGTAGTTGAACATCGTGCGCAACAAGGCCAGAGTCCGGTTGCCTCTGTAGGGGTGGGCTTCGAGGGAATCCTTCAGCTTCTTGATGTCGTGTTCGGTGATTGCGGATAGCCCATGTTTGCCGAGTTTGGGGACGATGGTGTTGGCGATCATGCTTCTGTCGTTACGCTGGCTGGAGGGTCGGTTCCCGCCCCCGGCGTCCTCGTCCTCCATGTATGCTGCACACAACTCGGCGACGGTCTTCGCATCGCGCCCCTTTTCACGCTCCCCTTGCGGATCACCGCCATTGCGGATTGATTCTTTTAGGCTCAGTGCATCTGCCCGCGCTTTGGTGGCCGTCATCTCCGAGCAGGGGCCGATGATGTAGCGCCGCTGCCGCTTCTTGTGGCGGTAATTCAGGATGAACGCTTTCGATCCGCCGAATGTGCAGCGCACACCGAACCCGGCTACGTTTGTATCCCATAGGATCGTGGTTTGGCCCTTGCTGGTGGGCGTCGGCATGGCGTCGATGGTTTGCTGCACAATGCGTGCCTTGGTGTTTTGGCTCTTTGATGTCAGCATTTGTTGTTCTCTTTCTGCTGAACTCTAGGATTTGCAGGTATCCTGCATCAGCACTATGTCAGCAACAGTGCTGTTTTGAGTGTCTTCCACTGTCCTCTAGTGTCAGCCAAGCTACATTGAAATGTAAAGGAAATAAAAGACTTAGGTGTAACCTCTTTGTTTTGTGGCAGCAAAAATGACTAGCCATGCTGATTCGTAATCAGCAGGTCGTCAGTTCAAGTCTGACCGTCGGCTCCAGATTTAGGCGAAAAACCTGGCGATTGACGGCGCGGCCTCTCGAGAGCGAGAGGCCATTTTATTTTGCGCGTGCGGCCGCAAAAGTTTGGGGCCTTTCCACCTGTTTGGTCTGGTGGAAAGGCCCCGGCAAGTGCGCAAGTTTAGCGAGTCAGCCTACTCGACAGTGACCGACAAGGTCGCAGTCGATTGCACTCCTCCCGATGCGCCAGCAAGCCCTGCTGCAGGCGTCGCGGTGATGGTGGCTGTGGACGTGACCGGCTTGGTGGTCGTGCTATTGGAGGTGCCGCCGCAGCCGGAGACAAAGCCCAGGCCGGCAAAGAGGACCACCAGCAACAAGAGCATGAAGAGCCGGTTGCGCTTCTTGAAGCCCAGGAAGCAGAGCGCCACCGCCAAGGTCGCCGGGAAGAGCGGCCTGAAGTCCTGACGGACAACGGCGGCCGTCGAAGGCGGCGTAATGGTCAGCGTCGTGGTTACGGTTGTGCCCAAGGGCAAACCGGTTGTCGAGTTCTGGGCAAAGACCGTTACGGGGTTTGGGTTGAATGAGCAGGAGTAGCCGGTTGGCAAGCCGCTGCAGGAGAAGGCAACGGAACTGACCGCGAAGTTGTTTACAGAGGTGAGGGTAATCTGCGTTAACCCGACGGTTCCATGCTGAATTGTGAGCGAGGAGAGCGACAGACTCATGTTCAGGTTCGGGCTCTGCCCGCTTGGGTTAACGGCGAAGGTCTGCGTCAACGGCACGGCCGGGGCAAAGGTAAGGTTGTCGCCAGGTTGGGTTGCCGTTATGGTGCAGGCGCTGGCGGAAGCCACTTTAGCAAATGTTACCTTTGAGCCGGAGACCGTGCAGACCGTCGATGTGCCGGAAGTGTAAGTGACCGGGAATCCGGAACTGGCTGTCGCCGTCAAAGTCAGCGTGGTCGGCGTGGTGGAACTCGCCCCAACCTGCGTTCCCGGGTTCGGCCAGGTGATGCTTTGCAACGGCAGCGCTCCGAGAACACTGATGGTGATCTTTGCCTGCGTGGCGGCCGCGTAGTTGGCGTTGCCCTGCTGATTCCCGTCGATGATCAAACTCGCCGGGAAGTTCAGGGACTGGTTTGGCACCAGCGCAATCGTCGCGGTCGTGAGTCCGTTCTTGTCCACGGCACTGTTGAGGATGGTGAAGATCACAGCATTGCTGGGATCCGGGCTGAGGGCAACCAGATTATTCGTAGCACCGCCCGTGGCCTGGATGCTGACCGTCGCGCATAGGGTGATGGGGGAGCACGACGCAATGTAGTGGAGTGGCGTGGTGATCGGAGTGAAGGTGATGGTCTGTGTCGCCTGGTTGACGACCAGGACCTCCTGAACCTGCGGCGCTGCCAGGTAATTGGCGTCCGCTGCCTGGTTGGCATCGAGCACGATCGTGCCCGCCGTGGTCACCGTCAGCGTCGCCGTTGAGGTGTTGCTGGTCACTGTCGTTGTGGAGACGGTTCCGGCGCCAGTGCTGGACGCGTCGACTGTGAAGACCACCGGGGTTGAGGCGCCTCCGCCAAGGGCGCTCAGGTTAACCGTTAATCCAGGTGAATACACAACCGGCGAAGTTGGCGGCGTAAAGGTGATCGCCTCCGCAGACTTGTTGATGGTTAGCGTCAACTGGACCTGCGGCGCAACGTCGTAATAGACGCCGCCCGCTAGGCCGCCTAGTTCGTTGGCGTCGATGACAATGCTTCCGGCCTGTGTAACGGTCAGCGTTGCCGACGAGGAGGTGCCTGTTACTGTCGTGGCGGAGAAGGTCCCTTTGCCGGTGCTGGATGAATCAACCGTAAAGGCGGCGGGGTTGTTGGAACCGCCGTTGCTTACCTTCACCACGATCGTCTCGCCGGGCGAGAAGGTGTAGGTGGTTGTTGTGGGCGCCGTATAGGTGAGCGTCTGCGGAGTCGTCATGGAGAAGCCGGTCACCGTTGCGGTTCCTTCGCCTCCGTTGGTGGTATCGGATACGGTCAACGTTCCGGTCTGAGAGCCTGGCTTTGTCGCCGTGAAGGTGATGGTCGCCGGATAGGATGAGGCGGAGACCGCAGTGGAGAAAGTAGCCGAAATCGTCGAGCACGTGGTTCCGGCCGTAGCGCCAAACTCCGGATTGGAGGATGCGATAGCCAGGGTTGCAGCCGTTGAGCATTTCAAGGCATTGTCGACGACCGTAGCCGGTGCGTTAACCGGAGCGCCTTGGTACTGAGCGTTGGGCGTCGTTAGGTCGCCGATCAGAGCTTCGCCGATGTTATCGCCGCCGGCATGGTAGACCACCACCCACTCGTTTCCGTTGGCGTCGAGCTCCATACCCTTTGCGCCCAGCGCCGACACGACGTACTGGTGCGCAGTGTCAGGACCGCCTGCTTTTGTATTGGGGATGGCAAACATTCCATCGTTCTGGTCCGCGTAGTAGATGGTGCCATTGGAGGTTACGGCCACGCCGTCCAGCTGATTGTCGTAGTTGCCGGGAGAGGCGACGGTTAAGGTCTGCAGAAGGACTGGCGTTGCGGCAAAGCCCGTGCCCACCGTGTAAGGCAGTTCGTAGAGGTTGGAACTCGCGGATTGAAGGTTGCTGAAGTTGGTCCCGCTGGTGTAGACACCATCGGTGAAGAACAGATTGTTCCAGGGATCGAAGGCAATCTGGCTGACCGAATTCACATCGGAGTAGAGCAATGTTGCGGTACCGCCAGTCTGGCAGCTCCCGGGGCACTCATAGATGGCGCTCGTACCCGGCGATGCCGGAACTGTGACCATATAGAGGGTGCCCGAGGGATCGAAGGCAATCGCCTTGACTCCTCCACTCGGGACGTTGGCAACCGTGCACACGGTCGTATCGTTGCCTGTGCAGTTTGCCGGGAACACATCGGTCAAAGTCGCATAAACGCCATTTACGTAATCGAACGGGATCTTCAAAACCGACGGGCCGTAGAGATGCGACATGTAAAGGTTATTGTTATTGTCGGTTGTCAACCCGCCCGGCCCGCTGATGGATGCCTGGCTCAGCAAGGCGCCGGAACTCGCGCTGACGAAGTCCACCTTGTTGTTGTAGCTGGTCCCGACGACAATCAGGCCGTTATCGGTTACAGCAAAGCTTCCGCCCGCCGGATTCTGCCCGTCCGTGAAGGCGCCGCTCTGGTAACTCCATACGATCTGGTTCATCAACAGCGCGGGCACGTCGGACGCGACCACAGTGTTGTTGATGGTGATGGCGGCCTGAACCTGGGGCGCGGCAGCATACTGGTTGCCGTTGGCGGTGCCGGCTGCCTGGTTGGCGTCAACCTTGATGACGCCGGTCGAAACCGCGGTCAGCTTGGTACCCGTGATGGTGGCGCACGCAGGACATGCCGAGGAGGAATCGATGCTGAAGGTAACCGGATTACCCGAATCGCCACCCGTTGCCGACAGCGTGATCTGCTGGCCTTCCTGCAAGGAAGTGGGCGGATTAAAGCCAGTGATGGTCTGCGGCAGAATCGACGACACGGTGGCTGTGCCGCTCATGTTCACGTTGAACGTGACAGCCGGAGTCGCGATATCGATCATTGCCGTGCCCGATTGGAGTCCGTTGGGTGTCGACACCGGCGGGGCAAAGGTGCCCGTGAATTGGCACGAGGCTCCCGGAGGTCCTGACGAGCCGGCGGAGCACCCGTTGCTCGCGGCCGGAGCGAGAGTGAACATGGTATTGGTCGGCTCAGTAACGACGGGAGTTGCCAAAGTTGCGGCTGTGTTCCCGATGCTCTCGAGGAAAACATTTGCGGAGTTGGTCACGCCATCAGAGACAGTGCCCAGGTTGATGGCGGCGGCGGTGCGCTGAATGGCATACACTGCCTTGCCCGTCGCGTCGGTTGTATAGAGGTCGCCCACAGTGTCAAGAGCAATTCCGAGCGCCGAGCTTGGATTCTTCTCGATCATCACGGCACTGGCGGTCGTCAGCGCGCCGCTGACATTCGGGACCCACGCGATATTGCCGCTTCCGTGGTCGGAGACGACCAGGCTGCCGGATGGATCGACTGCTATTCCCCATGGAGCTGTAATTCCGGTCACGGTCAATGTGGACTGAGCGCCGGCAATGTCGACAAGAACGTTGCCATTGCCGGTGTCGGCAACGTAGATGTTGCTCGATGCATCGACGGCAACTCCCCATGGGTCCTTCAGTCCCGAAATCGGAACCGCGGTTTGCCCGGTGACGAGGTCATAGCTTACGACGCGGCTGTTGCCAAGGTCGGCGATGTACAACCTGCCGTCCGGCCCGACCGCCAATCCACTCGGCTCGTTCAGCGTCGTTCCGTCGAACACCATCGTGGCTGGTATGAGAGTGGATTGTGAACCTGGAGTCAAGGCACCGCTTACGTCGGGAATCTCAACGACATCGTTATTCGTGAAATCGGCGATGTACAGGTTTCCGTTGGCGTCGAAAGCCGTCGCGGCGGGCTCGACGAATCCTGATCCGATCGACGTCGGGGTGGTTCCCCCCGGCGATCCCGCAGGGATCCAGAAAACCTTCCCTGCTCCTTGATCGGCCACAGCCATATTTCCCGCAACATCCACAGAGACCGAATAGGGTGTGGTAAACCCGGTTCCATAGGCTGTCGACACGCCGGGATCGACGTTGCCTTCAGGGCCCTGGCCCACGCCCGAAAGCAATGCCGTTCCGCTGGCGCTATTGGCGGAGTCCGTGATGGTCACAGCCGCGTTCCGCCCACCGATCGCGGTGGGCGTAAAGTTGGCGGTGACTGAAAACGAGGTGAAGGCAGCAGCGGTCAGCGGCCCCGAGCTGAAGACACCGTTACTTCCGCCGAATGTGGTGGAGCAACTGGTGCCGGCGGCCGCGGTAAATTCGGTCGTGGACACGCCAAACTCAGTGACGGAAAGTGCCAGCGTCGGAGGCGTAGTGCAAGAGGCGGCGCTGTCGAAGATCGTGGCATTGACCGCAGTTGCGGCGGTGCCTTTGGGAGATACGCCGAGCGCCACTGTGCCCACGGGGATGAAGGAGACGACATCGCCACCGTTATAGGGAATTCCATAGAGATTGCCTTTGGAATCGAGCGCAACACCCTTTCCCCCCTGCGTGGAAACCTGATAAATGCCACTCGGTTTGGGCCCACCCGCTTGCGTGTTGGGAATAGCAAAAAGGCCGTCGCCATTGACGGAGATGTACAAAGTGCCGTTGCCGGCAATTGCGAGGCCGCTAATGCCGTTGCCGTAGCCGGCCGCGTTGGTGTAGCTCTCCACGACGGTTGGAGAGGCGGCATAGGATCCCGAGGAGAGCGGGAGTTCGTTCAGGTTGGTCGCTTTGCCTTTGCTGTTGTTGCCATCGACAAAGAAGATGTTGCCCCACGGATCGATCTCGAACGCGCCGACTGGATTCGCATCGGTATAGATTAGCTTCGGAGTGGCTGAGGAACTGGCGATGCAGGCCAGGTTGCATTCGAAGATCGTGTTGGGGGTCGTGGCGGGGAGAGTGTTGGTCTCGAAGAAGAAATTGCCCTGTCCATCAAAGGCCACTCCGGCGTAGCCTTGGCCGCCAAGGGTGTTCAGGAAGGCCGAAACCGCGGGAGCGAAGATGCAAGGCGACGTGTCCTGGTTGCCGCCAAGGCAGTTGGTGGTCGGAGCCGTTGTCCAGCCTACATATTGGCCAGTCGTAGCGTTGTAGGGAACCTTGTAAACGTTGGCGTTGTAATTGCCGCCAAAATACAGATTGCCATAAACGTCGAGCGCAGCGTTCGAGGCGCCCACGCCTGACGCCAACGTCGTGTCCGTGCCGGAAGGGGTGATCTGGAGAAAGTTAGATGTATATCCATCGCCGACGAGGACGTTTCCGTTGACGCCGATAACAAACGTTCCGCCCACGGGCTCCTGGGAACCGTCCCAGCCGCCGCTGGTGAGCGCTCCTAACTGTACAGGCGCGCCAGAGACCACGATGGGCGGTTTCTGCGCAGTTGCAACTGTCGCACCAAGGCAAAGGGTCAACAGCGCGAACAGGGCTACCCATGTTCCCGCCGCGAGGGACCGAACTGGACTCGTCATTTTGTTCATAGTCGTTTGCATTCCTTCTCCTCCGATGTGTTTCCTTCCCCGGAACCGGGGAATCGGTGACGGTCCGGTTTGTTCCGTATCGTCCTTTGCCAACATCAAATTTGCGTCACGTCCTGCGACCAACATCTTCCCTGGCACTCAACCAGGGATTACAACTTCTGCCCATTCGTCCGATTCGACTGCGCCTGAACTCCCCGCAATGACCTACGTTCCAACTCTCGGGATTCTTTGTGATTTGAGGCTCATTCGGGTTTGCCGCTCCGGCTGAAGTTTTACTCCGTATTCCGAGCACGATTCGGCGCGGAAGGCCGTTCCACCTTTCTCCGTAACATCACGGGAAAAAGCGGGTAATCAAACGCAGGAAAAAGGATCCTGAAAAACCCACCGGCGAACTCCGGCACCTCTCCGCACGCAGAACGGCCAAGTCAGCTGATCTGAAACTGCGTACGGATTAGCATACAAATTTGGTAACGGTACACCGTACTCGACAAAATTTGCCGTTGTCAAGTGAAAAACGTTTGAGTAAAGGGAATTAGAGGGGCGAAAAATTGCGCTTCGGAAGGATGGAGCCGCATGGCCCGCAGACCGCGAATCTGCCTCCTCCGGCTGGGGATACGCCTTCAGACAGTAACCGAAGGCTGGAATGGCCGGTCAGGCTCGAATGCGCCGTTATCGGTTAAGAGGGAAATTTCATGATACCGTTATCTGAGCCTCATCAGCCTGAGACCAGAGGACTGCTCAGATCAGAGAGCTGTATTGTGCGGCGGCGCCGCTTTGCCGCCGGGATTTGCGGGCTGGCTCATGGGGCGAAGACTCGGCCGGGCCTGAGGATGCAAGACCGGATGCCGATAGAGAAAAAAGAGGTTGGGTGATGAAGATGATGGGGCGGCAGGCGGCGATCTGGGTTGGTATCCTGGCAAGTTTCTGGGCGGCGGGGTGCGGGGGCAGTGGGGGAGGCACAACTTCCAAGACCACGCCGACCGTGACGGCATGGCCCACTGCGAGCGCCATCACTTACGGCCAGACGCTGGCTTCGTCGACACTAAGCGGTGGCTCGGCGTCCGTATCCGGCACCTTCTCCTGGACGACATCGACAACGGCCCCCGGCGCAGGGTCACCCAGCGAGAGTGTGACCTTCACGCCTGCGGACACGACCGACTACTACACGGTGACAGGTTCCGTTGGCGTGACAGTGAACAAGGCGACACCAACGGTGTCGGCATGGCCCACGGCGAGCGCGATCACTTACGGCCAGACGCTGGCTTCGTCGACTCTAAGCGGCGGCTCGGCGTCAGTATCCGGCACCTTTTCCTGGACGACGTCCACGACGGTCCCCGGTGCAGGGTCGCCCAGCGAGAGTGTGACCTTCACGCCAGCGGACACGACCGACTACTACACAGTGACGGGCTCCGTCAGCGTCACGGTAAACAAGGCGACGCCGACGGTGACGGCATGGCCGACGGCGAGTGCAATCACTTACGGGCAGACGCTAGCTTTGTCGACGCTGAGCGGAGGTACGGCATCGGTAAGCGGCACGTTTGCCTGGACTACGCCCACGATCGTGCCCAGTGCCGGGACACCCAGCGAAAGCGTGACCTTCACGCCCACAGACACGACCGACCACAACCCGGTGACGGGCTCCGTGAGCGTGACGGTGAACGCGGTCCTGCCAACCGTGACGGTGACTCCGGGCGCTTCGAGCATCACCGTCACAAGCCCACTTTCTGTCACTGTCGCGGTCAGCGGCGGAGCGGGAACAGCGACGCCGACTGGCTCAGTGACGTTGAGCGGGGGTGGCTACACCTCCGCGTCCACTACACTGACGAACGGAGGCGCTCAGATCACCATTCCCGCGAGCTCGCTGGCACCGGGAACCATTACACTGACCGCGAGTTACACTCCCGACGCGACGAGCAATACGTCCTATACGAGCGCCACTGGAACGGGGCAAGTGACGGTGAATCCCGCCGTAGCCTATACGCTGACGGTGGATTCCGCGGCGCCTTCGAGCGGCATCTCGATTCTCGTCTCTCCCAATGACAACAATGGGGCAGGCTCGGGAACAACGCCCCTCACACGCTCCTACTATTCCGGCACGCAGGTGACTCTGAGCGCTCCGCTCTCCGATAACACCTATTCTTTCGTCTCCTGGAGCGGATGCACATCGACGAGCGGAGCCAGCGGCTTTAACTGCAACGTGACCGTCAGCGCCAACACGACCGTGACAGCGAACTACAACCAGCCGGGAATCACGTCGATCACCGTGTCGCCCAGCACCGCAACCATCGGCGCTCAGCAGCAGTTCACGGCACAGGTGACCGGCACGGGCAGCTACAGCAGCGGTGTGACCTGGTCGCTAGCTTGTCCCTCGTGCGGCAGCTTGAGCCCCGGCACGCTAAGCGCGAGCGGCCTCTACACCACACCGTATCCGGCTCCGGCATCCGTAATAGTCACGGCCACCAGCACCATGACCGGGTTTACGAACGTGAGCGGCAGCGCGACCGTCATGTTGAACCTGCCGGCGACGGCAAGCGGACCCGCCCTGACGGTGGACGTGGGCACGCCGACGAATCCGAGCGAGAATCCGCATACCATCAGCCCGTACGTTTATGGGGTGAATGGCTATGTGCTGAATTCGGCCTCAGAGAAGATCGCCAATCCCGGGTTGGTTCGCTGGGGCGGCGATGACACCTCTCGATACAACTACCAATACAACATGACCAACTCCGCCAGCGACTATGACTTTGAGAACTTCTCGGGCGGAGGGGGACAGTTTCCGAATGCAACGGGGAGCACGAATTTCACGCAGTTCGTTCAGTCCACCGACGCCGCCGGCTCAGCGGCACTGGGCACGGTGCCGGTTCTCGGATGGGTGTCGAATAACACGCAGTATGCCTGCGGTTTTCCAGAATCGCAGTTCCCCGGCCAGCAGTCGTACAGCCCGGCGAATTGCGGCAACGGGGTTTATCCGAATGGAACCAATGGCTGCACGTCTTCCGGCGGATGCGATCTGTTTGGGAACAGCGCGACCCAGGCAAACACCAGCATTTCGGAGCCCGCGCCCAGTATCACGACGGCGCCCAACCCTGCCACGAGCACCTGGGCAAATGGAACATGGTCGGGCGGATGGGTGAATTCGATTGCAAGCAATCCAAGTTACGGCAACGGCGCCAGTGGCAAAGGCGTGGCCATTTGGGATCTGGACAACGAGCCGACCTGGTGGGACGCCGTGCACCGCGACGTGCATCCGGTCGCCTTCACCTACGACGAGGTGACGAACAATGGCCTCGGAACGGCGCTGGCCATTAAGACCGCAGATCCGACGGCGCTGGTCAGTGGCCCGGTAATCGACTACTGGGAAGCGTACTTCTACTCCAAGAAAGACATTGAGAACGGGTGGAGCTCGGGTTCGCCCTGTTACCAGCCGTGGAGCAACCCCACCGACCGCACTACGCACGGCGGCGTGCCCATGATCGAGTACTACCTGCAGCAATTCAACAGCTATTCGCAGCAGTACGGCATCCGACTGCTCGATTACGTCGACATTCACGGGTATTTTGCGCCCCTGTGGCCACCCAACAACACCAACGGCACTTCGGTGGCGTTCACAGCCGCGGGCGACACCCAGGAGCAGGAAACGCGCATGAACGCGACGCGCGTCTTCTGGGACCCGACGTACACCGATCCTGATACCACAAACCAGCCCTTTCCGCAGCCGAATTACATCACCGACTCGAATTACACGTCAAGCTGCACGCCGCCGGCACAGGCTCCTCAATTAGTTCCCATGATGCAGAAATGGGTTGCAAACGACTATCCCGGCACAAAGACGGGGATCGATGAGTACAACTTCGGCGGCCTGGAATCGATCAACGGCGCGGTGGTGCAGGCTGACATTCTGGGCATCTTCGGGCGGCAGGGCCTGGACATGGGCGCCTTTTGGCCCACAACCAACTACAGCGCCCAGGGCCCGGGCAACTACGCCTTCGGAATGTACCGCAACTACGACGGGAACAACTCGACATTCGGCAACACGTATCTGTACGCGACAAGTACATCGTCCGGCGCCGATGCCGAAAACCAGCTGGCGGTCTACGGCGGCCAAAGAACCTCTGACAACGCCATTACCGTGATGGTGATTAACAAGACCTACGGCTCGCTGACCTCGACCATCAGCCTGGAGAACTTCTCGGCGGCAAGCGGCACAACGGCGCAGGTCTACCAGTACAACAATGCCAATCTGAATGCGATCAGCCATCAGGCGGGGGTGAGCGTGACGCCGCCTTCAGGAAGCCTGACGACGAGCACTGTCAGCGGTTACACGTTCCCGGCGCAATCCATCACCCTTTTTGTGGTGCCGGATTAAAAGCGAGGTTGTGCTTTTTGCGGGTACTTCGCGAGCCAGGTTGTTCGGTGGCGGGGCGGGGACGAGGCTTCTCGGCACCCCGGCTGCAGCATCCGTGCATCGATGGCCGGGCACGGCATTTCATGATATCGCAATCATACTTGCGAAGAGACGCGTAGCGCGCGACGAAAAAACATGCCATCCGATCTGAACGTGAGGATGCTCAGTTTGAGTTTTGAACGCCGCGCCGACCCCGCACGCGAGAAGCGATGGCTGGCTCTCCGCAAGGGCGAGACTGCAGCTTTTGCAGGGGGCGATGCCCAATTCAAATCCCGCGGCGCGGGCCACGAAGGTATTCGCGAACACAAGTCCGCGGGGAAAATGCGCACAACAAGTGAAGCGGATTTTCATTTGCCAAGCGAACGGCTTTTGTGGCTTGATGGCTATGGTGGCAAGCCAGCTCCTCGACCGATGATCCGCAGGCGGGAGCGTCGCCCCAATTGAAATTACAACAGCCGAAGTCCCGACCCGAGTGAAGGTGATCGCGCTGGCGGGTCGGCGTATCTGCGCGAGATGGTGCGAGCCGCCCTCCGTAAAGGCCCGAAGAGCCTCAAAGACTGGCAAACCTGCGGTATCGATCCCATCATTGAAAAACTCAGAAAGAATTCGCTTGACAGAGTCTAACCGCAAGCTTCAGAATTCCCTGTCATCAATGCAGAACGAGAATCTGCGTCCGAACACTCAAAGGCTTGAGTGGCACCTAAATCTTGCGTAGGGTGTGCAATGACTTAGGCATGGTGTGAGGATTGGGAACCAAGTGTCAAAGACACAACGGAATGTAGCCGACGGGGGGACTACTATGAAGTTCTTTTCAGGGAACAGGCCGACTGCCTCGTTGCTGGTGATGCTAACCGCAGTGCTCCTGCTGGCGCAAACGGCGCTGTTCGGACAAGCGACAGGAAACGTGACTGGCACTGTCGCGGACACGACAGGCGCTGTCATTCCAAAGGCCACGGTCGCATTGACCGACCTGCAAACGGGAATCAAGCGCACCACGACCAGTAACAGCGATGGCGCTTTTGCGTTCGCCTCCGTTATTCCCGGCCTCAGTTACCAGATCACGGTGACGGCCGAGAATTTCGACCCCTGGCAGTCCCAGCCGTTCCCGGTGCGCTCTGGAGACCAGTTGAGCTACTCGGATATCAAGATGAAGGTCGGCTCCACTGCCGCGGCAGTCACGGTGGAAGCGCAGGTCGATTCCAATCTGGCCGCGCTCGACACGGGCGAGCGCAGCGACATCATCACCGCCAAGGACCTGAACAACCTCACCATCGTCGGCCGCGACGCCGGCGAACTGGTCAAGATGTTGCCTGGATATGCGATGTCTACCGGCGATCAGGGCCTCTTCAACCGTCCTGGATTCAACAACGCCGTAGTGGGCCTGAGCGGCCCCACATCGGCTTATGTCGCCAATGGCTCCGGCCCGGCCGGTATCGCCATCGTCAGTGACGGCGTCTCGCTCACCGACATCGCCACAAATTCAGGGTCGGTGCAGCAGATGAACGTCGAGATGGTCTCCGAGGTCAAGGCCTCCAATTCTTCGTACGGTCCCGAATACGCGAAAGGACCAGCGATCATCAGCTCCTCGACTAAAACGGGCGGCTCCACATATCACGGCGCGGCCTATTTGGTGGCACGCAATGCGGTCTTGAACTCCAACGACTGGTACGACAATTACCTCCGCCGGTCCCGCCCGGACGAGCAGTACTTTTATCCTGGCGGTAATTTCGGCGGGCCGCTGCCGCTTCCGTTTACGAGTTTCAATCGCAACAAGGATAAGCTGTTCTTCTTTGCAGGATACGAGTACTACCACCAAATCTTTGAGGCCGATCAGCAGGCGATTTCATCCTGGGTTCCGACGATGGCGGAACGGCAAGGCGATTTCAGCGCAGCCTCGCTCGATGCCGAGCTCTGCGGCGCGCGTCCTGACGGCAACCCCAACCCCAATGCCATTCAGCCCATGTGCTATGTGGATAGCTTCTTGCCGAATGGAACTGCAGTGGCAAACAACAATGCCAATCCCTACATCAACGGCGCCGGCGCGGCGCTGGTGAATTGGTTCCCGAAGCCCAACGCCGACCCGTTCACCAACCCCTTTGGCTACAACTATATTCAGCAACTCCAGCAGAACCAGAACGGGGGCGTTTTCCGGTCCACGCTGCAATATAACATCAATCCCAACAATAACCTGTTCCTGGTCTACGGACTGCAGAGAGAGATCGACGAGGATCCCGTCGCTCTCGGCTACTTCCCGACCGGCGGAGTACCTTATCCCGGCGACATCACAACCGGAGACGTATCGAATATCCTTGCTGCGCGCTACACACGCTTCTTCGGTTCGAGCGTGACCAACGAATTCTCCGCCGCGATGTCTTTCGTAAGCCTGCCGGGGAAGATGGGCAATCCATCGGCGGTGGATCGGTTCGACATTCCGGGCAACGGCGGGCTTGGGTTCAATTATTTGGGGATGTACAAGAACAACAACGACCTTGCCGTCCCTGCAATTGCCAATGGAGCCGGGAACGGCTATCCGAACGTACTCATGCCCGGCGGCTTCTACAACAATCGGGTTCACACAAAGAAGGTCGATCCAGTCCTCCAGGACAACGTGAGCTGGCAGTTAAAGAACCACTTCCTGCAGTTCGGCGCCTACTGGGAGACGGGCACTTACAATGGCATCTCGAACGTGGGTGCATATCCTCAGGGCGAATACACCTTCAACGTCCAAAACTCATACTTCGAGTATTCGTCGACCAACCAGGCGCCGTATAACGGGTGCGTGAACCCGAACCCGGGCGGCAACCTGCGCAACTCCGGTGCGGCTTACCTTGGAAGCTGTTATAACCCCACGGCGTTGATGTACGAGGGTTATACGGACTCCTTTAACCAGTCCAATTTCACTCCCAATGTTGACATGCGCTACACCACGATGGCCGGGTTCGCCATGGACACGCTGAAGATTCACAGTGTCACCTTGATCTTCGGCGCGCGCTTCGAGCACCTTGGTCCCTGGACCGACCGCCATAACAACGGCCTGGCGACGTTCTCCGACAGCCTTTATAAGTCGCAATGCGGCGGCGATTACACGCGCAACTGTACCAGTTCTGGCGACCCTGGCATCACGTGGTATTCCCAAAAGACCGGCGTATCGAATTCTGTCAATTCTCCGCCAACGATCTACGTGACTCCGCGCGCTGGAGTATCTTGGGACATTCTTGGCAAAGGGAAGACCGTCCTGCGCGGCGGCTGGGGCATGTACCGCAACCAGGAGCAGTTCAATCCTTACGCGCTGGCTGCGTCCACGGCACAAGGTTACAAGTTCGCGAACCTGGTGGGAGCACTTACCTACAACCAGATCGACAGCCAGACACCGATTCTTCCTCCCGATTTCAGCGCCTACGTTATTTCGCCGACTGATACGGTTCGTCCGATCTACTACGAATTCAACGGCGGAATCGATGAGGCCATCCCCGGGGTAGGGTTCCTGCACATGGGGCCTTCGCACCTGTCTATCGCATATGTGGGCAACGAGAGCGTCAATCTGGGATCGTATAGCGGGAGCAACAGTTACAACAGCGCCTCCGATATCAACATTATCTGCGGCATTGAGACGGGTTGCCCCACGAATAACAACCCCAATATGAAGGGTGCAAGCGACAACCTCTTCTTTGTCAGTTATCAAAATATCCCGGCCAGTCTGACTTCGCTTTACGGCAACCCGGTCATCGACGGCATCGGCGGGCTTGGCGCGCCGGAATACGATTTTTACCGTCCCTACCCGTTCTACCAGCACATTTACCAGCTCAAGCACAACTTCTACTCGAATTACAACAGTGCACAGATCGACTGGGAAAAAACCGGGGGCATGATCACGTGGGGCGCCAACTACACGTTCGCCAAGAATCTGGCCACCGCCTCCTCGTACAACAACCAACTCGTCGATCCCGTCAATCTGCGCAATGATTACAATCCTGTGCCGTACGACCGGACGCAGGTGTTCAACATTCATTACCTGATCGACTTGGGCACTCGCTACAAGGGCGAGGAGCGGATACTCAAAGAGGCTGTCAACGGCTGGAAGATCTCCGGAATTTCGCAGGTCATGAGCGGTTTCCCGCTGGCCTCAGAAAACGGCAATAACTTCGGCTTCGGATACGCCGGGTTCGCGAATGCCGTCCAGGTCGCAAATCCAAACCAGGCAAATCAGCAAGCTCAGACTTCGTGTGAGAACCTTTACGGCATCAAGCCCGATAAAAACGGCAACACGTTCTGTGTCAACTACATGAATCCTGTGGTGTGGCTGGGCACGCCAGATGTGCAAATGATGCCGGGCCTTGTGAAAGGTGTCAGTGTCAAGGGCGGGTCGCATAAGAACCAGTTCATCAACCCCCTGGCTTTCGAAATACCGCAGCCTGGGACCAATGGAGCCTACCGGCTGCCCTACCTGCGCGGTCCGGCGTTCATGGAACACGATCTGACGGTGATGAAGGATTTCTCTGTGGGAGAAGGAAAGACCATACAGTTGCGGATGGGTGCTTTCAATGTGTTTAACCACCCGCTGGTTTCGTTCAACAACAACAACACCACGAACCTGAATCTCGGTATCCAGGACGGGGTCGTCGGGCAGGCGCTGACGCAAAGCATGCTCCAGTACCAGGATTTCGGTGTTGCGAATATCAAGGTCGGAAGCAGGCTGGCGGAGTTGGAAGCGAAGTTTACGTTCTGATGGGTCCTTGTCCGGGCAACCGCTGCGTGAACCTGGCGAGGCGCCTGGAAGAGGGACTCGCAAACGGCCGGCAAAGGCGGAACGGCCGGTCGAGCAGGATTAAGAAGTGCGGCATCCACCTTTTGCTGATGCCGCGTAAGCGGGCCGACGGATAAGCCGCTCGTAAAGGGATCTTTGATTGAGCTTTTGGGAGGGAATGTATGGCCATCGAATCTGCAGTCATGTTTCGTAGGGTTGCGCGGGTTGCGTGCCTGGTTCTTGTTGCCGGACTGTTGCCGGGCGTTGCCGCCAAGGCCCAGTTGCCGATTAAAGCGCCGGCCCCGGTCACAGTGGGCTCGGTCATTCCCTTCAACCATGGCAGCACCGGCAACTGGATTCAGATCTATTCCATGAAGCAAGACCCATTGCACGGCCATATCCTTTTCCTGGATTCCGCCGGCAGCGTGATCTACGACATGGCGCCTGGCGCATCGGTACCGGATGAGATCGTAGGGCCTGAGCCAGCCAAGAGCAATTCCGATTGCTCGCTTTTGGAGTCCAAGGGTACGTACTGGAACGCCGCCGTTGCATTCGACAAGTGGGACAACCTTTATGTCACGGATCGCTACGGCTCTGCCGTCCAATTCTGCCGCGTTCCGTATGACGCCAGTTCGGGAACGTGGCTTTTCAGTAATACGGCCATTTGGAAGGGCCCTACCTACACCAACAGCAGTGGCCAGACGCTGTCGATCCCGCCCCAGGATCTCCAGGTGGGCGATGACGGTGTCACCTTTTATGTAAGTACGTCCAGTACCTCGTCGATCTTCAAGTACACGGTGGATATAAACGGCAATGTCAGTGGGGTTACGGCCCTGGCCACGGGCCTGGAGATTGGGGCTACCCAACTTGCGGTCGACCACGCCGGCAACGTTTATTTCGTTGAGAACCAGGGAGGTTATCCCAACAACGTGCATGGCATCCGCGAAATTCCCGCTGGCTCGGCAACCGTTGTCGGCGATGGGACCGGAACGGCAGAATCTGCGCTAAAGCGCATTGACCAGGGCGGATGGAACGGCATTACTGGCATGTTTATTGACCCACAGGGAAACCTGTACTTCGGCAGCACGAACAACATTTCATACGGCGGACAAGCGGACGGCGTTTTCATGATTCCCAATGAGGGCACACCGTCGAATCCGAACCTGGTTTGGGCCGATACAGAGATGGTTTCGCCGGTTGACGGCGGATACCCTCCCTTGGTCGATAAAAGGGGGTTCCTTTGGATCGCCACCAGCTATTACAACAACTGGGCGCCCGCCGGAGTGAACGGCCCGACGTGCGATACCACGACCCAACAGGCCGCAACGGCCACCTGTTTGTGGTCGACCATTGTAGTGTGGAAGCCCGGCGCTCTCAGCCTGGGGAATTCTGCGGTGGGTGGGCCGGCCACTGTGCCGATTACGGCCTACTCGGTATCGGCAGGCGGCGGAACGATGACGCTGACCGCGAACAACTCCTTTACTGAAAACGAGGTGGTCACGATCTCGGCAAGTTCGGGCGACGCCCTGTACGCGCTGAACGGACTCAGCTTCTACGTGTCACGACCCGGCCTGAGCAGTACGGCTTTCGAGATTTCGACGAGCGCGATCGCCGCAGGCGCAAGCGGCTCGACTTCCGCCAAGGCCGCCGTCAGCCAGGCGCAGGCCATCTATTACATGTTCAACCAGCCCGCCACGCCGGCCAAGATTGCTCTGGCGCAGCCGAGCAATGCAAGTTTCCAGACCGTCGCCAGCAATCCAATGGAGAGTGCGACGGCGACAAATCCCGTGCTGCCCTGCACTGCGGGTACCTCGTATCCGGCTTTCAGCACCAACATGACGACAACCAGCGCATATAACTGGTGCCCGTATTACGTGCAGTTGAATACCACTATGGCCGGCTCCGTGGAGGGCGAGGTGCAATTGCTCGACTCCAGCAACAACGTCATCACCGGGAGCAACGCCTACCTGAGTGGTATCGGGCAAGGCGCGGCAGTTTCGGCGGTTTCTTCGGCCACCATTCAGTCCATTGCTTCCGGGCTGAACGATCCGAAACAAGTGGCGGCCGATCTGTGGGGCAACACCTATGTCGCCGATTCCGCCTTGAAGGCCATCGAGAAATATCCTGCCGGCACCACCAGCCCGACATCGGGCAAAGTCTTGGGCAGCGGCTTATCGGGGCCCACGGGCGTGGCCGTCGATGGCGTCGGCAATCTCTACATCGGCGATTCCGGCAACGTCTACGAGATTCCTTATATTAACGGCGCCCTGGCTACCTCGCAGCAAACGAAGATTGCCTCTGGTTTGGGCACGGGCAACCTGAATCTTGCCACCGACGGCGAAGGAGATGTTTTTGTAGCGGATGAGGCCAAAAAGCAGCTAGTCGAGATACCGAATCCGCAGACAGCGCTGATGGAGCAAGGCTATCCGCAGATCACGCTTGGATCGGGTTTCACGGGTCCGTCGGCGATTGCCACTGACAGCTCAGGGAATGTGTGGGCGGCCGATGGAACGAACTTGTGGGAGATCTCAATACCCTGGGGAGGCATGACAAAGGTTGCAGGCGGCCTACAGGCTCCGGTGACCGGTTTGGCCGTGGACCCGTCGGGTTCTGTTTTTGTGGCGGAAGCCAACGGACTGGTGTGGATTCCCTATAGCACTACCACGGGCGCCCTGAATGTCAACAGTCAGGTTTTGTTGACAAGCGGTTTGGGCAGCAGCCCTGTCATACCGTGGGGTGTGGCGCTTGACGGCACCCAGAATGCCTATGCGACGTACGGCTCCGGGTCAACCGCCGGTTTGGCGCAACTCGGAATCGGCGGCACGTACGACTTCAACAACTATGGAGAGCTCAACCCCAATGTCCCGTTGGAAGTCGATGCGCAGATTTTGAACCTGGGCAACACGCCGCTGATGGTTTCCGATGACCCGACTGTCGATCTCATCTCGGGGACCAATGCCAGCGACTATTTAGTGGCGCCGGCGACGGGGAACGCGCCTGCTTGCAGCTCCACCACGGCCACTCCACCGGGTGGTTCCTGCTACCTCGGCATGGTTCTTCAGGCACCGACCCCAGGTGCGACGACCGCAACGATTGCTGTCGCGAGCAATGCCGTGAATGCGACTTCGGGCGTTAATATCGCGGTGTCAGGCAACGTAATTCAGGATCTTCGGCCAGCAACCACCGTCGCTATTGCGGTCGCTCCCGTCACCGGTACAGGGTGCGCGGGCGCGATTTACCCAGGGTGCAATACGATAACGGTGACTGTAACTTCGGGCGCTGGCTACGGAACCCCGGCGGGGTCAGTGACGCTCGCAGTGGGTAGCCTCAACGGCAATCTGCCCAGGCAAACTCAGCCCCTGGATGCTACCGGCAGCGCCACATTTACCTACACCGGCCTGCTCGGCGGAACCTACAACGTCAGCGCGGACTACGGTGGCTACGGCACCGCAGGTGCCGCCCAGAACACGTGTTCGACATCCACCTGCTTCGCCGGAAACGCCAACACGGCCAAGTTCACCATCGCTCGGGCAATCCCGAAGATCACGCTTGGGGTGCCGGTGACGAACAGTCTATGCCTGAATTACACGACTTTGCTCGATGGAACTCCGTCGTCGAACTGCAGTGCCAACCCGAAATTCGTAACCGTGTGGGCCGGAAATACCTACGTGAACTGGACAAACCCGGTTTACGTTTCAGCTATTGTCACTTCGCTGGTGGGAACGCCTTCAGGCACCGTTGCCTTCACGCAGAATGGAAAACCAGTCGACCCAACCCAGGGCGTCAATGGAGCTATTGCGCCGAACGGCAATGGCGTTGCAACCTTCTCGCTGCAGAATCTTGGCTTGGGGGTGTACAACCTGACGGCAGCGTATAGCGGCGACGTGAACTACGCCCCCGAAAACATTACGGTGCAGTCTTTCGAGGTCATTGTTCCGAGTGTTCAGATCACTGCGTCTGGAGGGGCGACGAGCATCACGCCCGGAACGCCCGCTCTGGTGACTCTGACGCTGATGCCGCTCGTGGGGTTCAGCCAAGACGTGAGCTTGGAGTGCAACTCGTCCGATGCACCTATCAAGCTGGCTGCGACCAACCCTGTAACCACGTTGCCCCAGTACTCCGAGTGCACATTCAATTATGCGAACCCCAGCACAGGTACCGAGTCCGTGGGTAAGAGCGGCGCGACGGCATCGACCATCGTAATGACCATCAGTACTAACGTAGCGGTCAACGGGGGCACCTCGGCTTCGATCGCGAGGCAGTCGCCCTGGGCGCTGGCCGGCCTGTTCGGGCTCGGTTTGGTCGGGTTGATCGCCGGGCGCAGGAAACTCTACCGTTCGATGGCTGTAATTTGCATCGCGATGATGCTTTCCGGCTTATTCATGGGCATCAGTGCTTGCACGAACGCCGGGTACTCAACGCCGCCACCAGCGCCAAAGGTGGCGACACCAGCCGGAACCTATAACGTGCAAATCATCACCTACGATCCGGAGGCGCTGATTCAGAACTCTCTGACAACGCCGATGTTTACGTTGCCCTTGAATGTTCAGTAGAGGTTGCGGAAGCTGGGCGGAATAAGCAGCGCTTTCCGGGAGTTGGAGGCAGCTCCCGGAGAGCCAAGAAGAAAGCCAAAAGCCTCGATCCGCGAATGGGCGGGAGCCACTTGCGGAAGTTTGATACGAGTTCGTTTCGGGAGGAATGCAATGGCCACCACGTCGTTCATCGCACTTCGCCGGTTTGCCGGCTTTGCATTTACGCTGATGCTGCTTAGCTTGTGCCTGACTGGACTGGCCACAGGCCAAGGATCGCCGCTGGTGACCGCCAGTTCTGCCGCCGGTTTGAATCACCCCACTGGGTGGGGGACCATCCAGGAGACGGCGATCGACCAGGCTGGCGACTGGTTTGTGGTGGATTATGCCAACGGCGCGCTGTACGAATTTCCCGTAGGCGGAGGAGCCGCGATTGTGCTTGGTCCCGCGTCCCCAACGGCGAGCCTGGGGGGCGGTTACCAAAACCCCGTCGTTGTCTTCGATCCCGGCAACAATCTCTATTTAAGTGCCAACTGGAACAACTGCCTGGTGATGTTCCCGTGGAATGCGACAACGAAAACCTGGACCGGCCTCAACGATGGAGGGGCTAAAGACCTGTCGCCCAGTAACTCAACGACGACGATGTGCACCAACAACGGAGCGAACGAAGAGTTCGAAGCTTGGGCACAGTACAGCATCCTCGACCTAACGGGCACCGGCGATATAGGAAACTACGGCTACTTTCAGCCTTGGGCTGTTGCCGTCGGGAACAACAGCAACTTGATTATCGGCATTCAAGGCGGCAACAACGGCGCAGACATTCAGGGCCTGTCCGTTACAGGCGCCTGGTCGAATCCGAAGGTTGCCGGATGGAACTGGATTCCAATCACGGGTTTGACAGCGCGCCCGATTGCCATTGCGCAGGATCCGGAAGGCAATGTTTATTTCGTCGAGGATTCCGGTGGACTCCCCGGCGTCCTTGAGATCCCGGCGAGCACAACCAACGGAAAATATACGACAGACACCGGCCTCCACCGCGTGGACCCGAATCTGCCTGCTGTGAAAGGCGTTACTACCGATGCCGCCGGCAACCTATACATCAGCGATTCGCAAGTCGGCGTGGTTGAGGTCCCGAATCCAGCGGGAACCCCGGAAACCTCTTCGGCAGTTCTGATTTCGGGCGTGCCTGCCGGAGGCCAGGTGGCCATCGATTCGGCGCGGAATTTGATGTATGTTCCCACTTCGCAGAAGCAAACCAACGGCCAGGCGGATGTGGCAAAGGTCGGCTTTGGTTATGCCGAATTCGGCTCTTCCCCCGGGGGGAAAACAGCCATCGGCGGGTCAAATGTTGTCTTTGGCTTTAACGGCGCGGTCACGCCTGCAAGTTTCACCATCATCGAAGATGGCGTACAAAACCCCGATTTCGCCATCACCGGCGGGACGTGCACCACTGGCGTCGCCTACGCGACGAACAAGAGTTGTCTCGAGAACTTGTCGTTTACTCCTAATTCCGTGGGAAGCATCTCCGCCAAGCTGCTGATGCTCGACTCGAATAAAAACATTTTGGCGTCCATGGTGCTGCATGGCGTCGGGATGGGCGCGAACATCCAGGCGACTCCCGCTCTGCAGTCCGCTTTCGGCTCCGGCTTGATGACGCCTACCCAGGTGGCGACTGACGCGCTGGGCAATGTCTACATTGCAGATCCTGGACAGGCCAAGGTTCTAATGTATGCGCCCGGTTCCACAAGTTCCTCAAAGGCTGTTTCCATCGGAACCGGATTGACGTCTCCTACCGGCGTCGCGGTCGATGGCGCAGGCGATGTCTTCATCGCCGATAGCGGCACCGGCAGCGTGTACGAAGTGCCCTTTGGCCCGAGCGGCCTGAGTGCGGCGGGCCAGGTAACGCTGGTGAGCGGCTTAGGTACTTCCGGCCTGCAACTGGCTGCGGACGGATTGGACAATCTCTATATCGCCGATCCGAGCAATGGGCGGGTCGTCAAGCTGAGCGATATCAGTGCCTCGACCACCTCCAATCTGGGACAGGCGGAAACGATGCTGACTGCCGGCTTTACCGCGCCCTCAGCTGTGGCTGCGGATGCAGCCGGCAATGTCTACGTAATCGACGGCGTGAACCTTTTCGAACTCGTCGGTGGCTTGGGGGCTCCAGTCACGCTGCTGAACAATCTGAGCGGCGCTACGGGCTTGGCTGTCGATCCCTCCAACGCGGTCTATGTTTCCTCGGCGAGCGGGACCACGCGCATTCCCTACGTGAGCGGCGCCTTGAATCCCGCAGGTGAGACCACCGTTGCTTCGACGGTGAGCAATACTTCGTCGGTCGCTCTTGACCGCGCGAACAATGTTTATCTGGTCCAGGCTTCGGGCGGCGCCGTCACTCTGGTGAGCACGAACGGCACGCTGATTCTGCCCACGCCTGCCACCCTTACATCCTCAACAAATGCAACCGCCACCATCACCAACACCGGAAACTCGGCGCTGACCGTGACCGGCTACACCGATAGCAACCCGTTGAACGCGCAGCAGCCGTCGTACTTGCAACTGCCAGTGGACTTCACTGCGGCAGACACATCGACCGGCGGCTGCGAAGCCGGGAGCCCGATTGCGGCCGGCGCCACCTGCACAGTAAACGTCACATTCAATCCGGGGTCTGGAGAACAGGGCGCTGTGACCGGCACGATTGGCGTTCTCAGCACTGCGGCCAACGTTCCGACGACTATCGCTGCAACAGGAACGGCGCCGGCGCTCACTAACTCGGCAACGACCGTTGCTGGGGGAGCCAAAGCGGCGGAGGTCATCAATACCCCCGTCACAATCACGGTGGCTCCGAAGAGCGGCGCAGGAACCCCCTCAGGGACGGTCACGCTAACTTACACAACTTGGAATGTCGTTATTCCGAGTTCGGGAGCGAATGCGGGCATTCCCACTATTACGCCGCAATTAGCGACGGCATCGTCGAGTCTGACCAATGGCGGCGCCACTTTCACTCTGTTTCCGGTATTGGCGGGGACGCAGACCATGACCGTGTATTACAGCGGCGATCGAGTCTACGGCCGATCGACGGGAACGATGACAGTTAATGTGGCGAAGTCCGCGATTACAGGGATTACGCTGCCCGTCTTTCCAGATGCGACAGATATCGACCTGCCGTTCGTGCCGGCGGGGACTGGCAGCGGCACCGTTCCGTACGACGGATCGGAGACACCCTTTCAATACAGCTTCATCATGAAAGTGGGCACCGCCGCGGGCGTTCCCACTGGGTCAATTACAGTGATGGACAACGTGACCGCCTGCCCACCGGGAACCTCGCCAACGGGAATTGGCACGGCGACCTGCAATCTGCCCGGGTACGCGACCCCGGGTGGATACTCAGGCGTGGCTTGTCCTAACTCTTCCGGCTCCGGAGTGTTGACTATCGAGAACGCCGGCACGCTTACTGGTGCCCAGGCATCGTTCTCAACAAGTTGCTTGTGGTTTGTACCGCAGGGCGTCAGCTATTCGCCGGTGATCTTCACGCACTACATCCATCCGGTGTATAGCGGGGATGCGAATTTCCTGGGCGTTACCGGGCCGACGTCAACTGTGCTGCAGTCTGTCCGTGGACCCATGGTGCAAATTACCCAAACCGGCAATTCGGCATCGAAGACTGTTGCTCCGTCGCTGACAGTACAGGCCGGATCCACGGCAAGCATGAATCTGACTCTCACCTCGATCCTCGGTTATGGGATTGCCGGACTGAACTCCCAGTTGAACGCTACTAACTTCCCGGTTTCGCTTACCTGTGACAATCTGCCGCCACACACGCAGTGTTCGTTCACCTATCCCAACCCGGACCCGCTTGTACCCAACGCCGTCGATATCCCATGCCCCTCCGGCGCAACTTCGACACAAATTGCTGACGGCTCAGTTCAATGCACGCCGGGACAGGTGACCGTGACTTTCTATACCGATGTAACGGCGGGCACCACTACCAGCCAGAATGCTCGTACTGCCTCCGTCACGCTGGCGGCAATCTTTGGCTTCGGAATGATCGGGCTCTTCTTCCGGCGCAGGACCTTTGAAAAAGGCCGGCAGCTGCTGATGGTGTTCCTGATGGTTGTCGGAGGCGCGCTGGCGGTCAGTATTACAGCCTGCAACACCACAACCTTGACCTCCGGGGCGTCGCTGAAAACGCCTCCTGGAACCTATGCGGTGACGATCACTGCGGACGAAGTGGGCTCGTTCTGTTCCTCCCAGCCCGGCGGCGCGGGCGACAATTGCATCGTTCCAGGGAGCGGATCGACAACCAATAACGGCATCGAGGTCTATGGCACCGAAAACCAGGTCTCGATACCGTTTTACATCAATGTGACTGTGCAATAGCACGGCACAAAACCGAAGCTACGATAACCAACATCGCGCCGCGCAAGCGGCGCGACCTGTTTAGAGTCAATCTATAGATGAGCGTTGCAAGGCCAAGTAAATTGATTTAGTATGAGTTGGCCGCGAAAACCGAGCCCGATGTGCGATTGATTTTCACGTGTCCGCGGGGAGCACGATGACATGAGCGCATGATTCGGGCCAAGCGCCCGGAGCCTTCATCGTGCGCGCAAGCGATTTGCACCGAGCTTGGTTGTGAGTCAGATAAGGCGATCTACCGTCTGAATGATGCTTAAGGAGATGTGGGTTATGCGGTTTCGTACATCCTGGTGGCTGGTAGCTGTTCTGGCGCTTGCGGGATGCGGTGGAAGCGGTGGTGGAAATACACCTCCATTGAGCGCGCCGACCGTGACTGCGGCGACGCCCACAAACGGAGCTACAGGTGTCGCGACCAATGCATCTGTCACGGCCACCTTCAGCACGGCGATGAATGCGTCGACGATCAGCGGCACCACATTCACGCTGAACGGTCCGGGCGGGGCCGTCGCCGGAAATGTGACCTATTCCACCGGCTCGACTACCGCTACATTTGCGCCAAACGCCGCGTTGGCCAATAACGCCACTTATACAGCCACGATCACCACCGGGGCGCAGAGCACCTCAGGATCCCCACTGCAGTCCAACTACTCCTGGTCGTTCACCACTGCAGCTGCTCCGGCACCAAATGTTACGGCTGTCACGCCGAGCAATGCGAGCACGGGTGTGGCTATCAGTGCCGTCGTCACGGCCACTTTCGATCAGGCGATGAATGCGTCGGATTTTACCGGCTCGACATTCACGCTCGTGCCCCAGGGCGCCAGCGTGGTTTCCGGAACACTGAGCTACAACGCGGCCACCAATACCGAGACGCTCACTCCGACTTCACCGCTCGCCTATAACACGACTTATACGGCCACGCTTACGACCGGGGTGCAAAGTGCCCTGGGAGGATCGCTGGCCTCGAATTACACGTGGACGTTCACCACCGCGACAGCACCGCCGCCATCAGTCACTATGGTTACGCCCACCAATCTCAGCACGGGCGTCGCCATCTCGACCACTGTGACCGCATCCTTCAATCAGACGATGAATTCGGGCACGATCACCGGCTCGACCTTCACTCTGACTGGGCCTGGAAACACCTCTGTTCAGGGCGCCGTCGGCTACAACGCCGGCACTTCGGTTGCGACGTTCACTCCGGCGGCGAATCTTTCTTACAACACCGCGTACACGGCGACAATTTCGAACAGCGTCATGAGTTCCGGAGGAGTGGCGCTGGCCGCACCCTTCACGTGGAGCTTTACCACTACGACGCCGCCGGTGCCGACAGTGACGAGTACTGTGCCGGCCAGTGGAGCGACGAATGTGAACATAGGCAACGCTCTAACGGCGACGTTCAGCATACCGATGGATTCGAGCACCGTCACGGCGTCGACGTTCACTTTGACTGGCTCTGGCAATACAGCGGTCGCAGGATCGGTCACTTACAACACCGGCACTTCCACCGCGACATTCACGCCTAATACGGCCCTGGCTTACGGCACGTCGTACACCGCGACCATTTCTACGGGAGCAAAGAGCGCCAACGAAGCACCGCTGGCCTCCAACTACACATGGACATTCATGACGGGCACAAATCCAAACCAGGTAACCGTGGACTTTGGAACGACATATCAAACTATCCGCGGGTTCGGAGGCTCGACGGCCTGGCTCGGGAAAATGCCCCAAGCCGTGGCCACGGAGCTGTTCAGCCCAAGCGGCCTCGGCCTCAGCATCCTGCGCGTCCGCATCGATCCCGAGGGATCGCCCTCAAGCGCCAACCCCTATGAAACCAGCGAATGGGACTATGAGGCTGCCAACGGCGCAGAAGCCCTCGCCGCCAACCCGAAGGCCATCGTCTTCGCCTCGCCGTGGACGCCACCGATCTCGATGAAAAACAGCTCCACGGGTCAGCCCTACTACTCCGGTGGCAGCTGCAGCGATGGAGCAGCCGCTTACTGCGGCGGCTACCTTGATCCAACAAGCGACACCAACAACGGGTACGCCGACTACGCCAACTACCTGGAGGATTTCGTCAAGTTTTTCAATACCACCAACAGTTTCAATCTTTATGCTATCTCGATGCAGAATGAGCCGGAGGAAAATGTCTCCTACGAGTCGTGCCTGTGGACTCCGCAGCAGATGGATACCTGGATAGCAGGCAACGCCTCCATAATTACCTCGGACGCATACTCCACGAAGCTCATTATGCCGGAGGCGGATAGCTTCCAGCCGTCCCAGGCCGCAACGGCTCTGAATGATCCGAGTGCTCAAGGTCTCATCAGCATCATCGGCGGCCATATCTATGGAGTCTCGCCTACCCCGTACTCCATTCCCGCGGGAGACAGCCCGAAGGAAATCTGGATGACCGAGTTCGGGCCCCTGAGCTCAGCGACACTAACCTGGGCTCAAGCCTTGACGACGTATGGTGAATCGATCCATAACTCCATGGTCACCGGCCAATACAACGCCTATGTCTGGTGGGGACTTTTCGGCACCTCCGCCGGCAGTTGCGGAACAGCCGCCGGCACCTGTGGCCTCGTCGACAACGCCGGGAATGTGATGCCGATGGGCTACGTGATGGGCCAGTACTCGAAGTTCGTCGCGCCCGGCTCGGTACGCGTCTCGGCGACAGCGAATCCCGTCTCCGGCGTGTATGTTTCGGCTTATAGCAGCAGCTCGCCGGCGCATTCCGTGATCGTAGCCATCAACGCCAATACGACCTCGGAGAGCCTGACATTTGCGCTGAGCAACGGGAGCGTAACTTCGATGACGCCGTATCAATCAACATCTGTCGCGGGCTTGGTGGCTCAAACTGCAGTGAGCGTTTCGAGCGGACAGTTCAACTACACGCTGCCCGCGCAAAGCATCGTCACGTTTGTCCAGTAGTAAGGAGCGGCGGCGCAGTGTTACATTGCGCCGCTGCGGACCGATTTTAGATCGATCGGTTCCGAAGAGCCATTCCCGGCACAAAAAGCGGCTACACCGCAACCGACGAGCGCAGCCTTGTCCTTGAGCTCCGAAACGCGCAGCTGAACAGTCGAATTACCGAGTTGAGCCCGGACGGAAGGCAAGAAAAGGCCGGCAGAGCGAGAGATCCCGCCGCCGAGCACGATCACTTCCGCGTGAAAATCGGCGAGCACCGTGCGAATCACGTCTCCGAGGTGCCGCCCGAATTCCTGGAAGGCCTGATTCGCGGCGGGATCAGCGGGGACAGCGGCAGCAAGGTCGACGACCTCGCGCTTCATCCGCGTGAAGCGCTCGTAACTCGCCACGATGGCTCTCGATGAGACAAAGTCTTCAACGATCCCGCTCTGGTAAGGAAGATTCCAAATCTCGCCGCCACGGGGCACGCCGGGACCTTTGACTACCAAGTGGCCGTCGACAGCGAATGCCGAGCCAATTCCAGTCCCCAGCGTGATACCCACCGCACGGCTGAACCCGCGCGCTGCTCCGGCGCCGATTTCACCAAGAAGATACGCATTGGCGTCGTTGAGGAAGCTTACATTCGATGGCAGCCAGCCGAAGCGCACGGCGAGGCCACAGCGCAAATCGACACCGTAGAGGTAAGGCAGCTTGTGGCGCATCAGGCTGACACCGGCCTCGAGGTCAAAAGGCCCGGGCACGGCAAGCATCGCCCCAGTCAACCCATCGCTGTCCGCACCTGCTTTTACTCCCAGCTCATGCAGGAGATCGAGGAACGCATCCGCTGTATTCACTGCAGAATGGGTGGCACTGACGACCGGGCCGAGACGGTAAACATTTTCCCAGCAAATCCCCGCGGCGACGTGGCTGCCACCGACATCGAACGCAAGAACGCGCTTTTCCGCATGGTCGGCCATCGTTTGCACCGCAATTCCGGTCTCAGAAAGCGTTCGCGCTTGGTCTGGGATTGTTACCATTTGTACCACAATTAACGGTCGCGGGCATGAAATCTTTTGTGAAAAACTGGTTTGACACCAGGAAAACCAGCGACAATTCTGGCTGGGGAAGGCTATCATGGTTTCCGGCATTCGGCGAAGGATGCTCGCCGGGACGCACAGCCGTGCAACGGTGAGTGATAACGATACCCAGAAGCCGAAGAGACCCCTGCGCAGGCAGCGTTTGGGTGGCAATTCCATCTGTCCGGTGCCCTCTTCGGAATGCGCCGTGCCGCCCAGCATGCCGCGAATGACAATCGCGACACCCTGCTTTTAGGATGGATCAGCTATGCATAAACATGATGCACTCGTTCCTTTGACCGTGCTCCGGCCTTCTGTTTGCACAGGCGTTCGAGTAGCCGCTGCATTTGTTGCCATTGGGCTTTCGGCAGCGCTGCTCGCGCAAGCACCGGCACCGCCCGTCGAGGCGTACGGGCCCTTTAACGCCGTGTTTCTCTTCGATGGACCCGGCTTGAACAAGACGTTGTCACCGTCGACTTCGCTCGATGGTCTTGCAAGCGCGCCGGAGGCGAGCCAGGGACCAAATCCGCAGGCGACGCAAGATCCGATTCTTGAAGGACGCGCTTCGTGGGCGCTTGTTTTCTGGTTTCAGTCGTCGGAGCCGCAGCAGGGGACGGCGCTGATCGCCGGAATGGGCGATCCCGCCGCGGAGGACGCGCGCTTTATCGGCTTGGCGGACAATCGGCTCGGGCTGTGGCTGGGGCGGGCGCAGAGTTCAGCGGGATTTGTGACAGGCGATCAGGCGCTCGACGCGGGAAAGTGGCACATGGCAGCGGCGGTGAGCAATGGAGAGCATGTGGTCCTGTATGCCGATGGCAGGCAGGTTGCCGCGTCAACGCTGGCGCAGGGTGCCGTAGCACCAGTTCTGGAGATGGCGCCAGCGCCGTTACCCGATGTGGCGAACAGCCATTTCGGTGGGAAGATCCGGGCGCTGAAGGTCTATCGTGCGGCGCTGACCGCGGAGCAGGTGAAGGCCATGGCCGATGCCCCGCCGGACTTCAACTTGGCTACATATGAAGAGGGGTCCCCGCACTGGCCAGTGCAGACACGCGGGCAGGCTGGATACAACTCGCCGCAGGAGCCATCTACATTTCCGCGAAGCAAAAGCGAGATTCAGAAACCCATGGCGAAAAAACCGAGCGCGGCAGACCTGCATTGCGAGTTGAGGGGCGATAGTCCGTGGAAAATCACGGGCGGATGGAGGCTGGCGCCGGCGCCTCAGGTCAAGGCATTGGGAGATGAGATCTCGAAGGCAGGCTTCCCCGACAAAGGTTGGATGATAGCAACGGTGCCGGGCACGGTGTTGACGACGATGATCGACCGCGGCATCTATCCCGATCCCGATTACGGGCTCGACAATCTCGGAATTCCCGAAAGCCTGGCACATCAGGACTACTGGTATCGTGTGGAGTTCAAGACGCCCGTTGCAGTGCGTGGCCGGCGACTGACGCTGACTTTTGAGGGAGTGAATTACGCCGCCGAGGTCTGGATGAACGGCAAGAAGCTGGGCGCATTCGCAGGCGCATTCCTGCGCGGTACGTTCGATGTAACCGGTGACGTGGCCGCAGGTATGAATGCATTGGCCGTGCGCGTTTCGCCTCCGCCGCACCCTGGCATCGCACATGAGCAGTCGCTCAAGGCCGGCCCCGGAGAGAATGGCGGCGTGGAGGTACTGGACGGCCCGACTTTTGCCGCAGCCGAAGGATGGGATTGGATTCCGGGAATCCGCGATCGGGACACCGGAATCTGGCAGGACGTGACACTGACGGCGACTGGTCCGGTGGAGATCGGCGACCTGAACGTGATCACGACGCTCCCCAAGCAGGACCGCAGCGAGGCCGACATTGAGATCGAAGCACAGCTCACAAACAGAGGCAGCACCGCTATCGACGGCGAGCTTGCGGCCAGCTTCGAAGAAGTGAAAGTGACGAAGCGCGTGCATATCGCTCCGGGTGAGACAGTGGTTCGCCTGGAGCCGGCGGAGTTCGCTCAGCTTAAGGTGCAACATCCGAAGCTGTGGTGGCCGAACGGGTACGGAGATCCAACGTTGCAATTATTGAAGGTCTCGTTCGCGGTCGGGCAGAGGGCGAGCGATGAAAGGCAAATCGAATTCGGGATGAGAGAGATGAGCTACGAGCTCACGCTCTTCGACACCTCGGGGCACTTGCGGCGCGTGGAAGTATTACCCAGCCGCACGCACGATGAGGCGCTGCCGCTGATCGATGGGAGCCACGAAGGAATCAGGGAGATCGACGACGAAACGCCGAACCGCGTGCTGCCCGGGCAAACGCTTCCGGACTGGATGCGGCACGCGTGGGTGCAGACGCTTGAACCGGGGGCTGTGGATTCACCATCCATTCGTCGCGTCGAGAGTGGCTGGCCGGGAACGGACTTGGTGATCCAGGTGAACGGCGTGCGCATTGCGGCGCGCGGCGGGAACTGGGGTATGGACGACATGCTGAAGCGCGTTAGCGTCGGGCATCTCGAGCCTTACTTTCGCCTGCATCGCCTGGCACACGTGAACATGATCCGCAACTGGATGGGCCAAAACACGGAAGAGTCGTTCTATGCATTGGCCGACAAGTATGGCCTGATGGTGTGGAATGATTTCTGGGACTCGACCCAGAATTACAACCTTGAAGCCGAAGACCCCGCCTTGTTCTTGAAGAATGCGCGCGACACGATCCTACGCTACCGTCATCATCCGTCGATCGTGGTTTGGTGCGGGCGCAACGAGGGCGTGCCGCAGCCGGCGATCAACGAGGGGCTGGCCGAACTGGTGCGCACGCTCGATCACACGCGCTATTACACGGGCAGCTCAAACCAGGTGAACCTGCGCAACTCCGGGCCGTATCAATTCCAGTCGCTCGATACTTATTACCGCATCAATCGCGGCTTCAGCGTCGAGCTCGGCATTCCCAGCGTGCCTACGCTCGAAAGCCTGAAGTCGTTTATTCCCGAGCCCGACCGCTGGCCGATCAGCGACACCTGGGCCTATCACGACTGGCATCAGAGCGGGAATGGTGCGGTACAGCCCTTCATGGCGCACATGGAAGCGGAGTTTGGTGCGCCGGCAAGCCTCGAGGACTTTGAGCGAAAGGCGCAGATGCTCGATTACGCCGGCCATCGCGCCATCTTCGAGGGTTTCGCCGCGCATCTATGGCAGCCCAATTCGGGGCGCATGATCTGGATGACACAGCCGTCTTGGCCAAGCATGGAGTGGAATTTCCTGAGTTGGGACTACGATACGCAGTCCAGCTTTTACGGCACGCAGAAGGCATGCGAGCCCGTCCACGCACAACTGAATCTATCTGACGGCACCGTCGACCTGATCAACCTGGGCGAAGCGCGCTCGTACAAAGTGCGCACGCTTGTGGAGAGCCTCGACGGCAAAACGCTGAGCGACCATATCAACCAGGTTCTGGCCGCTGCAGACGATCGCACTCCGGTGGCGAAACCAGACCTGGCAACTTTGGCTGCGGGCCACACGGTCTTTGTCGAGCTAAGTGTGAACGATGCCAGCGACACGCGAGTGAGCGAGAACTTCTACTGGTGGGCGGCTGACGAAGCGAGCTTCCGCGAGCTGAACTCGCTTCCGCAGGCCGCGCTCCTGGGTTCGGCCTCGGCCTCGTCTGCAACGTCGCCAGCAGCAAGCGGCGAGCGCGCGGTTACAGTGAGGTTGAAGAACACAGGTTCGACGGCGGCGGTCCTCGTCAAACTCACGCTCGAAGATGCCTCGACGGGTGGGCGCATTCTGCCCGCTTACTACAGCGAAAACTACGTCTCGTTCTTACCCGGCGATGAACGTACTGTGACCGTTACTTTCCCGGCGGGCGACCAAAAGCCGGCGATTGGCCTGCGCGGCTGGAACCTTGTGACACAAACTCTTTCGGTGGGGCAGAGCCGTTGATTGGTTGTGCCGCTCTTAGTGGATGACAACAGGGGAGCGGTGTTTGCAGCCGCAGGAGCGCCGCAGCACGATCTCAACCGGCAGCACGATGCGGTTCCCGGTATGCGGTGTTTCACCGCGCGCGATGCGGTCGAAAAGAAGGTTTGCCGCCACACGGCCCATTTCCTGCGCAGGCTGGCGAACTACAGTGAGCGACGGTGAGGTGAACTCAGCAAGATCAAAATCGTCGAAGCCGGCGAAGGCAAGGTCGTTCGGAATGCGCAAGCCGAGGTGCGCAATCGCTCCAAGCACATAACGCGTGGCCAGTGTATTCGACGTGAGGATGGCTGTTGGTGGAGGGTCCCTGTGCATTTTCTCATTGAGAATTTGCGTGGCAAACTCCTCCGAATTGCAGTCGAAAATCGCACACGATTCCAGCCCAGCGTCTTGCATGGCACGTCGATATCCCTGGAAGCGCGCGTTGATGGTGAACAAGCTCCGGCTGAGCCCGATATAAGTGATATGCCTGTGCCCGTGCTCGATGAGATGTTCGACAATCCGGCGCGCGCCTATCGCATTCTGCACCATAACAGTGTCGATGGACGGGTCGGGCACCGGCCGGTCAAAGGCAACGACAGGGGTTTTACCAACAAGCGCCCGCGTAATGCGCGTGCCGCGGAATCTTGACGGGATGACGAGGAGACCATCCACGTGCCGCTGCATCATCTCATCTGCTTCGGCGTACTCCGTATCCGGGTCCTCGTCGGATGTGGTGATGATGACTGAGTAGCCGCGCTCCTTGGCCACGGAAGTTACCGCGTGGGCGCAACTGGCGAAGAACGGATCGTAGAGGTAAGGAATGATGAGACCGATAGAATGGCTGCGCTGCCCACGAAATGCTCGCGCCAGCACATTGGGGCGATACTTGAGCTGCTCGATTGCGGTTTGCACCCGCTGAGTGGTTTCCGCAGAAACGCGAACAGTGCCGCTCAGCACGCGCGAAACAGTCATCGTGCCCACGCCGGCGAGCCGGGCTACGTCACTCATTGTGGGCTTGCGATGCACAACCGGTTTCTGTGCCCTCGGTTTTGCGCTGGTCGCAGGTTGACTCGGACGCGCTTTCGCCAATTCGATCTCTCCAGGAACAGCGAACTTATTACGCCCTGGCCGAACTCTCGAAGGTGATAGTCTACCGGCCCAGCAGCTCTTTACTTCGGCTGTGTATTCGTTTTCAGGCCCTGATAACCTCAATCATACGATCAACGCACCGTGGGGGATGCGGCCAAAGCAGGACTATAACAGCCTCAATGCGTTGGAAGCAACGAATTCCAGCGATTCGGCGAGCGGATTTTCTGCGAGCGAGAGTGCGGACTTGCTTACGGGCGCGGCAGCGGGTCCCTCTCGATTCGGGAATTTATGCCGTGCGTTCAGTTGCGATTTGATCGAGGCGGCTTGCCGGAGGGCGGGCAGGTTGACTCGCGAATCACAAGTTCGGGAAGGACGGGCAACATTTGCGGGACCGCTGACTGGCCGCGGACGCGCTCGAGAAGCACGCGCGCGGCAATCGTGCCCATCTGGTGAAGAGGCTGGCGGATGGTCGTAATACTGGGATTGTAAAAGGCCGCGCTCTGAATATCGTCGAAGCCAACGACAGAGATGTCTTCAGGAACGCGCATCCCATGGTCGTGTATAGCGCGGATGGCGCCGATCGCCGCAATGTCGTCGTAGCAAACGATGGCAGTGAACGGAACCTTGCGGTTGAGCAACTCACAAACTGGCTCGAATCCGAGTTCCGGCGTCGAAACCCGAAGTTTGAGCTGAACGGTCAACTCCGGCCGAATCGCGATGCCGAATTCCCGGGCCACAGCTTTCAAGCATTCCCAGCGGTCGTCGGCATCGGAGCTGTGACTGCCGCCGCGCATAAAAGCGATGCGGCGATGACCGAGCTGATAGAGATGCCTGAGAGTCAGCTCTGCCGCCCGCCGTTGGTCCAGCACCACGCTTGTTATTCCGGGAATCCGGCGATAACCGGCAACCGCGACCGCCGGGATCTTGAATCGATGCTGGAGCACCGTGTCGATCAGGATGAATCCCTCCACGGAACGCTCCATCAGCATGCGCGGGTACTCCTCAATCAAGTCAGGCTTGCGACGATGACTCGCGGTCAGGTAGAAGTAACCTTCTTCGATGAGGGACTCCTCCACGCCGGTGAGCACTTGCGCGGTATAGCTGTCGCTTAGCTCGGGCACCAGCACGCCGATGGAATAGGTCTGCCGTTTGCGCAGCGATCGCGCATAAAAGCTGGGCCGGTAATCGAACTTTGTTGCCGCCGCCTTAACGCGGTCGCGAGTCTCCTGCGGAATCGCCCTCACTCCAGGGGCATCGTTGAGCACCAGCGAGATTGTGGCCGGAGACAGATCGAGGTACTCGCCCAGAATGCGCAAGCTTACCGGCTGCCCTGGCGTTGGCTGCGGCCGTTCTCTTACCCTTTTGGCCATGTGTTCCTTTTGTAACACGCCTAAGGCCGTTTAAGGTCTGCGCGGAGAAGTTGGTTAGCGGCAACCTCTGCCCGATCGGATTTGTTCTCGCGGCGCTCGAGGTGATCGTACCAGGTGAACTTGAGGATCGCCGACGTCACCAAAACGACCGCAAGTGTGATCGCGGCACGCCGGAGTTCCCAGATCACGACATACATAGGAAGAATGACGAGCGCAATCTGCCAAACTATACCAACCGCGACATTAAACATGTCGCGGGCAAAATCCCGGTTGCGCTGGAAGCCAGGATCTTCCGCAACGACCTTTCGGTAGATTGGGCCCCACAGGCCCCACGGCCGCACGCGCCGGTAGAAGTCTTTCAGCACCATTTCGTCTTCCGGCCGGGTCAGGAGCGTGCCGGCAAAACATCCGATCAGTGAGAGAACAAGAACCAGCGGGAAGACGATCGAGACATCCATATTGATGGAGTAAGCAGCCAGCAGGTGCTTTACCAGGCCGACTTTCGCGACGAGCGGCGGCAGGGCCAGCGCCGATACGATGCCGGTCACCATTCCCCAGAAGTACCCATAACCGTTAAAGCGCCACCAGTACCACTTCAGGACGTTAGAAGCGGTATATCCTCCCCAAAGCCCGGAGACGATCCATACTACGACAGAGTTCACAGAGGTGACGTTCCACCCGATGAGGACTCCGATGACCACAACCACAAACGAGCTGAGATAACTAAGGCGGACGTAGGTCCGGGGCGGAGCGTCGGGCCGGATGTAGCGCTTGTAGATGTCGTTGACGAAGTACGGCGGTGCGGCATTCACGGTGGCCGCAAAGTTGGCCATAAATGCGGCTAGCAAACCGGAGATCAAAAATCCGAGGAGCCCGACGGGCACGAAACGAGCCAGCGCATAAGGCAGCACTAGCTCGAAATCCATGTTGGTGCCCATGCCGCGGATGCTGTCGCTGAAGAACGCGGCAGCCAGCACCGCGAGCCCCGCGGTTAGAAAATAGCGCGGGAAGGTGAGCACGACATTCACCCAGGCGCTCATCATCGAGGCTTCGCGCGGGTTTTTGGACGAAAGCACGCGCTGCATGTCGTAGTTCGGCGCCGGCCCGGCTGCAGAGATCAGCACCCCTTTGAAAAACAACATCATGACAAAAAAGCCAAACAGCCCATAGCCGTCCTGGGCGATCTTATCGCTGCTCGCCGGGATCAGCGCCGACCAGTCGAGATTCAAATGCCAGCCGAAAAAGACATTGTCCCAACCAGCGGGTACGACGCGATGCAGCATCTGCGGCGCAACGCGGCGCATCGCGATGATGCCCACTGCGAAAGAGGCGACGGACAACACACAGAACTGCACCACTTCAGTAACGACCACACTGATCATTCCGCCCTTGATGACATAAATGGCGGTGATCATGATCAGGATGAGCGCGTACTGATTGGGGGTCAGGTGCCAGGGTAGAAACGTAGCCGCAAATTTCCCGATTCCTTTGAATCCATAGCTGAAGAACCCGATGATGCTGATGAAGGCATAGAGGACCACGATCAGATGGGACAATTGAGCGCCGCGGCCGGTGCCGAAACGTGTCTTGATCCACTCCGCGCCAGTCATCACCCGCGAGCGGCGCAGCCAGGCGGACAGGTAGACCATCAGGAAAACCTGGTTGAACGTCGGCCAGAGCCAGGGGATCCAAACGCTCTTGAGGCCGTAGATGAACATCCAATAGACAAGCAGCATGGTGCCGCTGATGTCGAACATGCCTGACGCATTCGAAAGGCCAAGCACATACCACGGCATCTTGTTGCCGCCGAGGAAGTATGCGGTCATATCGCGCGAGGCGTAGTGGGACACCCAGTAGCCTACAAAAACCGTACAGACCATGTACGCCAGAATGATGCCGATGTCTAAAGCGTGAAGCTGCATTGAGGCTCCCGAATCTGCTCGTCGATCGCTCTTGCCCGATTCCCTTTCGCGCGCAACCCGCCGCTGCTTGCGGAGTGCGGGCTCTTAAGATTCCTAGTGCAATTGCCCGGCCAACAGAAAGACCAACGTGGCCTGCCAGTTGATTGCGATTTCATTGCTGGCAAACGACGCCGTCTCGTCGGCGTAGTCCTTTGCCGGTGGCAGATTCTTTGGAAGAGCGGCCAGGATGGAATCCTGCCGCCCCGCGTTCGGACCACCGGAAAGCAATCCCGGCCAGGGGCCCGGTTGAACTCCATCGCCACTCGGCCGATGATGCGGATGTTGTACTGAGTTCTCCCCGACGTGCGTTACCCACGAGAGGGAGAACGTGTTTCGCCCCAGCAGATAGTGCAGATCGTCGCGCGCTGCATTCGCAAAGCCGGGATTCGGTGCAATGACATTGGCGATGAGCAAGTCCATTCCATACTGCGCGGCAATCCCGTTCGAACCCCAGACAAAGTCGGTGGCCTGCATGCTCATGTGGTAGGGACTTGCAGCAGTGCGCTGAACGATGGCACGCGCGGCGGTGATCATTCTTTCCCGGATCGCCGCTCGCGCCTTATGGTCGGCACCCTTGCGCCGTGAAAGCACATAGCCGCGCAGAGCCATGGGCGCCATCGTCTTCCAGTTCTCCGCGGGCGGCGAGTCGAGGCTGGGAAGATACGCACCGTAGTTGCTTAAGAAGAATTGATGGTAGACGGCCTCACCTGTCGTGCGCCAAAGTTCAACCGCAGCCCACAGACGCTCGTCCGAGCAGTTGGAATCCCCGTACTCACCGGTCGTCACGCCCGGCGGATTTTTGAACGTCACATTCGGATATTGCTCAGTCCAATTCCACGCCCGTCGCGCCGCGTCCAGCGCCCTCGCGGCAAACTGGCCGTCATACGGCTTATAGACTCGCGCAGCAATAGCCGCCACCGCGGCCAGATCTGCGGTTGCACAGGTGCTTTTGTAGGGTACCGAGCCGGTCCCGATCACTTCACTCGGCAGCGTGTCTTTGTCAGGTGCGATGAAACCGGGGAAGTGAACGCTCGTTTGCTTGTGCCAGGCGCCACCGTCGGAGTCCTGCATTTTGAGCATCCACTCCAGGTTCCAGCGGACTTCGTTGAGGATGTCGGGAGTGCCGTTGCCGGTTTCAGGAATCCTGAGCTGAATCGGCTTGAGCCGAGGCCCGTAGATCTCCCAGGCCCAAAGGAGCGTGCCCGTCGCGATGCCGGAGTTGACCATGTAGCGGCCGTAGTCGCCCGCATCATGCCACCCGCCGATGTTGTCGCGAGCCCCTGATGCTCCCGAGCTGGGATGAAACTCACCGTTCAAGTGACAAGCCGGGTGAGAGTAGCCGGCAAACTCCGGCCCCATATCGACAGCCGTGCCGCAGCGCTGTCCGTAAAAGCCGCGCATGGCCAGGTAGTAGGCGTGTTCAAAGACGTTTCTGCCGATGTTAAAAGTCCAGCTTTTCCCTACGCCGGGAACCTCAATGTAGTAGGTTCCGGCCTGCCGCAGTATGGAGAAATCCGCTGACTGAACGGTGTCGCCTGAGTGCGGGTCGGTCCCGGCTGGCCCGAGAACACCGCGAAAGACGACCTTCCCATCGCTCGAGCGCTTGATCTCAAAGGTTTTAGCCGCAACACCGACGAGTGCGATTTTGGGGCCGCCGGCTGGGTACCCAACCTGGTCCACCTCGATAGCCCGCGTAGGATTGTCGGCTGCGAGCGCCCAATTGGCAGGATAGAAAGCCAGGCAAATCACGCAAAAGCACCAAAGCCAGGGATGGCCTGCGCAGGAGCTTCCAGCGTTGCGAATCAATGAACGTACCATGTCTTTCTTTCGCTTGAGCTACCAGGTTCTTCCGGAAGGACGGATCAGTCTCTCACATCCGCGCGCGGCCCGGCAATGGATTCCTTTGCGCCACAACGCGCGGCGGCTGGAAAAACCTTGTTGCGCTTCCTCGACTTCGGCTATAATCGCGCTTCGCATTCAAGCGTATCAATTTGTCCCTGCAAAAACGTTTCAGCATGATTTCAGCCGGAACGGACTTTTCCTTCGGCCCGGGCCCAAAGAGGAATTGAAGATGAAGTTCGGGTATTTTGACGACCGCAGCCGCGAGTATGTAATCACGCAGCCCGATACGCCGCTTCCCTGGATCAACTACCTCGGTTGCCAGGAGTATTTCGGCATCATTTCCAACACCGCGGGGGGCTATTCTTTCTATCGCGACGCGCGACTCCGGCGGCTGACCCGCTACCGTTACAACAACGTTCCGCTCGATTGCGGCGGCCGCTATGTTTACTTGCGCGATGACGAGTCGGGCCGGTTCTGGTCGCCATCGTGGCAGCCGACCCGCCATGATGCCGAGGCGTATTCCTGCCGTCACGGCATGGGATACACGACGATCGGTTCGTCATTTACAGATATCGAGGCCCACACACGCTATTTCGTTCCGCTCGACGAGAACCTTGAGATCTGGCAATTGACGGTGACCAACCGCCGCGCGGAGCCTGCACGAATCTCCGTTTTCGCAAGCGTCGAATTTTGCTTGTGGGATGCCCAGGACGACGCCACCAACTTCCAGCGGAACTTCAACATCGGCGAAGTGGAGGTTGTTGACGGTGTCATCTATCACAAGACGGAGTATCGCGAGCGGCGCAACCATTTCGCGTACTTTGCGTGTTCCGAGCAAACTGCCGCCTTCGATACGGCCCGCGACGCCTTTCTGGGCCCGTATCGCGGATGGGATAACCCTGCCGCTGTCGCCGCCGGAAAACTGACCGGCTCCATCGCGCATGGCTGGGCGCCGATCGGCGCGCATCAGGTGAATCTCGACCTGGCCGCGGGAGAAACGAGGCAGATCGTTTTTGTTCTTGGATATCAGGAGAATCCCAGGGAGCAGAAGTTCGATCCGCCCGAGTCGCAGACCGTCAACAAGAAACTTGTCCGGCCTGTCATCGCGAAATACCTCAGCGCCGCCGAAGCCAATGCCGCGTTTGTCCGCCTTCGCGACCACTGGGACAGACTACTAGGCATTTTCCAGGTGAACACGCCCGACGTCCACACGAATCGCATGGTGAACATCTGGAACGCATATCAATGCATGGCCACGTTTAACTTGTCACGCTCGGCGTCTTCGTTCGAGTCGGGCATCGGGCGCGGGCTCGGTTTCCGCGACTCCAACCAGGACCTGCTCGGGTTTGTGCACATGGTTCCGGCGCGCGCACGTGAGCGCATTCTCGACCTGGCTTCCACGCAACTCGAGACCGGCGGCGCCTATCACCAATACCAGCCGCTTACCAAACGCGGCAATAACGATATCGGCGGCGGATTCAATGACGATCCACATTGGCTCATCCTCGGCGTGGCGGCCTATCTGAAGGAAACCGGCGACTGGAGCATCCTCAGCGAAATGGCGCCTTTCGACAACAAACCCGGCACCGAAGAGCCGCTTTACGAGCACCTGCATCGCAGCTTCCGCTACACGCTGGAGCGCCTGGGCCCGCACGGGCTGCCGCTCATCGGCCGCGCAGACTGGAACGACTGCCTCAACCTCAACTGCTTTTCCGACACACCGGGCAATTCTTTCCAGACCACGACCAACCAGGACGGCAAGGTGGCCGAGTCGGTCTTCATCGCGGGATTGTTCGTGCACGCATCGCGTGAGCTGGCCGCCATCGCCAGCCGCCATGGTCACGCGGACGACGCGAAGTGTTTCTTGACCGCGGCCGACAGAATGGAACAAACCATTAAGGCGCACGGATGGGACGGCGAATGGTTCCTGCGCGCCTACGACAGCTTTGGTCACAAAATCGGCTCAAAGGAGTGCGAAGAGGGCAGAATCTTCATCGAGTCGAACGGGTTCTGCGTGCTGGCAGGGATCGGCGTTGACGACGGCAGGGCAGGCAAAGCGATGGCCGCCGTTCGCGAGCACCTGGCCACCAGGCACGGCCTCGTCGTGCACCAACCGGCCTACACCAGGTACTACCTCCATCTTGGCGAAATCTCATCGTACCCTCCGGGCTACAAGGAGAACGCAGGCATCTTTTGTCACGTGAATCCATGGGTGATGATCGCCGAGACGCGGCTGGGCGACGGCGATAAGGCGTACGAATACTACCTCCGGATTAACCCCTCGGCGCGCGAGGAAATCAGTGAGGTGCACCGCTGCGAGCCCTACGTTTACGCTCAGATGATCGCGGGCAAGGACGCGCCGACTTTTGGCGAGGCCAAGAATTCATGGCTCACGGGCACAGCCGCGTGGAATTACTGCGCGATTTCCCAGTGGATTCTTGGTGTGCGGCCAACCTACGACGGCCTCGAGATTGCGCCCGTCATTCCCAGTGATTGGTCCGGCTTCACCGCAACGCGCATCTTTCGCGGGGTCGTCTACAAGATTGCCATTGAGCGAAAGGGCCCTGGAAATTGCATCAAATTGACCGTCGACGGTGCGCCATTGGAGGGCAATGTTGTGCGGCCTCCACAAGATGACCGCAAAGAGGTTTCGATCTCTGCTGTCTTAAGCTAGAGTAGGCGCCGGGCCTTCAGCTTCGCGAACAAAGGAGCCGTTTTTGTACGCCGCCAGCGAACACCGTTACGACACGATGGAGTACCGCAGGTGCGGGCGAAGCGGCATTCGCCTCCCGGCTATCTCTCTCGGCCTCTGGCACAACTTCGGAGGCGTCGACGACTTCGAGAATTCGCGCGCGATGGTGCGGCGCGCCTTTGATCTCGGTATCACGCACTTCGATCTTGCCAACAACTATGGGCCGCCGCCGGGCAGCGCGGAGAGCAACTTCGGCGAGATTCTGCGCCTCGATCTCAAGCCTTTTCGCGACGAGCTGATCGTCAGTTCAAAAGCCGGGTACGATATGTGGCCCGGCCCGTACGGCAACTGGGGATCGCGCAAGTATCTGCTGGCGAGCCTTGACCGGAGCCTGCAGCGCCTGGGCCTTGAGTACGTCGACATCTTCTATTCGCACCGCCCCGATCCAGAGACGCCAGTGGAAGAAACAATATCTGCGCTCGATCAGGCGGTGCGATCGGGCAAAGCTCTCTATGCGGGAATCTCCAACTACAATCCGACTCAGACTCAGGCAGCCGTGAAGATTCTGCGCCAGCTCGGCACGCCGTGCCTCATACATCAACCCAAGTACTCGATGTTTGAGCGAACCCCGGAGCACGGTCTGCTGGATGTGCTGGGCAGAGAGGGAGTGGGCGCGATCGCCTTTTGCCCGCTTGCGCAGGGCTTGCTCACGGATCGTTATCTCAAGGGCATTCCGGCGGATGCGCGCGCCGCAAAACCGCACGGATTCCTCAAGAGGCACGACATCGACGAAGCCCGGCTGGTTAAAGTGCGGGCGCTGAACGAGCTGGCCCGCCATCGCGGGCAATCGCTGGCGCAGATGGCCCTGGCATGGGTGCTGCGTGACGGCCGGATGACTTCAGCGCTCATCGGCGCCAGCCGCGTAGAACAGATCGAGCAGAACGTTGCGGCTCTAGCCAATCTTGCCTTCTCGGCCGAGGAACTCGCTCGTATCGACGCAATTCTGGGCAGCGTGGCCTGATCGGACGTTTTTGAGACCTGGTCCGCGCCCTGTCAAAAGCGGCTTCCGCACCCACCTTCGGGCATCGATTTTCGATTGGCGTCCCCGACGGGATTTGAACCCGTGTTATCGCCGTGAAAGCGGGTCTAGGGCCAAATTGCAGGTTTTGACTGGGTGGAGCAAGATTCGCCAATCGCCAATACTGGTGCGGGGATGGGGCGTTTTGGGGTGGTGCAGCGTTTGCCCCGATTTCTCCCAATTTGGAACCTGCTTAGTCACCACAGAGTCACCGGGTTTCAGGGCCGGAAAAGGCCAGTGGACCCCCTGTAGGCTTCCCCTGCGCGGTGGAATGCTTTTTGGGGCAGGGGGCATCCCCCCAGGCGCGCCACCCCGCCCGCGCGTCATAGGTCTGGCTCCGGCAATTTTCGCTAAAAACGCTTGCATTTGGCGGCTGCTATCCTGCGGACTTTCTTGCGCAATGGCTCTGAAGCTGATCTGCGCACTTTTCAAGGATAGAATGCGGATATTTGCGATGCGGTCCGGTTGCGGCGCTTGGGTCTTTTGCCAAGGAGAAATTCCAAAAAAGCTCGGCTGGAGGTAGCTGAACTCATTCGGCAGCGGGATCGGGGCGCCGGGGGCTAGGCCGCCGGGTGCCGTATGCGGAACAGACGCTTCCGTCATTGTGGCTTCGCCTGATGATCCTCAAATCACTGTCGCGCCCGTTCCTGTTCGCGGGATAGATCAGCAGGCGTCAGGTGTGACGCGGCTTCGTCTCGGAGTTCCGTCCCAGCCCAACCCATCCAAGCCTGTCATTGTCTGCGCTCACGCGCGCCCGCGCGAAATTGTCCCGCAATTCCCGAAACGCCCTACGGAACCGCTCACGCGGGCAAACCGGCGAATGCGCTATCGAGTGCCTTCCCCACTTCGGTTGGCCTCCGGCAAATCACGTACTCCCAGTGACCGAATTGCCCGCTCGCGTTGACGGCATTCACCCATCGGTGGGCCGCATCTGCCTTCACTTGTTCTTTGGGGTCGTATCCCTTGGTCTCCAGGATCACGTACCTCTCGGCGTCACCTTTTAGGCGAATGATGAAGTCCGGGATGTAGTCGTGTATCTGGCCATTGTCCAGATACGGAACTGCGAAGCCCAGGCCCGCGTTCTTTACAAAACTCTTCACCGCGCGGTGCGTGTCGATGAAGTAGGCCGCCGATTGCTCCCACTTTTGCGTGTCCGCCACAACGTAGTTCAAATGGCTGTTGACTACCTCCCGCACATCGCGTGAGGTCCAAAAGTCCACATCCTCTGTGCTGCCCGGCGCACGGTTGGCTTCAAAGCGTGGCACTTCAGGAGCCTCGCCGTGTGACGTGTCGGGGCGAATCGCCTGCATCAGACGTTCAATCACCCATCCCCAATACGGAGACAGGAAGGCGTCTTTCTTGTCGGCTGGCGGGTCCGCAAACACCTTTTTATCGACGTACCGCTGTGCAATCGCCACAAGCTGGGGAAACAACACATGCGCCGGAATTGTGCAGCTACCCTGTGCCAGATAATCCCGCGTCAGAGTCGATGCCAAGTCAAACACCAATTCCTGGATGCGGTGCTTCTCTCGGAACTGCTCAAGGGTGACGCGGTCAATCTTGCCCGGCCCGTGGAGCGTCATCCGGCCACGGTTGTTTAGGTTCAGGCCCGCAACCTCCACTTCGGGCGGAATTCGTGTGGGGTCAATCGTGAGCGGCGGAACGCTCGCCCAATCCACGGTCACCCGGTTGCGAATCGCCTGTGTGTAACCCTCCACACGGGGGAAGCGAATTTCCAAATGCTCCCGTTCAGGGACGGCGTGAACGTGGTTGCGCTTAGGCTGGGGCGGCGGCGGCCCACCAGCGTTTGCCTTGAAAGGGATCACCTCGAACGGGACGCCAAACACCTTTGCGACTTCTTCTTTGAAGCGGCCTGTCGTTTCGTCCAGGTCGTAGCTTGCCCGGCGCAACCCGCGCCCCACCACCTGCTCGCAGAGCAGTTGCGACATGAACGGTCTCAACCCGACAATATCGGTCACGGTGTTGCAGTCCCAACCTTCGGTCAACATGCCCACGCTCACAATGCAGCGAATATCCCGGCCCGGCGGGTGGAAGGGACGTTCCAACTTCCTCGCCAGCTCCTCAAACCCCTCGGGATAGATTGGACGCCCCTGCGTATCCGGCGGCCATTGAAGCTTGCCCACTGTGTCGAGCGTGAGCCGCATCCAACGGGATTCATCGCTCTTGGCAGAGCCGGTATCCGTCTCGTGTACTACCTTTGAATCGACGCGGATAGTGAAAACCTGTTCTTCTTTATTGCGGAAGCCGGGCATGTTTGCGGGCGGAATCCCGGCTGGTGCCTTCCCTTCTCCAATCCACTCGTACAGTACCTTGGCGATTTTCGTGTTCTTGCAGACCAGAATGAACACCGGCGGGCGCGGATCGGTCCCAGCAGTCACCCATTCACCCCGCATCTGCTCCCACTCTGCCGCCAGCATCGCAATTGGATGATTGGCGTATTTCAGCACGGCCTCAGGCTTCGGGCTAGCCCGCTGGCCGCCACGCTCGGCGGGTGTCATCTGCGTTTCCAGCATCCACTTCCAAATGTTCGAGTAGCCCGGTATCTCGGCTCCGGTTGAATCCCGCACGGCGAGCTGGGGGATCTTCACCAGTCCCGACTCAATAGCGTCAATCAGGCCGAAGTCGCACACAACCCACGGAAAGGGCTTGTTTGTCTCCTGGCCCACGCGTCCAAGAAAGTATGGGGTGGCAGACAAGTCCAGGCAGAAATTGATTCCGCGAAGCTTTTGAACACGGTCCAATCCTTCCACCCAAACCGTCGCCTCTTTGAAGAATTCCTCTTCCTCTTCCTCCTCTTCTTCGTCCTCGTCCCCGTTCCCCGCATCGCGGTTGATTCTGTACGCATGGTGGGCTTCGTCATTCATTACCAGAATGTTTTGCTTTCCGCCGATCTCACGGCCCAGTACACGATTGATAAGCGAAGTATCGCTCTCGACGTACTTCACAGATTCGATCAGGACGCGCTTCAATTCCCCGTGATCGTCTCGCTCTTCTTTCAGCACTTTGAGCAAGCGGGCGGAAACCTGTCGCTCGAATTCCTTCAACGCCAGATACCGTTTGCCGCGAGCGGTTGTTGTCTTTGGGCCAATCTGAATCCATTCGCGTATCGGCGTCGCCACTCCGGCCTTGATGACCTTGGCGCTCACCCCGCCCTGCTGCATCACTTGCGGCTCAAACACGTGCCAGTTCGTCACTATCACCTTGCCTTGGCGAAGCAACGGCATTAGGTCCGGCGGCACAAGGTCTCGGGTCCGGTAAAGACTGCTTTCCCCCAGTTTGGGGTCCAGTTCGGCCAAGCGGTTGCGAATAGTCACGTTCGGACAAACCACCAGCACTACATCGGAGTAGATTGCGTTGCTGCGGTCGTTCACCTTGTTCAGAATGCTCCAGGCCGCCAGCATCGCCATCACGGTAGTTTTGCCGCCTCCTGTGGCCATCTTGCAGGCATAGCGCAGAAAACCCACGTAGCCCAGTGCCTTGCGTTCGTCGCTCGGCTCTTCCCGTGGAACGTGGATGCCCTGCAAGTAATCCGCGCGGGCTTCGTTCAGAAAGATGATCGTCTCAGCCGCTTCCAGTTGCGCGTAGAACAGCCGCTTGCGCTCGTCTCGCCCGTCGCGCTTCCACCAGTGCAACAGGTCCAGCGTAGTGCGCGTAACGCCGTTATAGCCCTCTTCGCGCCACTTGCTCACGCGCTCGCGTATCAGCGTCACGAGAGCGAGTTCGTAGCCGCCGATGTAGCTATCTGACTTCTTGAGGATTCCGCTTGCCAGCGACCATTCGTCGCGCTGGTCACGCGGCGGGAACACGATGGAAGGCCGTCGCCCACTGGTGCGTTGCGGTTGCTCACCTTCCTTGATGAACCAGTATTCCAGGGGCTCGGCAAAGGGCGAGTTGAGAATCGGCTGTTCGACTTCGTACAGTTCGTGGGCCATCGGTCATACCGCCTCGTCCGCGTTCTTAGTCACAATCAACTCATTACCCCTATCGTCAATCACCTCAACTGCAATCTGCTTTTGGTCTCCCAGTTCAAATGGCGCGCTGGTGTCACCGGCAAGATGTTCCCAAACCGTTTCCTCGTATTCACGCTTGAGGGCCTTCTTTAGACTGTCCCATGCGCTAGTGCGCGGGAAGAAGGCTTGCGAAACGTGGAAGCAGCGCCCGTTGTAATTCGCATCAAGGAACCAGGCAGGAACGTCATTGCCAGAGCGGTGCTCAGTCTCCATCGTGGAAGGGTCGAACACGTCAAGGCCCAACAGCTTTACCTCATACTGCGGGCTGCCGTCTTTGCCACTCGTCTTGAGCTTCCTCAGCTTGATTTCAGGCATTCCGCACACACTGAAAATCTGACTGGAGCGCATGTTCTTCAACAGGTCGCCCATCATTAGGTCGTGCGTGGCTTGAACGTAGGTGGTTGGAATGCCGCCCATCTCTGCATTCTTCTCAATCAGCCTTCGCGCGTGCGGGTCAATCTGGAAACCAATCACGTACAGATGCGAATAGCCCTTCAAGTGGGCTTCCCGTGCGGCCTCATCCACAAGCCGTTGACTCACAGCAGCATTCTCAGGACCAAAGACAAAGGCCACTGGCTTTTGCGAGAGCGCCAAGGCCGAGCCGCTTTTTTCGGCAGCCTCTTGGAAGGCATCTTCAATGGTGGCACTCTGGCCGGGCGCGGTGGCGTCCACAACGGCTTCTGCATTCAACGAAAGCGACTTGGCGGGCGGGCGAACGTTTCTAAGCGTGATGGTCTTATTGCCCTCAACCCGAATGACTGGCGAACGGCGAAGCACTTCCACCATGCGCTCCGCATAGGTTGTGCCATCGTCAAGCGATGTCTCTGAGTGTCCCTGCTCTGCTGAATCAATCGCCGTGGGGATCGTGGCCTCTACGCAAAACGGGCCGGTAACGCGTGTGATTGATGGGACCGTGTCGGGACGGTCAACCAAGACCTCTAACGCTATTGGTTCATCGTTTGCGAGAGACTTGGGAGTGATTCGCGGAACAAGCCCTCCAATCTCTTCCGCACGCTTGTTTTGCTCGCGGCTATATTTGAATCCGCTCGCTGGACCCCGCTTCTCGTCTTCCAAGGCATACCATCGGAAGGTAGACGTTAGTAGCAGTTGTCGAGCCAGTGCCAGAGGCACCCGGCTCGTATCAATCGTTATCCAACGTCTGCCCCACTGCTCTGCAACATGGGCAGTGGTTCCACTCCCGCAAGTTGGGTCAATCACGAGATCGCCGGGGTCTGTTGTCATCAAGAGACAGCGTTGGATGAATTTGTCGGCGGTTTGAACAACGTACAGCCTTGATTCTGCTGCGGGCTGATCGTTCCATGAGTTGTCAAACTTGGTGTAAGGAAAGTCATTCAGATATTGCTTGAAGTAAGGCGCTTCCCCGAGTAAGAAGAGCCGCTTCTTTGCCTTGAGCGTTTCGATGCCCTCTGGGGTTGTGATCCAGCTTTTCCCACCGTAGGGGCGGCATTTGTGTCCGTCCAAATCAAATGTGAATGTGCAGCTTTCCGTATATCCAGAAGACGTGAGTTTTGACCGCCTGAACAGTCCCTCATAGCTTGTAAGAGACAAAAACTCCTCATCGGATATTCTCCTGTATCCGAACTTGGCGCTCGGGTCATCAACAAACCGCCATTCAGGGTCGTCTGCGATTTCACGTTTCTTGAATATCGGCCGAAATTTGACCCTCTCTGCATCTCTGGCATACCAGATGATGTAGTCATATGATTTTGCGAGGCCCTTCGCGCCAAGTGCGCTGGTCGCTTTGAAGTTAATAATCGCTTGAAAATTCTCCGGTCCAAAAACCTCGTCCAACAAAGCGCGAACATAATGGACATTTACCTCGCCAATTTGAACGAAGACGCTGCCACTCGGATGAAGAAGGTCTCGGCTCAAGAGAAGCCTGTCGCGCAGGTAGGTTAGATAGGAATGCAGCCCTAGCTCCCAAGTATCTCGATACGCCTGCACCATCTCAGGCTCGCGGGTCATATCATCGTCATCGCCATGCGCTACCTTCCGGTTCCGAACGAATGGCTGGAAGTTCGACCCAAAGCTCACCCCATACGGAGGGTCCATATAAATCATCTGCACCTGTCCGCCGAGTGATTCATAGCGAAGCAGCGAGTTCATCACCACCAGCGAGTCGCCTAGGATCATGCGGTTTACCCACTGGTCCGGGTATTCGTAGGCCCGCATTGCCTGCTCGAAAATGGGGTGGTCGGGGTCTCCGAACAAATCAAAAAGCGATTCCTGCTTATCGATCTTGTGCCCCTTTAATGTCTCGATAATGGCCTTGGTGGAGAGGCGCTCGTGGATGAAGAGTGGCACGGTTGGCACATCGAAGGAAATCCGCTCGGCTTTGCCCGCCCAGTTCAGGAACGGCTTCTCAATTGCCGCCAATTGCTGAATCGAATCCTGCAACCCCAAAACCGTTGCGGCCACTTGGCCGTCAGCCGATTTGAATTCCTGCGGCGCGGGGAAGGTGTGCGGGGCCGGGAGCGCAGCCGCTTCCCGAATACGGGCCAGAAGCCATTCCCCCAACGCGCGGGCCGGATTCTGCCCGTCAAACTCCATCGCTGGCGACAGGGACGAATCGTATCGGTACTTCTGCGCCGGGAGCTTCTTGGTAAACCGCGCCTGAGTCCCGATCTCAGGCCGCATCGGGCTTTCTGCCTCGGGGTGTTTGTATGGCTTTGCTTCGCCCTTTTTGCCCTGCCGTGTGTCGCGCTTTCCGTTCGCCATGAATAGCCCCCAACCTCTGGTCGATGGCCCTGGCAAATGTCCAAGAGACAGCTTCCTGCAGCGGCCATCGACTCCGAACATCCGCTGGAAGGTGTGAGAGAAAGGGATAAGGAACTACGCAGCGAATTCTAGCACCAGCGATACCTCAGACCTATTCGTTCAGCTAAATCCGTCCGAGCCTGTCTCAATCAAGGTTCGCGCGCCCGCGCGTATTGCTCTGCAAATGGGCGTTTTCCCCTCTTTTTGGGGGTGAAATAATTGCTCAGATCATCGCGCCCGCGTACTGTTCAGGAACGCCTTTTTTATAGGCTGCCGCACAATCGCCGCTAAATTCTTTTGCAATCAATGCGGGTTGTCATGTGCTGCAACACCACGCTCACGCGCGCGCGTACTGCTTACACTGCCTGTTTCTCCGTCACTCTCTAATTACGCCTGAATTATCGGCACCCCTTTTGATCGGATGCCGCAAATTGCCGCTCACACGCGCGCGCTTTGTTGCAAGAATCGGCTCACAGCTTGGCATGTTCGGCACACGGATCACCGCACTGCAAAAGGAACCAAGCCCACGCTCGCGCGCGCGCACGTTAGGACTGTCAAAATTCCCTGGCTCGTTCCTCTCGGGTTTGTGTTGCACTGGCCTCGCGCGCGTATGGCGGAAATGAATTTGCTTTTTATGGGCGACCGCAGAATCCGGTCTGTTCTTGGTCAACGGATGGCAGCTTTTGTTCCCTCGCAGCCCAAGTTTCCCTGAGCTGCGAGAGCTTTCCGGGTTCGCTGGCGAGCGCACGACCGGAAACCTGTCGATGCCTGAGGCGGAGGCGTCCAGACCCCCGCCCCTTGTGGTTTGAGTTTTTGGGTTGCTCTACCACTCGCCCGGCAACAGGCGAAACCTGAAAAACTCTTGCCGCTGTTTTTCTCGCTGTTCTCAGCGGATGCCTTCTTGATTGGTTGATTAGCTGATTGGGTGATTCTCTGATTCCATGATTCCTGATTGAATGATTGAAGGATTAGAGGATTAAGAGATTGGGGGCGCTCGATCTTCGCTTTCATGGCCGCTCTATTCTCAGAATTTCGGTCACGCGGCTGTAAATCAGCGCATCCGGCTTGGCCGTGTCCTTCCCATCCTTCGCACAGTCGGCCACGCGCACTAAATACACCAGCGCCGGGTCTGTGAGGGCTTCCAGGGCCATTTGCTGACCCTTCCTGGGCGTTTCCCCGTTCGCTAGGGACCAAGCCGCATAGAAACGCGACCGGCGGCCTATATGCGGACCTGCTGCGTTGCTGCCCATGTTGTAGAACGCGGATACAAGAGTTCCGTCCGTCAGCAGGGAGAACTCCAGCCGGAGACTCCAGCGCCGGTACGCCCGGCACCACTCCGGGCCTTGCCAGCCGATGCAAACGGCCTGATAGTCGCCCGGAGAGACACGCGGAAGGTCTACGCCCTGCCACGTCACACTGAGGCTGGGCTTTGTTTCGCTCGCCATGATTGCGCCCCGTTCTCACTCAGTTTTGTTCCACTCGCGGGCGCGTGTTTTCGGCAATCACCCTGCGAACCTCAGAAATCGGGACAAACAGTCTCCGGCCAATTTTCACTGAGGCAACCGCACCCGAATAACAATCGCGCCGCCAGCTCCACCGGCTCCGGCCCGTCATCGCTTCCACGTCCGTCATGCCCAGCAATTCCGGCTGAATCTTCCGATCCACTTTGCTCTGCATCGCCTGTCATCCCTCTCTGGTACCCCTTCGGGGCAGCCCATACAAACAATTTGCCACCAGTACCAATTATTGTGTTGCACAATTTGCATCAATGTGTGATACTTATGCGTAACAAGTAATGGATTCGAGGGCCGTCAAATGCGGATCGTTAGCGACAGCGAAACACCACAAGCGGTTGTGAGAACAGCCATAATCCTGAACGGCCCGCCCCCTCCAGGGAAGCTCTATTCACTTCCGGTGGGTAGGTTTGGATTGACCAGCCTGAACACGGTTGAATCGACGAACACGTTTCGTGGCTATTTGGAAGAGCTTGTAAGGGAGTGGATGCGCTGCGGGAAGAAGATCATGCCCACTGACTCAAACGTGTGGGCAATAGGCAGGGGAGGACCCCACCGCTATTCGGATAAGACCGAATGGACGTTGTATTTGGTTCCCGAAGGGCTAGGGTTTCGGAAACCCGAGTCGCTAAAGCCGGTCGATAAATCCGACCCCGCATTCAGTTCATGGCTCTGGAAAGTCTATTGGGATTACCTCTCGCGGGTTCAACCCTCCATCTGGTTCGACAGCTATGGAGAGGTGTCATTCCAATACTCGACTTCCGCTTTCGAAGACCCCGGTAAGCCAACCGCATTGCCTCCATTTCTAGATGCCGAAAGCGCAAAAAGTCCAATTTGGCGGGAAGCCGTCTTGTGGTTCATTCTCCTGCTGAATTCAGGGCACGCACAGCTCCTAGATCGTTGCAGGTTTTGCGGCAACTACTTTGTGCGGCGACGCGAAATGAAGAAGGGCCAATCGTACAAGCGGGGCGGTCCAAGTTGCGCCAATTGCAAAGGTGAAGGTTCCAAGGCTCGTACAACTGCAATTCGAGCGAATGCCAAGAATCGCATGTTGGAAGTCGCTGCGAAGGCTTGGGCAGCGTGGAAAAAGACTCATATAGCGCCGAACAGAATTTCTGCGGTCGCGGAGCGTGTTAACGCCGAATGCCTGGATGAGATTCTTGTCACCACAAGGAAACATCGGATTGAATCCCTATGGGTCAAGCGCAATGAAGCAAAGATACTCGAACACGTGGAACGAAATGCACTAAGGAAGGGAGCAAAGCGAAATGCCAAAGGCTAAGGAACGCGATGGAGTGTACTACCGTAAGGATCGGGGAATTTGGAGCGTTTCCTACATTGATGCATCTGGGCAGCGCGTCCGGCAAAAGGTAGAAGCGCATACGCGCCAGCAAGCTATTGACGCTTTGCGTCGCATCAAGACGAAAGAAGAACTGGCGCGCACGCTCGGAGTCCGGCCCGCCAGCGAAATCACATTAGAGGCTCTTTTTGAGCGTTACAAGAGGCACCAGAAAGCCCGGATTCGCCCCACCACCTTTGCGCGGCTCGGCGGCATCCTGGACACGCTCAAGGCTCATTTACCGGAGTTGGCAAAAGCAATCACCAAGCGTACGGTGGCCGAATATATCGAAGCGCGCGCGGTGGATGTGAAGCCCGGCACAGTCGCGAAGGAAATGTCTGTTCTTAAGCATTGCCTCAAGCTGGCCGTGGAGTGGGGCGAGTTGAATCAGAATCCGGCGGCTGGTGCGCGGCTCCCACAACTCTCGCCCGGAAAGACGCGCTTTCTCACTCCGGGCGAATTGAAAGCCGCTCTTGAATCGGCTCCCGAATGGTTGCGCGCGCCTATGGCCTTCGCTGCCTGTACTGGGGTCCGACGCGGGGAGCTGCTCTCGCTCCGTTGGATGGACGTAGACATGGACAACCGGCGGCTTTATCTGCGAGAAACCAAGAATGGGGCCTTGCGCGTCCTACCGATCCCGGAGTTTGCGCTTACCGTGCTACGTTCTCTGTCGGGTGGCGCGGATAGCGATACCGTCTTTGCCGGAGTGAACCCCGCCCATCTCTCTGTCTATACCAAGCGCGTTTTCAAGCGGCTCGGCATCCCAGACGCCAGTTTTCACACCTTGCGTCACACGGCGGCGAGTTGGCTGGTAATGAAAGGTGTAGACCTGTACGTAGTGGGCCAAATACTAGGCCACAAGACCCCGCGCATGACGCAACGCTACGCGCATCTTTCGCCCGACTATATGGCTGGAGCGGTGGGTCGATTGGACAGAATGATGATGGGAATGCTCGCAGCAAAGAATGCTGAGGCAAGCGAGGCCGTTCAGATTCGTAAGCAGGAGTAGAATCAATCGTATTCAATGCGTGCGAATGCGGGTATAGAGACCTTCACAGTTCGCAATGAGCGGGACCAATAACAAGAGGTCATAATGTCGGCAAGCGCAGCGGGAAGTCTGCAAATGTACAACGTTTATTGCGATGAGAGCTGCCATTTGGAACATGACGGCCTAGGAGTGATGGTTCTTGGAGCGGTGTGGTGCTCCTCCCTTCATGCCGCTGGCCATGCTCGCAATATTCGTGCGCTGAAGGCGAAACACCGTTTGCCTCCGAATTTTGAGATCAAGTGGACGAAGGTTTCGGAATCCAAAGTGGACTTCTATTTGGACATTCTGGAGCATTTTTTTGGAGAGCCTGATCTTCACTTCCGTGGATTGTTAATACCAGATAAGAATATGCTCCAACACGAGAAATTCGAACAGACGCATGACACTTGGTACTACAAGATGTACTTTGAAATGCTCAAACTAATCATCTCCCCTAATGCAAAATTTCGTGTGTACGTCGATATAAAGGACACTTGGGGTGGCCAGAAGACTTCACATTTGCATGACGTGATCTGCAACAGCATGTACGATTTTTCTCGCGAGATTCTTGAGCGGGTACAAATAATGCGCTCGGAAGAATCGGAACTCATGCAACTTGCTGATCTGTTAATCGGGGCCGTTGGTTATTCCGCGCGAGAATTGAATGGGAACAGAGGCAAGTTGCGGTTGGTTGAATTCATTCGTGGCCAAACGGGGTATAGTCTCAAGCGCAGCACACTCTACCGAGAAGAAAAGTTCAACCTATTGCGGTGGGCACCCTGGGAGATGCGGTAATGCCTTTGCCGAACTGGCTCCCAGAGCTGTTTGAAGTCAATCCGTGGACTGATGCAACTTTCGGTCGACTGTATGAAATCTTTGTTCGCGACTTTAAGGGTGTGAATTTGAGGCTTGATGGCGTACCGGTCCGCTATTTTGCGGACCTAGATACAGACGGGAAGGAGCTTATCTTTTGGTATCTCGTATCAAAAGAAGACGCGTCAGAAGGTGATCGTCTCCCGGACTTTTCGCGCTGCGCTCGCCTACCTTGGGTTGCTGCCGTTATTTCAAATTCCAACCAGCCAGAAGTTACAAAATGGGATTTCAGAGAAGCCAAGGGATACGTGAACACCTACTTTTGGCTAAAGGAATTCGATTTTGTAGTAATACTACGGAAGTTCAAGAACGGCTCTTGTCGGCTCATCACCGCTTTCTGCGTCGAGGGGAACGGCACAAAGAGGACATTGGAAAGCAAATTCCAACGCAGAGAGAAGCCAGCCGACGAGACACCGGTGTAGCCCCGAAAATAATAGGGGCCGACGAGAATCGCCAGCCCAATTCCTTCCACGCATGGTGGATGAACACCTTTATGATGCTTCTACGCGCAAAAAGTTGCAAGCGTGAAGTCTTATTGAATCCATGAAATCATTCCAATCGTACCATGCCGAGTACCGTATCGGCCGATTTTTCCAATCTTGACTTCGAATCTGCGGGGTGGGGCTGTTTCGCGACTTCGGCTGGGCATACGCAGAATGGAGTCATATTCTGGCTGCTTAGTCACCACAGAGTCACCGGCGACTAAGGCCAGAAGACACCTCCGCGCTTATCTCTTTTTGTTTGTTGGCGTCCCCGACGGGATTTGAACCCGTGTTATCGCCGTGAAAGGGCGGTGTCCTAGGCCGGGCTAGACGACGGGGACGAGTAGGAGAGCAAAGCGCAGAGGTGAGATTGGCCGCGGGTGCCATCAACTCGGCAAATGCGTGTCAAAAGAAACGATGGAACGAAATAGAGCTTTGAAGCATCCAAAGGGCGTGGCCGCGTGGAACGATGAAGTGACTGCCGGGAGTCGCGCGCGCCGGAACCAGAAGCGTCACCATCACGTAGTGAACTTGTGCGCTATTCTCGATGAAGATTCACATCGAAGTGAGCGCTTGCATTGGACGGCGCCACGCTGTTTTTTTGTGACAATTACCCAAATCCGCGTAACGCATGATCGAGGCGAAAACCGCAACGAATCACCGCGGAAACGCTCCGGGGCGTGCCCGCCCCAATCGCCCAACGCAGAGCGCGGCGGTCACGTTAGCCAAAGGAAGAATCGAGTGACCCAAAGCAGATTGAAGCGCATTTATACGATCGGTTGCCTGATCCTGACTGGAATGGCGGCATGCGGTTGCCAGAAGAAGCAAGCGACAGCCGGACCCCAGATGCAGGCACTGCCGGTGCAGACGGTGACCGTTTCAATGGCGCCCGTTGCGCAAGGCAGCGAATATGTAGCCACGATCAAGTCGCGCCGGTCAACCGCCCTGCTGCCGCAGGTAAGCGGGCAGCTTACGGAAATTCGCGTCCACTCCGGCGACCAGGTAAGCGCCGGCCAGCTGCTGATGGAGATCGACGCGCGCCAGCAACGCGCAACGGTGGACTCGCTGCGCGCAACCGAACGGCAAAAGAAAGCGCTTGACGACTACGACACAGTGGAGGTGGACCGCCAGCGCAAGTTATTCGAGGCGGGCGTGACCAGCCGCGATGCGTACGAGCAGGCGCAACAGGCGTTTCAAAACGCCAAAGCGGACTACCAGTCGGCAGTGGAGGCGCGCAAGGCAGGGGAACAACTGCTGAGCTACTACACCATCCGCGCGCCGTTCGCGGGCGTGGTGGGCGACATCCCGGTGCACGTCGGCGATTATGTGTCACAGAATCAATCGCCGGCCACTGTCCTCACCACGATCGACGAAAACAATCATCTCGAGGCGTATATCTATATCCCCACGGAGCGCGTCGCCGAGGTGCGAGCAGGTCTGCCGGTAGATCTGACAGACAACAACGGTAAGCTGCTGGAGAAGACGCGGATCGAATTCGTTTCGGCTGAAGTGGACAGTACTCTTCAGGGAATTCTGGTGAAGGCTCCGGTGCAAGCGAAGCCCGAGATGCTTCGCAACGCGCAGTTGGTGAAGGCCAAAGTCGTCTGGAGCACCAAGCCGATGGCAGTTGTTCCGGTGCTTGCGGTGACGCGGCAGGGCGAGCAGAGTTTTGTGTTCGTGGTGCTGAAGCAAAATGGAATGGCGGTGGCGCACCGGACTCCGGTCGTGCTCGGCGACACCGTGGGGAACAACTACTCCATCGTTTCGGGACTCAATGCGGGCGACAATGTGATTGTTTCGGGAACGCAGTTCCTGGTTGATGGCATGCCAGTGATGCCGATGGGAGGACCACCGCAAGCGCCACCCTCGCATGGACAAGGGAGTGGACCTCAAGGCAAGGCACAAGGAGCGCAGGCCGAGAATGGTGGAGCGCCGCGCAGTGCGGCCTACCATCCTCATCGCAAGAAGAATCATAGGGCTCGGGCAAAGAAGAGCAAACACACGCAGCCCGCGACGGTTTCGTAGGAAAGAGGGCCCAACGTGTTTGTCGATTTCTTCATTCATCGCCCGGTCTTCGCCACGGTTTGCGCCCTGCTCATCATTCTTGCGGGCGCAATCTGCATTCCCAATCTTCCTGTGGCCATGTATCCCACGCTGGCGCCGCCCGTCGTTTCGGTGACGGCAAACTATGTGGGCGCCGATGCGGAAACCGTCGAGAAAGCCGTTACCATCCCGCTCGAAGAGGCCATCAACGGTGTGGAGGGGATGCGCTACATCAGCTCATCGAGCACGAACAGCGGCAGCTGCGAGATCGACATCACGTTCCAGACCGGCTATAACCTCGACATCGCGGCCGTGGACGTGCAGAACCGCGTCGCAGGAGTAGAGGGCCGCCTGCCCGGCGAAGTGGTTTCCACCGGCATCAATGTCCTGAAGTCAAATTTCAACTTCGTCTTCGGCGCGGGATTTTTTACGCGCGACGGGCGCTACTCAAGCGAATTCATCTCGAACTACCTGGACATCTACGTCATCGACGCGCTCAAGCGCGTTCCGGGCGTGGGCGATGTGGTCAACTTCAGCGCACGCAAGTACGCCATGCGCGTGTGGCTCGATCCCGTGCGTCTGGCCTCCCGCGGCCTCACCGCAGGCGACGTAGTGAGCGCGCTTGAGGAGCAGAACGTCGAGGTTCCAGCGGGACAGCTCGGGCAGCCGCCAGCCGACCCGAAACAGGCTTACCAGATTCCTGTTCGTGTTGTCGGGCGGCTCACCGACCCGGAAGAGTTCGACAACATCATTGTCAAATACTCGCCCAACGGCCTGGTGCAGCTGAAGGACGTGGGCCACGCGGAGGTGGGCGCCGAAAGTTATGGCACCGCCCTCAAGTACCAGGGCCATGACGCGATGGGCATTGGCGTGGAGCAATTGTCGAACGCCAACTCCCTCGAAGTGGATCGCAGCGCCAAAGCCGCGCTCGCACAGCTCTCAAAGAACTTCCCGCCCGGCCTCGAATACGCAATTGCTTTCGACTCCACCACGGCGGTCGGCGAATCAATTCGCGAGGTGCTCGTCACGCTGGCCGTGGCCATTGTGATTGTCATTACGGTCATCTTTCTTTTTCTGCTCGACTGGCGCGCCACCATTATTCCGGCTGTCACCATTCCCGTCTCTCTCATTGGCACCTTCGCGTTTATCCGGATCTTTAATTTCTCCATCAATTCGCTCACGCTCTTCGGCATCACGCTGGCCACCGGCCTGGTGGTCGATGACGCGATCGTGGTGATCGAAAATGTTCAGCGCCACATTCACATGGAGCACTCCAGGGCGCGGGAGGCGACTTCGCGCGCCATGAGCGAGGTGACCAGCGCGGTCATTGCCACGTCGCTGGTGCTGGTCGCCGTGTTCGTGCCTGTTTCGTTCTTCCCCGGCACCACCGGAATTCTCTACCGGCAGTTTTCGCTCACTATTGCGTTCTCGATCGCTATCTCGGCCTTCAATGCGCTCACCCTGTCGCCTGCGTTGTCGGCAATGTTCCTGCGGGGCGAAGATGCCCGCCCGCGCCAATTGGATTTTCTTCATATCCGGCTCGTCTCGCGTGCTTTTGCCGCGTTTATTCACGGTGCTGATGCTTTCATCGATTGGCTGGCCAGCACGTATGCGCGCATCATTCACGTTGCGCTGCAACTGCGCTTTCTGCTCCTGCTGTTGTTTTTTGCCGGTCTGGCCGCAACTGTCTGGATTTATCGCGTGGTTCCCACCGGCTTCATCCCTCAGGAAGACGAGGGTTACTTCATGGTGATCGTTCAGGCTCCACCGGGGTCGTCGCTCGCTTACACAACAAACCTTGCTGACGAGGGTGCTGCCATCATCGCGCAGAATCCCCACGTGGGCGGATTGTTTTCCATCATTGGCTTCAGCATCGCCGGCAGCGCATCGAACGCCGGCATGATGTTTGTGAACTCAAACACAACAAACGAGCACGGCGGAAAGGCATACTCGACCGCCGACATCATCAAGGATGTCTCGCCCAAACTGCAAATGCTGATGTTTGCCCCCAATGGGGGTCTCGTCGAGGCGGTTATGCCCCCTGCCGTAGAGGGCGTGGGAGCATTCGGCGGGTTCCAGTTCATGCTGCAGGATCGGGGCGGCAACACGCTGAGCGACCTGGACCGCGCGGCGCATCAGATTGTGAACACAGGCAGCACGCATAAGGATCTCACCGACCTGTTCACTACTTTTTCCGCCAACGACCCGCAGGAACTGGTGACGGTCGATCGCGAGAAGGCCAAGGCAATGGGTGTTTCGATCACTCAGATCGCGAGCACCCTCAACGTCCTCATGGGCTCGGAGTACGTAAACGACTTCGACTACAACAACCGCACGTATCGCGTCTACGTGCAGGCCGATGAGCCCTTCCGCATGAATGTGAGCGACCTGCACAGCTACTATGTGCGTTCCGATTCCGGCCAGATGGTCCCGCTCGACAACCTGGTTACGGTTGCCAATAGCGCGGGGCCTCCCGTGATTACGCACTACAATCTCTTCCGCGCCGTGGAGATCGACGGTTCTGCGGCTCCCGGGATCAGCTCCGGCCAGGCGCTCCAAAGCATGGAAAAGGTGGCGACGCAAAACATGATGCAGGGCATGAACTTCGAGTGGACGGGGCTCACTCTCGACGAAATCGAGTCCAGCGGCAGGGCCCTCGTCATCTTCGCCCTCGGCATTCTTGTCGTTTATCTCACGCTTTCAGCGCAATACGAAAGCTTTGCACTGCCGTTTATTATTCTGCTGGCCGTGCCCATGGCTGTGCTGGGCGCGCTGGGACTGGTTTCGCTGCGTGGTTTCGCCAACGATGTCTATTGCCAGATCGGCCTGGTGATGCTCATTGGCCTCTCGGCGAAGAACTCAATTCTGATCGTCGAATTCGCGGAGCAGTTGCGGCGCAAGGGCCGTTCCATTTCCGAAGCGGCAATCGAGGCCGCGGAGCTGCGCCTGCGGCCGATTCTGATGACCTCGTTTGCCTTCATCATGGGCGTCATGCCGCTGGTCTTCGCCACCGGAGCCGGCGCGCTTGGCCGCCGCTCAGTGGGAACGACGATTGTGGGCGGCATGTTGCTCTCCACGGTACTCAATCTCGTATTTATTCCCGTCCTCTATGTGATCCTGAGCCGCGTGCTCAAGCGCGGCGATAAACCTGAAGCTCGGGCGAGCGCCGAATCCTGAAGGGCCGCGGGATCACGGTTTCTTCAGCGGCTGGGCGGGTCCGACCTGCGTCGCAGTGGCCGTGTAGAGACTGCAACTGTCGGTGGTTTCCTTGAAGCGGAAATAAGGATGGAAAAACAGCGCCGCTCGCGCATCGCCTGAGCCCTCGGCCAAATCCGTGAGCCAGACGCCGTCGGGTCGCGGTTCGTTGTGGATGTGCAGCCAAAAGCCCTTATGCAGGTTCGCCACCAGACCACCGCCGATCTTCAAATCGGCCACCGAAGTCATATTGATATCGATCAGCTCGCCGGTCTGCTCGTCTATAGAAACCTTGCCCTGCATCACCTGGGCAACATGCTGGTTCAGGTTCCTGGCCTCGAAATGCGGATTCGGCACGATGTCGTAAAAGAGCACGCTGCGGCCGTTCATGCGCTCCCGGCGGCCATTGGCAAGCATCATAGCCTCCATAAAGTCTTGGAGTTCCTGGTTCTGCTTGTCTTCTTCCTTCTGCGCGTTGGCCTGGTTACTGTATTTGAGCGTCTCTTTCATCACGCGGTCGTCCTGCTTATGGGCATCATCTGGCGAAAGGTCTTTGCCGTCTTTCTGGAGGGTGCGTTCGATAGGAATGCCGTTGACGTAAAAGAGATCCGAGACCACTCTTGTGTCTTTTTTCGTGTTGCCTTTGCTGTCGGTCTCGATCGTTTCTTCCGTAATGCGGCAATCGTATTTCTCCCGCTCGGCGGCCAGCTTGCGCTCATTTTGAAGCGCCCGCTGCAGAAGTTCGACGGCATTGGGAAGAGGTGGGTTCCCGGCAGGCCTTGCGCTCGGCGCGGAGGTCGCTGCAGACCAGGCAATGACAATGACGGCGAGAAGGCAGTCGGCTTTATGTTGCATGAAGAAACGATTCAGTTTGCTCGTGCCGCAAGGGCTCGTGCTCTGCCGCGCCGGGCAGTCCGTCAGGGGCCTACCGGCAGCGCAGGCATTGCGCCTTGAGTCTTTGCTTCGGCAACCACAGCGTCCAGATGGTCCAGCACGTCGGCAACGGTCATCGTGTACACCTCGCGGCGCGCATCGTAACCTTCTTCGATCAGTTGCTTCAGGTACCGGCCTGCAATCTGCGCCGCAAGCTGGTCGGTGATCACCTTTCCGGTGCGCTTCTTCTGTTCCAGCCATGCGGTGCACGGCAACGCGATCCACATGGGACGGCCGTTTACGTCGAAGCGCACGTCCACCGCGTCAGCGTGGCGAGTGGCGATGGCCACCATGTTCGCTTTCCAGCGGCAGTGCAGATCTTCGCCGCTCCAGCGATCGGTGATGTGAAAGTCTTCGTACATGCTCTTAGCCTATCGTCCCGGCAGGGAGGGGGCAAGTTGAGGCCGCGCTCGCGTAGCGTTCCAAACTGAGTTGAAGCGCCGGCGCAGGTCAGGCTTTCAGCCGGTGGACTCTGCGCAAACCGCGCTGATAAACTAATGGGGTTGCAGTGCCGCCAACCTCATCTGTTCGGACCCGCCTGCAAGTCGACCGGCAAAGGATAAGAAAGATTCCGTGGATACTCGAACACGTCACGCCCTGAAAAAAGACAAGTTTGCCCAGGCTGCCGCCAGCAGCGCCAGTTGGGTGAGTGAGCACCAGACCAGCGTGGTTCGCTGGAGCGTCGTCATTGGTGCTGTTGTTGTACTGGCTATCGGTGGGCTGATCTTCTGGAGCGTTCGTGCGTCCGCTGCCAACACCGCCCTGGGTTCGGCGCTGGACGTGTACACGACGCCCCTGGCCATCCCGGGGGCTCCGCCGGAACCCAATGTGTACACCACGACTGCCGCGCGAGCCACCGAAGCCAATCGCGAGTTTGTGGCCATCGCACACGATTACAGCTGGCTGCCCGAAGGAACCAAGGCCAGGTATTTCGCGGGCGTTACCTACGAAGAGCTGGGCGAGAACGGCAACGCCGAGACCGATCTGAAGGCTGCCGCGGGGGCCTGGGACCGCAATGTGGCAAACCTGGCCAAACTGGCCCTGGCTGGCCTCTACCAGCAAACGTCTCGCAACGATAAAGCGATCAGCCTCTATAACGAATTGGCTGCAAAGCCTTCAGCCACAGTATCTTCAGGTGTAGCCCAGCTTGACCTTGCCGATCTGTATGCTGCCGAAGGCAAGCAGGACATGGCGCGTGCGCTGTGGGCCAAGGTGAAGGACGCGGACAAGGATGGTGCGGCCGGCCAGATCGCCGCTCAAAAGCTCGGCACGAAGTAAACAGCCCGGCCTCGGGAGGGGTTGCCTGGGCAATCCCGGCAGGCAGCAAAGGCAGGGATTCGGCGAGGTCGAGCATATTCTTGTCTGCCTGCGTCTGGTGGGTGATGAGTACCAGCCAGGCCATAGTCGCAGGGTGGATGGAGATTCCCACGAGCGCGGTGAACGAAGATGCCCGCCGGCGCGCGGAAGACGATGTGCTCGCGGCGATGGTCGACCAATACGCCGGCGCTCTCTACCGCGTCGCCTATTCCGTTCTGCGCAATCCCGCTGACGCCGAAGACGCCGTGCAGGAGGCATTCCTGCGCGTGCTGCGCCATCGCCACACGCTGGAAGAGGTACGCGATCGCCGCGTGTGGCTCATTCGCATCGTGTGGAACATCGTGCTCGACCGCAAGCGCCGATCGAAGACGCGACCGGAGACCGACGACGTGGCCGAACTGGCGCGCGTGCTGCCCTCGACGGGCCTTTCGGCCGAAGAGATTGCCGCGGCGGCGCAGCACCATGCGCGCGTGCTTGCTTGCGTCGACCGGCTGCCCGTCAAGGAGCGGCAAGTTCTGATGCTCTCGGCTTTCGAGGAGTTGAGCAGCGTGGAGATTGCCACGGTTCTGGGCATCACCGAGTCGAGCGTGCGGTCGCGGCTGTTCCGGGCCCGGAACCTGATGGCTGAGCTCCTTGACCATACGAGGAGTTTGCGATGAATTCGAACCCTCACAATCCGAAGACTCCCGATTCCGGGTTGAGCCCGGCAGAAGAGACCCTGAGGCTCGTGGCGAGCGTGCCCGCGCCTGAGGGCCTTGAAGATCGCGTGCACGCGGCACTGCGGATCGCGCCACGCACAGCACGCGTGTTCGCATGGCCGAAGGTGTTTCGGCCTGAAAACAACTGGATACGCGCCACCGCTGCGGCGGCCATCGTGTTTGTCATTGCCGGCGGCGGTTGGGGCGTATATACGCGCGTCGAGCGGAATCAGCCGGCGAAGGTGATCGTGATGCCGCCGCGAGCGCCTGAAGCCGGCGGATTCTCGGGCGCCGGAGCCATACGTGTTCCGCAGACTCTGCCTGGCCCCACGGCGCCGCAACCGGCTAAGGCGAACCCTGCGCGGCCCAAGGCGGTGACGAAGGCTGCCGGACGAGCCAAGACCAAGACGTCCAGCGTGATCGGCCGACCCTCCGCACTGGGCGAGGGCTCGTCCCAGCCTGACGCGTCCAAGTAAGCCCTCGCTCTAAGCGTCCTTTACGATCGCGCGGATCAGCATGCCCAGCAGCGCCAATACAACCGCGCCCCAGAAGGCTGGGCCAAGGCCGTAGACGTGGAAGCCTGGGACAACGGACGAGGCCAGGAGAATCATGACGCCGTTGATGACCAGAAGAAAGATTCCAAGCGTAAGAATGCTCAAGGGAATGGTAATGATCTTCAGGAACAGCCCGACAGTGGCGTTCAGCAGCCCGATCACCACCGCGGCGATCAGGGCTGGAAGCAATCCGGCGACGTGAAAACCCGGCACAAGACGGGAAACAATCAGGAGCGCAACGGCGCTGAGCAGCCAATGTAAAAGGAGCCTCATTCGGTCGTCCTCCGGCGAAGTCTTTGGAGCCTTGAAGCATTCACCCTATCGATGCTGTCCCCTGGCCTGCAAGTTGCTTGCCTCTCGTTTCTTCCGAGGGATTGGCTCGGCGTTCTAGAGTAGAGCCATGTTCGCGCGGCGACTGAGAGTAGACCGAATCGACGCTGCGGGCGAGCGCCATGCCTGCCCGATCAGCCAGATCGACAACTTTGCCATGCGGAACTTCACCAACGATGCGGTTTTTGACGATACTCTTCCCGTTGCAGACGGCGTTCTTGAGGCCGGAAACCGCGTTCCACTCGACCGGTTGCAAGCCGCGATGGAAGACTGGTTCCAGCGCAAAGGCTATCTGAAATCCGGTGAAAGGCTCGAAGTTGTCGAGATTTGAATCGTTCGATCATCGCCTCAGATCCCTACGCCGCTGATTCTTGTTCCTCTTTGCCACGGGTCCAGAGGGCAAATTCGGCCTCGCGGCGGGACTTGAGGCCTGGGTTGACCTGGCCTGCGGCACGGTCCCACGCGAGCAACTGTTGCGCGGCAGCTTCAGAGCGGCCGCAATTCAATTCGCGGAGCAGAGTCGAGGAAGCGAGGCGGCCAGCGCCGAGGTTGAAGCAGAAATCGACCAATGCGTCGAATTGCCCCTGGGTCAACTCGACTTTGACCAGACGGGAGACGGCCCGCTCGGCTTGTTGAGCGTCGTTGCCCAGAATGGCGGCGGCCTGCGCCTCGGTGATTCCGCCGGCGAACGTCTCGCCCTCAGCGAGCCGGTGGCCGTAGCCGATGGTGAGAAAGCCCGCGACATCGCGGTAGATCTGGCTGCGGAAGCCCTCGGACCGCTTGATCAGCTCCAAACCCTCTGTGCTCAATTGCATACTTCCTCCCTCAGCGTTCTTTCGCCCGCTAAAGCGGGCTTTCAGCAACGAATACCGCACCTGAACCCCAGGCTTGCGCCTGGGGCTGCCGTCTTTTGCCCGCGAACGCAAGCATGGGTTTGCAAACCCTGTATCGCGCAAAAACAAAGGGCCTGCCGAGACCCCCCCTTCGGGAGTTCTCAGCAGACCCTAATTTCACGCTAGCAGAATCCGCGAATTAAACTGCAAACTTCAGCAAAATTATTTCAGTGCGCCGGGGCGGGCGGCTTTCCGGCGAGCCGAAGGAACTGGTTGAGGACCTGGTTGAGCGCCTCGTCGAAGTTCCTGTCGTGGGTCTTCTGGAGGAAAGCGAATTCGATTGAACTTGTTACGGTCCAAAGTATGTAGTGGGTTTTGGCGTCATAGACGACCAGGCGGAACATGGGCAAGGGGTCAGAGGTACCGTTCTGCTTGTTGGGGTTTGTGGGCCCATAGGGGGCCGTGAGGCGAATCTCGAGGACGAGATCCGCTTGGGAGGGGTCGCCGGCCAAAGTGAAGTCGCCAGTTGCCTTAAGGGCCGAGTAAAACTGCGCATAGGGACGGCCGGGATCTCCCGTGAAGGGCTCAGGGAACAGGCCGCTGTCCGACCCGGCGTTGGAGACGAAGACGGTTTTGGCTGATGCGATCGCGGGCGGCACAGGACCGGATTGGGTGGCCTGCGTTTGAGCGAACGCGGCAGACGCAGTGGCGCATGCGGCGACCAGGGCAAGGCAACAACAGGCACGGATTGTTCCCATTATGAACCCCTTTCTTTTCAGTGTTCTATCGAAGCCGGATGCCACGCGGTCCCGTCGAGTTGTCTCCTGGTTCCGATTTTGTATAGAGATGTTTGGCCCAAATTGGGAACTTTGCTCGGGGTGTGGTGCAATCCGTAACTCGAAGGGGTTGAACGCCTTACCCCACATGAGTGCAATCGAGGGTTTTTTCAACAGAATTCCCATGTTGCATCTTGACAATCGAGGGAGGCTGGGCGCTGCCGGTTTAGTAAAATAGGCAGATGGTTAGAATAAGGAAAACACGCAACTTAAGACGCAAGGCGCCCCTGTGGATTTGTCTCGCAGCCGGTGTCTCCGCCGTTGCATTGGTCGCGCTGGTAGTCCTGTTTTCGGCGCGGACGGTGCAAGCAGATGCTGTTCTTTCCATACGAGCCTCAACCGCGCCTGCGGCGTTCCCTGCAGCGAGTGCGACACCGGCTTCACTCGCTGACCAGGAATCCAAGACACCGCAGGATGCCCCAACCGCCGCCGCCCAGAAATGGACCAGCAAGATCCATGGAGTGGCCTCCTGGTATGGCGGCGTATTCAACGGACGCAGGACCGCCGACGGAGAGATTTACGACATGTACGCTATGACGGCCTGCCACCCAACACTGCCCTTCGGCTCGGTGGTGCGAGTCGTGAACCGTGCGAACCACCATTCGGTCGTGGTCCGAATCACGGACCGTGGCGACCTGGTCGAGGAAGGGCGGATTATCGACCTCTCCTACGGCGCGGCCCAGAAGCTCGGGATCACCTGGGCGGGCCTGGCGAAGGTGGATTTGCAGGTTCTCTCTTTGGGAAAGCAGAAAGACCAGTGATCCGCGGTCAGTGACCACCGATCGGTCTGGGTCCCCGCGGGCGGAGGCCCTGGGGACGAGCCACCTGGCTGCACGAGACGCCTCCGGCGCGAGGAAATGATGCGTGTGTCGAGGAGGCTTCGCTCGCCCCCAAGGCGGAAACTCCGAGGTGCCTGTCTACGCGGCTCTCTCGGCCAGACGGACCTCAGCAGTGGTTCCCTCAACTTTTTGAAGATAGGCAACCAGCTCCAGGAGGTTTCGCGCCTGCGGGTTTCCGTTGGCGCTTAGCATCCGCATCAGGCTCTTTGGAGAGCGGCGAAGGGCCTTTCCTGCTTTGATAAACCCTACAGTCCCGTTGATGTACTCGCGAAGGACCATTTTTGCCGAGTCGAGATCGCCGGCCAGCATATCGTTGATAGCCTCGCCCAGGAACGCGCGGCGGTAGTCCTTGTCGCGCAGTTCTTCCATGACCGATTCGCGGAAACTCCGTGTGAGTACCATTAGTGCTCCTCTCTCTTGCGTTTCTTGTATTCGCACCAAAGGCGCCGCGCCTTTTGGATATCCTCCTGCTGCCGCCTCTTGCTTCCTCCGGCAAGCAGGATCACAAGCCGGTCGCCGTCGTTCGCGAAATAGACTCGATATCCGGGGCCAAAATCGAGCCGCAGCGCTGAGACTCCCTGGCCTTCAGGCTTTGCCGCAGAGAAGTTCCCTTCTCCTAACCGGAACACTGCCTTGTCGACTCTAACCCTCGCACTCGGATCCAGCTTCGATGCCCACTCGCGGTAGTGATTGTGGCCCATCCCATCGACGTACTCGCGGACATCGATCATCGTCCAATGGTAACCTATACGCTACTATTTGTCACGAAGAAAGACTACAGCTGTCTGGCTTCAGGCCCGCGGGCCGGCCGAAGCGTGCCTCGTTGGCCAGTGGTGGAGAGGCAGTTAGCGAATGCAGGCGCCTTCGGGCTGGGAGAAGGGTTTCTGCAGGTATTGGCGGGCTTGGTTGACCGCTCCCTGTGTGTTGTCGTTGGTTTGGACGGCGAGGCGGTACTCGCTGACGGCCCGGTCGCGCTGCCCGGTGACATCAAAGATCTTGCCGATGGCGATGTGGCTCCAGACTTCGGTCCACGGGGGCTCGTCGTCGCCGCGGAGGGCGTCGCGGAAGGAGTTGACGCTGGCCTGGAAGTTGCACTGGGCAAACAGCAACTCGCCGGTGCGATAGCTGGCCAGCGAACTTTGCGGGTTGGCCTCGAGCGCCTTTTTGTATTCGGCAAGGGCGCCGAGAAGGTCGTTCTGGGCCACCAGTTGCTGCCCCTTGAGGATGGCGATGCGGACCTGGAGGTCGGGACCGGTTTTAAGCACCCAGTCATTGGGATCGATGCTGATGTGGCGGGGCCGGCCAAAGGTGTCGACGACATATTGGGTATCGGTGCCCACGACCTCGACCTTCTGGTTCACGGTTTTGCCGTCGGTTTCAATTCGCAGCTCGACAGGCATGCGGAAGAGGTCGAGATCCTGATCGATTTCGCCGATGGTGCGGAAACCCTTGTTGTTGCCCAGGCGATAGACGGAATACTTGTCTGTGAATGCAGGCGCGCCGGTGCCGTCGACCCACTGCGAGAAGAAGGGAAGCAACTGCTGCTGGCTCTGGGCCTCGGCCACCTTCTCAAATTCATCCGCGCGGATGGAACCGCCCGCGTACTGGCTGAGGGCGCCCTTGAGAACGTCGACAAAGGCCTTGTCCCCGACTTCGCCGCGCAACATGTGGAAGATCATGGCGCCCTTCTCGAGGGTCATGGACTGGAATTGGGGCGAGAAGGGATCGAGACGGCCGACGGTCGACAGCGGAATGGTGTCGTACGCCAGGGCTCCGGCGGCGACGTCTTCAAGAGCAGTTTTTAGCGCTCCTTTGCCCTCCTGGTCCTCGACGTACATCAGCTCGCCGTAACGGGACATGCCGTTGGTGATCCAGGCGTCGTCGAGCGCCCTGGGGCTGACCTCCAATCCCCACCACTGGTGGGCGATAGTGTTGGCAAGGAGCCGGATGCCGGATTTGTCGCCAATGCGCGAGCCCATAACGGCCGCAATCTCGGGCGCGTAGACGGCGGGGAGAGTGTCATCGGGCAGCTCGACGATGTTGATGCGGGGCGTGGGAGGCAGGCCAAAAGTGTCCGTAAAGTAGTCGTACTCTCTGGTCGCCGTCTGGGCCAACTGATTGGCGGCGGCTTGGTGGCTGATGGTGACGTAGACCTTCACGTTGCCGGCGCCAACGGAAACGGGCGGCAGATAGCGGCCGGCAATCACGGTGCCGGGGAATCCGGGCTTGGCCCAGTTGAAGTCGTACTCATCGCCGGGCTGGCCGCTGAGGAGCTTGACGGGCTTTGACGCTCCGGCGGCGCCGCTCGCGAAGACGCGCATGCCCTGCGGGACGCGAATGTGCATTTCGGCCGTGAAGCGATCGGTCATGAAGCCGGTCATGGGGAACCAGCGCGCGGCATACAGAAGGTAGCTGATGGGCTCCTGGATGGCGGCGAGCTTGAGGCCCTCTATGGGGCCGTCTTCGTTTCCGGTGATGACGCCGTCGTAGGTAAAGGTCCAATGCTGAGTTTTGGCGGGGTCGAACGGCGTGTTGGCGGTGACGCGAATGGAGCCGTCGGCGGTGCGCTCGCCATCGAGCACTTTGCCGGCGTCGTCAGTGATTTTGGTGACCTTGAGCGCGGGATGGAAGCCGAAGGTGACTACGTCAAGGTTGGCGGGCGCGGTAAAGCTGACTTGCGCAGTGGCCGTGAGGTGGTGGGTGGTGGTGTCGAGCTCGGCGTCGATGACGTATCCAGTGATATCGAGGGCGGGCCGCTCGCGCTGCGCGGAGGCGGGGATGGCGGCCAGCAAGGCGAGGGCGAAGGCCGCTGCCAAGAAGGCATAGGCGGACCGGACAGCGCTAAGGCCGATGCGGCGGTCAAAAGCGCTGGCCGGCCGAGGGGCGTTGATCTGGCGTGGGGTGTTGATGTCGATGTGCTTTCGCGTGCTCATAAGTCGTGCCATCGTTCCTCAAGCTGGATACGGATTGTGGGGAATCCCAGTGGCCGTTAGTGCGGCGCCGCCTGTTGAGGGCCGGGGCAAGCTGCTTCGACCTCTTCGACTACGATAGCGGCTACCCGCTCGATAGCGCTCGGTGCGTGGTCCGGGGCTTTGGCCGCGGGGACACGGAGCGCCTGCTTAACCGCCTCCAGTTCTACTGTCATGGACTGCCGATCCAGCCCGTCGGGTAGCAACCGGCTGAGGTGTTCGACGATGTTTGCGGCCGTGAAGGCCTGCTGAATGAGTTCAGGAACCACGCGCATGCCGGCGATGAGGTTGACCATGGCCACGTGGGGTACCTTGACGGCGCGCCTGGCTATCGCATACGTGAGCGGCGAAACACGGTAGACGACGACGAATGGATTGCCGATGAGAGCGGCTTCGACGGTGGCCGTTCCGCTGGCGACGACGGAGGCTCGGGCGTGAAGAAGGGCCGCGCGGGCATCTGGAACGAAGGCGAAGCGGGGCGGGTCGTGCCGGGGCAGGAAGGCGGCGAGCGCCGAGTGAATTTTCGCGATCTGCGGCGGGGTGAGGGTGGGCGCGAGGGGAAGGATGAATTGACATTGGCTGCCGAGGAGGGATGCTGCCTCGACCATGCCTTTGAGGTTCAAGAGGATTTCGGGGACGCGGCTGCCGGGCAGGAGGGCGATCCAGGTGCGGGCGGGGTCGAGGTGGTTTTCGGCAGCGAACCTGTCGCGGGTGATGGCGGGGAGCGGCACGTCGGCGAGGGGGTGGCCGACGAATTCGGCCTGGACGCCGCGCTCGCGGTACCAGGGCTCCTCAAAAGGGAAGATGACCAGCATGCGGCGGACAAATTCGCGGACGAGACGGATGCGGTGCTGCTTCCACGCCCACAGTTGCGGGCTGACGAAATAGATGACGGGAACGCCGAGACGGTGGAACAGGCGGGCGAGGCGGAAGTGAATCTCGGGGAAGTCGATGAGGACGGCGAGGGTGGGCTGGCGCTCGCGGATAGCGTGCTTGAGCTTGCGGAATTCGCGGTAAATGCGCGGCAGATGGCTGACGATTTCAGTGAAGCCCATGACGGCCATGTCTTCAGCACGAACGATGCATTCGACGCCCCCGGCGCGCATGCGCGGGCCGCCCATGCCGAACAGTTCCACTGTCTTGCCTTTTGGAACAAATTGTTGCCGGAGCGAAGTGGCGAGCAGGGCGCCGTAATGCTCGCCGCTGGCTTCGCCTGCCGAGATGAATATCGTAGGTGACATCGATCCGCGCATTACCGGTGCGTGTGCTGACCCCATCATAGCGGGCATGTGCGGGCGTAGACGTCCGCGCGATAGCCAGTCTGGAAACCGGCGCTACACGTTATGCGGCATTGGCGCGGGCAGTGGTAACCTTCCCGATGGAGCGGAAAATGAGAGCTACGATGCGAGCTTGGTTGAGGACGCTGGCGATCGCGGGAGTGGTGTTTGGATTTGGGCTGGCGGCGGCCACGCCCGGACAGGCGGGGCAGGGGCCGGGCGGGGCGGCAAAGATGGCCGCGGGCGCGATGGCGGCGGGGACCCAAGAGAATTCTGGCATGCCGGCGCCGGACAACCCGGTGGCCGATCCGAAGGCGGTGGTAACGACCGGCAATGCGCGCTTCACCGTGCTGACGCCGCAACTGATTCGCATGGAGTGGTCGGCGGACGGGAAGTTTGAGGATCACGCGTCGCTCGTGTTCATCAATCGAAGACTGCCGGCGCCGAAATTTGTGAAGGGCCTTCAATGGGCCGGCAAGAACCCGTCACTGCTCATCCAAACCGACGCGTTGACGCTCAGATATGCTCCTTCCGGCACGCCAGGTGATAACGGCCATTTCGCGCCGCAGAATCTGTCCATCACGCTCACTGTCGACGGCAAACAAGTTGTCTGGCACCCGGGAGACAGCGATCCGGACAACCTGATGGGGACGACGCGGACGCTCGACGGCGCGCTGGGGTCGAAGACGCAGGAGCCGATCGGGCAGGGGCTGGTGTCGCGATCCGGATGGGCGCTGGTGGATGACTCGACGCGGCCACTGTTCGACTCGACCGATTTTCGTTTTCTTGAGGGCGAAAAGAGCCCTTGGCCGTGGGTGATGGTGCGGCCAGAAAACGAAAAGCCGGGCGCGTATACCGACTGGTACTTCTTCGGCTATGGGCACGACTACCGGAAGGCGCTGAGCGATTTTGTGCACGTGGCAGGCCGGATTCCGCTGCCGCCGCGATTTGCGTTCGGAGTGTGGTGGTCGCGCTACTGGGCTTATTCCGATCAGGAGTTCGAGGGGCTGGCGCGCGGATTCCGCGAAAACGACACACCGCTCGATGTGATGGTGATCGACATGGACTGGCACATGAGCGACGAGCAACTGCGAGCCATGGGAGCGGTGGATCAGTCGGGGGAGATGCTGGGGTGGACCGGCTACACGTGGAACAAGGTGCTGTTTCCCGATCCCGATGCGTTCTTGAAAAAGCTGCATCAGGATGGGCTGAAGGCGACCATGAATCTGCATCCCGCTTCGGGCATTCAGCCATGGGAGCAAGCGTATCCGGCGATGGCGCGCGCCATGGGGATCGATCCGGCGACGAAGAAATACATTCCCTTCGACCCGACAGACAAGAAATGGGCGGCGAACTACCTCGACCTGGTGTTGCACCCCAAGGAAAAGCAGGGCGTGGATTTCTGGTGGCTCGACTGGCAGCAGTGGAAGACTACCCACATTCCCAACCTGAATCCGACGTGGTGGCTCAACTACGTTCATTTCACCGACCAGCAACGCGAAGGCAAGCGGCCGCTCTTGTTCCATCGCTGGGGCGGACTGGGAAATCATCGCTACGAGATCGGATTCTCGGGCGACACGATCTCAGTGTGGGATTCGCTCGCGTTCCAGCCGTGGTTCACCTCGACGGCGGCCAATGTGGGATACGCCTTCTGGAGTCACGACATCGGCGGGCACATGCCGGGCGCTGTTGATCCTGAGTTGTACACACGATGGATTCAGTTCGGCGTGTTCAGCCCGATTCTGCGCACGCACACGACAAAGAATCCGGATTCGGAGCGGCGCATCTGGGCGTATCCCGAGCCGTATTCGGAGGTCATGCGGAATTCGTACCAACTGCGTGAAGCGATGCAGCCGTATCTCTACACTGAGGCGCGGCGGACGTACGACACGGGCGTGGCGTTTTTCCACCCGCTCTACTACGACTGGCCGGAGGAGGATGCCGCTTACACGAGTAAGAACGAATACGTATTCGGCGACCAGATGATTGTGAGCCCGGTGACGGCGCCGAGCGACAAGATTACGGGCCTGACAAGCGAGCAAGTATGGCTGCCCAAGGGCGAGTGGATCGAGCGGCCAACGGGCAAGCATTTCACCGGGCCGACGACGGTTGAGCGCAGCTTTACGATCAACCAGATTCCGGCGTACATGCGCGCGGGTGCGATCATTCCCATGCAGCCGGCGATGCTGCACACGGGCGAGAAACCGGTGGATCCGTTGATTGTGAATGTGTGGCCGCTGAAGCCGGGAGCGAGCTCAAGCTACCAGGTATATGAGGACTCGGACGTGTCGGTCGAGTACCAGCACGGCGTATTTGCGCGGACGCCGATTAGCGCAACCGAGAATGGCGATTCGCTGCACGTGGAGATCGGGCCGGTGGAGGGGAGTTTCCCCGGCATGCTGAAGACGCGGAGCTACGAGCTGCGCCTGCCCGCCGACTGGCCGCCCGATTCGGTGACGGTGAACGGCAAGGCGGTGCCCGAGGGCGGCGTGGGCAAGCCGGGCTGGACCTACGAGGGCAATACGCTGACGACGGTGATCCCCGTGCCGAGTGGAAGCGTGAATGCGAAAGTGGTTGTGGAAGTGCGCCACGCACCAGGCCGCATTGCGCGCCGCGCCGAGCTGGACGGATTTGCCGGCGACATGACGCGCCTGCGCGGGGCCGACGATGCGCTGCAGCAGACAGGGCCCGTGGCAGGGCCGTCGAATGCACTGGTGGACGCGATGCAGACAGGCGACCGGCTGAGCTATTACCCCGAGCGCATCGAGGCGGAGATGAAGCACTTCCACGAGGCGCTCGAGCAGGCGCGGGCCGACGTGGCCCAGCTCGATAAGGAATTCGAGCAGCGGTTGAGCGACACGTCGCGGCGCATCGGCGGGTCGACGTGGGCTCCGGCAGATATTCCCAGCGAGCAGCAAAAGCGGCGCGACGCTCTGCACCGGGCAGAGGCGCTGCTTGCGGAGGTGGGGAAGTAGCTGGTGGCCGAGGACAGTGCTATCCCACGTCTCAGAATCGAGACGTGGGGCACCTAAGTCATGTGAAGCTATGTTGTCTTCGCGGCGGCGAAGTACTTCTTCATCGGGTTGAAATAGCAGTCGCGCCAGCCGAAGCGGTAGTCGGGCTGGTTGGCGGGCAGGTTCGTGTGGCGCAGCGTGAGTTTCGTGCCGCCGCGCGTAGCCTCGAACGTCACGTCGATCTGCGAGTCGTCGTCGTCATCGGCAAAGTCGGTGGAGCGCCACTGTTGCACGATGCGGCGGCCCGGAACAAGCTTCAGGTTCTTTCCCTTGATGTAGCCATCCCAGGCGGTGAACGCGCCACTCGGCCGCGCGGAGACTTTCGCGGGCGAGCCGGTCATGAGGGCGTGGCCCTTGCTTGAGAGCCACGCGTCGTAGACCTCCCGCGGTTTTGCGGGAATCGCAGCCGAGACCGTGAGTTGGTTTGCCATTGGGTTGCCTCGCTTTTCTGGGCTCCATCCCTACGGGACTCCGCGTGAGTTCTTCTGATCGCTGCCCCGCTCTGAAGAGCGGGGCTAACGAACACCGCGCCTCCGGCGCGGGCGCCTGCCGAGATTTTGCTACGCGAAGTTCGGCTGCTCGTCGGCGCTGGGGCCCCAACTGGCCGGGACCGGCACGTTGAGCAACCGCAAGTAGACGCTGAACTGGCCGCGATGCTGGTACCAGTGGCTGAGCATGATGTTGCGAACAAACTCGACGCGCGGCTGGGCCAGCACCTCGTGCCCGCCGGCGACCATCTGCCATGTCTCCTTCATGGCCGCGTCGCTGAACTTGGGAAGATGGCTGCGCACGGTTGCGACACTCTCGTCCAGAGCATTGAGGATCTCCGCGCGGCTTGCGGGTTGGGGAAAGTTGAACGACTCCGGCGCCTGAGCGGGGTTGTTCTGAACAAAGCGAACAATGCCGCCGGGGACCGTCGCAAGATGGAACGCAAGCTGGCCCGCGGTCATGGATTTCTGGTGAGGCTTCCAGGTGAGCTTGTCCTCGGGCAGGCGCTCGAGGAAGCGGCGCGTGATGGCGGCCTGGGTTTCGAACTCGGCGAGCATGGACTGGGCGATGGATTGGGTGGCAACTGCTTCTGCTACGGGCATGGGTGTTTCCTCCTTGGGGAAAGTTTGGGGCATGGTGAGACCGTGGGTTGAAACGGGTCTTTCGCCCGCTAAAGCGGGCTGATGGTCTTGCATCGGAACTTACCCCAGGCTTGCGCCTGGGGCTACCTTCTTTTGCCCGCTAACGCGGGCACTGTTTACGGCCTGGAGCTCTCGGCGCGCTTGCGCGCATTCTCGTGAAGATGCGACCACCCGCCGACTACGCCCTTGCGGTGGTCTTCCTGAATGAGGCCGAAACCAGAGTGACAGAACTTGATGATGGTCTCATCGCCCTCCTGGCTGAGGCGGTAGATCACGTTGTTGGCAACGGGCTGCGACATGAAGAGCGGCCCGCAGAACTCCAGAAGCGTGGGGCGCTTGATGGACTGCACGGTGGCCCAGTAGTGGCCGTTTCCGTCGCCCAGGTCGCGATACCATCGGCCGCCGGGCACCGGCTCAATTTTCATGTTCATCGGCGTTCCGTCGGGCCGATTGCTCGAGGGCCCGAGTTCTTCGAGGAGCGCGGCGAAGGTGACGTCGATGGGAGCATTGACGCGAATCTCCTGCTCAACCTTGAGCGTGAGGGCATCGATTTCGGGAAGGGTCAACGTTGTCATACATCCTCCTTGGGGAATCTTTTGAAGTTCTTGTCGAGGCCCGTTATTGCGGCGGCCGCTCGCGCTGCGCCTGAGCTTCAGCGCGTTCCTTTACGCGGCTCAACTGGTGTTGCCAGTATCGCTCGAAGGTCTCAGTCCACTCATGCAGGGGCCGAAGGGCCGCGGCATTGGTGCGGTAGAGCCGGTGGCGGCCGTTGCGGCGGACGCGCACCAGATTGACGCGGCGCAGCACGCCGAGGTGCTTGGAAACGGAGGGCTGGTCGAGGCCGAGAGCGGAGACGATTTCGCCGACCTGGCGCTCGTCGCGGGCCAGATAGTTGAGGATCTGGCGGCGGCGCGGCTCGGCAACGGCGTTGAAAGCGTCAGAGGTGGTAGCGGCCCTGGCCATGGAAGGAACAATACATGCTTATATGGGAATATGTCAAGGGAAAGATTTGCGGCTATAGTTTGCGCAAGGGTTTTCCTCTTCGTGAAAGGACCTTGCGCATGGCACTCGACCGTCGAGCGTTTTTGAATGCATGCACTCGTGCGGGCATCGCGTCGCCGCTGATGCCGGGAATCTTGTACACGCTGGTGGCGCAGGCGCAACAGGCGGGCACGGCGCCGGGCGCTGGTGCTGGCACCGCGACGGCTCCGGCCGCGGCAGGTGAGGCCAAGGCGCCGGAGTGGCCGAAGATCACGCCGGAAATGATTGACCGGGCAGCGGAGCTGGCGGGGGTGGGGCCGTTTACCGGCGAGCAGAAGAAGATGATGCTCGACGGGCTGAATGGGCAGCGTGAGGCGTACGGAAAGATTCGCGCACTGAGGCTCGAAAACACGGTGGCGCCTGCGTATGTGTTTCATCCGGGGCCGGCGGCTAGGCCCGCGGACAGCCGCGTTGCCTTTGTCGGCGCGAGGCCGCAACTGGTATTCAACGATGCGGAGGCCGGAGAGCCGAAGGCCCCGGCGAATATCGAGGACCTGGCGTTTGCCACGGTGCTTGAGCTGGCCAGCCTGATCTGGCACCACAAAATCACATCGGTTCAACTTACGCAGATGTTCATCGACCGGCTGAAGCGCTACGACGCGAAGCTGCACTTCGTGATCACGCTGCTGGAAGATCGGGCGATGGCGCAGGCCAAGCGGGCTGACGAGGATCTGGAGAACGGACTGTATCGCGGGCCGCTGCACGGGATTCCATGGGGCGCAAAGGATTTGCTTAGCGTGAAGGGCTATCCGACGACGTGGGGCGCGGGCGGGTTCGAGCACCAGACGATCGACGAGGACGCGACGGTGGTCGAGCGGCTGGATGCGGCGGGCGCGGTGCTGGTGGCGAAGTTTGCGCTGGGCGCGCTGGCGATGGGCGACAAGTGGTTCGGCGGGCGGACGCGGAATCCGTGGAATCCGGCGCAGGGATCGAGCGGATCGTCGGCGGGCTCGGCGAGCGCGGTGGCCGCGGGATGCGTGGGGTTCGCGATCGGGTCGGAGACGCTGGGGTCGATCTCGTCGCCGTCGACGCGGTGCGGCTGCTCGGGATTGCGGCCGAGCTTCGGCTTGGTGCCGCGCACGGGCGCGATGGCGCTGAGCTGGACGATGGACAAGCTGGGGGCGATCTGCCGCTCGGTGGAGGACTGCGCGCTGGTGCTGGATGTGATTCACGGGCCGGATGGGAAGGACCTGTCGGCGGCGGCGAGCATTGACTTCAACTGGGACCCAGAATTCGATTGGCGATCGCTGCGCGTGGGCTACTTCAAGAGCGAGTTCGATATGCTGCCCCCGCTCAAACTGAAGGAAGCCGCGCCGGGCGAGACGGCCGACGAGGCGAAGAAGCGCGAAGATGCGAATGCGGAGATGCAAGCTGCGCGCGCGAGGCGGGAGTACGACCGGCGCTATGAGCAGGCCGCGCTGGACAAGCTGAACAAGATGGGCGTGAACCTGATTCCAGTGGAGCTGCCGAAGCTGCCCTGGGATGAGATGGTTCCGCTTCTGACGGCCGAGGCCGCGGCAGCCTTTGACGAACTGACGATGACGGGGCGCGACCGTTTGCTGACCGAGCAGGGGCCCGAGGACTGGCCGAATACCTTTCGCGTTGCGCGGTTCTACCCGGCGGTCGAATACATTCAGGCCAACCGGGCGCGGAGCCTCGGCGTGCGGCGGATGACAGAGCTGTTTGAGAAAGTCGACGTGATTGTGACGCCGACGACCGAAGAGCAACTGATCGCGACGAATCTGACCGGGAATCCGGCGGTGATTTTGCCGAATGGATTGCGCGGGGCCGATGCGCCCGCGCCGCCGCTTGTCGACGACGGCGAGCATGACAACATCGGAGGGCCGGGAACGCCGGTATCTCTGACGTTTCTGGGCGGGCTCTACCAGGACTCAAAGCTGGCGGCGTTTGTCCGCGTGTATCAGGAGGCGACGGGCTTCAACAAGCTTCACCCGACGATGGATTGAGCTCGGCGACTATTTCGAGACGAAAGTGGCTTTGTCTTTGTCCTTGCGTACGCGGCTGACGGGGAAGACCTGCCCGTGCATGACGACGAAGACGCCGGGGGAGAGCAGCCGCGCGGCGAGCAGGCTCTCGGTGAGATTCTGCAGGCCGTCGCTGCTCTCAAAACCGAGAGGCGTCATGGCCCCGGTAAGGATGATCGGCGCCTTGAGTTCGGGGAAGGCGCGCTCAAGGAACAAGCCTGTTTCGACCATCGTGTCGGTGCCGTGAGAGATCACGATGGGAGCGCCTTCGGAGAGAAGTTCGGCGACGCGATCGCGGACTTCGACACGGTCCGCGTCGGTCATTTCCAGACTGTCCTTGTTCATGAGATTGATGGCGCGGATTTCGGCGTCGGGCAGCCGGAGCATACGCAGATAGCGGTCGAGCTTGGCGGCGCGATTTTCGACGGTTCCACTCTGCTCGGAGTAGACCTTCTCAATGGTGCCGCCGGTCGAAAGCAAGTAGATGCGCTGCATTGTCTTCTCTGCTACCTGCCGTGGAACTTTTGATGCCAGTCCCATGCGGTGCGGATGATGTCATCGAGGGCAGTGTAGCGCGGCTTCCAGCCCAGTTCGCTGATAGCTTTTGCGGAGCCGGCGACAAGGACGGCGGGATCGCCGGGGCGGCGCGGATGGATTTCGGCCGGAATGGGGTGGCCGGTGACACGGCGCGCGGACTCGATGACGTCGCGCACGCTGAAACCATGGCCGTTGCCGAGGTTGTACACGAGGGGCCCCTGATTTTCGCCTCCATCGCCAAGCGCCGAGAGCGCAAGGATGTGCGCGTCGGCCAGGTCGGAGACGTGGATGTAGTCGCGGATGCAGGTGCCGTCGGGCGTGGGATAGTCGTCGCCGAAAATGCGGACGGACGCGCGGCGGCCGAGCGCGACGTCGAGGACCAGGGGGATGAGGTGTGTTTCGGGATCGTGTGCTTCGCCGCGCGTGATGCCTGAGGGGCCCTCCGCCGCTCCGGCTACGTTGAAGTAGCGGAGCGCCGCGTAGCGCAGGCCGTGAATGCGATTGAACCAGGCGAGCATCTGCTCCACCAGGAGCTTGGACTGGCCGTAGGGGTTGGTGGGCATGAGCCGCGCATCTTCGTGAATCGGAATGGATTCCGGCTCGCCGTAGACTGCCGCGGTGGAGGAAAAGACCAGCCGTCTCGGGCCGCAGGCCAGCATCGCCTCGAGCAGCGAAAGCGTGGAGGCCGTGTTGTTGCGGAAGAAAAGCTCAGGATGGACCATGGACTCGCCGGCCTCAATGAGCGCGGCAAAGTGCAAGACGGCGTCGAATGGCTCGTTCTGCCGCCGGGCGGCTGCGAAGATTTCTTCGAGGGCCTGCCGGTCGGCCAGCTCGCCCTCAATGAATTCGACTCCGGGCGGCAACAGCTCGCGCCGGCCGTGGCATAAGTTGTCAAAGGCGTAAGCCTTGTGCCCTCTTTCAGCAAACAGGCCTGCTACGGTTCCACCAACGTACCCAGCCCCGCCGGTTACTAGAATCTTCACAAAAAAATTGTCCTCTCTTACAGGTTTGAGTTACCCTGAGTCTATAAGAACAAGGAGGGTGGCGCGGCTATTCGGGCCGCATGACCCGAGTCTCTGGCGGGGGAATTTGACCACGCCGGGAGCAATTTAAAATGGTGCTATGGGACGGTAATGGGCCCGTCGAACGTAGAAGACGTCCCGGATTGGCACACCGGTAGCGAACCCGAAGCCGCGAGACCATCGATCGACTCCCCCGGAACGCCTTGGATGCTGCAGGAAAGGAATGGATTGTCTGAAGGCAGGAGGAAGGGCCGAGGGTAGTGTTTTTTATGGTTCGACCTATGCCATTGGTACTCGTCCATACATATTTTGGGTGATCTGCCGGTAACCGGCATCTTCGTATACTGGTAATGGATTTTTCCCAATTTTCCTGCTTGGAATCTGGACTTGAAAGCGATGGGAGGGTTCGGCGCGGATCGCGACCACGGGAAGTGGACGACCCGCGCATGAGAAGCCATCGACTTTGAGCCGGGCAGCAGAATCGAGTGCTTTCCTCGTGATCCGATGGCAGCCGCAGAAGGTTGACGGTTGCACGTCATAAGGCAAAGTGGCGGAGCCACAGAGCACCCGGGTTGATTGATCAGTTGCCATCTCAAGGTTTTGTCATACTTTCAGGAAGCAGGCTTCCGTCGTGGCGGGGGCCGCGACGAGGTTTTTCGATATGCCGACGACGTATTCCCCTGGGCAGGCCACTTTTGGATTGTTGCCGGAGCCAGAGGCCCGGCCGCTAGCTTTCGCGATGAGCTGCGGGATCAACGTGGCAATAGCGGTGACGGCCATCATGGTTGGCATGACCGCGAAGCAGGTGCTGCAGCAGCATTACGAGATGACGGAACTGGTGATCCCGAACAATCCGCCACCGGAAGTGAAGATCAAGCAGCCGCCGCCTCGTGAGCTGCCGCCGCCGCCGCAGCCGCCGAAGGTGGAACTGCAGCCGCGTCAGATCGAGATGCCTAAGCCGAAGCCGGAGCCGAAGCCGGTGCAGATGGAAGCCAAGGTGACGCTGCCGCCGGTACAGCCGAAGCCGCAGACCGTGGTGCTGGCGCCGCAGCCGAAAGCCGCGCTGGCCGCGGCAATGCCCGCGCAAAATTCGCATGTGAAACCGTCGACAGCGCCCGTGCACCTGGGTCAGACGTTCGGCGTCACGCCGAACCCCAACGCGACGCGGCCGGCTACAGTGGCCGCAATCGGCAATCCCTATGGCGGGATGAACGGCCCTGCGGTTGCGCCTCACGGAGTGGTGGGCTCAACCGGAATCGGCAATGGCCTGAAGTCCGGCAACAACGCAGGCACGGTGGGCAAGGTGGGCTCGGCCGGCATTCCGGGCGCCACGGGAACCGGAACGACAGGGAACTACGGCAAGGTTGCCGCGGCGGGAATTCCGGCCATGACGCAAGTGGCCGCAGCCCCGAAGGTGGCTGCCGATCCCATACGATCGACCGAGGTTGAGGTTCTATCGAAGCCTCCAGTGCGGTATACGACCGAGGCACGGGCATTGCACGTGCAGGGCGACGTGGTGCTGAGCGTGACGTTCCTCGCCAGCGGCCAGGTGGTGGTGCGCGGAGTAATTCAGGGACTGGGCCACGGGCTGGATGAGGAAGCCAAGCACGTGGCGGAGCAAATTCGATTCCGTCCTGCGACCAGCAACGGCCGGCCGGTGGACGTAACGACCAAGATTACCATCACGTTCCAATTGGCGTAGAATCGCGCCCTAATTGGCGTAGCATCACGATGGTAAGGATGAAAATGGCCAGCCCTCATCCGGCGGTTTTTAAACGGCGGGCAGTGCGGGGAAGAGGCCTGAAAGAGTTCAACGAGGAGTCACAAATGAAGTACCGGAAGATCCCCCTAACCTTCCTGATCCTGACCATCGGCGTTACCTGCGCGTACGCGAAGAAGCAGCCGAAGTACGAACAGGAACGCCAGCTCACCGCCGACCAGTCCGCATTGGTTCAGAGATCCATCGCGCAGGAAAAGGTGCTGATCAAGAACATTCGCCTGCGCACGCCGCTGGTGGAAACCTACATCCAGGACACGCGGCCGGATGTGAAGCTGTACTCGGTGCCGATGGACGACCAGTACATGCTGAGCCGTGTGGACTTCGGAAAGTCGTTTTTCGACAAGACCTACGAGCCCAAGCTGTCGGAGGGGAAGCATGGCTTCTTCATGGGTTCGTTTGCGGCCATGACGGGGTTGAGCAAGGCGCTGGGCCTGGAGAAGTTCACCTACAACCCGAACGGCTTCATGGAAATGATGTTCATCGATCCGTCGGGATTCGACCAGCAGCACTACGTGTTCAGCTTTGTGCGGCGCGAGTTTCTGGGAACAGTGCGGACGTGGGTCTTCGACGTGCATCCCAAGACCGACGTGAAGGGCATCGGCCGGTTCTACGGGCGCATATGGATCGAGGATGAGGGCGCTAACGTGGTCCGCTTCAACGGCACGTACACGGGCCCGACCTCGGAAGACGCCTCGAAGTATTACTTCCACTTCGACAGTTGGCGCATGAACGTACAGCCGGGAATCTGGCTGCCGGTGTCAGTGTACGTTGAAGAGACGCAGCGCACCGAGGCCAGCAAGACAGTTGGCCTGAAGGCGCAGACGCACTTCTGGGGTTACTCGCTGAAGCTGCCCACGCGCGAGAGCGAAAACGTGAGCGTGAAGATCGACCAGGCGGTGGACAAGAGCGACGACTCGCAGGATGTGGGTCCGCTGCAGGCTTCGCGGATGTGGATCACGCAGGCGGAAAACAACGTGATTGACCGCCTGGTGGAAGCGGGACTCGTGGCGCCGCTCGATACCGGCGGCTATGAGAACAAGGTGCTTGACCAGATTGTGATCAACCTGGTGGTGCCGAACAATCTTGCCTTCACCGACCAGATTCACACGCGCGTGCTGCTGACGGATACCGTAGAGGCGACGACGGTGGGCAACACGATCCTGCTGAGCAAGGGACTGATCGACTCGCTGCCCAGCGAAGAAGCGATCGCATCGGTGATATCGATGGAGCTGGCGCACATCGCCATGGGCCACCATATCGACACGCGTTATGCCTTCAACGACCGCCTGCTGTTCCCCGACGAGTCGACCTTCCGGCGCATCAACATGAACCACTCCGATGTGGACAACGACACCGCTGCGAAGAAGGCCATGGAGTATCTTGAGAACTCCATGTACAAGGACCGGCTGGCGAACGCCGGGCTCTACTATGAGCAACTGGCTGACCGGGCCAAGGTGCTGAAGGCCCTGAACACGCCGATGCTGGGCGACTCGCTGATGAAGCCCGACGGCACGCCGTGGATGGCCGCGCTCGAACACACGGCGCCCAAGTTGAACTGGGACGATCTTGCGCAGACGGCCGCACTGCCGCTCGGAAGCTGGCTGAAGACCGATCCATGGGACGATACGGTGCACATGCTGAGCGCCAAGCGCTATGCGCCGATGAATGCCCGCGACAAGATGCCGTTCGAAGTGACGCCGATCTTCTACAAGCTGCAGCGCTATGAAGAAGCCAGCGCAGCGCCGGCGCCGAGCGCCGCTCCCGCAGCACAGCCGGCGAGCACGCAGCCCGCGGCGGCTCCTGACAATGCGCAGCCGGTTGCGCCGCCCCCCCCACCCACCAGCAGCGCTGCTGCAGCGCCTGACCAGCAAATGGCGAGGGGCAGCGCACCGCCTGAACAGCAGCCAACCGCAGCACAGAACCCACAGCCGTAAGATAGAATAAATTCCGCCAGGACCGGATACAGCGCGCCAGTTGAACGAGCGCGCTCGATCCGGTCTGGAGCGTGAATCTTTCCCTCGTTGCCTGCAGAAATATAGATTCACGGGAATTGGATGTGCTTGGTGCTTATTAAGCGATCGATCCCCATCTTTTTCTGCGTCCTTTCATCCCTCGCTATGGTTTCCGCACGCGCCCAGGTGGTGCCCGCGGCCACCGGCCGCACCTTTACGCTTTCCGCGGGTGGAGAGGGCTCGATGTTCCAGCCCGATTACGCGGGGTTAGGCGTGGCGCAAACCAGCCCCAACCGGCTTTACGGCGCGGGTGCCTATGTAGACGCCAAGTTCACCCGCTGGATTCAGGTGGAAGCGGAAGGCCGCTGGATGCGATTCAACACCTATCGGGGAATTGATGAGAATACCTACCTGATCGGCCCGCGCGTTCCCATCTGCAACTTCCACGGCTTGTCGCCTTATGGAAAGTTTCTGGTCGGCCTGGGGAATGGGAGCTTTCTGACCGGAAACACCCTTGTGCTCTCGTACGGGGGCGGCGTGGATTACAGGCTCAGCAAGAAGCTTACCTTGCGCGCATTCGACTTTGAGTGGCAGCAATGGCGCGTGACTCCGACGCTCTATCCCTACGGCGGCAGCGTGGGCATCAGCTACAAAATCTTCTAAAGACAGGGAACAAGAGAACAAGGGAACGAGGGACCAAGGGAACTAGGGACGCCTGAGTTGTTCAGGCTCCGCCTTGGCCCGCGTGCCTTGCCGCATCGCCATGGACTGAGGCCGCTGCGGATAATCCGTGCACCACACTTACGGCGCGACGTGCAGCGGCGTTGCCTTAGCGGTCGGCATCGGCACGTGCAGTATGCCGGCAACGGTGGGCGCGATCTGGCGCATGTCGATGACGCCGAGATCGCGATGGTGTGCAATGCCGGCGCCCACGGCAAAGAAAGACGCGCGCATCTCGGGATATTCGGGAGAGAATCCGTGCGAACCGCGCGAGCCGGGAATCGGCGTGATGAGGCTGCCGCTCAGCCCCGAGCCCGCGTAGTATCCGGGCTTGAACACCACAAGAAACGCTGCGTCCGGAAAGCCGCCGCGCTTGCGGATGCCGTCGCGGTCGAGGACCTCGGCGATGCCGTTGTCAGGGTTCGCCGCTATGCCGTCGAGCATCTGCTTCACCTGTTGCTCCGTCGCGCGATCGTTGGGATCGTGCAGCATGATCGCCGCCATGCCGCCGGCCATCCACGGCTCAGCCTTCCACGAGTTGACGACAGGGGGCTTGCCCGGTGCGATCGTCGCGTCAATGAGCCCGGCCTGCAGGAAGGGAACGGCAAGATTGACGAAGTGCGAGACGTTCATAAATCCGTGGTCAGAGACGATGACGAGAACCGCGGATGGACTGTTGGCGAACACTTGGTGCGCGAGGCGAGCCACCATTCCATCAATGGCTTCGAGGTCCGCGCAGGCCTCGGGGCTGAAAGGACCGTGCTGATGCTGGGCCTCGTCGAGCGAACTCAGGTGCAGCGTCATAAAGGCGGGCTTGTAGCGCTGCAGGATCTCAAGCGCGTAGCGCGTCTTGGTTTCGTCGCCTCCGATCGAAGTTTCGTTGCCGTTCATATAGGGGCCGGCGCTGGGCTCGAGTTTCTGGATCAGCGTGTCGGGCCGCGCGAGCGACGCCATCAGCAACTGGTCGGTCGGATCCGATGAGTGCGAAACATTGTCGTCGCGCCAGTATTCGGGGATGAGGTAATCGACGTCCGTTGCGCCAACGCTGACGGGCCAACCAACGCTGGCCGTGCGAAGGCCGGCATGGTGCGCAACCTGCCAGAGGGTGGGCACGCGGATCTCCGCGGCGTACCAGTTCCACCCGCCGGTGAATTTCTGGAAGGGGTCGAACTCCTGGTTGTTCAGGATGCCGTGTTCGGCCGGCCACACGCCGGTCATGAGCGTGGTGTGGCTGGGATAGGTGACGGTGGGCCAGATGCCGACCACGCCTTCCGCATAGGTTCCGTTCGTGAGCAGCGTCCGCAGGTAGGGAATCCTCATGCCGTGCGCGTCAGCCTGCGTAATGTATTCGGGCTTGAGGCCATCGATCGAGATCATCAGAACGGGAGCGGCGTGGGCGGCGAGTGCGAAGACGAGAAGGAGAACGAGAACGGAAAAACGACGAACGGCTGCGTTCATGCGGAGTGCTCCTCTGAAATATTCTTGATGGGAACCGACGAAGCCGTCCGCACTCTCAAGTTAAATTCACAAGCGAGCGGCGATGAAGTCTGCGGGGGAAGTATACAGGAGCCGCGGACCGTGGACAGTGTTCAGCGGAGCGGGGATTTTCTTCGAACAGCAAAAAGGGCCGCTCCTTCGAGCAGCCCCTCTGAAAACTGATCCCTGGTCCTTGCTTTTACGCCGGTGAAGGCGAGCCTTCGGGCATGCTGCCGCTCGTTCCGCGGCTTTCGGGCTTGAGTACCTGCTGCTGGTTGCCGCCGGAATCGCCTCCCCCGGCCAGCGCTGACCGCATTTCAGGCAGCGTCTTGCCCTCAAGCAGCAGCTTCAGCTCTTCGGCATCGATGGTCTCGCGCTCCAGCAGCGCGGCAGCGATGCGGTGCATGGCGTCCTGGTTCGATTCCAGGATGGCGTGTGCCGATTGATAAGCCTCATCGATCAGGCGCCGCACTTCGAGATCGATCTGCCGCGCCGTCTCTTCAGAGAAGTCGCGGTGCTGCGCAATCTCGCGGCCCAGGAAGATCTGCTCCTCCTTCTTGCCGAAGGTCAGGGGCCCAAGGCGGCTCATGCCGTACTCGCAGACCATGGAGCGGGCGAGCTCGGTGGCGCGCTCGATGTCGTTGCCCGCGCCGGTGGACATCTGGTTGAGGAAGATCTCCTCGGCTACGCGGCCGCCGTAGAGCATGGCCAGCCGTGTCTCCAGGTACTCGCGCGTGTAGTTGTGGCGGTCGTCGGGCAGGTGAACCGTGACGCCCAGAGCCATGCCGCGCGGAATGATGGTGACCTTGTGCACCGGGTCGGAGTTGTCGCGCTTGAGCGAAACCAGCGCGTGGCCGGCCTCATGATAGGCGGTGACGCGCTTCTCCTCGTCGCTCAGGATCATGGACTTGCGCTCGGCGCCCATCAGCACTTTGTCCTTGGCGAGCTCAAAGTCGTACATGGTGACTTGCTTGCGGTTCAGGCGCGCCGCATTCAGCGCCGCCTCGTTCACCATGTTGGCGAGATCCGCGCCACTGAAGCCGGGCGTTCCTCGGGCGAGTACGTTCAAATTTGTGTCGTCGGAGACGGGAACCTTCTTGACGTGCACCTTGAGGACTTCCTCACGCCCACGAATGTCGGGCAGGCCCACCACCACGCGCCGGTCAAAGCGGCCGGGGCGCAGCAGCGCGGGATCGAGCACGTCGGGGCGGTTGGTGGCTGCCACCAGGATCACGCCGTCGTTCGATTCGAAGCCGTCCATCTCGACGAGCAACTGGTTCAGCGTCTGCTCGCGCTCGTCGTGGCCGCCGCCCAGGCCGGCGCCGCGATGCCGGCCGACCGCGTCGATCTCGTCGATGAAGATGATGCAGGGCGCATTTTTCTTGCCCTGCTCGAACAGGTCGCGCACGCGGCTTGCGCCCACGCCGACGAACATTTCCACGAAGTCAGAGCCGGAGATGGAGAAGAAGGGAACATTGGCCTCGCCCGCCACGGCACGCGCCAGCAGCGTCTTGCCCGTTCCCGGAGGCCCCACGAGCAGCACGCCCTTGGGAATGCGCCCGCCCAGCTTTTGAAACTTCTGCGGCTCGCGCAGATATTCGATGATCTCCTTCAGCTCTTCCTTGGCCTCGTCCACGCCAGCCACATCCTTGAACGTGACCTTCTTTTGCTGCATTGAGAGCAGACGCGCGCGACTCTTGCCGAACGACAATGCCTTGTTGCCGCCCGACTGCATTTGCCGCAGCATGAAGAACCACACGGCGATCAACAGCACGAACGGTCCCGCGTTGATGAGCAGGGGAATGAGGACGTTGTTCTGGGGTTCCTTGATGGAGAAGTTGATCTTGGCGGCGATCATCGCCTTCAGCAGGTCATCGTAGTTGGTCGGCAGGGTGGTGTGAAACTCGTCTTTGGGCGAGACCTTCAGGTGGCCCTTAAGCTCGTCGCCCTGGATGGCGGCGTCCTGTACCTGGTTGTTGACCACCTTGTCATAGAGGTCGGAGTAGGCGTACTCCTGCTCTTTGCCCATGCTGGTGCTTCTCTCCACCACGCCCCACAACAGCACGAGGCAGATGAGGATGAACACCCAAAACATGATCGTTTTAACGCTCGAGTTCACCAACGTCTCCTTTTCGCGGTGAAGGAGAAAAAGCTCCCGCGACCCCCGCTCTTCGATCCCTGGCCAATCCCCACTCATATAGACGCGTGCGCGCCCGGCAAAGTGGCAGAAAGTACATAATTCCCCGCAAGACACGCATAGCGCGCCGCTCGAGGAGCAGTACCCCGATTGTACTCCCAGCGCGGACAAACTCAGAAGAGTGCGTATCCTACGAAAGGGTCAGCATCCGGAAGGTCACGCCCGTCCCGTTTTGGCTGTGCCGGAGGGTCCGGCGGCGCCACCTTCGAAGGATGCCGAAATCGTCAAGCCGGGCTCGGGTTCAAGCTCCGCGCCTCGCATCCATACAATGCGGCCGCCGTGCTCAAGGACCGGCCAAACTGTGCGGTCTGTTCCCGTAACCCGCAGACGCTCCAGCACTTCCTTCACTTTTCTTGGGCCCCCTGAGTGGTGCAGCCTGACGCGGTCGCCGGGCTTCCAATTGCGCAGGGTGGCGGTGGCGCCGAAAGGGCTGCCCGCACAGTCATCGGGGCGGCCAGCGGCGGCGGACACGGAAGAGCCGGAAAGCTCAATGCGGAGCCGAAGCCCGAAGGCCGGCGCGTCGATTTCGCCGGGAATCGGTACGGTGTATTCGGAGTGCAAGTTTGCCTGTGCGCTCTTTCTTTCCCGGGCGGGGCGGTCGTGATGCGAGAGCCTAAGCTCGCGGGCCGTGCGCTCGGCGAGCAAGGCTTGCGGCAGGGCGAGCTTTTGGCCTGCGCGGCCGGCGAGAGCCAGCGAGCGCACAGCTTCAGTGGCGGCAAAGTCGAGCGCGGCACCGAACTGCGCGGCAGCGTATCGGATGAGCCGGCGTTGCAGCGCCGGAGCAAGCGCGGACAGCCGGGAGACTTCAACAGCGAGACACGCGTCGAGGCCCGGACCGGCAGCGCGGCCACCTCCGCGCACCGGGCGGCCCGGCAGCAGGAGTTGCGGAGCCAGCCGAGCCAATTCCGCCTGCCACCACGCATCTTCGCCGCGCGAGATCGCGGCCATCTGCGCAAGGTGCTCGCGCAGCCGAGGATTCCAGCTTTCGAGCAGCGGCAGCAACTCGTGGCGAATGCGGTTGCGCGTGAAGGTGAGGTGGCGATTCGAGCTGTCTTCGCGCCATTCCTGGCTGAGCGAGCGCAGGTAGGCCTCGATCTCGGCGCGTGTGGCGGAGAGAAGCGGGCGCACGATGCGGCCCGCTCCCGCGGTCTCAAGTTTTGGATAAATGCCCGATAGACCCTCAGTCCACGCGCCGCGGAGGAATTTGGAGAGAACCGTTTCGGCCTGGTCGTCGAGAGTGTGCGCGGTGGCGATGGCGTCGACTTCGCCTGAAGCCATGAGTTGCCGGAACCACGCGTAGCGCAGGCGCCGCGCTGCTTCCTCAATGCTCTCGGCATGCTTGCCGGTCTCGGCCGCCTTGCCCGATTTGGGATCGGCGGCCGCTTCGCGCGCCGTGTCAACTCGCGCTTCGTGAAAGGGCAGGTCGAGCCTTGCCGCCAGCTCGCGGCAGAAGGCGAGATCTCCGTCGGCTTCGGCTCCGCGCAGGCCGTGGTGCAGGTGCGCGACATGGAGCGCGAGACCCAGCTCAGCGCTGCGCGCGGCGAGGATACGCAGGAGGGCCACCGAATCCGCGCCGCCGGAGAGCGCCACGCCAAGGCGCATGCCGGGCTTGAGAAGGGCGGTGTCGAGCGGCAGGCCGGGCAACGATGTTTGAGCGGGGCGAGGAGGCACGAGAGGATCATAGCGCGCAGAGGAGCCTTCGGCGTTCAACTGCTTCGCCGGCGAGGAGCCGAACGCTGGCATATTCCGGCGGTCGCCCTATACTGAGCGGATGCCGAATACCCGATCCGCGACCGTTGCCGATGCCGCGCTGATTACGGCTCATCGCCGCGCCATGTTTGCCTCGATGCCGCACCCGAACGACGCGGAGCTCGACACCATGAGCCGCAACTTCAAGCCGTGGGTGCGCGAGCGGCTCGGCGACGGCAGGTATCTGGGCTGGATTATCGAAGAGTCCGGTTGCGTTGCCGGTTCAGCCGGCCTGCTTTTCGTCGATTGGCCGCCTCATCCCCTGCATCCCGAGAGTGACAAACGTGCCTATGTGCTGAACGTGTATGTCGAGCCGGCGTTCCGCAAGCGCGGCTTTGCGCATGAACTAATCGTGCGCAGCCTTGCTGAAGCGCGCCAGCGCGGCATCCGTGTGGTCACGCTGCACAGCTCCGATGCAGGCCGGCCCGTTTATCAAAAACTCGGATTTCATGCGACCAGCGAAATGATGTTCGTTGAGCCGGAGAAAAGCGGGTCGTAGCAGACCCGCACGGGCGCGTCTCTCTAGGGCTTTTGGCGGTTTTTTGCGGCCCGACGCGGTGCTATACTCGCAGAGCCATGCAAGTCTTTGCGATTGTGCCGGCTGCCGGACTGGGCACGCGGATGGCTGGGCCGCAGCCGAAGCAGTTCCTGGCGCTGGACGGCGTTCCCATCCTGATCCACTCGCTGCGCGCCTTTGCCGCGGTGCCGCGAGTGACAGCGATATATGTGGCTGTGCGCAAGCAGGAGACGGAGCGCGTGGAAGCGCAGGTGACCGAATACGGGTTCGCGGGGCGCGTCCACGTGGTGGAGGGCGGCGAGAAGCGGCAGGAATCGGTGGCCAACGCGCTGAACGCGCTACCGGCCGGGCCCGAAGACATTGTCCTGGTGCACGACGCGGTGCGGCCGCTGATCGATGCCGCCACCATCGAGCGCACCATCGACGCGGTGGCCGAGTACGGCGCGGCGATTGCTGGCATGCCGGCCACAGACACGATCAAACAAGTGGAACGGACGGCGCACGGGGCGCTGGTTACCGCGACCATCCCGCGGGAATTCGTGGTGCAGGCGCAGACGCCGCAGGGCTTTCGCTTTGAGCTGCTGCAACGCGCCTTTGCCGAGGCCACGGCCGACGGCTTTATGGGCACCGACGAGGCCTCGCTCGTCGAGCGCGCGGGAATTCCCGTAGCCGTGGTGCACGGTTCTCAGGTTAATCTGAAGATTACACAGCCGGGCGACCTGGAACTGGCGGAGTTCTATTTGCGGCAGCGAACGCATTAGAGAAGTCCCGATCAAACAGCCGGATCGCGGCCGGTGCGCCGGGAAAAAAATTAGAGAGCCACGCGGATGATGGATACACGCATCGGATTTGGCTACGACTCGCACGAATTCAAGTCCGGTGTGCCGCTGCGCCTGGGCGGCATGACGGTGGAGCATCCCGAGGGCCTGGCCGGCCACTCGGACGGCGACGTGCTGCTCCACGCCATTACCGACGCGCTGCTGGGGGCCGTGGCCGCGGGCGATATCGGCAGCTTCTTCCCGCCCGGCGATCCGCGGTGGAAAGACGCCGACTCCGCCATCTTTTTGAGTCTCGCGCTTGAGGAGCTGCAGCATGCCGGCTATCAGATCGTCAACATCGACACGACGCTGATTCTCAATCGCCCGAAGATCGCGCCCATCGCGCCCGAAATGCGAGCCCGCGTTGCCGACCTGCTGGGCGTGGAGATCGACCAGGTGAGCATCAAGGCCAAAACACCCGAGGGACTGAACCTGGATCAGGTTGCCCAGTGCCACGCCGTGGCGCTGGTGGAGCGCGTGCAGGAAGCCGACGAGCTGAAGAGCATGGAAGACTCGATCGAGGACCAGCGGCAGCTCGAGGACGTGGTCGACGACCTGCTCAGTTCGGCTCACGGCAGTCACAAAAAACGCGCAATATCGCCGGTCTACGACACGGAAGACATCACGTAGAGCCTGCCCCGGTTGCGGTTCTTCCTATCTTGAGCAGACCCAAAGTTTTCCATTGCGGATTCATCGGTTTGGCTGTACCTTGGCTGCGAACCCCATTCCACCTTGGAGCGTTCTTATGTTCTATCTCGCGTTCCTTCTGCAAAACGGACCTGACCCCGAACAAATTCAGAAGATGGTCATGGCCATGATGGCGATTCTGCCGCTCATCATCCTCGTATTCCTGGCGATCATCATCATTCCCTTCTGGTTCATCTGCAAGAAGGCCGGCTTCTCTCCCTGGCTTTCGCTCTTGAACATTGTGCCCTTCGGCAATCTGATCCTCATCTACGTGCTGGCCTTTGCGCAGTGGAGGGTGATGCCCGTGCCGCAGATGGTGTATCCGCCGCCGTATCCGCAACCGCCCGTGCCGCCCACAGCCTGATACGCGGCCGCCGCCGGGCGGGGTGCAATGTTTTAGCATCGTGAGTGAAAGCAATCGTCACGATGCCCGAACCCAACTCTTCCGGCGGCAGAGCACTTCGCGTTCGCTTTGCGCCCTCGCCCACCGGCTTTCTGCATGTCGGCAGCGCGCGGACGTTCATCTTCAATTGGCTCTATGCCCGCCACAATCACGGGACGATGGTGCTGCGCCTGGACGATACCGACGTCGAGCGCAACACCGACGCGAGCGTGCAATCGATCTTCGAGGGACTGCGCTGGCTGGGACTCGACTGGGACGAGGAGTACAAGCAATCGGAGCGGCTGGCCCTGCACCGCCGCCAGGCCGAAGCCATCTTCGCCCGCGGCCTTGCCTACCGCGACTTCACGCCTCCGCACGCGACAGATGACGAGCATTCCTCGTCGCAGGGCGCGTGGCTTTGCAATCCCGGGATGCGCGAATTGTCACGTGAACAGTCCGACCGCCGCGCCGCCGCTGGTGAGCCGTTCGCGCTGCGCTATCGCGTGCCGCGCGGTGAAGGCCGCACGCTGCGCTTTGCCGACGGAGTTTATGGAGAGCAGACCAAGCTCGCCGACGAAGTGGAAGACTTCGCGCTTCTTCGTTCAGACGGGATGCCCACCTACCACCTGGCCTCGTGCGTCGACGACGCCGACTTGCGCATCAGCCACATCATCCGCGGCCAGGACCACCTGACCAATACCTTCAAACACGTGCTGATTTTCGAGGGCTTGGGCGTAGCGGCGCCGCACTTTGCGCATTTGCCGCTGCTGGTGGCGCCCGATGGAACCAAACTCTCCAAGCGCCGCCACGGCGCCGTCGTGAGCGTGACCACGTATCGCGATGCAGGCTTTCTGCCGCAGGCGTTCATCAATTTTCTCTGCCTGCTCGGCTGGTCGCCCAAGAACGACCGTGAGTTTATGGCCCTGGACGAGATTCGCGATCTGTTCACTCTTGAGGGCGTCAACCGCGCGAACGCCGTGGTCAACTTCACCGACGACGACCCCTTTGACGCCAAAGCCGTCTGGCTGAACGCCGAGCACATCCGCGCGTTGCCTGTCGAGGAGCTCAGCCGCGATCTGCTGCCATTCTTCGAGCAGGCCGGCTTCCATCCGTCGCCCGAAAAAGTCCTCGCTGTCACTCCGCTCATCCGCGAGCGCATCAAGCTGCTGCGCGATGTGGTTCCGGCGGCTGACTTTTTCTTTGTCGACAAACTTCCGCCGTACGACCCCGCCGAGCTGATCCCACAAAAGGGCGATGCCGCGCTGGCCCGCCGAGTTCTCGAAACCGCGCTCGAGGTGCTCGCCACGACGGCTTTCGATCACGACTCGCTCGACAAGGCGCTGCGCGAGGCCGCCGCTTCGCTCGGCCTCAAGGCCGGGCCCATGTTCCAGCCCATCCGCGTCGCCGTGTGCGGGCGCAAAAACGCTCCGCCGCTTTTTGAGACCATGGTTGTGCTTGGCCGCGACGTGTGCCTCGAGCGCATCCGCGAAGCGGAAGCCAAACTTGCATCCCTCGGAGCGTCCGCATGATCTTGGTCTGATGTCTTGGTGCGTTGCCGACTCGCGCCGGAGGCGCAGCGGTCCTTAGCCCCGCGCTTTACCGGGGTCCCCAAGAAACGATTTTTGTTTCTTGGGGTGGTTGAGCGTGGGGGGGAACAGAGAGAGTTACCAGCCCCGTAGGGGCGGCGCGAACTTCGCGTGAAAAGATTAGGAATAAAAGCAATGAGCCACCCGAATCCGGAAAGCCCGAACGAACTGAGTACCGACGTTCACGTTCCCTCGAACTTCCTTCGCGAAGCTATCGCCGAGGATGTGCGCACAAAGAAGTTCGGCGACGCCACGATCCAGACGCGCTTTCCTCCCGAACCCAACGGCTACCTGCACATCGGCCACGCGAAAGCCATCTGCATCAACTTCACGCTTGCCGACGAGTTCGGCGGCAAAACAAACCTGCGCTTCGACGACACCAATCCCGAAAAAGAGGAACAGGAGTACGTCGACAATATCATGAAGGACGTGCGCTGGCTGGGGTTCGACTGGGAGCGACTGTGCTACGCATCCGACTATTTCGGGCAGCTCTACGAATGGGCTTTGCAGCTCATCAAGGCAGGCAAGGCGTACGTCGACGACCTCACAGCCGATCAAATTCGCGAGTACCGCGGCACGCTCACTGAGCCGGGCAAGGACTCGCCGTTTCGCAACCGGACGATTGAGGAAAACCTGGACCTATTTGTCCGCATGAAGAAAGGCGAGTTCCCCGACGGCAGCCGCGTTCTGCGCGCCAAGATCGACATGGCGTCGCCCAACCTGAACATGCGCGACCCTGTCATGTATCGCATCCTGCATGCCACGCACCACCGCACCGGCGACGAGTGGTGCATCTACCCGATGTACGACTTCGCGCACGGCCAGTCGGATTCGATCGAGCACATCACGCACTCCATGTGCTCGCTCGAGTTCGCCGACCACCAGCCGCTCTACAAGTGGTATATTGCCCAGCTTGGCATCTTTCCGTCCGAGCAAATTGAGTTCGACCGCCTCAGCCTGACCTACACGCTGCTCTCGAAACGCAAGCTGCTGCAACTGGTTCAGGAGAAGCGTGTGAACGGATGGGACGATCCGCGCATGCCCACGCTCTCAGGGCTGCGCCGCCGCGGATTCACGCCGGAAGCCATCCGCGCCTTTGTCGCGTCGGCAGGCGTCTCGCGCACCAACGGCATTGTCGATATCGAGATGCTCGAGCACTTTCAGCGCGACGACCTGAACCGCCGCGCCGCGCGGGCCATGGCTGTGCTGCGCCCGCTCAAGGTGGTCATCGACAACTATCCCGAGGGAAAAGAAGAGTCCGTCGATGTGGCCAACAACCCCGAGGCCCCGGCGGCCGGCATGCGGCAGGTGCCGTTTTCACGCGAGATCTATATCGAACAGGACGACTTCCGCGAAGTTCCTCCGCCAAAGTACTACCGGCTCTCTCCCGGCAAGGAGGTGCGCCTGCGCAATGCGTACTTCGTGACCGCGCTGAGCGTCGTGAAGGACTTGGCGGGGAACGTAGTCGAAGTCCACTGCACTTACGATCCCGCGAGCCGCGGCGGCAACTCGCCCGACGGGCGCAAGGTCAAGTCGACCATGCACTGGGTCTCGGCCGCGCACGCCATCTCGGCGGAAATCCGGCTCTACGAAAAGCTCTTCACCAAGGCCGATCCCGGTGACGTCGCGGAAGGCGGCAGCTTTCTCGACAATCTGAATCCCAACTCACTTGAGATCGTGACCGGCGCGAAGCTCGAGCCCTCGCTCGCGAGCGCCAAGGCGGGCGACCGCTACCAATTCGAGCGCGTAGGATATTTCTGTCTGGATCCGGACTCGTCCGAAACCAAGAAAATATTCAATCGCACGCTCCCGCTCAAAGATACTTGGGCGAAGATTGAGAAGAAGGCGGGAAACTAGCGGAGCTCGCGAAGCGCGCGATTTTCTCTACGAGCGAGCTGATCAATGATCATTTGCCGATCACGTCAATCGGCACGTCGATCGTTCTGGGCGGCATGCATTGGTTCTGGTCGCAGGCTTGGTAGTGTAGGCTGGCCTTGACCAGATGATTGCCGGGCTCGGCCACGATGCGCGCGTGAATGACGAACTCGCCGGTGTAGACACTGAGTTTTGTTGTGGGATCGAAGGCCAGCGAGATGATGGTGCCCGGCGGATAAGTGGCTGCTCCAAGCCGAACGCCCATGCCGTCGGGAATGGAGAACTCTGTCGGAATGAGGAAGTCGTCGCTGGGTGTGTGCGAATTGATGTGCAGACCCTGCGCGACGCGGAAGTGCAGCGTCACCGGGCTCGGCTTGCCGGCGGAAATGCTCACCTGCTCAGGAAAGAGGTACTGCACAGCCTCCGTCTTAACCGCCTTACCAAAAGAACTGTTCCGCGGCGAGTTGGAAATGACTTGACTGCGGGCCCCTGCTGCTGCCAGTCCAGCTAGGCCAAGGAACACCACCGCGCACCTCCGATTCCAATTCATTCGACCCATCGATTCCAATCCTCAAACCAGATGACCATCCGACTGTTCACTGACAACTGACCACTCGCTTCTACTCCGCCAACGCCTTCTTGATATTCCCCTCGATGTCGCTCTCCGAGGTGAGGCCCACGCTCGCGGCGACCACCTTTCCGCTACGATCGACGAAGAACGACGCGGGCAGATCGTCGAGCCCGCCGAAGTCGCGGCTGATCGAGTCGCCGTTAAGCAGCACCGGGTAGGGCACCTTCATTTGGGTGACAAATTTGCCAGCGTTAGCCTCAGCCTTGGCCCACCCGCCCTTGTCGCTCGGCTCCAGGTCGTCGCCCTCGGTGTCGACGCCCAGCACCTCGAAGCCCTGGGCCGCGTACTTCTGGCGAAGCTCGACGAGCCACGGCGTTTCCACCTTGCACGGGCCGCACCACGTGGCCCAGAAGTTGATCATGACGGCTTTGCCGCGAAAGGCGGCGAGCGAGACTTTCCTTCCGCCGAGATCGTTGAGAGTGAAGGCCGGCGCGGGCTTGCCCATGAGGGAAGAATGAAACTGCAGAGTGCCGGACCCATCGACGGCCACCAGCTCGCCCTGCGCGGTGTTAGCCAGCAGCTTTTCGGCGGCCTGCCGGCGATACTCCCAGTTGGCCCAGCCCGCCCAGGCAAAGATCGCCAGAATAAACAGTACCGCCACAAGAACAACGGTGTTCCGTCGCAAGGGGATCGACTTCATGTCCTTATTGTATGAGGGCGGCGGCAGGTCTCGCAGGCCACTCCGCCGGGTCATCCGTTCGCCGCGAGCCGAAGCGATCTTCGGAACAGAATCGCCAGCATCACAGCAGCGACGGGCAAGACCGTCCAGACGATGGTGATGATGGCCAGCTCGAACCGCGCCTCCAGGTTGTTTCCGAAAGCCACCGACATGCCGAGAAACGTGACGAATCCCAATGCCCCGCTGATCGCCAGCACCCAGCGCGTTGCTTTCTCCGGGCCGCTCTTTCCGGCAAGCGATATGCCGAGAAAGATGAAGGCCGCCGACATCCCTAGGTAGCCGAGATCTTCCATTGCGATGAAGGCCCCGTGCGGGTTGTACTGCGAAAAGAATGCCAGCCCGTCCGACTCGCCTTTAAGAAAGCTCGGCTGCATTACTTCGAACTGGATGAAGTAATCCAACGTGACAAGCGCCGCAGAAACCGTCGCGGCCGACACCGCGATCCGGCTGAAGATCCGCTTCTCGATCTCCACCCAGAAATCGACACAGATGCAAAGCACCACGAACAGAGAAACCAACAGCATCCCGGGGAAGACCCACAGGTAGTTCCTTGGGAAAAACGTAACGGCGCCTGTGTACGGGTAGACGATGCAGGACTCCGTGCAGAAGGGCCCGGAATGCGGCGGCGTCATAAAGCCGATGCCGAACGCGACGACCGCATCAGCCGCCGTCAGCACGGAAACCCACAATCCCAGGCGCGCGACGGTCTTGCGGGCGCGATCGACTGCAGTCATCTCCCTCACATTGGGAACCATACCCTCACCTCTCGATCTCTCCGGAGGCCATTCGACAACGGAACGGGCGGCCTGCCGGATCGCCGGAATTCTATGCGATTATCCCCGCTAGCGGCAGTGACAAGCTACCCGGCGCATCTTGCTTTCTAGGCCCTACACCCAAATCCCCGGACTTTGCTACCATCAAATGCCAATGAGCCCCACTGGGAAAGACGACGCGTTTGAGCCGGCTGCGCTGGTGCGCACGGAGGCCGCCGCGCTCGAAGCGCTCGCCCGCCGCCTCGAAGGCCCGATGGCCGAGCCCTTCGCCCGAGCCGTCGATCTTGTCGTCCGCTGCGGCGAATCAAACGGCCGCGTCGTGGTCACCGGCATGGGCAAGAGCGGCATCATCGCGCAGAAGATCGCTGCGACGCTCAGCTCCACCGGCTCGCCGGCGCTGTTTCTGCATCCGGCCGAGGCCGTTCACGGCGACCTGGGCATGCTGATGCCCGGCGACGTGGTGATCGCGCTGTCGGCATCAGGTGAAACAGAGGAGATTCTGCGGCTGCTCGCGTACCTGAAGCGCATGGGCGACGCCCTTATCGGCTTCTGCTGCAATTTGCAGTCGACACTGGCACAGGCGAGCGACGTGGCCCTCGATTGCTCGGTTGAGCGCGAGGCCTGCGGGCTGAATCTTGCGCCCACGGCGTCGACGACATCGATGCTGGCGCTGGGCGATGCGCTTGCTGTTGCGGTCAGCCTGCGCAAGGGCTTCCGCGCCGAGGACTTTGCGGAACTGCATCCCGGCGGCAAGCTGGGCAAGCGCCTGGCCAAGGTGCGCGACCTGATGCACACCGGCGAGGACATACCCGTGGTCGCGCCGACCACGCCGATGGCCGATGTGATCTTCGAGATGTCGTCGAAAAAGCTCGGCATCACGACGGTGCAGGACGAGGGACGGCTGTGCGGCGTGATCAGTGACGGCGACCTGCGGCGGCTCTTGGAGCGCGAGGGCGGCGCGGCGCTCGGCAAGACGGCGGGCGAGGCGATGAACGCGCATCCCAGGATGATTGCCGCCGGAGAGATGGCGGCGAAGGCGCTGGCGATTCTCGAAGAACGCAAGATCACGTCGCTGGTTGTAGTCGATGCTGACGGGAAAGTGGAAGGCGTCGTGCACCTGCACGATCTGTGGGGAGTGGAGCTGATGTGAATCGGCGGTGGAATAGCGAGCCAAATGCATTCCAAGACCACTCCAGAGATCGGACATTTAGAATAAAACCTGCTGTCATTTGCCCTGCGTTCGCCGCGGCGGACGGGAAAGTCTGCCCTTCTTTTTATGCATCGTTGGTCGAAGCTCTTTATCCCTACTCTGCGCGAGGCCCCGGCGGATGCCGAAGTGGCCAGCCACAAGTTTCTTCTTCGCGCGGGCTACATGCGCCAGCTCGGAGCAGGCATCTATAACTACCTCTTCCTGGGCCAGCGCTCGCTGAACAAGATCATCGCCATCGTGCGCGAGGAGATGGACAAGATCGGGCAGGAGTTTTACTTGCCGGGCATTCTGCCCAAGGAGCCGTGGGAAGAGAGCGGCCGCTGGGAGGGCATGGGCGACAACATGTTCCGGCTGAAGGACCGTAAGGGCGCCGACCTTTGCCTGGGCATGACGCACGAAGAGATCATGACCACGATCGCGCGCGGCGAGTTGCGCAGCTACAAGCAGTTGCCGCAGATCTGGTACCAGATTCAGACCAAGTTTCGCGACGAACCGCGGCCCAAGTCGGGCCTGCTGCGCGTGCGCCAGTTCATCATGAAGGACTCGTACTCCTTCGACATCGACCTGGCGGGGCTGGACCGCAGTTTCGACCAGCACGACCGCGTGTATCGCGCGATCTTCACGCGCTGCGGGCTAAAGTTTGTGGCGGTTGAAGCCGACTCGGGTGCGATGGGCGGCTCGCAGTCGCAGGAGTTCATGGTCTACACCGATGCCGGCGAGGACCTGATTGCAAGCTGCCCGAAGTGCGGTTACGCGGCGAACCTCGAGAAAGCGACGTCGCGGCTTGACCCGGTCGCCGAGATGGAGCCGACGGGTGATGGCAAGCCGGAACTCGTTCACACGCCGGGCTGCGCCGCTATCGCCGATGTGGCCGCATTCTTCAAAATCTCGCCGGCATCCGACATCAAGTGCGTGGCCTACATGGCCAGGCGCGGATTCGCCGGCGACGGCCAGGCGATCTGGCTGCCGGTGGCAGCGTTCCTGCGCGGCGATCACCAGGTGAATGAGACCAAGCTGCTTGGGCTGCTGGGCGCGAGCGAATTGCGCACGATGCAGGGCGAGGAATTGGAAACGTACTTCCACGGGCCGGCGGGATACCTGGGGCCGGTTGGCCTAAATCCCAAAGAGGTGGTGAATCCTGGCAGCTCGCCTCTCAAGTTCTCGGGAGACGGGGATCTCGTCGTGATTGTCGACCACGCGCTCGAGGGCCGCAAGAACATGGTCTGCGGCGCCAACAAGCTCGACTACCACCTGCGCAACGTGACGCCGGCCCGCGACTTTGGCTGGACGCTGGCCGCCGATATCCGCAGCGTGAACGAGGGCGAGAGCTGCCCGAAAGATGGCTGCGCGGGCACGCTTGTGGTTGGCAAAGCCGTTGAGGTGGGGCACATTTTCAAGCTGGGCTACAAGTACTCTGAGTCCATGGGCGCGCGTGTGCTCGACGAAAATGGGAAAGAAGTGACGCCCATCATGGGCAGCTACGGTATCGGCATCGAGCGCATCCTGACCGCGGCGATCGAGCAGTCGAACGACGCCAATGGCTTCTGGCTGCCGGCGTCGATCGCACCTTTCACGGTTGTTGTCACCATCACGAACGTGAGCGACACGAACTTGCGCTCGACCGGCGAAAAGCTGGCGGCCGAACTTGAGGCGGCAGGGCTCGATGTGCTGCTGGATGACCGAGACGACCGTGCCGGCGTCAAATTCAAGGATGCGGACCTGGTGGGCATCCCCTACCGCATCAACGTGGGCAAGAAAGCCGCGGCCGGCCAAGTGGAGCTGGTGACGCGCGCCACCAGCACGAGCGTGGATGTAGCCTTGAGCGAAGTGGCGGCGCTGGTGAAGAAGCGCGTCCAGGAAGAGCTTTTGCTGGAAGCCAGCTCTTAGCCGTGGGTGCTGAGGTTTCAGCTTTTGATTGATCTGCTTTTGTTGAGCGGCGAATGACGAACGCGAGACGAGCTGAAAGCTGAGAGCTAAAAGCTGAGAGCTGAAAGCTGCCTTTCAAGGAGAGGCGATGGCGCTACGAATCCGAATCCCGCAGCCGGCATCGGGACTTCGTCTCAGAACGCAAATTCTGATGGGCCTGCTCGCGATCGTGGCCGTCGCTGCGGTGATAGGCGCTTCAGTCTTCGCCTATTTCTACGTTAAATACCAGCGTATTGTCGACGACCGGCTGAAGCAGCCGCTCTTTGCCAATACCGCCCAAATTTACGCTGCGCCGCGTGAGGTTCGCCCCGGGCAAAAACTGACCGTGCGCTGGATTGCGAACGAGCTGCACGAGGCCGGCTACACCGGCGACGGCGCGCCTCAGGCCTCGCCGCTGGGAACGTACAGCGAAGGCGTGCAGCAAATCACGGTGCGGCCGGGCCCAGAGTCGTATCACGCGCCGGAAGGCGCCACCATCCACGTGACCGAAGGCGTAGTGAACTCGATCACCGATGAGCACGGCCAGGCGCTTTCAAGTTACGAGCTGGAGCCGCTGCTTATTACCGGCCTGAGCGAGGGCGCACAGCGCACCAAACGCCGCGTGCTCACCTACGAGGAGATTCCGCCGAATCTGGTGCATGCCGTGATCGCGATCGAGGATCGCCGCTTCTTCGAGCACAGTGGCATCGACTTCTGGCGCATCCTGGGCGCGATGCGCAACGACATTTTCCACCTTCATCGCTACGAGGAGGGCGCTTCCACGCTGACGCAGCAGCTTGCGAAAGGATTTTTCCTTACGCCCGAGCGCACTTATTCGCGCAAGGCGCGCGAGGCGATCATCAGCATCATCCTCGAGCACCGCTTCGATAAGAAACAGATCTTCGCCATGTACGCGAACGAGATTAATCTCGGACAAATCGGCAGTTTTTCCGTCGACGGCTTTGGTGAGGCATCGCAAGCCTACTTCGGCAAGGATGTGAGCCAGCTCGACCTAGCTGAGTGCGCCATGCTCGCAGGGATCATCCAGAGCCCCAGCCGCCTGAATCCCTTTCATCATCCCGAGCGCGTCATCGAGCGCCGCAATCTTGTGCTCGACTCGATGGTCGAAACCGGGGTAATCACCAAGGATGAAGCCGAGGCCGCCAAGTCTGAACCGCTCCATTTGGTGTCCTCAAGCGTCGATGAAAGCGAAGCGCCGTACTTTGTCGACCTGGTTCACGACCAGCTCACGCAAAGGCTCGGCGACCGCGATTTCAACCGCGAAGGCCTGCGCATCTACACCTCGCTCGATCCGGATCTGCAGCGCCTGGCGTCGCAGGCCGTGGATTCCACCATTCACCTAGTGGACGCGCAGGTGAACGCGCTGCACGCGCGCGACCGCAAGCTGGGCAAGCCGTACGTCTATCCGCAGGTGGCGCTGATCGCGCTCGATCCCCACACCGGCCAGGTGTTGGCACTGGTGGGTGGCCGCAGCTACGGAACGTCGCAGGTGAATCACGCGGTGGCGCATCGTCCCACGGGCTCCATTTTCAAACCGTTTGTCTATGCCGCCGCTTTCCAGACCGCCGTCGAAGGCACGATGTTGCCGGGGCAGAGCAGCCTCTTTTCGCCGGTCACGATGCTGAGCGACGCCCAGCAGACCTACGGCGGAGGCACGCCATACGAGTACACGCCGCGCAACTACAAAGGCGAGTTCTATGGCGATATCACTGCGCGCTTCGCACTCATCCGCTCCGACAACAACGCGACCATCAGCCTGGCCGGCATGGTGGGCTTCGATCGCGTGGCCGCGCTGGCGCGCGATGCGGGCATCAAGAACGCACAGGGTACACCTTCCATGGCCATCGGCTCCTACGACGCCACGCCCCTCGACATGGCCGGTGCGTATACGACCTTTTCCAATGGCGGCGTGCACATCGATCCGTGGATGCTGGCCAGCGTGCGCACGCCCACCGGCGACATCATCGAAGACTACACGCCGACCACGCGGCAGGTGCTCGATCCGCGCGCTGCCTTCCTCATCACCTACATGATGGAGGCGGTTTTGCAAGGAAACGGGCAAGATCCTTGCGAGGTTGGAGGGCGGGACTTCTGCGGAACTGGCGCCGGCGTCCGCAACATGGGATTCATCTCTCCGGCTGCGGGCAAAACCGGCACCAGCCACGATGCATGGTTCGCCGGCTTTACCAGCAGCCTGCTCTGTGTGGTGTGGGTGGGCAACGACGACTACACTGACATTCAGCTCGAGGGTGCGCATGCTGCGGCTCCCATCTGGGCAGCGTTTATGAAGCAGGCGGTGCAGTTGCCGCAGTATTCCGATACCAATGAATTCACGTCGCCAGATGGCGTGCAGATTGTCTCCATCGACAAGACCACCAACCTGCTGGCCGACGAAACGTGCCCCGACGATTACAACGCGGCATTCCTCGACGGCACCGCGCCCACCGATACCTGCGACCACAAAGGCCTCAACGGCGAGGACCATCGCAACATTTTTCAAAAGATCTTCGGAATCGGCAAGCCGGCCAACTAGCCGGCGCGGCCTGGCTTTGGCGCCACGCGCCGCGGCCGTTGTTTCGCTGAGACGGAGCGAATCACGAGTGTGCCTTGTCCAGTGGCGGGCAACGGCGCTTTGCCCTGTGCGGCTGCCGCATAAATCATTGCTTCAACCTCTGGCTTGGCTAGATCGCGCGCGCTTTCAAACCGGATGAATCGGTTCTGATTGCCGCCGCCGAGCAGAATTCCCGCCGGATCGGGAAGTTTGGAACCCCAGTAGAATGCGAGCCGCACGCCGTGCGCATCGGCTACCAGTTGAGTGAAACAGTCCGACGGCCGCAGAGTCGAGCTGTAGCCGATGACGAAGAAGTTGTAATTGTCGTAGACGAGTTCATTCGCCGTGGGCACTCGCTTGCGAAGTGCGGCACGCACGGCGCGGATCGCTCTGGCCATCTCCGGTGTGAACTTGTCGATGAAGCCGGCCAGCTCGGTTTCGGCATTCTTGCGGGGAGCGGGTGCAGCCTTCTTCATTTCTCCTCCTTCTTTGAGGGCCCGGTGCTCTCTTCAGCCATCTATGTCGGATCCATCGGGCATGGGCTGGCAGCGTGGGCACCAAAAGGTGACGCGCGCGTCTGCGCCCTGAATGCGGCGGCGAATCGGCTCGCCGCAGCGGCGGCACTGCTCGCCGGCGCGACCATAGACCCACAAGCTCGCGCTCGGATTGGATGCATGCGTGGTGCGCCGCTGCTGACCGCGATAGGTGACGATCATATCGCCGGAATCTTCGAGCACGTTGGCCTTCAGTAGCTTTTGCGCGCTGGCGATTGTTGCGGCGGCCTCTTCACGAGTCAGCGTTCCGACGACGCGAAATGGATGAAGGCCGTTGGCAAAACAAATCTCCGATTTAAAGACGTTGCCGATGCCAGCGAGAACTGTTTGATCGAGCAGGACGTCAGCGAGCGCTTCGTGCGGGCTGCCCAGCAGGCGCGAAAGCGCGGCTTCGGCGTCGAACTCCTCGGCGAGCAGATCGTTGTCCGAGCGAGCGATGTGCAGATCGCGAGCCAACGATTGTTCTGTGTGCATGCGCGCGATCGGCACGCGAAAGCCGACCGCCTGATATTCGCTGTTTTCAATAACGATGCGCATGTAAAAACGCGGGACCTGCCAGCGCTCGCCCTGGCGGTAGATGTGCCAACGGCCATTCATCAACAGGTGCGAGGTGAGGATTCCGCCGCCGGAAAAACGAATGAGCAGCCATTTGCCGCGCGCCTCGACCTGATCGACCGTCTGGCCAACGAGCGGCGTGTCGTCGTTGAATCGCGTGAGGAGTGGGAATGTCGAGCGGAAGCCGATGACCGGTTTGCCCATGAGCGCGCGGCCCAGATTGCGCGCGGTGCGAAAGACGGTGTCGCCTTCAGGCATTGTTTATTGAACCTCGGGCCGCTTCGGCTCGGCGTGCGCGATGGCGAGCGGAATGCGGCGCAGATGCATTCCCAGCGGCCCGGGATGAAAGCCCGCATCCATGAGGAAGCGCGCCATCGAATGCGCGGCTACGGGTTGGCCGTTGATGGTGGTGATCAGCACGCCCTCATGATTGCTCGTGCGCATGCGTTGCTGTCCGAGCGTGCATAGAAAATGCGCGAGGCCCGCGGCGGCTTGCGAGCGTTCCGGCTCGTCGGCAGGCAAAAAGACCAGCAGGTTTGGATTGCCGCGCTTGAGCCAGGCCACAAGCTGCCCGTTGCGCAGGATCACTTCAGCATAGACAGCCCGCGTGAGAATCCTCGGCGCGGACTCCGAATCTTCATCCATCACCGGGAGATCGGGCCAGCGCAGCACCGAGCCATAGGGGTTGGCGGGATCGGTCGCAGCCAATTGCACAAACTCGGGCTTCTCGGCTGGCGGCTCGGTGCGCAACTGCCGCAACAGGTCCACCGCGGCCGGTAGCGCAAACTGTGTCGCTCCGAGTCCGCCGACGAAGTAGCCGCGCCGAATCCGCCCACTTTCTTCGAGCGCTTTGAGAACGTCATAGACGGCGCTGAATCCACCGGGGACGTTTTCGGCGGCGACATGCTCCCGCAACAGCACGCCGTATCGGTGGAGTAGTTGCATAGCGAGCGCGTGACTTGCTTCGGTCGCCGTCGGCCTGCTTGTAGCGCCGGTCTCCAGACCGGCTGTCGTGCGGGCCTCCCGGCCCGCACTGCGAAGCGGTAACAGAGACCACCGCCCCTGTGCCGTCGGCGGCGTGGTGCGCCGCGAGCGAAACACGGCGCCGGTTTGATAGCGGCGCGGCATGCGAGCGCTCTCAGGCCGGGCAATGTACGCGCGCAGGGCGTGAAGCGAGTCGTTGGTGATGAACCCGCGCCACACCAGGCTCCAGAGCGCCTCAATCGTTTCGCCGGGATAGCCGGCGCCTGCTGCTTCATGCAGCGAATCGAAAAAGCTCGCGCCCGTCGACTCGAGCACCGCGAGCAGCTTTTCTTCGCGCTCGGTCAGCGGTTCCACTAGCGGCCGCTGCTGCGCCAGCAACGGAAGCTTGTCAGCGAGAAAAAGCGCGATGCGTCCGTCGCGTTCGCCGATCGGCTCGACGCCGGCCCACGTAACTTCACCGGCGGCGATCAGCGTGTCGAGCCCCGCGGATGTAAAGTCGGCGATGCGCGCCGGCAGAATTGAAGATTCAAGTAGCGAAGCAGGCAGCGGTGCGCCCTGCAGGCTCTCGATTGCGTCAAGCAGTGCGTCCAGATGTGCCGTTCCCGTGCGGCGCGGCGCGAGCACGCCTTGCCAGTGCGTGAGGAAACGCGCCAGCGTGTGCTGCTCCACAGGCTCGACTTCGCGGCGCAGCTTGGCCAGCGATTTGCGGCGAATTTGGCGGAGAATTTCAGCGTCGCACCACTCGCGATGCAGTCCGCCTGGACGAAAACCGCCCTCAAGCACGCGGCCTTCATGCGCAAGCTGCCGCAACGCATTCTCCACGGCCTCTGTGTCCAGCGCAAAACGGTCCACGGCCTCACGCAGCGTGAACGGACCGTGAGTGCGCGCATAGCGGCGAACCAATTCAAGCACAGGATGGGCCACAGGCTCGAGCAACGCGGCAGCCAATCCGGGCGGCAGCGGAATTCCAAGACCATCGCGATAGCGCGCCGCGTCTTCGGCAGCGATCAGACGTTTTTCGCCCGCGATGCGCAGCTCCAGCAGGCGGCGCGAGCGAACGAGCCGGTCGACGTGATTGAGCAGGTCAAGCGAAACTACGCGGCGGCCCAGTTCCTCGCGCGAAAGATCGCCGAGGCGCAGGCACAGATCGTGGATGCCGTCGGCGGAACGCGCGCGATAGTTCTCCGCGAGGCACTGCGCCGCTTCTTCCACTTCGGCAATCGCGTCCGCGTCAAGCAGCTCGCGCAGGTCGGCTTCGCCGAGGAGCTCGCGCAACTGATCCTGATCGATTGTCAATGCCTGTGCGCGTCGCTCGGCCAGCGGCGCATCGCCTTCGTACACGAAGTTGGCCACGTAGCTAAACAGCAGAGAAGCGGCGAAAGGCGAGGGCTTACGCGTCTCCACTACGTGCACGCGGAGCTGGCGCTGCTCAATGGCGCGCAGAGTCTCGATTAGCGCCGGCATGTCGAAGACGTCGCGCAGGCACTCGCGATAAGCCTCCAGCAACAACGGGAACTGTGGATAGCGCGAGGCCACACTAAGCAGATCGTAGGAGCGCTTGCGCAACTGCCACAGCGGCGAGCGCTGATCGGCGCGGCGGCGCGGCAACAGCAGCGCGCGGCCCGCCGCCTCACGGAAGCGCCCGGCAAAAAGCGCCGTCGATCCCAACTGGCGCAGCACAAGCTGCATGGCCTCAGCCGACTCGACAAGGATCCAATCGGAGTCGGGCGGCTCGTCGGTGTCAGGAAAGCGCAGCACAAATCCGTCGTCGCCCCAGAGCGTTTCGACCTCGGGCCCGCCGGCCGCGCGGATGCGCGCAGCCACGGCCATCGCCCAGGGAATGTGAATGCGGCTGCCGAAGGGCGTGAGCACGCACACGCGCCAGTCACCCAGCTCGTCGCGGCATCTTTCAACAACAATCGTCCGGTCGTCGGGAACCTGGCCGGTGGCCTCGGCCTGGTCGGCCAGAAAACGCAGCAAATTCTCCGCGGCGCCGGGGTCGAGATCGTGATCGTTGACGAGGCGGGTGAGCGCAGCCGCCTGCGGCAAAGCGCGCAGCTCGCGCACCATGGCGCCGATGCGCCGGCCGAATTCGAGCGGGCGGCCCGGGCCGTCACCCTTCCAGAACGGCATCTTGCCGGGCTCGCCGGGAGCAGGAGTGACGAGCACCCGGTCGTGCGTGATGTCGGTAATGCGCCAAGTGGACGCGCCGAGGATGAACGTCTCGTTGGGGTGCGACTCGAATACCATTTCCTCGTCGAGCTCGCCCACACGCACCGGCTTGCCCTCAGTGAATGCGAGAAAGACGCCGTAGAGACCGCGATCGGGGATAGTACCGGCGTTCAGAATCGCGAGACGCGCCGCGCCGTCGCGTGCTGTCACCACGTTGCGCACGCGATCCCACGTCAAACGCGGGCGCAGCTCGCCAAACTCGTCGGACGGGTAGCGGCCACTCAGCAGATCGAGTACGCCATCGAAGGCCGAGCGCGAAAGCAAGCCGAACGGGGCCGCGCCACGGATGAGGTCGAAAAGAAAATCGACCGGGACTTCGGCGGCCGAGTTCACAGCGTCCGAGGCAACTCCGTTGTCCCAGCTTCCATCCGTCGCTGCGAAGAGGCCCGGTGATCTCTGTTCGCTGTTCTCTGATCTCTGTTTTTTGCTCTCTCGCTCCCTTGCTCCCCTGCTCCCTGCTTTTCGCGCGGAGGCGACGATCGCGACCAACTGCTGGGCCAGCACGTCCAGCGGGTTGCGCGGGAAGCGCGTTGACTCGATGTGGCCCTCGTGCATGGCGCGCGTGACTGCGGCGCAGGCGACGAGATCGGCGCGGAACTTGGGAAAGAGAACGCCCTCGCTCACCGCATCCACATGGTGGCCCGCGCGGCCTATGCGCTGCATGCCGCTCGCGACAGACGGCGGGGACTCGATCTGCACGACGAGATCGACCGCGCCCATGTCGATGCCGAGCTCCAGCGTCGACGTCGCGCAGAGAGCTCGAATCTGCCCGGCCTTGAGCTGCTCCTCGATGACGGAGCGCTGCGCCGCGGCGAGCGAGCCGTGATGCGCGCGGGCGATGGGCTCACCCGCCAGGTCGTTCAGCGCTCCGGCCAGCCGCTCGGCAGTCTGGCGCGCATTCACAAAAAGGATGGTCGAGTTGCGCTCGCGAATAATCTCAAGCAGCCGCGGGTGAATCGCATTCCAGATCGACACGCGTCGCGGCGTCTGCGAGGCCGGGCCCGACGGAATCTCCTCCATCTCGCCGAGGCACGCCATGTCTTCAACCGGGACCTCGATGCGCAGCTTGAGCTGCTTGGGCGCGGCGGCGTTGACGATGGTCACAGGCCGATAGCGCAACGGCGTGGATGAATTGGCCAAGTCCCCCAACTCAGCGTTGTCATCCTGAGCGACTGGAGCGGCAGCGTAGGGAGTCGAAAGCCTGCCCTGAGCGGAGTCCGCCGCAGCGGACGAAGTCGAATGGGGATCTGCGGTTGTTCCTGGCCCGTTTGGCGAACGCGCAGCGTCTTCCGCTGAAGTCGAGGTCGCCTCCACACCGCGACTCCCTCCTGATCCCTGTTCCCTGCCGGGGTCCCCGGCGTGCGGTCCTTGCTCGCTGGGGTGGCTGATCCCTGTTCCCTGTTTCTCCGTTCCCTGCACTTCCACTCCGCCTAAGAACCGCGCTACCTCCTCTAACGGCCGCTGTGTAGCCGAAAGCCCGATGCGCTGCAGCGGCTTTGCGGTCAGCGCCTGCAACCGTTCGAGCGTGAGCGCCAGGTGTGCGCCGCGCTTGGTGGGCACCAGCGCGTGAATCTCGTCGACGATCACGGTCTCGACGGTGCGCAGAGCTTCCGCGGCGTGCGAGGTCAGGATGAGGTAGAGCGACTCGGGCGTGGTGATGAGGATTTCGGCCGGGTGGCGCGCAAAGCGGGCGCGCTCACGCTGCGGCGTGTCGCCAGTGCGTACGCTGATGAGCGGCTCGTGGAATGGAACGCCCATGCAGCGCGCCATGTTGGCCATCCCGGCGAGCGGCGAGCGCAGATTCCGCTCCACGTCCACAGCCAGCGCCTTGAGCGGCGAAACATAGACGATGCGGCAGCCTCGATCTCTGTTCTCTGATCTCTGTTCTCTGATCTCTGATCCCTGTTCCCTGTCTTGCAGCATCAGCCGGTCGAGGCACCAGAGGAACGCAGCCAGTGTTTTGCCCGTGCCAGTCGGCGCGAGGATCAGCGCATTCTCTCCGCGCGCGATGACTGGCCACCCCATGCGCTGGGGCGCGGTCGGCGCGTCAAAAACAGCCTTGAACCATGCCGCCGTGACGGGATGAAAGCAGGCAAATGGGTCGGTGACATCGGGCGCGTTGGGCGTATGCAGGGACATGGTGCTCTCACGAGATTAGCGCAACGGGGTTGGCGAAGACAAAGCGAAAAGACAGGGAACAGGGATCAGGGGTCAGGGATCTGGGTCAGAAACCCACCCGAAGCCTATCAGGATGCCGCTTCTAGCCTTTGTGCTCCGTATTTCCGATGCGGGCCACGCTGAACTGCGCTCCAGCGAACAGGATCAGACCCGAAATGTACGCCCAGAACAGCAGCCCCACCGAGACATAGAACGGGCCGTAGATCCTCAGGTCGATATGGGGAAGCACCGTCGCGAAAACGAATCGCGAAAACAGCCACACCAGGCCCGTGATGATCGACGTGCGCAGAACCGGCCGCCAGGGTACCTTTCGGTTGGGCAGAATAAAGTAGACCGAAAAGAAAAACAGGATCGAAGCGACGCCCGTTGAAATCGCGAGCCATGCGTAGTCCACTCCTCCGGATACGAATTGATAAACGGCGTTGTCCGTGTGATGCAGGAACAAAAAAGGCAGCGCGTTGTCCACGGCCACGTTTGCAAACATGCTGGCCACCGCCAGCCCGAGCATCAGCAGAGCCAGCCCGAAGGCGATGGCCTGGTTGAGGAGATAATTGCGGCTCTTCTTCACTCCCCATGCCTGGTTCAGCGCCACTTCCAGCGGGAGAAAAATCCCGGTGCACGCAATGAGAATCATCACCAGCGAAAAGGCCTGCGCGCTCTTGTGGGTCACAATGGGCAGCACGGCTTCTTTCACGATGGTTTTCGTTATCCAATCCGGCTGCTTGGTGAGTGACGGAAGAAAGTAATTCACCATGTTGTCCACTACCACGACCATGGGCCCTTTGGGTGGCGAGTGAAAGACTGTAAGCACCAGCGTGTAGAGCAGCACGATGAATGGAATAAACGAGAGGATTGCGTTGGCGGCCACGCTGAAGGCAAAGGTGTGCACTTCGCTGTCGAGCAGGTAGGCAATGAGCGCTGTGCCGCTTTTACGCCAGCGGTACCACTTGGATTGCGCGACTGGCTGCGACGGCCCCGAGGTGGCGCTATGGATGTTGGTCGAGACATCGGATGCGCGTTCTGAGGCATCGGCCACGTGTCAATCCCCGGTAGAGTCTTCGTACGGTCAAGTGATCCTCGCGGTTCCCAGCACGGCAGTGCTGTTCGAGGAAGGTGCTGCTTCAAGGATAGCCCTTTGCGCGGACGGCTTGTGTTACTCCGCGGCGGACAGGCGTCGCCTAGAGCCCGCCCCACAACCACCGGCACACCGGGTTTAGAGTTTAAGAATCCACTCAACCTTGCGCCGGTCGTCGCACCGAATGCGACAACAGCCTCACGGAGGGGGACATGGACAATCAATGCCGCAAACCGAGCGGCTGGCTGGGCCGCTGGGTGCTGCGTAACATGAACAAGCGCCATTCCGGCGTGACCGATTGGGGGCTCTCCCACGTATCAATCCCCCGCGACGCGGCCATTCTCGACGTGGGCTGCGGCGGCGGACGAACCATTGCCAAGCTGGCCGCCGCATCCGGAGCGGGCGTCGTGTACGGTATCGATCACTCCCCCGAAAGCGTCCGAACGGCGTCAGCGACAAATGCTGAGCTGGTCCAGTCTGGCCGCGTCGCGATCAGCGAGGGCTCGGTCTCGCAACTGCCGTATGACAGTGGCGCATTCGAGCTGGTGACAGCCGTCGAGACGCACTTCTTCTGGCCGAATCTGGCCGCCGATGTGCGCGAAGTCCTGCGCGTCGTCAAGCCGGGAGGAACGTTTGTCATCATTTCCGAGGTGTATAGGGGCGCAGACACAAGGATGTCGAGAATGGTGGAGAAATACGCGCCGAAGGCAGGAATGACGCTGCTCACGCCGGAAGAGCACGGTGCCCTGCTCGCGAACGCCGGTTTCGCAGCCGTCAAAGTATTCACGAATCCGCCGAAGGGTTGGGTTTGCGCGATGGGCGTCAAGCCTCTCTGATCATTGTTGGGATCGGCGCGGGAACTCGTCGTTGATGATTTGCCGCGGTTCCGTATCTCGCGGATGAGCGCGCCATCTCACCGTCGGCGCAGTTGACCCAGCGCCCACCGCGCCGCCGCGCGCACGCCCTCATCCGCTTCCTGCGCCCATTCTTCGAGCCGCGGCACAAAGCGCGCCAAGCCGCTGTTGCCCATCGCAATCGCCACATTCCGCCGGAGCCCGGAGAACCCCGCCCTCCGCACGGGCGAACCGTTGAACTCGCGCTCAAAGGACGGCTCGTCGAGCGAGGCGAGCCATTCGAGCGCGGGGTTGATGAGCTCCGGGCGCGGCTCCAACTCGGGGTCTTCCACGATCGGCCCGCCGCGCATTGCTTTCCCATTCCACGGGCACACGTCCTGGCAAATGTCGCAGCCAAAAACCTGCCGCCCCATGCCTGGCATGAGTTCTTCCACAATCGGCCCCTTGTGCTCGATGGTCAGGTACGAGATGCACCGCGACGCATCCATCTGGTAGGGAGCGATGAGCGCATCCGTCGGGCACGCCTCGATACACCTCGTGCAACTCCCGCACCGGTCTGGAACTTGCAGCACCGCCTGTCGGCCCGCCGGCTCGCGGACTTCGAGCGACGTGAGCAGCATCGCGAGAAACCCGAACGACCCCAGTTCGGGATGAATCAGACATGTATTCTTGCCCGTCCAGCCAAGCCCGGCCGCGGCCGCCAGCGCCCGCTCCACCACAGGGCCCGTATCGACGTAAGCGCGCGACTCGAACCCGCCAAGCTGCTCATGCAGCCGCGCCTCCACCGCGCATATCCGCTTGAGCAGCACCTTGTGATAGTCGCTCGGCACTCGCTCGCCCTTCGCATCTTTCCTGCTGGGCAACACACGGCTCGTCCACGCATACCGCGCGATCCACGCTCTCCCGCGCTCTTGTGTTTTGGTTGAGAGCGGTGCGTCACAGTGGTAGCTGGCAAAGCAAACGATCGCCGAGCGCGCCCAGGGGAAGGGAATCGCCACGCGTTCGCGCAGCATCTGTCCATCCTCTGCTGCACGTTTCAGATAACGCATCGTTCCCGCGCGGCCCGCGGCCACCCACTCCCGAAACCGCTTCGCGTCGCGTGCTTCGCCCTCGTAAGGTAGCGCCACCAGGCCCGCTTCCTGAAAGCCCGCCTCGAGCGCCAATGCGCGCGCCTGTTCCCGCTTCAGGCCGCGCGACAAGTCACGCGCGAGGCCGCCGGCCGAACTGGGCGCGTTATTCGCTTCCACCCTCACGGAACTTTCCTCACCCTGCTCGCGTATTGATTAGCGATGTTCGTTTTCGGACGCGCGGAACGAAATCGCACACTCACTGCCGCAATCGCTGACGGCAAGAACGCACAGACGTCCTGCAAATTCAGCATATTCCCCGACCGCGGCGTTTTTTAGCTTTGGCCCGCCGCGTGCATATCTTAAGGCCAGGCGAAGTGAACACCCGCCGGCCGGCAAGCGTGGCAATGGCACTTGTAAACGTCCGCAGTTCATTGCGGGCAGGGAGATTCATCATGAACACCAATCGCATTGAATCCGCCAGAAACATCGACCTCAGGATCAAGGAACTTGTCCGGGGCCATGAGCAGGAGTTTCTCCAGGAACTCGCGCCCGCGGTCGTCCGCGAAAACGTCGCGCTCGACTTCGCCGCAGTGGAGCGGATCGACGCCGCGGGTCTCGCCGCCCTCATTACGCTCTACACCGACGCGTGCAAGGCGGGCCACACTCTCACAGTGTCGCGGGCCAGCCGCCACGTGCGCGAAATCCTTCAGCTTGTCGGCCTCGACCGCATCCTGATGGCGCGCCCTGAAGCCGGGTGCGCTTTCGGCAACATGAACATGCAGGAATCCGCCGCCTGAGCGGGCCGGAATCGTCTGCCGGCCCACTCCATCCCGCCGGTTAGAGTCTTATATAGTGGTACGCCCTCCATTTTTCGCGGTACGACCCGCCTGCCCGCCTCTCCCCCTGTGACCCATGGCACAGGCAGACCCAATCGTCACGCGATATTCCTACTTACGACTCAACAAAGCCGTTCGTCACGGTCCCATATTCAGGGCACGGCCCATGCAGCCAGCCAACCCATCTCCATTGGCGCGCTGGGCCTCCGTTCCTTTACCCTTGCCTATGGACCGTGAGGCGGAATCCCAGGATGGAGGCTTTATCCATGGCGCAGGGCGTAATGGAGCAGTCGTCTGCTCAACCGGCAGGCTCAACAACAACCAAGTATGTCTACTTTTTCGGCGGCGGCAAGGCTGACGGCAACGGCAAGATGAAGGACGTTCTCGGTGGTAAAGGCGCCGGCCTGGCCGAGATGACCAATGCCGGTCTTCCCGTTCCTCCCGGATTCACCATCCAGACCGAGGCTTGCCGCGAATACATGCGCGGCAAGCTGAGCCCCCAGATCGAGACCGAGATGCTCGACGCGTTGGAGCGGCTGGAGAAGATGCAGGGCCAGAAGCTGGGCACGGGCGAAAATCCTCTGCTCGTGTCGGTCCGCTCGGGCGCCAAGTTCTCCATGCCCGGCATGATGGACACCATTCTGAACCTGGGCCTGAACGATCAGGCAGTTGAAGCGCTGGCCAAGCGCAGCAATAATCCCCGTTTTGCTTATGACTCATACCGCCGCCTCATTCAGATGTTCGGCGACGTGGTTCTCGACATTCCCAAGAAGAAGTTCGAGCACATCTTCGACGGCGTGAAGCACGCGAAAAAGGTGAAGTTCGACTACGAGCTCGGCCCCGACGCCCTGCAAACGATCATTGCCGAATATAAAAAGCTCGTGAAAAAGGAGACCGGCAAGGACTTTCCGCAGGACCCGCTGGTGCAACTGGTCGCGGCCCGGGACGCCGTCTTTAGGAGTTGGCAGAATGAGCGCGCCAAGACCTACCGGCGCATCAACCACATCGACGACTGGCTCGGCACCGCCGTCAACGTGCAAGCCATGGTTTTCGGCAACCTCGGCGAGAACTCAGGCACGGGCGTCGGCTTCACGCGCAATCCCGCCACCGGCGAGCACATGTTCTTCGGCGAGTATCTGATGAACGCGCAGGGCGAAGACGTGGTGAGCGGCGTGCGCACCCCGCTTTCCATCAGCGAGCTCCAGAAGGCGATGCCGAAGGTGTACGAGCAGTTGAAAGACATCACTCGCCGCATGGAAAAGCACTACCGCGACATGCAGGACTTCGAGTTCACCATCCAGGATGGCAAGCTCTACATGCTGCAAACGCGCAACGGCAAGCGCACCGGTTTGGCCGCGGTCCGCGTCGCTATCGATATGGTGCGCGAAGGCCTCATCACGCAGGAGGAAGCCGTCTTCCGCGTCGAGCCCAACCAGCTTTACGACTTCCTGGTTCCGCGACTCGTGGAAAAGGGCGAGAAGATTGAAGTGCTCGCCACCGGACTGCCGGCCTCGCCGGGCGCGGCTGTCGGCCAGATCGTCTTTACCGCCGAAGAAGCAGTCAAGCAGCACAACAGCGGCGCCTACAAGTCCGTCATTCTGGTGCGCGGCGAAACCACCCCTGAGGACATCGCCGGCATGGAAGTGGCCGACGGAATTCTGACCTCGCGCGGCGGCATGACCTCACACGCCGCTGTCGTCACCCGCGGCATGGGCAAGTGCTGCGTGGCCGGCGCCGGTGACTGCACGGTCGACGAGGCGAAGAAGGAACTGCGCGTGAAGGGCAAGACCTTCAAGCAGGGCGACTACATCTCACTCGACGGAACCACCGGCCGCGTGATCGCCGGCAAGCTCAAGACTCTTCCCGCTCAGCCCGACGATCCGGATCTCGTCAAGTTCATGGCCTGGGTCGATCCGGTCCGCCGCTTGCGTGTTCGCGCCAACGCCGACATCCCGCGCGATGCCAAAAACGCGCGTGCGTTCGGCGCCGAGGGCATCGGCCTCTGCCGCACGGAGCACATGTTCTTTGCGGAAGATCGCATCGAGCACATGCGCGCCATGATTCTGGCCGACAACGAGAAAGATCGCCGGGCGGCTCTGAAGAAACTGCTGCCCATGCAACGCAAAGACTTCGTGGGCCTCTTCAAGGCCATGGAGTCGCTGCCCGTGACGATCCGCACGCTCGATCCGCCGCTGCACGAGTTCCTTCCGAAACGTGAAGACCTGCTGGTCGAAATCCAGCACCTTGAAGACACCAAGCCGCGCTCGCCCAAGCTCAAGGAGCTGCGCCCGCTGCTGGCCCGCGTGGAAGAGTTGCACGAGCAGAACCCCATGCTCGGGTTGCGCGGATGCCGCCTCGGCATCACGTTCCCTGAGATCACCGAGATGCAGGCACGCGCCATCATCGAGGCCGCGGTCGCGATCAAGGCCAACGGAGGCGATCCGCATCCCGAGATCATGATCCCGCTCATCGGCTCCATCGAGGAGATGCGCAACCAGGCCGCCATCGTGCGCCGCGTGGCCGACGAGGTCTTCGCCGAGAAGAAAACCAAGGTCGACTACATGGTGGGCACCATGATCGAGCTGCCGCGCGCTGCGTTGACGGCCGATCAGATCGCCGAGGAGGCCGAGTTCTTCTCCTTCGGCACCAACGACCTTACGCAGACCACCTTCGGCATCTCGCGCGACGACATCAACAACTTCCTGCCCGCGTACTTGAAGCTCGGCATCTTCAAGCAGGACCCCTTCGCCACCCTCGACCAGGCGGGTGTGGGGCAACTGGTGAAGATGGCCGTAGCCAAGGGACGCAACACGCGCCCGAAGCTCAAGGTCGGCATCTGCGGCGAACATGGCGGGGATCCCGAGTCCGTCAAGTTCTGCCACAAAATCGACCTGAACTACGTCTCCTGCTCGCCCTTCCGTCTGCTCACGGCGCGCCTCGCAGCGGCGCAGGCCGCGCTCGAAGAAAAGCTTGGCGCACAGGGCGGCAGCAAGTAACTTCAACCCCTCTCCCAAACTTCAAGGGCGTCCGCATCAGCGGGCGCCCTTGGATTTTGTACCGCCGGCGTCCTTACCGGGGTCCCCACGAACAGGTCCACGTCCGTGGGGTGGCTCGCCAGCTGTCGTGCGGGCGTCCACGCCCGCACCGCATCACCTCACGGCGCATCCGTAAACAGGTCGGGTGCTTCAGGCCCCGATTTTGGGACCTGGGATCGCACGAACCTCACGCCCTAATGCCCACCCTCGGCTCTCCCCTTGATGCCGCTAAGCCATTCGCGCCGCAGCAGTCCGCTCCCCGGAACAATTAACCTCCAATAGATTGCGGGGCCTCGCGTCGAGTCTGCATACACCATCATGCGCGTCTCCGCGGTTAGGACGGACCATCCGCCGCCGGCATCTTCCACGCTGAAGTCAAAAGCTGTTTTGACGGCGCCCTGCTCCCGGTAGTCAACGAACTGCTGCACATTGTGCACTCCGGCGCCGCGCCTCTCCCGCATATTCACAGCCCCGAACATCACGATTTCCTGAGCGCTGCTATCAGTCAGATACCCCGAAGCCGTAAACGCATCTAGAATCCGCTGATCGTGTGAAAAGTAGCCGGTGTCACGAAAGGGCTCGCGCAACACCACTCCGCGAATTTTCAGCAGCGTCATCAGCGATTTCATGTCGCCCCATGTTGCCTCGCGCGTTGCCTGCAGTACCTGCTCAGGCTTTGCATGAATGCGCACCGAGTGCCTCTCGGAAAACTGGTACTCCGGCATGATGTCGTCGAGGCGCGTTTTATGTTGCGCCACTTGAATCACCGAAGCTGGCCACAGTAGGGCCGCAACAGCCAGCCCCACACTTCCAGCAAGAATCAACGCACCGGTAGCTCGTTTGCGGATTCCCAGAAACCGGAAGGGAAGCGCCACATTCGCGAGCCCCGCCATCGTTAGGACGAATCCGGAGTAAGCCAGCGTGCTGAGTGGCTGAAACGACGCCCAGTAGTTGAACAGCAGCACCGCGCCAACAGCGATGATGGCAAGCAGAATCCAAGACAGAGTCTTGACTGACATACGCTCCCTCTGTGACCGGGGCCTGAATTCAGAATTTGGATTTTGAGAAGAGGATACGCCCTGGGTGAACGCCGGGTTCCAACAACTCCCGGCATCCGGCCGTGATCACCACTCCGGCTCCCGCCCGTCTATCGTGCATCGAGGCCATAGCCGTTAGATCCTTCACCCTCGCTCCCAAGCCGGCAACAGATCGGTCGAGGGCGCAACGGAGAGGTATGCATGAATCGGTCCCTTGTCTCGCGCGGCGATTCAAACGTTGCCCTCGGCAATTCCGAAGACGTCCTGTTTCACGTGGCAGCTCTTGAAGTGCAGCCGCTCTGGTCGGCTCTTTATGAAAGCGTCTGTGACGCCTTGTTCCCACGCAAGCTTCCGCCGCTCGAGTTGACCTCGAAGCCCGTCCCCGTTCCCGACCGCATGGCCGTCAAAACGAATCCCTGGGCCATCGGAACGTCGACCCTTTTGAATGGCCTCATCCTCACGATGCTGGTCTTCATCGGCATGAGAGCCGCCATCAACCAGATCCAAAAACCGGCTTCAGGCGCACCCATCGATCTCAGCAACATTCACCTTTTTGCGCCGGCGAGGGCGTCTAGCGGCGGCGGTGGCGGCGGGTCAAACGATCCCGTTGCTCCCATCGAAGGACGGAATCCAAAGTTTGAAAACATGCCCTTGGCGCCTCCCATGGTCCCCGTCATTCAGCAGCCAAAGCTCGCCGTCGATTCCGCCGTCAACATCATGCTCCCTGATAATTCGTCGATGCCCAACATCGGCGCGCACAACTCACCCAATGTCACGCTCGACTCGAACGGACCCGGCCTCCGCGGAGGTCTCGGCTATGGCCCCGGGGGAGGAATCGGACCCGGCAGCGGTCCCGGCTTCGGCCCCGGAACGGATGGCGGCGTGGTCTATTCCCCGGGCCGTGGGGTCGTCGCTCCCGTTCCCATCTACGCTCCAGAGGCCGAGTTCTCCGACGAAGCCCGTCGCAACCGCTACCAGGGTATCTGCCTCATTTCCGTCATCGTTGACACGCACGGCAATCCGCAGAATCCGCGCGTTGTTCAGCGCCTGGGCATGGGCCTCGACGAAAAAGCCCTCGACGCGATCCGCCGCTACAAATTCAAGCCCGGAACGAAGGACGGCAGGCCAGTGCCAGTGATGATGACCATCGAGGTCGATTTCCGCATGTTCTAGGCGAGCCGTCAGTTCCGGCGATGTCATCGTGTCAAGTGCTCGAACGCCCTCACAACCACGCATCTCATTGGTTTCACGTGAAATATAGTCTTCCGCAAGTTTGCAGTTCATTTCGGCACTTTGGCGCACAATGGGTCCAGAAGGTCGAAAGAAGCGGTTCTCTGATCCCTGACCACCGGTCGCTGGCCACCGGCCACTCGCTTCTAACCCCTTTGGATGGACGACTTTACGGAATAAACCCTTTGGAATGAATGGGTTAGCGGAAATGATCGAGGGTACAAGTGCTTGAAAACAAACCACTTAACCCCAAAATGGTAGGGGGGGAGGGGGGTGGGGGAGGGTACCGAAAGGTAAACAACCTGTCGCCTGCGGCCCGCGCTGGCTCGCTGCACGGCTGTCCGCTACCGGCTGTCGGCCCAGGGGCCAACAGCTAGAGGCTAGGAGCCTGAAGCTGTTCCTCCGAAGTGCGCCTCAATCTCTTCGAGCGTCTTTCCCTTCGTTTCCGGCAGGAAGAATGCGGCCACGACGAAGTACACAACGGTGAACCCGGCGAAGAGGAAGAACATCGACGAATAGCCGTGCTTGCTGACGAACGGCAGAAAGATTGCTGCCAGCGTCGTCGACACGAGCTGGTTGATCACGAGCGCGATGCTCATGCCGTTCGAGCGGATCCGCGTGGGCATCAGCTCACTCAACGCGAGCCACACCACGACGCCCGGCCCCAGTGCGTAAAACGTCATGAACACGTAAAGCCCGAGCGCGACGAGCCAGCCGTGGCCGGCTTTGGGCACGCGCCCGATGAGCGCCTTCCGGATCACGAGCGGCGCGGTCCGCGCAGCCGCGAGATTCGCGAAAGGATTCTTGAAGAGCGCCTCGACACGGTTCCCTGGCACACAACTCGCCCGCGTGATCTCGATGGGCGCGGCCGCTGGATCGTCAGATCGCACAAAGCTCGTCGCCGCGGTGAAGTCGCCGTAGGAATAAATGATTGCGAGCGACGCGCGATCACCGTCTATGTTCTGCGCCGTGACGCCCTCTGCGGCCAGCAGCCGGTTCGCCTCGGCGGGATCGAAGCGCATCGCCAGCTCCTGGCCGGGCCCGACCAGCGCCTGCACCGCGGCGCGGCAATCCACGCTCGCCTTCTCCGTCGCCCTGAACAGCAGCCCCACGCCCGCCATCGCAACGATCACGCCGCTTGTGCCGACAACCAGCAGAAACTTGCGCCCCTTGCGATCGACCAGCGCCATGCCGATCATGGTGGCCAAAAAGTTCACCACGGTAAAGATCACGTAACCCCAATGCGCGGCCAGGTCGCCAAGCCCGCTTTGCAACAGGATGCCGGTGTTGTAGCCAATGATGGAATTCACGCCCGTCGCTGTGTTGCAGAACAGGATCACGCAGGCCAGCAGAAATGGAATTGCGTATTTGCGCTGCAGCAGAGAATCGCGAAGTTGTTGCCCGGCCTTGGCATTAACCGCGTGCGCCGTGGCCGCCATCTCCTCGAGTTCCAGCGCGGTCTGCTCAACGCTGCGCGAGCGCAGCAGCGCCGCCTGCGCGCGCTCCTTCATCCCGCGCCGGAAAAGCCACCGCGGCGACTCCGTGACGAAGAAGCTACCCACCAGAAAGATGGCGCCGGGGGGCAGAGAAACCCAGAAGATGCTGCGCCACGCATCATTCTCGAAATCGAGAAGCGCTTTAGCGTTGCCCAGCTTTTCGACGGCTGCCACACGGAAGCTGAAGTACATCGCAATCAGCGCTGCCGCCACGATTCCCAGTGTCAGCATCCACTGGAAGATCGCCGTGCCTCTGCCACGGCTCGACGCCGCAAGGCACTCGGCCAGATAGAGCGGAACCACAACGCCGATCAGGCCGCCGCTCATGCCCTGCAGCAGCCGCCCGGCAAGCAGAGATGCATAGCCGTGCGAAAGCGCAATGACCGGAATGCTGAGCACGAACGCGCAGCCGCTCAGGATCATCAACCGCTTGCGCCCCATCCAGTCGGCCAGCAACCCTGAGAACAGCGTGGAGAACACGCTGCCCAGCAGCACCGCGGCCACGATGAACGAGAGCTGCGAAGGTGTGAGGCCTGAAGTAGCCTGCAAATACGGCACCGCGCCGCCGATGATCCCGACATCGATGCCGTAGAGCAACCCGCCCAAACCCGCGACCAGCAAAAGAAACGCGTTGTAACGGCGCAGCGCTGCGAATTCAGCCGGCACTGTGCCGTGCGTGGAACCGGATGCGTTCACGGTGCTCGCGTCCTTTCGCCCGTCGGCTTTCAACAGCTTTGCCGCGGTCTTGCGGTCAACAGACTCGTGCGATTCACCAGTCTACAATGATCGCATCGCATGCAATGGCTCCGTGGCTCGAGCCGAAGGCGGCTGCACGTGCAATCGCTCCTCCGACTTTCTTCATTTTTCATTCCGCGGGCATCACTCTTTATCGCGATGGGCGCCGCGGCCCTCGGCGGTGCACAAGCGCCGATCGCGCTTCTTCCGGCCCCGCGCGAGGCGCATCTTGGACAAGTTGTCGACCTGTCCGGCAAAGTTCTGGTCACCGTTCCGGGAAACAACGTGGAAGATACGTTCGCCGCGCAGGATCTCGAGGGGGCGCTGAAGCGCATTGCGCCTGAGGCGGAGAAACCCCGCAGCGCCGAGCCTTCCTATCGCATTACATTTCTGCGCACCGGCACGCCGGCCGGAAAGGCCATCCTCGAGCGCAACAAGCTCACGTTCGATGCGGCGATGGAATCGGAAGGGTATGTTCTGGCGATCGAGCCGCACGAGGCGACGATCGTGGCCTCAACCGGCTCGGGCGTGTTTTACGGCGTTCAGACTCTTAAGCAGCTGCTGCCGCTGCCCGGGGCGCCGCGCATGATCGCCACAGGTACGGTGCGCGACTGGCCGGCCATGAGATACCGCGGCGTCAGCGACGACCTCTCCCGCGGCCCATTTCCCACGCTCGACTTCCAGAAGCACCAGATTCGCATTCTCGCCTCATTCAAGATCAACATCTACTCTCCTTATTTCGAGAACACGCTCCTTTATCCCGATCATCCGCTGGCTGCGCTTGAGGGCGGCTCGCTCACGCCTGCGCAGGCCGCGGAATTGGTCAAGTACGCGCGCCAGTATCACGTGACCATCGTGCCGGACCAGGAAGCCTTCGGCCATCTGCATAACGTGCTCAAGTGGGAGCTTTACCAGCACGAGGCCGAGACACCGCACGGCTACGAACTCGCGCCGGGCGAGCCGGGCACGCTGCCGCTCATCAAGGATTGGTTCACAGCGATCAACGATGAGTTTCACTCGCCCTTCATCCACATCGGCGCCGATGAAACCTTCGACCTGGGCCGGGGCCGCACGCGCGATCCCGTCGAAAAGCAAGGCTATGGGCCGGTCTACGCTGACTTCCTGAAGCAGATTCACGACGCGCTTGCGCCGCTCAACCGGCGCCTGCTCTTCTGGGGCGACATCTTCGATGCCAATCCCGACGCGGTAGCCGGCGTGCCGAAAGACATGATTGCCGTGCCGTGGAAATATGCCGCCCAGGCGGATTTCGATTCGCTCATCAAGCCATTCGCAAACAACGGCATTGAGACGTGGGTCGCTCCCGGCGATTCCAACTGGAACGAGGTGTACCCGCTAAACAAGACGGCCCTCTGGAACATTCAGGGTTTTATTGCGGCCGGTCAGCGTCTGGGATCGACAGGCGCGCTCACCACGGTGTGGAACGACGATGGGGAGGGCCTCTTCAACATGGACTGGTACGGCGTGCTCTTTGGAGCGGTGGCCGCGTGGCAGCCGGGCCAGAGTTCCATCGCCGACTACCAGGACCAATACGGGCAGGCATTTCATCTCGACGCGAGCGGCAAGATCAACGCAGCGGAGAAGGAACTGATGGCTGCGCAAGAGAGTCTGGTCAACGCAAAAACCGGCCTGACCAGTGACGCACTTTTCTGGCTCGATCCGTGGAGCACGGAAGGGCAGACGGTTGCACCCAAAATCCTGCCTGTTGCGGGCGACCTGCGCGTCGACGCTGAGCAGGCCATCGTTTTGCTGGCGCAGGCGCGCCGAGACAACCCAAAGCTTGCAGAACCCGACGCGCTCGCCGCCATGGATCTGGGCGCGCGACGCCTCGACCTTATCGGGCTCAAGTTTCAGCTTGCGCAGGAAATTGCCGCCGCTTATGCCCAGGCGGTAGCACAGCAACACGACAATGCGCAGCGCCCTGTCATCAACAATCAATTGAGCGAGATCAGCGGCACGAATGGCCGCTGCCAGGACCTGCGAGACTCCTACTCCGCCCTGAAGGGCGAGTACAGCCAGGTGTGGCTGGGCGAGAACCGGCCTTACTGGCTGAATAATGTGACCGCCCGCTACGACCTCGAAATCGAGCGGTGGCAAAGGCGCGCCAATCAGGTCGCGGCTGCCACCTATATGTGGCAGAACGGTCAGGACTTGCCTGCGGCCGCAACCCTGGGCATGCCCGGGCCTGCCCAAAGTGCGCCGCAAAGCACGCCCCAAGGCTCCCACTGATGCGGTCAGGCGGCATCCCGAAGTGGCGGCGGGGCGTGCCCCGGGTGATCCGCACCTGAACCAAATCGATTCCCGGCATGCAGAATTCTCTCCTCGCCAGCGCCCGGCAGATGCAAACTAGAGGCATGCTCGAGCGCTCTGCTGAAAGAAAGCTTCCTGTTGTGCTGCTTATTGACGATGACATGGTCAGCCGCGAAGTTGCAGCCACCGTGCTCACGATGAATGGATTTACGGTGCACACGGCCGAGAACGGAAATTCGTCGCTGAAAATGCTTGGCAACGGAGCCTTCCGGCCCGGCGTGGTTCTGGTGGATGCGCAGATGCCCGGACTGAGTGGGGCGCAATTGATTGCCGAGCTTCGCAAGCGGACCAAGGCCCGCATCTTCGTCATCAGCGGAAGCAATGCCGCGCCTTCGGTAGCCGATGAGGCTGATGGATTCCTGCTGAAGCCGTTCACTGCAGAGGGCCTGGGCAAGCTGCTTGAAGGCTATCAACCGGAAGCGGGTCCTTCCCTGCTCGATTCCGATGAGCCGGTGATCAGCACCGAGGTGCTGGCGCAGTTGCGCAGAGTGATGCCGGAGCCGGCAGTGCGGCAAATCTATTCCGCTGTGGTCGCCGATCTGACGGGGCGTATCGGAGACTTGGGAGCCGCGATTGCCAGAGGCGACGCCGCGGAAATTCGCCGCATCGGCCACGCGATCAAGGGTGGGTGCAGCATGGCCGGGGCCCTTCAGGCCGCCCACCTGGGCGCGCTTCTTGAGTCCACGCCGCTCGAGCCGAAGGATAACCAATTGGATAACAGCGCCTTGCTGCTTCGCGATTTGCGCGCCGCCGCCCAAGGGTTGGAGCGTATGCTGGATGCGGAGTTGCCTGCCTGATCCGCCGCTCCAGTCTGCGCGCGGATCGGGAACGGCGGAGGCGTGTGGAAGAAATGGATCGACCGATTCGAATCGTACTGGCGGATGACCACCCCGTAGTCCGCATCGGCGTGCGCAATATGCTCACCAAGAACGATGGCTTCGACGTGGTGGGCGATGCCACCGACGGGGACGAAGCCATCACACAGACCCTCGAGCTCCAGCCCGACGTTCTCCTACTTGATGTGGCCATGCCGCGCCTGCCAGGCCTTGAAGCCATGCGCGCCATTATGAGCGGCCCCTCCACGGCCAAGATCCTGCTTCTCACCTCCACCATCACTACGCAGCAGATCATCGAGGCGCTGCAGATCGGCGCCCGTGGCATCGTGCTCAAAGACGCGCTTGCGAACCACTTGCAAACGGCGATTCGCACCGTCTATGCCGGCGACTACTGGATCGGCGGCAAACGCGTCGTCAATCTTGTCTCGGCACTGCACGAATTGATGCAGCAGGCCGCCGTGCCGCAACGCAAGACCTACGGCCTTACGCCGCGCGAGCTCGAGGTGGTGGGCTGCATCGTCGAGGGCTGCAGCAACCGCGACATCGCCAAGCAGTTCACGCTTAGCGAAGAGACGGTCAAGCGCCATCTCTCGAATATCTTCGACAAAACCGGCGTCTCCACGCGCCTGGAGCTGGCCCTGTTCGCCATCGCGCACCACCTCATCACGCCGCAGTAACTCTTGGCGCGATGGGGTTTCTTCACACGGGCGTCGATTTCTGTTAAGGAAGAACCCATGGGAGAGCTAAGCAGAATCGGCATTGCCCTCGATTCCGAACTGTTGAAGCGGTTCGACCTTTCTATTGAGAAGAGCGGATACACGAACCGTTCCGAAGCCTTTCGCGACCTGATCCGCGACCGGCTGGTGCGGGAACAGACCGCCTCGCCCGATGCCACCGTCGTGGGCACCGTCACCCTCATTTACAACCACCATGCCTTCGGGATCACCGAGAAATTGACTGAAGCGCAGCACGAGCACCACGACCTGGTTGTCTCGACGAGTCACGCGCATCTCGATCACGATTCCTGCCTCGAAGTGCTGATCGTCCACGGCAAGGCCGCGCGCGTCGAGCACTTTGCCGACCTGATTATCGGTCTAAAGGGCGTGCAGCACGGACGCCTCGTAATGAGCGTGCCCGAGCAGGCGCTGAAGCCCGAACACGGCCACTCGCACCAGCATCACCACAGACGCTGAAGTGCGCGGGTTGCTCGAAGTCGATCCTCATTTAAAGCAGATTTGCGCTAAACCGCTGTTGCGGAACGGCGCCGGCTGGCGGCCGCCTTCCCCAGTGCCGGCAATGTGCCGCGGGGGAAGTCCGTCGACCGGCGCACCACCAGGCGCGTTGCGATCGGCCATTCTTTTTGCGCGGCCAGCGGGTGGTCCGCCTCAATGCCCGCGCGCAGCGCCTGCACCGCAGCCGCGGAAAGCGCTTTGCACGACATTTGCACCGTGGTCAGCGGAGGCAGCATGAACTGCGCTAGGCGAATGTCGTCGAATCCGACCACGGAGATGTCTTTGGGCACTTTGTGCGTGGTCTCGTCGAGCGCGTGCAGGACGCCGATGGCGGTCATATCGTTCGAACAGATCACCGCGGTTGGCAGCTCTTCCAGCGCGATCAGTTTCTCCATGGCCGCCTTGCCGCCTTCCATCGTGTGATTGCTCTCGACCACACATGACTCGGGTACCTGCAATCCCAGCTCGGCCATCGATTTCGTGAATGCCTCGCGGCGCGTGACGGCGGTGCGCATGCGCAGCGGGCCGCTAATGAATGCAATGCGGCGATGGCCAAGCGCCGCCAAATGCTGGACTGCCTCGCGAATCCCCTGTCCGTAGTTCACCTTCAGGACGCGTATGTTTGGCCCGTCCGGCCCGGCATCCACAAACACCAGTGGAAACCCGTGCTCCACCAGCTTTTCCACCTGCTCCTCTTCAATGCCGAAGGTCATCACGGCCACGCCGTCAACGCTGCGCTGCAGCATGCGGCGAATCAGCAGTTCGGTGCGCGCGGGATCGTAGTTTGTCGATCCGATCATCACTTCGTAGCCCTGCTCGACGGCCAGGTTCTCGAACTCCTGCACCAGCTCAGGGAAGAACGGGTTGGTGATTTCTGAAACGATGAGGCCAAGAATCTGGCTGCGTCCCGACACCAGCGCCCGCGCCTGCGTATTGGGAAGGTAGCCTACCTCCTCCACGGCCTTCCACACGCGCTTCGCCAGTTCGGGGTCCACCGTGGGAATACGATTCACGGCGCGCGAAACCGTGGCGATGGAGACGCGGGCGCGCCTGGCCACTTCATGGATGTTTACGGCCGCACCGCGGCGCTTTCGATCTCTTTTGCCGGACGGGCTCATAGGCAACACGATTGTACCCGTTCCCGAGCGTTTCCCGCCGGCTCCGGAAACGAAAAGAACTGAAAAACCCGCTTGAATTCCTCGTTTTGCAATGGCAGCAAGCCCGCTCACGGTTCGGAAAAAGCAACAGAGGACGCAGATTTGAGCAAACGATTTCCAGACCGCTCCTTATGACTCAGGTCCCTGGTTCCCTCGTTCCCAGCCGGGGTCCCCATCGAGCGTCCGGCGCGGCGAATTCTCCTGGGAGTGGCGTGGTCACTGTTTTACGGGTGATTCTGCGCTCCGCCAATCACCTCGAGCCCATGACGCAGCAAAGGCAGAATCGCTTCGAGGCTCTCAGCGGCTCCGCGCAGGCTGCCGGGCAGATTCACGATCAGGGTCTTATCCCGCAGTCCCGCCACGCCGCGCGAAAGCCAGGCATAAGAGTTGCGCTTTGCGCTCTCGGCGCGCATAGCTTCAGCGAGACCCGGCGCTTCGCGATCGATCACGCGCCGCGTCGCCTCCGGTGTGCGGTCGCGCGGACCAAGGCCAGTGCCGCCCACGGTCAGCACCAGCGCCGCGTGCTGCCGCGCAAAATCTTCGAGCGCCGCGGCGATCGCGTCCTCGTCGTCTTTGAGCAGCGCTGTCTGGATCTCAGCCTGCGGCCACTCGCGGACGAGCAACGCCGCCGCGGCCGGGCCTGCCGTGTCAACCTGCAGACCCGCGGAGCAGCGGTCCGAGATGGTGACGACAGCGAAGAGCATGAGGCGATTGTAAGCGCTAGTTCTCCGGCAGCACCTTGATAGTGTGCAGCCAGGTCTCGACGAGTTTCGGCCCCCCCATAATGGGCAGGTCTCTCGGCCGGAGCCCATATCCATGCCCGCCCTGCGCGTAAATGTGTAGCTCGGCGGGCACATTGGCATTCTTCAGCGCAAGAAAGTAGAACAACGAATTCTCCACATGCACCGGATCGTCTTCGGCCTGCAGGATGAACGTTGGTGGCGCGCCGGCCGTGGGATGAATCGCAGGGTTGAGTGCGAAGTTCGGTTCGGCGAGAGCGATATAACCGGGATAGACCACGACGGCGAAGTCCGGCTTGCAGCTCAACTGGTCTGCGGCGTCAATCGAATCGTAGACGCGCTTGTCGTAGATATTGCTGACGGCCGCCGAAAGATACGCGCCGGCGGAGAAGCCGATCACGCCCACGCGATGCGGATCGATCCCCCACTCGCCGGCATGCTGGCGCACCAACCCCATCGCACGCTGCGCATCCTGCAAGGCCGCCGCGGACCTCGGATAGGGGCCGCTGTCAGGCACGCGATATTTCAGCAGCACGCAGGTCACGCCGATCGAATTGAGCCAGTCGCAAACCTCCGCGCCTTCGAGGTCCATGGAAAGGATTTTGTAACTGCCTCCCGGAAACACGACCACCGCAGCTCCCGTGCTTTTCCCCGTGGGCTTGAAAAGAGTGATCGTCGGCGTCGACACGTTGGTCAGTCGAATGTAAGGCCTGCCCGCCGCCGTGCGGGCCCCATTGGCATTCACATTCACTTGGGGCGGCATGTTGGCGATCTCTCCCGGCGCCGTGCCGGGCCAGATCGCCATCGTCAGTTGACCAGGCGGCGGCGTCCAGCCCGAGGCGGAAGCGGGGGCGGAAGCGGGGGCCTGCGCCCAACGGCCGGAACTCAATGCCGCGACCGCGGCCAAAACAAACATCAATCGAATCATGGTGCAAACCTCCGGCTGAGCCGTGCCTTGCGATCATCGCAGGCTTGTCGGCCGCCGATCAAATTTCAATTCCATGTGATTTAACTCACATTCTGCGGTGCGCTTTGGCACATCCGCGCCTTTCTCTCAGTGACACGCTTTCGGGTATGAGGTGTTCGCCATGCGGAATTCCGATATGGGCCGCTGGACACATCCGGCCACGATCCTTGTCGCCACCGATTTAAGCGATCTGGACCATCTCATGCCGTTTGCCCTTGAGCAGGCAAGTGAAACCGGGGCGCAGCTCATTCTTCTCCATGTTCTTCCCACTGCGTCGGCCATCACCGCCGATGCCTCCGGGATGCCCTACTACGACACCATCGGCGCCTTGGAGATTGCCGAACAGATGCTGCGGCCCTGGTGTGAAACGGCTGCGCGCCGCGGCATCCGGTGCGACGCGCTGGTGCGCGAGGGCCATGCCACACAACAGATTGCAGCCGCCGTCCGTCAATTCAGGGCGGATCGCGTGCTGCTTGGGACACGGAGCCGGAGCAAGATAGGCAAGCTGCTTCTCGGCTCTGTTGCAGAGCAAGTGCTGCGCTCGGTCTACCTCCCGGTCATCACCGTGGGACCCGAGGCTCATCTCCCGGTGGACAGGGGCGAGGAACGCGTCGTCCTGCATGCCACCACACTCAGAGAGACCTCCCGCCCGAGCGCGGCGCTTGCCTGCCAAGTTGCCGCCGCCCAAAACGCGAAGCTGGTTCTGCTCCACGTGCTTCCGCCCATCGATGTGATGGAGCGCAAAGGCCTGCCCACCGGGATGGACTCATCGGCCATGCTCGAGTTGCGCATCCTTGCCGAAGAAACGGGCGCCCGGTGCTGCTCTTCCGTGGAGCCGGTCGTGGTGCACGGCAATCCATCCATCGAGATACTGGCCACGGCATCGGAGCGCCGCGCCGGCCTGATCGTGCTCGGAGCAACCAACCGCTTGGCCTTCGAGAGCCTGACCCGCGACAGAACCGTCTATCGCGTGCTGGCCCACGCGCGCTGCCCGGTACTCACGCTGCGCGAACCGCAGTCCATGCCTGAGACGCTAAACGCCGATACTGCGGTCGCTCATCGTTAGAGCGAAACCCGCCCGCGCCTGAACACGGCGGAATCGCCATGATCATTCCGCTTGGCGATCTTGAGTGTTTTGCGCCGGCGCGCGGAGCGGAAAAAGGGCGCATATCGGGAGGCATCGTTCCTGCTGCGCACTGAATCAGGCAAAAGCTTTCAGGCGCTTCAGGCACTTGTCATGCAAGTAATGGAGGTAGCGCAGGCGAGCCAGCCCGTCGGGATTCGGGCCGTTGGCCTGCGACGCAAGGATCTCCTCTGCCAATTTGTGCAGTTGCCGATGGAGAGTCTCAATCGCCTGGATGGCAGAGTGCATGCCGCGCGCAGACTGCTTCTCCCCGTCGAGCCATAAACCAATGCGGCATTGGCCGGCGTCTAGGGGAGGCGGGATGGCGCGATTGCCCTGAAGATAGGCTTCCAGCGCCCCCATCCAGGCGCGGTGTTCCACGTTGGCGTAAAGCACGGGGCGGTTCTCGGCGCGCACCACCGGCACGTCGGCCCAATGAGGATCAGGTTTCCACGCCGCCACCCACGAGCGCAGGTCCTCTGCGGGCATTGACGCGGCAATTCCGTACCCCTGGGCGAGATCGCAACCCATCTGCAGCAGCATCAAGCCATGTTCCGGCGTCTCCACGCCTTCCGCGATCACCTGCCGCTGGAACGCGGATGCCAGCCCCAACACTCCTTCCAGGATGGTCAGGTTCTCCGGCTCTTCGAGCATGTCTCGTACAAAACTCTGGTCGATCTTCAACACGTTGGCGGGCAGGCGCTTGAGATATGTGAGCGAAGAGTATCCGGTGCCGAAATCGTCGAGACCGATCGACAGGCCGATCTCCCGGCAGGCCATCAGCACCCGCGAGGTCGACACCACATCCTCCATGGCGCTCGTTTCCAGAACTTCCAGCTCGAGGCTCGACGGCATGATGGTTGGGTGCGCCTTGAGGTGCGCGCGCAGACGATCGGCGAAATCCGGCTGCTGAAGCTCTGCCGCGCTCACATTCACGCTTATGGGAAGGTCGAATCCTTCCGCCAGCCATGATTCCATTTGCGTGAGCGCCGACTCGATTACCCAGTCGCCGATCTCAACGGAGAGAGGATGGTCTTCAATGACCGGAAGAAACATGCCCGGCGGCAGCAGCCCGCGTTCCGGGTGCTGCCATCGGATGAGGGCTTCCGCGCCCACCACGTCGCCGGTGCGCATGTTCACCTTGGGCTGGTAATAGAGCACGAATTGCCGTGCGGCCAGCGCCTGGCGGATGTGCTCGATATTCTCGTGGCGGCCGCGAACCAGAAGATCTTCATTGGGGTCAAATAAGACGAAGCAGTTGCGGCCCGCCAGCTTGGCCTTGTACAAGGCCTGCCCGGCCTGGCGAAGCAGCACTTCGGCATCCACCTCCTCAATTTGCGGATAGAAGGTGACGCCGGCGCTGGCCGCTACGCGCAGCATCGCCTCGCCGATCTGCGCTTCTTCCCCCGCGGTGGCCAGCAGGCGGTTCAGCGTTGCCATGCACGCCTTCGTGTCGTCCAAATCGAGGATCACGGCAGCAAATTCGTCCCCGCCCAGCCGGGCAAGCGTATCGCCCTCACGCAAGGCCCGCTTCATCCTGAAGGCCAGCGCCGTCAGCAGCCCGTCGCCGGTTGAGTAGCCGTAATTGTCGTTTACGGCCTTGAATCCATCGACGTCGAAGTAGGCCACGGCCAGCAGCCGTTTGGTCCGGTGCGCTTGAGCCATGGCCTGGCGCAGCCGATCGGCAAACAACACCCGGTTGGGCAGGTTGGTCAGCGCATCGTATTGCGCGATGTGCTCCAGCCGTTGGTCTTTCTCCTTGATCTCCGTAATGTCAGTGAACAGGCCCACATACTGCTCCACCTCGCGCCGCGCGTCGCGGATGGCGTTGATGGTGAGCATCTCCGCGTAAATGTCGCCGCTCTTGGTCCGGTTCCAGATTTCCCCCGACCAATGACCGTCCCTGAGCAGGGAACTCCACATGTTTTCGTAGAACTCCCTGCTCTGCAGGCCCGATTGAAGCAGCCGGGGATTCTTCCCCAGCACTTCTTCTCGCGTGTAGCCGGTGATGCGCGCAAAAGCGTCGTTCACCTCGAGAATCGTTCCCGCGCGATCGGTGATCGTGATTCCTTCGCGGGCGCCGGTGAACACGGTGGCGGCCAGGCGCAGCCTCTCGTCCGCCTGCTTATGCTCCGTGACGTCCTCGGCGAGGATGAGGATGCCGCCCACCGCGCCGTTGCTGGTCCACCATGGAAGGACTTCGCGCTGGACCCATTGCACCTTTCCGTCGGCGCGCACCAGGCGTCTCTCTTCCTTGGCGACTTCCTCGCCGGCCAAACACCTCTGATGTTCTTCGCGCCACGCATCGGGAATCTCAGGCATCACCTCGTAGTGTGGGCGGCCGAGTATGTCGGCTCCAAGAAGACCGTGCATCTCCAGCCATCGCCGGCTCACGGCCAGGTAGCGCATCTCCCTGTCGAACATGGCCAGGGCCGCCGGCGCGTGCTCAATGAACAGTTGCAACAGATCTTCACTCTCGCGCAGCTTTTGCCGTGCTTCGATTTCCCGTGTGATATCCGGAGCCACGCCGAAGATGCCGATGATTTCGCCGTCCGGGCCGTTGATCGGGTACTTGCGATCGTCCACCCAGTGCTTCGTACCATCCTGGGCCACCATCTGCAGGATCTCGTTTACCCGCCTGCCTTCAGCAAAGGCCAGTCTCTCCATCTCGTAAAGCACGTCGGCCACGGCCTCAGGCAGAAGGTCGTAGTCGGTCTTGCCCACGATCTCACCCGGCTCATGCGCCGATTCCGTGAGCTTGGCTATGTTGTGGCTGGCGGCGAGAAAGACGTGGTTGCGGTTCTTGACGTAGATGTAATCAGCGGTGTGTTCGATCAACGACTTGAAACTGGTCAGCAGATGACCGTCGCCGGGCTCGCGCACATCCCGCGCGTCTTCGAGCGTCAATTCGAGGAGGAACTTTTCGCCGGTGCGCGCCTTTTTCTTTGTGTAGTGCGCCTTCACGCAGCGAATGCGCCCGCTGGCGTGGCGCACGCGCAGGCTGAGGCTGCCGGATCGAACTCCGAGATCGGGAGAGAAAACAGATGCCGCGACGCCCACGTCGTCGGGGTGGATCAGGTCTTTGAGGTGAACCTTCGAGGTGAGAAATTGATGCTGGCTATAGCCGAGCAAGGACTCAGTCGCGCCACGGACAGACACCAGCCGCGGCGGATCGCTTGATGCGAAGCAGAAGGTTGGATTCACCATGGGGCCCGGTTCCTCTGCGTCCATCCATGCTCGCGTCCGGGAGCCTAACATATCGCAATTTCCACAGGCAAATAGAATCGTAAGGCATGGCCGCAATCAATACATCGCCCCGGCAGTGCGTGCCGATACAACTTTCCGGGAACGGTGCAGCCATGACCGGTGCAGACCGTTTCGGGACGCATCGCCTTACGGCTCGAGAGGCTCCGTGCCAGTTTACGCTGTTGCCGACTTTGATTCCGCATTGCGACGAAAATTGCCGCGGTTCTCATGCCCATTGCGCACGCGGGCGTCGCATGAACCAAATCATGCACTCGTTATCCACGAGTTTTTTGTTGATGCTGCGATTACGGTGCGCTTATTCACGCGCACTCTTGGCATAATCCAAAAGGGATCGATTCCTCCGTAACTGTTCCGAGAGCTGCGGTCTGTGTCTCAGCCGGAAATGTGAGTTCAGAATCCGGATTTGGAGTTTGAGATCATGTGCCGAGATCGTGCGGATTCACCTGGGGAGCATCCAAGCGTGACCAGTTATCGCCGTCAGGACGTTCTGCGCATTCTCGAAATCAGCGCCCGCCAATTGCAAGCCTGGGAAAGGGCCGGGATCATCTCCCAAAAGGACATCTACAGCTTTCAGGATCTGGGGCAACTGCGCACGTTGCGCTCGCTGCGCGAGGACGACGTGCCCGCGGCGTCGATCCGCGACTCGATTCTGGCCATGAAAGCCGTGGCCGGCATGAGCAACCCGCTGCTCGAGGCGCGCGTGGTGCGCACAGGCACGCGCCTGGCATTTCGCCATCGCGGCGCCATGGTCGATCCCATCCGCCGGCAGTTGCTCTTCGACTTCGAGCGCATGGGCCGGCCGCAGCAGGCGCTGCCGGGCCCGTCTCCACTGCGCCGCACCGGCGCGCCGGAGCTGCGCGACCTGCGTGAGCGCTTCCATGCCGCGGTGCAGGCCGAGGAAGCCGGCGAAAAGCAGCGCGCCATCGCGCTCTACCAGGAGATCCTCTCGATCGATCCGCAGTATGCGGCCGCCTGCATCAACCTGGGCACGCTGTTTTTTCACCTGCGCCAGTACGGACGCGCCGAAGAGCTCTACCGCCGTGCGACCGAGGCCGACCCCGGATACGTGCTCGCCTACTTCGATCTCGGCAATGTGCTCGACGAGCTGGGGCGCCTGGACGAATCGATCGCCGCCTACCTGAAGGCGGTCACGCTCTCGCCGCGTTACGCCGACGCCCATTACAACCTGGCGCTGGCCTACGAGCGCACGGGCCAGAACCGCCAGGCGCTGCGCCACTGGCACGCCTACATCAAGCTCGACAATCGCGGTCCCTGGGCCGATCACGCCCGCGGCCAGATTCGCAAGCTTCTAAGCCGCGAAAAGCTCGGCATCGCCTTCCGCGCCGACCACTTCGTTGCTCCCCGCAAAGGTAGGGCGGCGCTGGCGCTGGTGTAAGAAACCTCCCAATATTTTAGCTATCGGTGATAGGAGACCGGCTTCAAATCGTGAGCGATTCTATCAGCGAATTCCGGTTGAGCCGCAGACGTTCGCAATTAAGCGAGACATGCAGACGCGTGATGCGCAGGCTGTTTTTCGTCATCTGAGGCTGCCAACACGGTTCAATCTCCGAAATTGTTGGTCACAGTAAATCTTTTCGGATTGCGCCAGCGTTGTACAGTTGGAAGCTGCGATTCACAGATGCTCGCCATGGCGCAACAAATCCCGGCTTGGCCGCAGACGATCGAACAGTTTGAGCGCCTCGTCGAGGCCACACAAGACGATCTTGTCAACTTTGCGTTTCATCAGTTAGGGAATCAGGATGACGCAGAGGACGCGGTACAGGACGTCTATGTACAGGCGTATCGAGACCGCAGCAAGCGACAGCGCATTACCGAGGTCCGCCCGTATCTATTTCGCATGGTGCGGAACCGCTGCACCGATTTTCACAGATCTCGGCTGCGGCGCCCCGCGGAACCTGTGACGGACCTGGTCGCTTCCAACGAGGACACTTTTTCGAGGGTAGCGGCGCAAGAGCAATCGAAAGAACTCGATCGGTTGCTTGGTGGTATTCCCAGCCGAGAAGCTGAAGTCATCCGGCTGCGGGCCCATTCGGAGCTGTCGTTCGCCGAAATTGCAATCGTCGTTGGCGCATCGGTTCCGACGGTGAAGTCGCGATTTCGATATGGTCTCGATAAATTGCGCCGCACGCTTCGTGCAAAAGGAGGAACCAGATGAACTGCCAGGAAACTATTTATCGGATGACCGATTTGTTGGACAAGGAACAGGGTCCGAAGGCGGAACTGGTTCGTGAGCATCTGGCAAATTGCCCGGCGTGTCGCGTCCGCTTCGAAGAGCACGAACATATCTTCGAATCGGTGCGGCGAGCCCGCAGAATTGCGGCTTCACATCAATTTGGAGCGAAAACCATGAAAGCAATCGCGAATGAAGCCGCACTGGAAGCCACAACAACCGGGAAATTCTGGCACTTACAGGGGTGGAGGCGTTGGGCTGTTGCCGCCTGCGCAACCGCCCAACTCATTTTCTTACTACCCAGCTTGGCCCCCCACTTCGGCGGAAGGCGCTCAGCGTCCGCTGTCCTGGCTCAATCGATAGAAGCGATGTCCAATGTGCAAACCATCCATATGACAGGCCGCATGCGGACAATACCGGGCGATAACTTTGAGCTGATAGGCGCCGAATACGATTTCGTTCCTTTGGAATTGTGGCGCGAGTACAATCCCAGCCGGTGGCGTGTCGAGAAGCCTGGTCGAGTCGTGGTTATGGATGGCACGTCATCCACCCTGTACATCAGCCAATTGAATCAATACATGAAAGCATCAACGCAAGCTGGCTTTGTCGAGTGGCTTCGCCCTCTATTGAACCCCGAAAGCATCTTGCAAAACGAATTGGATTCCACAAAGATGAAACCATCTGACGCCACAGTCACGGAGTCCAACGGGAACGTTACGTTGACCGTTCGACGGAAGGCGGAAGGCTCGTTCGCAAATACATGGACGAAGAATAAGTCTATCGATGAGTCGGATCATACCTGCATCTACAAGTTCGATTCGGCTACGAAGCGGCTTCAAGCCCTGCAGGTAGTGATTCACACCGGTAGTCAGGATGTGCCTGTGCTCGAATTGAACGATATCCGGTACAACGAGACGCCCCCAGACAAACTGTTTGCACTTCAAATTCCGGAAGGGGCCACACAGATTATTGCCCCAGAACAGATGTCCTCAGCCGTCGATGCCATCCTCGGCCCGAAGGACGCAGCGGAGTACTTCTTCAATGCGCTTGCTCAAAAAGACTGGAACGCTGTGCTCGGCGTATATCCGACCAGCACAGTCCCAGACTTAGTCAAGAGCTATTACGGCGGCCTTTCGATTCTCTCCATCGGCGTGCCGTTTAAGTCGGGAATCTACGCCGGATACTTTGTCCCGTACCGGATTCGTCTGTACGATGGCACTGTGATTTCACACAACCTGGCTGTGCGCAACGACAATCCTCAAAAGCGATGGGTTGTCGATGGCGGATTCTAGCCTTTCTACCATTCACAAGGCTGCATACAGTATGCAGCCTTGTGATTTTTGACGCATAGCTTGGAAGTCTGGACCTCATCGACAGTATCCGTACGCAGCCGTTTACAGCTTCTGCTTCCGCTGCACTGTGTGCGCACGCCATGCACGCGGCACAGCGCAGATCTCAACCGCCAACCATCCCCTCCGCTGCCTCAGCCACCGCCGCGATATGCGCCGGACGCGTGCGGCAGCAGCCGCCAACAATCTGCACGCCGGCTTCGAACCACTCGGCCGCTCTCGCGCCGAAGTCAGCCGGATCGGTGAGCCCCGTCCAGCAGCTCCGCGCCGCGTCCCACCCTTCGCCCGAGTTCGGATAGACCATCATTGGCTTGTCTGAGCCGGCGCGTAGATCGGCAATCAGCGAAGGAACCCACTTCGGCGGGACGCAGTTCACGCCAATGGCGATCGTCTGCGGGAAGCTCGCGACAAGGGCGGCGCAGTCTGCCACGCGCTCGCCGTGCGAAACGTGCTTCTCGTCGCGGCACGAGAAGCTGAACCACGCCTGCAGTTCGGGCCAGGGCGACATTGCCTCTCCCACCGCGCGAGCTTCTTCGAGCGAAGGGAAAGTCTCGAATGCGAGCAGATCGGGCGCTTGCCGGCCTTTAGCACGCGCGAAAACCTCAATCCGTTCGCGATGGAAACGGACGAGATCGTCGTAGGAGCAATCGTAGTTGCCATGGTACTCGCCGCCGTTGTGCAGCGCCGCGCCATACGGCCCGAGCGAGCCCGCCACCAGAACGCGGCGGCCGGGGAACTCCGCAACCGCCGACCGCGCCAACTCGACCGATCGCAGCAGCGCCGCGTCGGCGCGATCGGGCGGCAAGCCCACCTCAACATAGCCCATGCGCGACACCTGGTAGCTGCATGTGGCAATGCACTCCGCGCCGGCTTCGATATACGCGTGATGCACGGCGAGCAGGATCTCCGGCTGGCCCTCAAGCACATGCGCCGACCACAGCGGGCCGTCAATGCGCGCGCCCGCATACTCAAGCTCGGTGGCAAGTCCGCCGTCGATGACGTGGACGCCGTGCAGAATAGCGTTTTGGCCGCCGGCCTTCTCTCTCATGAAGCGATAGTAACGCCCAGCAAGAGGAATTCGACCTGCGCCCCGGGCGGCGATCTTTATTAGTTGGCAGCGTCTTTCTGGCGGGTGGCCTTCACAGCCGACAGAAGCCCAATGCCGATCATCACAATCGCGCCCACAAGAATCCAGTGCGATGGCATATGCACCAGGTGCGCGGCATAGACCAGCCCGGCGATTACGATTGCGTAGCCAGCGGCATAAAGTCCGAACGACATGTGATCTCCTTAGCCAGGTACTGTGCACTTGTATGGAATCTCGCACACTATTCGAGCCTCGCACTGCGAGCGGACTTAGTCTGAGCAGTTCAGACCATCATTTCGATTTCTGATGCAAGCACGTCGCAACGGGACGCAACGGTAGCACTGTCAGGCTTATTGGCTCTCGGGATCCTAAAGAAACTTGGCTGGCTGCTGAACAGGCTGGAGGCTAGAAGCTAGCAGCTAGAAGCTGCGCTCACACTTTCTGCGTCCGCTGTACCTGGCGCACGCCGTCCACTCGCCGCAATCCGAGAACCATTCGATTCAGGTGGCGCACATCCTCGGCTTCCACCACAAACTCGATGATCGCCTCGCCCTCTTCGTCGCGCCTCAGCTCCACACCGCGAATATCGGTGTTCTCATCGGAGATAACGGCGGTCAGCTCCTTCAACATACCGGTACGGTCCTCGCAGTTGACGATGATCTTCACGGGATAGCGCTGCAATTGCCCGGCCCCATCGGGAGTGCGCGACCACTCCACGTTGATGCGCCGGTCGCTCTCGTAGAGCAGGTTCTGCATGTTGGGGCAACTGCGCGCATGCACGGCCACTCCCTTGCCTCGCGTCACGTAGCCCACAATCTCCTCGCCGCGAATGGGATTGCAACACCGCGCGCGATAAACGAGCAGATCGTTCTGGCCCTCAACCTGCAGCGAATCTGAACCGGCCAGATGCAGCTTGCGCACTGCGTCGCTCATGCCTGCTTCGCCCGGCTTGCCCGCCGCAGCGGGCGCGCCCTGGTTGGCCTCAGGCGGACCGGCAAAGCCCGGCGCAAGCTTGCCGAGCACCTGGTGCGCCGTATGCTTGCCCTGGCCCAGCGCGGCCAGCAGATCGGCCGCCGTGGCCACGCCGAACTCGTTGGCGATGCGGCCCAGGTCCCGATCGTCGATCTGCGCCATCGGAACCTTGAACTTGCGCGCCTCGCGGTCCAGCAGCTTGCGTCCGATCTCCACCGCGCGCTGCCGCTGATCCTCGTTCAGCCAGTGCTTGATCTTGTTACGCGCGCGCGGGCTTTTGACGAAGGTGAGCCAGTCGCGGCTCGGCTTGTGGTCCTTCTGCGTGACGATCTCGACGATGTCGCCCGTGCGCAGCTTGGTGCGCAGCGGAGCCATGCGTCCGTTAATCTTGGCGCCCACGCACGAGTGGCCAACGTCCGTGTGAATGGTGTAGGCGAAGTCGACCGGCGTCGCACCGGCGGGAACCACCACCACCTTCCCCTTCGGCGTGAAGGTGTACACCTCGTCGGGATACAGGTCCATCTTCAGGCTGGAGAGGAACTCGTTGGGATCCGTCATCTCCTTCTGCCATTCGACAAGCTGGCGGATCCAGTTCAGCCGCTCCTCGTCGCGGGCCGTCACCACGCCGCCGCCCGCTTTGTACTTCCAATGAGCCGCAATGCCTTCCTCGGCGATGCGGTGCATCTCCTCGGTGCGAATCTGCACTTCAAACTGATGCCCGATCACGCTCATCACCGTGGTGTGCAGAGACTGGTAGCGGTTGGCGCGCGGCATGGCGATGAAATCCTTGATGCGCCCCGGCACCGGCCGCCACAGCGTGTGGATCAACCCGAAGACCGCGTAGCACGAGGCCACGTCCTCGGTGATCACGCGAACGGCTAGCAGATCGTACACCTGGTCGAAGGAAACCTTCGTGCGCTCGATCTTCTGGTAGATGGAGTAGAGCCGCTTGATGCGCCACTCCACACGCGCATGGATGCCGTTTTCCCGCAACTGCTCCACCAGCGTGTCTTCCACGCCGCGCAGAAACTGCTCGCCGTCCGCACGCCGCGCCTCCACCGCCGATGCCACGCGTTCGTAGCTCATCGGATCGGTGTATCGAAAGGCCAGATCCTCGAGCTCGCCGCGCACCTTGCCCATGCCGAGCCGATGCGCCAGCGGCGCGTAGATGTCCAGCGTCTCGCGCGCAATCGCCTCTCGCCGCTCTGGCTTCAATGGCTCAAGAGTGCGCATATTGTGCAGCCGGTCCGCCAACTTGATCAGCACCACGCGCACATCCGACACCATGGCCAGCAGCATCTTGCGCACGTTTTCGGCCTGCCGGTCTTCGCGGTTGGCAAACTGGATCTTGTCGATCTTGGTTACGCCCTCGACAATGTGCGCCACCTGGTCGCCAAAGCGCTCCGCAATTTCCTGACTCGTCGCCGGGGTGTCTTCCACGGCATCGTGCAGCAGCGCCGCCGCGATTGCCGTGGAGTCCAGCTTCATTTCCGCCAGGACCTCGGCCACCTCGAGCGGGTGAACAATATAAGGCTCGCCGCTCAGGCGTGTCTGACCTTCGTGGTGCGCGACGCAGAACTCCCAAGCCTTTCGAATCAACGAGATATCTTCATTGGGCCGGTTGGCATGCACTTGGCGCAGAAGCGCTTCGAAGCGGCTGCCTATCGAGTCGTTGTCATGGGGGTGGGGCTGGGCACCGGGGGTGGCAACCTGCGCACTCTGCGAGGAAGCCGCGTGCACACTTGAGTCCTCTGCCGGTATGGTTTGCCGGACAGTCGCCATGCTTTATTATAGGCCGCTTATGGTCACCGGGCATGAATTCCCGGCGCTCGCCCAGGTTCGGGCCCCCGCTCAGGAACGGGGGTGTCGCGGATCAATTCGAGCGTAACTCGAGCATAAATGCGGCAAACTCGATATAGCAACCAGCCAATCCAGATTGCATCAGCCCTGCGCTTGGTAAGATGGAATCTGCCTTCTGCTCGGCGTGAGGGCCCTCAGAATCAGTAACTTAAGCCAATGGCCAAGCGTCGCAAACCGGAAGTCGCCCCACCACCCGCATCGCGTCGTGATGCGCAGGCCTCACCGCCGGGCGCCGTGGTCAGTCGACGCGCCGCCGACCGCCTGCGCTCGGGCCATCTCTGGGTTTACGCGTCAGATGTTGTGGCGGTCACCTTTCCAGAGCCAGATGAAGAAGCACCCTCGCTGATTTCGGTGGCTGACCAACGCGGAGTTCTTCTGGGAACCGCGCTCTACAGCCCTTTGTCCCAGATCGCACTGCGTCTCGTTTCGCGCGAATCCGTCGACCCCGCCGCATGGCTCAAGCTGTTGGCGTCGCGCCTGCGCGCGGCCGTCGCCCGCCGCAAGCCGATGCTCGATGACGAGAACGACGCCTGCCGCCTTTGCTTCAGCGAGGCAGACGAGCTGCCGGGCCTCGTCATCGACAAATACGGCAAGCTCGTTGTTCTGCAGCGCCTGACCAAAGGCTTGCTAGCCAGCGGCGTTAAGGAAGCTTGCGTGCGGGTGCTGCGCAAGGAGCTAACACCCGCAGCTATTTTCGAGCGCCCGGACCCCCGCATTCGCGAACTCGAGGGCCTGCCGGCACCCAGTCTTGATCCGTTGTGGCTTGCCGAAACCAAAGAGCCGGTTACCGAAACGAAATTCCATCTCAACGGTCTTGCCTTTCACTATGACGCCAATGCGGGACAAAAGACGGGCGCGTTTCTCGATCAGCGCACGAATTATGCGGCGGCACGCGAGTGGGCTCGGCGCCTTGGCGCAATTGGCCGTGCGCTGGATGTTTGCTGCTACCAGGGCGGATTTGCGCTGCATCTTGCCGAGGTCTGCCGCCGAGTCACGGGCATTGACGTGTCGCGCGCTTCACTTGAAGTGGCGGAGCAGAATCTCGCCGCCAATCGATCGCGCATCGCTGCCGAGGTCGAATGGATCGAGGCCGATGCCTTCGAGATTCTGCGCGACTGGGCGCAGGCCCGCGAGAGCTTTGACGCGATCGTCCTCGATCCGCCCGCCTTCGCCAAGACCAAACGCGCCGTGGAAGGCGCACTGCGCGGCTACAAGGAGCTGAACCTGCGCGCGTTGAAGATGCTGCTGCGTCCCGGCGGCCTGCTTGTCACCTGCTCCTGCTCGCATCACGTCGCGTGGGCCGATCTTGAAGGCGCCGTCGCCGCGGCTGCCGCCGATGCCGGGCGGCGCGTGCGCCTGCTCGAGCGCCGCGGCGCCGCCCCCGACCATCCGGTCATCCTCAATCTGCCAGAGACCGAATACCTCAAGTGCCTGGTGCTTGAAGTGGAATGAAGTAGGGAACAAAGGAACGAGGGACCAAGGGAGCAAGAAAGCAAGGGAGCAAGGAAGCGAGAAAAGCAAGTTGGCTTCATTTGTTTCCGGTCGGAGCGCATCCGTCAGGACGATTTGCCGGAAGCAAGGCCAATCCAAAGATTGCCCATGTGAGCCAAAACTCGGGCGAGCCTTACTCCCTCGTTTCCGGGTTGCTTCAGCCCCTTGTTCCCTTGGTCCCTTGGTCCCTCCGTCCCTCGTCCAGCGGCCAACCTTAACTCGGCCAAGGCTTCTTTTACCTGCGCACGCAACGCCTCGGCCTCAAACGTGCAGGAGCGCAAATAGGCCGACACCGTTACACCCGCTTCCGCGGCGCGCTGATGCAGCCGGGCGCACTCCGGCTTGCTCAAGCGAATGGTGACGCTCATGGTGCGCAGGTCGCAGTCGAGCGATGCTTGCTGCGGCGGAAGCCCTTCGCCGGTGCGATCTGCGGCGAGAGGTCCCGGTTGCAGCGTCCCGCTCAACTCCGGCGTCGCCTTCCACTCATCACGCTCCTCAGGCTTGTACCTGGCATGCGCGCGAAGGGCGCGCTCGTAGCTCAACGTCGCCACATCCTCGCCCAGGCCGCTCGAGTCGAACACAGAGTCGCGATCCGGCTCCTCGCGCGAAGGCGATGCCAGCGTGGCCAGCAGTCCGGCAAAGCTCTGGGGAGTGGAGGTCGGTTGAGTTTGTGCCGGCTCCTGCATGGAACGGAGCATACCGCACCTCACGTGCGCAGCCCTGAGAATGCTCCAATCCAAAGCCCCGACTCGCCCAATTCAGGAAGCATTCCGCACAATTCCCAATTCGGCGCGCACACGGCTCGCATTCTGCCTTCGCTGCCCGCCTACACCGGGGCGACCCGATCACCCTGGTTCACGCCCGCCGTCAACTTCGGCGGCTCAGGCAGAACGCGTCCGGGCAGGCGCAGCATCTGGCTGATGGTGTCCGCCGGCACAGGACGCGAAAAGAGGAAGCCCTGTCCAAAGCGGCATCCCAACTGGCGCAGCAGCGTGTACTGCTCCATCGTCTCAATTCCTTCCGCCACCACATCCATTCCCAGCACGCGCGCCAGTTCCACAATGGTGCGCACGATCTGCAAAGCCTGGTCGCCTGCCGTCATGCGCGTAACAAACGAGCGGTCGATCTTGAGTACGTCGAAGGGCAGGGAATGCAGGTGATGCAGCGAGCTATAACCGGTGCCGAAATCGTCCATCAGGAGCGAGACCCCCAACCGGCGCAGGCTTCCCAGAACCTCCAGAGTGGTGCCGTTCTCCGAGATCAGGCTCGACTCCGTCATCTCCAGTCCCAGCAGCCGGCTCGACACTCCCGACAAACGAAGCAGCGCCTCCACATGATCGGCCAGCCCTTCACGCGCGAACTGCCGTGCGGAAAGGTTCACGCACACGCGCGGCGCTGCAAGATCGGGATCTTCGTGGTTCCATTTCTGAATTTGGCTGCAGGCCTCGGAAAGTCCCCAGTCGCCGATGGGCAGGATCAGCCCGCTCTCCTCGGCGAGGGGAATAAAGTCCATGGGCGGAATCAGTCCCCGCTCGGGATGCTTCCAGCGGATCAGCGCTTCCAGTCCCACGATCCTGCGTGAAGCAAGCTCGATCTCCGGCTGGTAGAACATCACAAACTGCCGCTTATCCAGCGCCTGCCGCAAATCCGACTTGCGCGGCCAGATCCCGGCCACGGATTCCCGGGTGCGCGTTTGCCGCACGCGATATCTGCGGAATGTCTTCCGCATCTTGCGCAGCTCCAGTTGGCTGGCGGCAATGTCAGCCAGGCTCTCAAGCATGCGCAACTCCTCTGCTGCCATGCCTCGTCTGGGCTGGCACCCAAAAACCGTCAGCACACCCAGGATCATGCCGTCGCTCGAGCGGATCGGCGCGCTGGCGAACGACGTCACCTCGAGGCGGCGAATCGTCATCCGGTTCCCTTCAAAATTGGGATGCCTGGAAACGTCGGGCACCACTACCGGCCCATCCTCCGCCAGCACCATCTCGAATACGCTCCGGTCGCGCGGAAGCTCGCGTACCGGCTCACCCCAATAGGACTTGATCCACACGCGGCTCTCATCGGCAAAGCCCAGCAGCACGGTGTCTGCCTTGAAGTATTCGGCTGTCAGGCGGGTGATGGCGTCGAAGCTCGGTTCGGGCTCCGAGTCCAGAATGCCCGTCGATGCTAGGGCGGCCAGGCGGGCATCTTCGTCCTGCCAGTTGATCTCGGCTGTCTGCAGTTCTGCCTGCGGCATTCTTGCTCCGGGTTCCCGCTTTGCCGCCGGCTGCTCGTTTCGCGCCCCGCGGCATTCATGTGTTTGGATACCTCGATTTTGCCGATGCCGATGGCGTCAGTCCGCAATGAATCGATCGCGGCTGGTTTCCGCGAGCGAAGCCACTGCGGGCGCGCTTCCGGGCAAACTTTCGGGTTCCGTACTTTCCTTATCGGAAAAGGGGTCCCGCGACATGAGGTTACGCACGGACAATTCCAGCCTGTGTCCGCCCGGCTTCTCCGCTGACCGAAGTTGTTACTTATGCGAGGCTGGCTGTCCTGTTTCCGTCCACAGAAAGGTGAGCCCTTCGGTCTCGTCCTGGATCTTCTGCTCGATGCCAACGCCGGCCGAGTGGCCGCCGGTAACGCTATAGTGCAGCAGAATCGGCCGTCCACTCGATGAGTCCGCTTGCATTAGCGCCGTCATCTTGCGCGCATGCATCGGATCCACTCGGGTGTCGCTGGCCCCGGTAAAAAACAGCACCGACGGGTAGGCCGTGCCTTTCTTCACGTTCTGGTAAGGAGAGTATTTGAGCAGGTATTTGAACTGCTCCTCGTTCTCCGCCGATCCGTACTCCGTGGTCCAGTGTGCGCCCTGCTCGAACTTCTGGTAACGCAGCATGTCCAGCAGCGGATAGCCGCATTCCACCGCCGAGAAAAGCGCCGGCCTCTGCGTGCTTGCCGCACCCATCAGCAGTCCGCCGTTCGAGCGGCCCAGGATGGCGAAATGCTCGGGCGACGTGTATTTGTTGGCGACCAGATATTGCGCCGCGGCAAAAAAGTCGTCAAACACGTTCTGCTTACCAGAAAACATCGCCTGCTCGTGCCATTTCTCGCCGTACTCGCCGCCGCCGCGCAGGTTGGGCAGCGCAAACCAGCCGCCTTGTTCGAGCCACCATGCATACTCCGGCTTCCACTGGGGCAACTCGCTCAGGTTGAATCCCCCGTAGCCGGTCATCAGCAGGCGCTCGGTTCCATCCTGCTTCAGGCCCTTCTTGCCGGCGATGAACATAGGAACCTTGGCGCCGTCCTTCGAGGGAAAGAAAACCTGCTTCAATTCGTATTGGCTCGAGTCGAACGGAACTTTGGTCTGCGCGAACACCTCCTGCTTGCCGGTCAGCGTATCGACGCGGTAAATCGTGGGCGGCACGATGAACGACTCGAAGCTGAAGTAGCCGTAGCGCTCCGTCGAACGTCCCGAGAGAATAGTTGCCGAACCGATGCCGTCGTAGGCGATCGTTCCCGCGGGCTTGCCGTCCAGCGCGTAGACGTCCGTTTCGGTCTTCACGTCGTGCAGACGGTTGACGTAGATCTTGTCGCCCACGATGTTGAAGCCGTCCATGGCGTCGGCGCCTTCGGGCACGATCGTCGTCCACGCATCGGGCATGATGCCCGGGTCGGCCTTCAGGATTCTCCAATTGGGCGATTTGTAGTCGGTGCTTACATACCACGCGCCCTTCACGTAGTCGGCGGAAAAGCGCGAGTCGACGCCCCAGATGAGGACGTCGAAGTATGAGCCGGGCTTGGTCAGGTCGCGGTAAACGATGTCTACGCGCCTGGGCGGCACGCCGCGGTCCACCTGGATTTCAAGATAGCGGTAATCGTCCGTCACCGCCGCGGAGATCAGGTCGCTTGGGCCAAGCGCCTCGCCGCGAAACTCGCGCCCGAAGACCAGCTTGTCCCCGGAGACCCTTGCTCCCAACTGGTGCGCGTAGATCAGCGATCCCTTCGCATCCATGCGCGAGTAAAAGAGCCCTTTCCCGTCCGGCGTGAAGGCCACGCTCAGGTAAATGCCGCTGGGCAGCTCATCGTCGAGCGTCTTGCCAGTCTTCACATTGAAGATGCGCACCGTGGTTTCATCCGCGCCGCCCGCGCGCACCAGGTACGCCACAAGCGTTCCGTCGCGCGACACGTCCGCCAGGTTGACCGAAGTGTTCGGGTCGCGGCTGAATTGCGCCGGATCGATGAGCCGTTTGTCTTTTTCCGTCCAGCCGTGGCGCACGTAGATCGACGGCTGGTCCTCGCCCGCCAGCATCTTCTCGAAGAACAGATCGTTCCCGCGCTGGATGGGCACCGTCCACGTGGTCACGTGCTCCAGAGCGTCAAGATCGTCGCTGATCTGCGGGCGAATGCGCGCCTGCTCCATGTAGCGCTGTGTGTAGACATTCTCAGCATCGATGAAGGCCTTCGTGTCGGCGCTGCTGGCATTCTCGAGCCAGCGGTAATCGTCTTGAATCTTCGTCCCGAAGTAGTCGTCTGTGACCGGAACGGCCGCCGCCTCGGGCGGAGGCGGCAACGTGATTCCACCGCGCCCGTGAATCGCCTGGCCCAAAGCCACCGTTCCTGAAAGCGCGCAAAGCAGGGCGCATGCGATGTTCCGGCGTATGCGGTACCACATGGAGACAGAATAACCGTACCCACTCACAATCCGTGCCCCGCTGCACCAACACCCCGGTAAAATCGACAGCAGTGACCACCCAGCCCACAGATCGCGACCCGCAGCAGCTCGACTTTGACGCCGGCGCGGAAACTCAGCCGCCGCGCTCCTGGTGGTCGCGCGCGCGTGGCGTTCTGCGTCCCTCGCACGCGCACAGCATCTTTTCCGCCACCGTCGTGCTCATGGTGTCAACGTTTCTTTCGCGCATCATCGGGCTGGTGCGCGTCAAATACATCGTGTGGCTCTTCGGCCGCGGCGTGGAGGCCGATGCGCTCAACGCCGCCTTCGTCCTGCCCGACATGATCTCCTACTTCCTCGTGGGCGGCGCGGCCTCCATCACCTTCGTCACCATCCTTACCCGCTACCACGAGGACGGCCGCGATGCCGAAGGCGAGCGTTCGCTCTCCGTGATCCTGACAACGATGTACCTGGTGCTCGGAGCGGCCATCGTTGTGGCCGAGATCTTTGCACCCTGGTATGTGCGTTGGTGGTTCAATGGCTTTGACCCGCACAAGGCCGCTCTCTGCGTCATGCTCACGCGCATTCTGTTGCCCGCGCAGTTGTGCTTCTTTGCCGGCGGAGTCTTCGGCGCCGTTCTGCTGGTCCGCAAGCAGTTCAACGTGCAGGCCGTGGCGCCGCTTATCTACGGCCTCGGCACCATTGTCGGCGGCGTGCTGCTCGTCAGGCAGATCGGCGTCTCTTCGCTGGCCATCGGCACCGTGGGCGGCGCCGTATGCGGGCCCTTTCTGCTCAACTGGTTCTTCGCCCACCGCGCCGGCGCGCGCTACCGCATGGTTCTCGACTGGCACGACGAGGGCCTGCGCGAATGGGTGCGCCTGTCGCTGCCGCTTATGGCCGGGGTCTCGCTGGTCACTGCAGATAACTGGATCATCGCGCACTTCGCCTCAAGCATCGGCGGCGCCGTCTCCTTGATGAGTTACGCCAAACAACTCTTTACCGCGCCCATGGCCATGCTGGCGCAGGCCGCGGGCGCAGCCTCCATGCCGTTCTTCGCCAGCCTGTGGACGCGCGATCGCCGCTACGAGTTCGCGACCGGCGTAGCCGACTCCGTTTCCCGCGTTGCCTCGCTCGGCCTTCTCGTCGCCTCGCTCATGGTGGCGCTCGGCTGGCCGGCTATCGATCTTGTCTTCACCGGCGGGCGCTTCTCGGCCGCCGATTCGCGGCTTTGCTCGGCTTATTTCGCCGTCTTCTCGGTCTCCGTCTGCCTGTGGTCGGCGCAGGCCATTTACTCGCGCGCATTCTATGCCGCCGGAAACACCTTCGTGCCCATGGTTGCCAGCACCATCGTCACAGTCGTCTCGCTGCCCATCTATGGCTTTCTTTACCACTGGTGTGGGGCCCTGGGCCTGGCGGTTGCCTCCGACTGCGGCATCGCGCTGCAAACAGCCTCCATCGCAGTTCTCCTTCACAGGCGCCGCATGGTCTCCATCGCCGGCCTCGACTACGAGGAGATGGGCCGTTGCCTCCTTGGATCGTGCGCGGGCGGCGCAGCCGCGTGGGTCACTGCGTGGGGTCTGCGCGCCGTCTTCGATCACATGCCGCGCATGGCCCAGCTTCATCACGCTCGCTACTATGCCGATGCGGCGATCCTCATCGCCGGGCTCGCTCTCTGGACGGTGGCTGCAGGTTGGGTCCTCGACAAATCCGGCTCGGCGCTGCCCCGGGTCGCGCTCCGCCGGCTGCGGCTGGGCTGAGCCCGCCACATTCCGCCCGCTACTTTCTGCATTGTGCGGCGCATCCCGGCGCCCCAAACTCAATCCGCCGCAAAAACACAAGCACTCCCCATGACGCGGAAGCGCTTGTCTTGATGCGAAGATTCTCGAGGTCGCCGCTACAACCCGGCCGCGATGTTTGCCGCTGCGCCTAAACCGAGTTATGCGCCTCGTGGATCGACGGGGTCGCGGCAGGAACCGCAACCGGGCCCGTCGTTCCGGTGGCCTGCGCCGCCTTCGAGTCGGGCTTGCGGATGTCGATCCCGCCCTTGAAGAACGCGCCGTCTTCAATGCTGATGCGCGCCGCCGCCACGTCGCCGTGCAGCGATCCTTCCGCGCGAATGTCCACGCGGTCAGTGGCCGAGATGTTGCCGCGCACCTTGCCCAGCACCACAACCTCGCGCGCCGTGATGTTTGCTCCCACCTGGCCGTTACGGCCCACGGTGACGCGGTTGCCGGGGAGGTTGATCGCGCCCTCCACCTTGCCGTCGATATATAGAGACTCCGAGCCTGTAATCTCGCCCTTAATAAACAAGCCCTTGCCAATGGTCGCCTGCTCTGCGGAGTTCGCCTGCATGCGGGTGGGGGCCTCAGGCACTGCTGCCGGAGGGGCCGCGCGGGGCGGTTCCGGCATAGGATTCGGAGTCGTCGATCCGGTCTGACTTGGTTTCCACATTGCGGTCACGGTGGTTTTCCTTTTCTGTCCACTGAGGACTGAGGGTGCCAAGGCAAGGCCAACGGCTCGAACCCTGAAAATCAGAATGGCGCTGCCGCATCGCTCACTGCGGCAATCTCCTGAACGGCCCGGAAGCGGACGAATCAAGCTTCAGGCTCTGCCAGAATGACGCGCAGCCCCATTCTACGGCATGTCTGGGGTAACTGTGGAGTCACAACTGTCTTATGAGTGCCAACCTCTTAACTTGCCGTAGTCTTAGCGTATGACCGATCACGAGTTGATCGACCGGATCGCGGCCTCGCCAAGCCAGAAGGCCGGGTACAAGCAGTTGGTCCGCGAGCTCTCGCTGGGCGGGGGGCGGGAACGCCGCCTCCTCCTCGAGCAACTGGTCCGGCTCACCGCGCGCGGCCGCCTGGTCCAGTTGGATCGCGAGCACTGGAGCCTTCCCCGTGCGGCCTCTCGACCGGCCCAGTCATCGCGCCAGAACCTTGTCGCCGGGCGCCTCGATCTGCACCGCGACGGCTACGGCTTCGTGCGCCCCAACCGCCGATCTGGCGGCCCGGAAGCAAAACCTCAAACAGGCGTCACCCAGGATGTCTTCATTCCGCCCAATGAAATCAACTCCGCCATGCAAGGCGACCAGGTGCTGGTCGAGTTCGACCCTCCCAAGGCGGATGGCCGCATGCAGGGCCGCATCATTCGTGTCATTGAGCGCCGAAACCCCACCGTTGTTGGGACCTTTCGCTATCCGCATTCTGATCGCGAACGCAACGGCATTGTCGTTCCCTTTGACGACCGCATGACGCAGCCGATTCTGATTCCTCCTGGCGCAGAGATTCCTCAGGTCGCCACGCCGTCGACACCGCATCGCGTCCTCGGCCGCGAGGCAAAAGCTACTCCAAAACACGAAAGCGCGGAGCGCCCGGAGAACCTGGAAGGCATGGTCGTCGACGTCGAGATCACGCGTTGGCCCACGCCCACGCGCCCGCCTATCGGCCGCGTCATCGAGGTCCTCGGTTCACCCGACGACTTCGGCGTCGACGTGGAGATGATGATCCGCAAGCACCATCTCCCGCGCATTTTTCCCGACGCCGTGCTCGCCGAGGCGCGTGCCGTTGCTCACCTCGATCGCGCTGAAGCCGCCCGCCGCCGCGACTTCCGATCGCTGCCCACCGTCACCATTGACGGCGAGACCGCGCGCGACTTCGACGACGCGGTTCTCGTCACGGAGCGCGACCACGGCGCCGGATACGAACTCCAGGTCCACATTGCCGACGTATCGCAATACGTTCTGCCCAACTCCGCGCTCGATCTCGAAGCCCGCTTCCGCGGCACCAGCGTATACTTCCCCGACCGCGCCATCCCCATGCTGCCGCAGGAGCTTTCGACCGACATCTGCAGCCTGCGCCCCAACGAGGATCGCCTCGTGCTGAGCTGCATCATGCAGCTCGATCCCGCTGGCAACATCGAAAGCTTCGAGATTGTCGAAGGCGTCATTCGCTCCGCCGCGCGCATGACGTATGCGGAGGTCACCGCGATCCTTGACCGCGCCGACATACTCGTCCAAAACGCAGAGGCGAGTGAGCGCTTCGAGCGCATGAAGAGGCTCGCCGTCCTTATGAACCAGCGCCGCGAGGAACGCGGCTCCATCGACTTCGATCTCCCCGAGCCGGTGATCGAGTTCGACGAGCACGGCCAGATGCGCGGCGTGACGCGCGCCGAGCGCACCTGGGCCAACCGCCTCATCGAGGAATTCATGCTCGCCGCCAACGAGTGCGTCGCCGTCTGGCTTGAAGACCTCGGCGTCCCTTCGCTCTACCGCATCCACGAGAAGCCCGAACCGCGTCGCGTCGTGCAATTCGAAGAGCTCGCCGCCGGATTCGGATACTCTCTTGGTCTCGGGCCGCTTCCGGTAAAGCGCGTACAGACGCGCGCCGAACGCCGCGAATCGCACGGCCGCGGCCGCAATCCACGGGAGCACGAAGTCCCCGAAGACATTGCCGTCACGCCGCGCATGTACCAGAAGCTAGCCGCGCGCATCGAGGGCAAGCCTGAAGAGCGCATTCTCAGCTATCTCATGCTGCGCTCGCTCAGCCAGGCGCGCTACTCCGAGGTCAATGAGGGCCACTTCGCCCTCGCCGCGCCCACCTACACGCATTTCACTTCGCCCATCCGGCGCTATCCCGACCTCATCGTGCACCGCATTACGAAGAGCCTGCTTCGCGCCGGCGTCCCCGGTCGCCGAACCCTTGAGCTAACGCGCCTCGACTCCCCCTGGTCCCACCCGAATGAAGCAACCGCCCCACGAAATCGGGTGCCCCAGGTCCCGATTCTGGGACCTGGGAAACCTCAAAGCTCGAATGTCCCCCACCCCATCCCGGAACCCGAACTCGCCGAGATCGCCGAAGAATCGAGCCTGGCCGAGCGCCATGCCGCCGAAGCCGAGCGCGAGCTGGTCGAGTGGAAGAAGGTCCGCTTCATGCAGGACCGCGTCGGCGACGAGTTCGCCGCCCTCATCCTCAACCCCGCCAAATACGGTCTCTTCGTCGAACTCACCGATCTCTTCGTTGAGGGCCTCGTCCCCATCGACACCCTCCGCGCCGACCGCTACACCTGGCGCGAGAACACGCACGAGATTGTTGGCGAGCGCTCGGGCCGCCGCTTCCGCGCGGGCGATCGTGTGCAGGTGATCCTCGACCGCATCCTTGCGCAGGAACGAAAACTCCAGTTTGCACTTGTGGAGGAGGAATTGCCGCTCACCGCCAAGAGAACCGCTCCGGCCTCTTCAAAGACGAAGAAAGGCAAGCACAAAAACACATCGCCGCCGCCCCCGGGCGGGAGCAAGCGGCGAGTTGGAAAGTCAAGAAACCGGCGAAGGCACTAAGGCCGCAGCGGCCCGCTGATCCCCGCCCGGTACCTGCTCACGCGCCGGCCTGCTTCTCGGCAAAAGGACCGATCACAGGGAGTACCAGCTTCTGTCCTTGAGAGGCCTTGATGATGAGGAATATGACCAGCACCAGAACCCCGAGGCCAAAGAACGGAAGGATGATCCAGCCCACGATCGGGATCATTCCAAGAATGATTTCGACCACTATGCAGGCAATGAACAAGAAGATGCACTGCCAGGCATGGAAGCGGACAAACTGCTTCTTGTTGTACGGCTCCACAAGCAGAAAGATGATCGCCGGAATGATCGTGACATAGGCAAGCGCCCCGGCGGCATTGTCTGACAATCCTGAACTGACTACTGGTGGATTCGGATCGGCCATTGCAACTCCTTTCGACCATGACACGGAATCTCTTGGGGGACGGCTGCATCACCGCTGCGCATGGCCCATCATTGGGGGAAAGACAGTTTTCGGGCCATGAACCGTGAATCGGAATGGAGATAGAACAACCTGCCGCCTGCCCACTTGTCAAGAGAATTTACGCGCGATCACGCGGAGTCTGATCCCCATGCGGGAAGGGCCTGGGCGGGACGGGCAGGCGGCATATGCAGAAACAGCCTCCGTGCGGAGGCTGTTTCTGCATTCGGTGCTGCGGGGGGCAGTTACCGGTTAGCCTGCTTCTCGGCCAGTCCGCCAATGATTGGTAGCATAAAGCGCTTGCCGTTGAAAGCACTTACGAACACGATCACCAACACGACAAAGAAGGCGAGATCCACGAATTGCCACAGCGTCAAGGTGAGGAAAACGACAGTTGGAACCAGGTTCTGTACCACCTCGACCAGAATGTGCACTAAGGCCCAGGCAACATAAAAGAAGATCGACTGCCAGGCGTGGAAGCGAACATACGAGCTTTTCTTGAAGGGCTCAACAATCAGGAACACAATTGCCGGGATGATCGTGACGTAGGAAAGGCCGCCGGCGGCATTGTCAGAGAGGCCGGACGCATTGACGCCAGGCACATTCACATCGGACATAGGAACTCCTTTTAGACAAGGCTGCTCGTTCTGAGGTTGACTGCTTCCGGGAGGCAGATCAAGCGCCAGGATGATTGTGGTCCGAGTCGAGAGCGTCGGTCTGGTCAGATTTGCTCAGGCGGCGATGCACCGCGGGAAACCCGATCAGGTGTCGCGCGCAACAGGAGCCAATCGCCGCAAGCCGGGACCCTCCCGCCGTCCAGTTACAATGACACTTGGGAGCAATTTTTATGGCGCACACCGTATTCTGCGTTCGTTACAAGAAGGAGATGGAAGGCCTCGACGAGCCGCCCTTCGACTCCGAGTTTGGCCAGAAGATTTATAAGAACGTCTCCAAAGCGGCCTGGGACGAGTGGCTCAACCACCAGAAGATGCTGCTGAACGAGTACCGCCTCCAGCCCTGGACCCCGCAGGCGCAGCAGTTTCTCGTCGAGCAAATGGAACAGTTCTTTTTCGGCGAGGGCTCGGCCCTGCCTTCCGAATACGTTCCCCCGTCGCACTGATCCCCACGAAGAATTCGCGGCGCCGAAGGGGCCTGATGGCTCGTCGCGCGTCCATCTACGCCTCCGGCCTCGTTTTCGATACCCATAAGGAGGATTCCCCTGCCTGATCGCAGCTCGATCCTTCGCGACCGGGCCTCGAATGATCCAACAAAGGACACCGCAATCCACGGTCTTTTGCGATAACCTAGAGATGAAGAGTTGATTCACACGGAGCCGCCGCGCAGAGCAGGTCCGGATCGGCAAGGTACTTTCCTCGATTTGCCCTCTGTTTCAAGATGGTCGAAGAGATGTAAGAACGCCTGACCGGCTGGCCCAGGTCGCTCGCAGTTTGTCCGGCCGCTACGATTTCTTTTCCCGCTTTCGGTCAGACCCCAAGTTCCTTTCGCACCAGAGTCGGATCGTACCCCGGGTTGCTGGATCGCTTTACCTGCCTTAGCATGTCTGTAAACTGCAAGTGCAGCACTCAGTTGAGGCTTTTCAAGCCCGAGCCTAAGGCGTCGATTCCCTTAGGGAGGTAGTGGATTGTCGGAAGTACTGTTCAGCGTTGTCATTGCCTGCTACAACCAAAAAGACTTCGTAAGGGAATCCGTTGAATCGGCCCTGTCGCAGAAGCACCCGAGCAAAGAAGTCATCGTGGTCGACGATGGCTCCAGCGACGGCACAGTTGATGTCCTGAGAACTTTTGGCGACTCGATCAAACTGGCGGCACTCCCGGTAAATCGCGGGGTCGGCGGCTCGCGTAATCACGGCGCATCCCTGGCAAGCGGCAAGTACCTGGCGTTTCTCGATGGCGACGATGTCTTCATGCCCTGGGCTCTTGAAGTCTATGGCCACCTTGTAACTTCCCGCAGCCCCGTCATTCTTCTCGGGCAATCCGCTAAGTGCTATGGCCCTGTTCCCGTTGAACCATCAACCGAACCTCCGCGCTCGGTCGAGTACGCCGAGTACGATAACTTCCTCGCGAAAGATCGGCACTGGGTTTATAACACCAGCTCTCTCATCGTCGATGGCGCCGCATTCCTGGCCGCAGGCGGATGGTCTGAAGATATCTTTTGCCAGGACATCCAGGACTTATTGAATAAGCTGGGCGTTGCGGGAAGAACGGTCCTCGTCATTTCGCCCGACACGGTGTGGTATAGGATGCATTCGACCAATGCAGTTCGCAAGGTTACGCCGTTTATCAAAGGGATTGATACATTACTGACGAAATCAAAGGCGGGCATCTATCCCGGCGGGCAGGAAGCCCGGATCGCGAGGTCTGCGTGGTTTGGAGGGCTCATCTTCTATTGGGGAATCGAAGCCATGCGGAACGGGCTCTTGCTTGAAGGATTCGTTCTGTTGGTCTCCAGTTGGCGGATGATTCTTCTGGCGGTGGTTCGGCGGCTCGGCGCCTTCGTCAGTGGAAGAAAACCCGTAGAGGTCTTGTCATTAGGGCAGAATTAGCCCTCTGCGAATCCAGCCGGATTTGCGCGGATGCCCTTCGAGAATTCAAGCGCGCGCTCAAGCGGCAAAATACATTTCGCCCGCAACCCGTTCTTTCAAATCTTGCTCAACTTCATGGCTTGCGTTACATTAAGCACAAACACGCCAGCCGAACGGGCATGATGCAGGCCGCACACGCCGCGATTTCCGGCCTCTTCTTGACGAGTGTTTACGAACCGGTGACAACAATGGAACCCCGAGTGCGGTTCGTTGGGTTTCGAAGTGGAGTTCACGGAGGAAGCGATGCGTTTCGGAATTGTAGGTTGCGGATTTACCGCTGACCACTATCTTCTCTGCACGAAGCCGTACCCTTTTCTGGAACTGGCAGGGGCGACTGACCGCGATGCAGAACGGGCGAACCAGTTTTGCGCGCGCCACTCAGTCACAAACTTTCCCACCTTGGACGCGATGCTGGCCGATCCCGGCATCGAGATCATCGTCAACCTGGCCAGCTCGAGCAGTCATTACGAGGTCATCAAGGCATGTTTAGAGGCGGGCAAACATGTGTATACCGAAAAGCCCATGGCGACGAAGTTCTCCGAGGCCAGGGAATTGGTCGATCTGGCGCAGGCCAAGGGCCTCTATCTATCCATGGCTCCCTGCAATCTGCTGGGAGAAACCGCACAAACGATTTGGCGGGCCTTGCGCAAAAATGAGATTGGCTCGGTTCACCTGGTGCTTGCGGAGCTCGATGACGGCCCATTCCATCTTGCGGAGCCACAAACATGGACGTCCGAATCGGGTGCTCCCTACGACTACCGCGAAGAGTTCAAGATCGGCGTTACGGTGGAACATTCAGCCTATTACCTTAGTTTGTTTACGGCTTTCTTTGGCCCCGCCAAAACCATCACGCCTTTTGCGGCCTGCGTATGGCCCGAGAGGCCGGTTTCCCCGCAGGAAACCCTGCATTTGACGACTCCCGATTTTTCTGTTGCGTGTATCACCTTTGAATCGGGCGTGGTGGCCCGGCTTACATGCAGCCTGGTCTCCCCTTTTAACCACGTGTTGAAGATCGTGGGAGATACTGGAGTTATCACGGTCAACGACCCTTGGAATTATTCCATCCCGGTATATATCGATAGATTCTCCCCGCTGAGATACAGAGCCGAGAGATATTCGATCACTCAGGAGTATCCGATTCTTAAGAACCTGATTGGCCGCCATCCGAGAGTGTATCCGCCGGTCAGAAAATCGAGCCTCAGGAAGCGCTATGCACGGTACCACATGGATTATGCGCGGGGAATCGCGGATCTCGCTCGGGCCATCAAAGACAAACGTCCACCCCGGCTTGCCACCGATTTCTGTTTACATCTCACTGAACTGGGATTGGCGATTCAGGCTGGAAAACCGGGGCCATATCAGGTGACAACTACGTTCAAACCATTACAGCCCCTGGATGAGGCAGGCCTTAACGAAGTCATTCCGGCCAAATGGTAGAGCGCCCGTCGCGGCCCGGAATGTAAAGAAACACCGCACGTCATGGGAAGTGGACCTCTGCTTGCACAAAAGAGAATATCGGCGTCACCAAAGCATCAGGAAAATGATCCAAACGTGTCATTGCTTAAAGTATTCGGTCAACGTTAAAAACAAGATGCGGGTGTAGTTCAATGGCAGAATCGAGGCCCTCCAGGTCTCAGGTAAGGGTTCGACTCCCTTCGCCCGCTCCATTCCTCGATCGGCGGCCGGTGGTTGTGAAGTGAACCGCGGCGCCCAGGTTCGGAAGATCGATCTGAGATGTGCAATCCAGCCAGGGAGATTGCCGTCTATTTGAGGTCAAATGCCAGGTTCGGTCACGATCTCGTCTGAGTTGCGGAAGGATTCCTCCCTCGCCACGCCGGGAGGGTATATTCCCACTGGTGAACGTGTTCCTGTTCTCGACGGAATACGGGGTATTGCCATCCTTCTCGTCATGATGTTCCATTTCTGGGCGGTCGGAACTGCGCGCCTGTCTTATCCCCTGGAGCGTGCCTATTCGAGCATTGCCGGCATGGGATGGATCGGCGTGGATCTGTTTTTCGTTCTCTCCGGGTTCCTCATCACTGGCATCCTGCTCGACTTGCGCAGGAATCCCGACTACTTTCGCATCTTTTACGGTCGGAGAACCGTTCGCATTTTTCCGCTTTACTATGCTGCCCTGACGGTATTCTTCCTCGTCGTTCCGATGCTCCTGACGCATCTGCATCATCAAAGGGCCTTTGATGTCGAAACCGGCACGGCTGGCAAGTTGTTCGCATGGACCTACCTTCTGAATTGGTATGAGGGACTCAAGGGCTTCCAGATCATCCCGCACCCCCTGCAACATTTCTGGTCCCTCGCCATTGAAGAACAGTTCTACCTGGTGTGGCCGTTCCTGGTGCTTAAGCTGGCGCGGCGCCGCCTCATTCAGGTTTGCTTTGGCCTGATGGCGCTGGGTCTCTTCATGAGAGCGGTCATGTATTGGATTCACCTTCCGATCGCCGCATATACGTGGACCATCTGCCGTGCGGACCCCCTTGCCGCCGGAGCGATCGTGGCTCTGGCCGCCCGCGATCCCGGCGACTGGAAAATCCTCTCGAATTGGGCACGACGCCTCGCGCTGCCCGCGTTCTGCGCAATCGTTCTGCTGCGTGTCTTCAGCCCCAACTGTACTGACGGCCCCGGCGCCTCACCCGACTTCGCGATGGGCACGATCGAGCTCACCCTCGCAGGAATCCTCTTCTCAAGCTGCCTTGCCCTGGCGATTCAGCTGCGCAGGGAGCATCCGGCAAGCCGGCTCCTGGGATCGTCATTCCTGCGTTTCTTCGGCAAGTACAGCTATTGCCTCTACGTTTGCCACGTGCCGATCATCACATTTCTTGCAAAAGCCGGACTGAACAGCAACCGCCTGCTGAGGTTGACGCACAATGAGTTTCTCGCGATTCTGGCCATCAACGCCATCGGCTTTGCTGCGTCGATTGCCGTCGCATTCGCAAGCTGGCATTTGTACGAGAAACAATGGCTGAAGCTGAAGAACCTCCCGATGCTGCACCGCACGGAGCCGCTCATGGTGGGAGGAACAGCTTGAATCTAGGATGATCGTCCGTGGCGATGTTATTCTCGCCACGTGAACCCCCGCTTGACAGCCAAAACATCGCTCCTGCTGTTTGCGGCTTTCGCCGCCGGCCAGCAGCCTGTTCAAATGCCGGCGCAATCTCGCCCGCCCGCTCAGGCGCCTGTCCTTGTCCTTCAAGGCATCGGCAGGGGCATCATGCCTATTAATGGCGATTGGCAGTTTCACCTGGGCGACGATCTTCGCTGGGCTCAGCCCGCGTTTGACGACTCCCGGTGGGCCGCGATTCAAACCGACGACACTTGGGGTGACCAGGGCTATCCCTCCTACACAGGATTTGCCTGGTATCGCCGCCACTTGGACATCCTTCCTGCCCCTGGAGAAACCGGCCGGTACAACCTTTTCATTCAGGAAGCTCAAGATGCGTATGAGGTGTATTGGAACGGAGAGTTGATTGGACGATACGGGAGATTGCCGCCTCACGCGTCCTGGTATTACAGCACTTTCCCGCAGGCCTATCCGCTCATCGGCGCAACGTCCGGCGTGCTTGCAATTCGCGTGTGGAAGGCTCCGCTCGACTTCTACGACCCATCAACCAACGGCGGCATTTATCTTCCCCAGGTCGGTGATCCGCAAACGATCGCCCTGCGAGTAGGTGCGCGCGAGTGGGAGATCATTAGCGGAGATTTATTTGACTACGGCCTGGTGCTGCTCCGTGTATTCATCGCCTTCTTGTGCCTCGTTCTGTGGTACCGCAATCGCAAGGAACATCTCTTTGTCTGGGTCGCCATCTACACTGCCGCTCCGGTCGCTGTCGACATTATCAACCGGCTCTTCCGCATTCCCTTTCCGTGGAATGTCGCGCGCATGCTCAACCAGCCGATTTACGTCCTCTACCAAATCTCCATGTGGTTCCTGCTGGTTTGGCTTTTGCGCCTTCACGAGAGCCGGGCGATTGTCCGCTGGACGAGGGTGCTCGCATACGTGGCTATGGCGGCGGGGATTGGAGATGGGCTGCTGGCGTTTTTCTGGGCCTCGGCGACGCTCTGGATGCAGTGGGGCAACGGAATTCTGGATACATTCATCGTTCTTGTACAGGCTTATCCGTTCGTCATTATTGGCCTGGCGTTGCGGAGAAAGCAGGATGCGGCGCGATGGACGGTGGCCTGCGGTGCGCTTCTGTTTCAGACAATCGACTCTCTCAGGGCTGGCAGCGCATTGGGTCAACGCTTTACCCATTGGACGTTTTTCGACTTCATTAACAATCCGATGTTTCGAATTCAGCAGGTCTATTTTTATCCCGAGAAGGTTGTTTCGCTCGCTCTTTTTATCGCCATTCTCTACGCCGTATATCGCTACTCGTTGGAGCAACAGGCTCGCCAAAACGTGATGGAGCGCGAGTTGCAGAGCGGGCGCGAAGTGCAGCAGGTGCTGGTGCCTGAAGCGCTGCCGGCCATCGAGGGTTATGCCGTGACCAGCGCGTATCAACCGTACTCGGAGGTCGGCGGCGACTTCTTTCAAATCATTCCCAACTCTGATGGCTCGACGATGGTGGCGTTGGGAGACGTGAGTGGCCACGGCCTCAAGGCGGGGATGAGCGTTTCAATGATCGTGGGTGTGCTCCGCGCCGAATCCGACAGAACCAGTCCGGCGGAGTTACTTGGTGCCCTGAATCGCTGCCTCGCGGGGCGTATGGGAGGCGGGTTCGCCACCGGCATGATCTTCCGCCTGGATCGCGACGGAACCGTCACATTTGCCAATGCGGGCCACTTGCCGCCTTTCCTGAACGGGCAGGAATATACGCTCGATGCATCGCTTCCGTTAGGGCTGATTGCCTACTCGGATTACACGGAGAACGCCCTGCAATTGCAGCCGGGAGATCAGCTAAGCGTTTACACAGATGGGGTGCTCGAAGCCACGAACGCCAAGGGCGAACTATTCGGATTTGACAGAATGAAAGCGCTCTTCGCGAGGCGTCCAACAGCTCAACAAGCCGTGCAGGCTGCCATCGAATTCGGCCAGGAAGACGACATCACGGTTCTTACACTCACCCGGCTTGCCTCGGGAGTCGAATCGACCACTTCGCTTTCGGCCCCAGTGCTCAACGCCGAAGCCGCGAAAGCTTGAGAGCCTTCGAATGAGATATGGAGTGGTCAGCGCCGACTCGGCGAATCGTGCGCTGACCACCCAGGCTACAGCGGTACCGTTTGACCGGAGATCCCCCGGCCCCGGCCGCACCCCGTTAAAGCGTCAGTGGGTCACGTTATAGGTGTAAGTCTTGGACGTAGTGTTGCCTGCGCCGTCCACCGCGGTGATCGTGAGTGTCTTGTTGTTGCCCACCGAACTGGTGTTGAGCTTCGAGGACAACGGGCCAGAGTCATAGGTGGTTTCAGGCGCATAGGCATGCGTGCCGCAGTGCGTCAGTCCCGATCCGGTATTGAGACCACTCACGCCCGAGATTGAAGTGGGATCGGTGCATTCGTAGGTGGCGTACACGGTGACGCCAACCTTAAACGATGGCCCTCCACCGGTTACGCCAACCGAGACCGTTGGAGGGACGGTGTCGATTTTGATCGGGAAGGTGTAAAAGTTTGTGGCCCAGGTTCCACCAGGATCCGTGAACAAGAGTTCCTGCGTACCGGCGCAATCTTGCGCGTAGTAGTAAAGCGCGTATTGATCGTCGGGAAGGGATGGCAGAGTGACCTTGGGCGGCTTGAATGTGGGCTGGGTCAAAGCAGTAAAGGGCGCTGCCGCGCAATCTGCTCCGGTGGGAATTACTCCGGTTAGAATGACGGAACCGCCCGTAATAATCGGCTCGTTGATGGGCAAAGGCGCTTTGCCAAGGGGAGAAATGCCGTAGGTGATGCTCTGGATGGGCGCCGGTCTGAAGTTGGCGGCGTTTGGCAATGCCACTAACCGGCCGCCCGGCGAAGATTGAACAAAGGCGCCGTGGGAGAAGTTTGGCGGCGAGCTGATAAAGCCCACATGCGGCGTGCTGGTGTTCACCCAATTGCCAAGCTTTGCGTTTTGCAGATTGACCGCCGTCAGGTCCTCCGGAACTCCATAGACGCTGATAAATGCCGAATTCGGGTTCGTCGTTTCTCCATCGCCGGTAAACTTGCCGGGACCACTGAAGCTGATGAGCAAATTCTGCGGGCAGGGAACAAGTTGAAGTCCCGAAGCCTCATCAAACGTGCAGGGTCCTCCATTGGTCGGAATCGTCGGAGGAACAGCGCTGCCACCCCAGGTCTCGCTGGCCATCAGCAGCCCAATGCCCTCACGGAACATGCCGAAAGGCGTGTAAATGTCCTGCAGAGTAGGCGACGGCCCGTCGAAGGCATCCTGGACCACCTCATTGGCGACGGTAGACACTGGGCAAAGAGCGCCCGCTGCCTTAGGGCTTGTGCCGGTCGTGCATTCCAGCGTATAGAGCTTGCAGGCTTCAGGCGGCTGGCCGTTTGGCTGCAAAGGGTAAGGCGGAGAAGCCAGCGCCTCGCCCGAGTGAAGTTGGCAGTTGGAGGTCGCAAAGGATGTGTATTCCGCGTAATACGGTTGGAATGCCGCCGGATCCACCGGCAAATCTGCGGTCTGTGGAGTGGGTTCCGAGCCCGGCGTAGGCGGGATCAACGTGCCTGCCGCCGGACCCAAATCGTAGACGAACCCGACTACATTTCCATTATTGGCGTTGAAGTTGAAGGTCTGGGTCAAAGTCGAGGGAGTAATCGTGTTCCCTGTTACCAATGCCGGTCCCGTAACAGGTCCAACAGTGCAATTGGTGGCGAGGAAGATCGAGGAACTGTTCAGAATGCCGCCGTCGTCCTGCAACTGGATCATCACATTCTGAGGCGTGCTCGAAACGGTCAGCAGCCCGCTGATGTCGATGGACCCTACGCCTCCGGATGGAAACGTCATAACGGGCAAACCGCCAACGGCGTCTACCGTCATAGTCCCGCCGTACGCGATGGTTGTATCCGTGTCATCCCCGTTTAGGGGGCTCGGGATAGTGGGATAGCCGATTGCCCCCGCATATGGAAGCTCAAAGCAGTTTTCCGCCTCACCAGGGGGCACGATTTCAAGCGGACTCGTTGGGGGCTGATAACTGCCGCCCTGGTTGAAGCCTGTGCAAACATCCGTGGGCGGAGCGCCGTTTACGCCCACCCAGAGATTGTTGTCCACCAGCAAGCTCCCGCCCGCCTGCAAGGCATTAGGAGGGGTCGCGTCCGCAGCAGTCAAAACGGGTGCCGTGCCATCTGTATTCATCAACGGCCCGCTCAACGTCGCGATGATCGGCGATGCAGTGCAGGTCAAGCTGACGGTGGAGCTGCCGAAAATATCGGGCGCCAGTGCATTGTTGTTCTGGTCCACGGCACCGGTATAGCCGGCTGTCGTTTGCGCCGTTCGCACATTGACCGCCGAGAACACTTGCGTGCAAGTCGGCGTCCCCGTCGGCACGAGCGTTGAACACGATTGGGCAACCGATGCCTGGACGCACAGTGTCACAGCACATGTGATTGCAAGAGCGGCTACAAGAATTCGCGGGGAAAATTCGACCTTCATCTGATTTTGCCTCCATGGCGCGTGTTTGCCGGACGGATATCAAACTCTACTGAAGCAGAATGTTTCGTGCGTGCAGCGGCTTTCGGCTTATGTCCATTTTTTTGCCGCTCATAGCGATCCTGTCAGCTGGCCACCAGTGTTCATCGAGGGCAGAAGCCTCTGCAATGCGTGTATCCGCTTCTGCACAACGAAAGCTGGACAAGGGCGCAAAAGTATCTAGTAAGAAAGACAACGACCCGAATGGATTGGAGACCCCAAAGATCAACGCCGACGCAAAGGGGAGGAAGGGAGCGTTGGCGTCAACTTATGTTATATGGCTACAGGAATTATCACAAGATGTCAACAAAAGATGAACGAGCCGGGAGTGGGCCGAATGCGTTGAAACAGCGAAAGTAACGGATCGTTCCGCGTTTAGCTCGATTAAAGGAGGAACCTCTGTCGCAAGATCGCCTGACTGTCCTCATCCGGGTCGACTGCAATCACTCGTGCTCAGAGCCTCAGGAAGGTATCTGCCTTGTCGCCGATGTTGGCCCCAATGTCAAAAATCAGATCGCTCGTCTGGAATCTATCGAGTAGGTCGCGATAGAAAGCGATTTCACGGTCTGGTTCTTCGATGAGCGGTCGATTTGTCAGAGTCAAATAGAGATCGTAAGCCGATGAGGCCCTTACGCGCTGATAGATGCCGGATCGCTTCAGCATAGAAAAGGAATTCTGCTTCGTTGCGCCCATGTGGTTTCCCGCTGGCTCGAACCCAAATTGGTTGCTGAGTTGAATCGCCGATCAATTCCGCCCGGGGTCTTCCACCTCGAGGAGATTATTGCTGTGATTCTAGCCGCTTCGATCCGCGGATTCTCACCCGGTCCCTCGCGGCGCCGCGGAGTGGAGAATCATTTGACCCGGGCCTGATCCAAACCGGGCTCACTTTTGGCGCAACTTCCTCGAACGAAAATAAAGCAATACGCCGCGCAAGCCTGCTCTCCAATACACCCGCCAGCCGCTCGTAATAATCTCCCCTGGTGTTTGCGGATTTCGCGGCCACGTGAGCGGTTGCCGCCGCAGCCTCTTGAATAAGAACCGCAAAAGATCCAGCCGGTGGCCCGGAAACTCTGAGAAGAGCAACAACCAATAGGCCACCGAGCTCGCGGCCCGCTGTACGATATCTCCGTTCGTTATCGGATGCACGACGATCGCGTTCGGAACATGCACTGCCCGATATCCACGCGACAACAGAGTGGCAAAAGCGTGGCTTTCTTCAGCAATGCCCAAGGGAGCGCTTCGGCCCAACCGCAGGTCGAACACGGCCTTGCCGTTGCAGGCTGCTTTGCGCAGCGCCATGTTGTTGCCGACGCCCAGGCCGCCGAAAGTCGCCATCTCAAACCATTGGCGATCCTCGCGACTCACCGTTCGAAGCGGTTCATTCATCAGTTTGCCGGGATCCACGTCGGGCAGGATGGTCTCCCCAGTGACCACCGCCACTTGGGGGTCTCGGAACTGATTCAAAATTGACTCGATCCAATCCTGACAGGGTGTAGCATCGTCGTCCAGGTACGCCACAATATCTGAGTTGGTCTCAGCCATGCCCCGGTTGCGCGCGCGGCTCAGGCCGGGGATCGGCTCAATCGTGTAGCGCGCAGAGAATTTCCTTGCCAGTTGCTCCGTCTCGGGGCATCCCTCTGAATTGTCGACAACGAGAACATCGTCCGGCCGCGGTTTCAGGGCGGCAACAGCTTCGAGACACCTCGCGAGAAGTGCCGGCCGATTGCGCGTGCAGATGATGATGGTTACGGTGAGGCCGATTTTCTTTGCAAGAGGAGACACATTCCGCACAGTATCGCTCGCCGTGGGATTCAAGGAATAAGCCTTAGGTTCCAACGATCACTCGCTGTTCAAAATGCTTGAGCAAACGCAAGGCGCACCCGCTGTGGGTCAGAGGAGCGCACTCGCTCGTGTCTACAGCACAGTCATGATAGCAGACGCCGCAAAGAGACATTGGAGTGTTGCACATCCGGTCTTTCGAAGTGTCCTTAGCCAAAATCTTCTCCGGACCAAACCCGAAGTGATTTCTATGATATAAGCCTTGACGTGGATTCAGGGCGAGGTCGGGAGCTTGACAGCATAAAGCCAATTGGCCCGAGGTGCGACCCACGTGCGATACAGCATCGGCGGAAATGCGATTTTTCCGCCACACCAAGCAGGATCGGGTGAGACAACATAAGCTGGCCTGATGGCAGGCGTTCCTTTGAGAATTGCAGCAAGATCGGGGTCACAATTTTCCAAATCGGGGCGCAGAGGTTGCGGCGGCACATATGCTCCTTTCGGGACCCTTATTCTGTCGTCATTGATATGGCCCACAGTCTCAATTTCGGCCCATCCCAGGTATTCCCATGGTCCAAGGATGGCTGTCGCAGGCACCCCGCTTGAACGCATCTCGTTGATCGCCGTTGCATTGCCGCGAAACCATGCAAAGTCGTCATGCGCGGCCACGACGGTGAATCCACCGAAGATCACAACCAAAAGGCCGGATGCGCAGGGCAGCTTCATCTTCACCTTCTCCTGGTAGTAACGGGCCAGAATGAGAAGAAGAATGAGGAACAAGGGTAAGAAATAGCGACCGAAAAGCGCCCCATTCCGTAGCATGTTCAATGCCAGAACGACGATGTATACGATGCTGAAGGGGCCAAGGATGAGGCCGAGTTTCTGCCATGAAATGGAATTTTTGTCTCCAAGGCGGACCGGACGCCCACGGGTGCGCACGAACAAGCAAACTGCGAGACTGAGAATGCCGAGCGCCGTAGCTCCCGTAAGCAAACTACCAAGAAAGTCATGTGTGGGAAGGTGAGCTCCGCACGCCACGATTTCGTTCAGCCTCTGTGACGTGGATTCCATCGGGTACCCGCCGAAATAAGAAGCCGCCTCTCCGTACCCGGCTTTAACGTAGAGCTCATGAGTTCCGGGGAGAAAGAAACTGAATAATCCGGCGCCGAAGCCGGCAGCAACGCGGCGCCGCCACGAGGGAAGCGAAACAGTGAACATGAGCAGTATGGGCAGCGCCATCAGCGCCAGTTGTCCAGCGCCCAGCAACCCTTGAAGCAGCAGATGCTTTAGAGATTCCACTCGATTGCCGGGCAAAAGGGACTGCGGAATGGCATACGGCTGTCGGGCAAACCACTGCATCGCGGCCGCAACAATGCCTGCTCCGACCATGCAGGATAAGCCCCCAACCACCAATACGCGCCGGCTCCGCCGCAGGAGCCAGAGGGTGGAGGGAACCATCACCAGCACGCCCAGCCAGACGATCTGCCGCGCCGTTCCGCCCACGGCATTCACCAGCGCAGCCAGGCTGATCCAAATCATTGCAGAGCGCTCGCTCTGGGCCTGCACAGCGCGCAAGCACATGTAAAGGCAGGCCACAATGCACAAAACGCCCGAAATATCGGTCAGGAAGGTGAACGCTAACGGCAGATAGAGCGCCGAGAGCACAAAAGTCATGGTTGTCAGCGTGGCGTTCCAGGAATTCAATCCAGCGCGTACGAAGGTCCGCTGCAGCAAAAATGCCGTCGCCATGGCCTCGATCGCCGTGCAGAAGCGCACCACAGTGAACGAGAATCCGAAGAGCTTGATGAACAGGGCGCCGAAGTAGAGCTGCCAGCCGAGCATGGGGGACGCCCATCCGTTGTAGACGATGTGGCCGGTTTGCGCGAGGAGCTGTGCCGTCTTGATATAGGACCAATCGTCAGCGAAGCCGATCTCCGCATACGGCTGGATCACGAAATAACAGACAAGCAGTGTCGCCGCGCACACAACCGCAGGCGCATGGTTCTTCACCGTCGCTCGCATCACTTGCACCTCAGCTCCAGGACCTTGCGATACCAGTGGATTCTCCGGCGGATCTGAAGTGCACGGACGCCGATATCGCGAAGAACAGGCACCCGAGAGCAGATTTCACCAAAGCCGCAAAGCGGGGTAAGGAAAAGATCCGCGATCAGAGGAGCGGTTGCAGCCATTTGTCGAATGCGCCTCTTCCAGGACGGTTCTTGGATGAGCCAGTTTAGCTGGCCCTTAATGACGGCCTCGGGATGCTTGCGTGCAAACATCACATCCGCCGCTGCGAATGCTTCCGCATCGTGAATCATGTCAGCTGAGGTTTTTTCAAAGTACTGATAAGCAATGGCGTTTTCGATGTATTGAGGCTTTACACCGGAGTGGAGAAGCCTGGCGCCCAGTTCGAGATCCTCGCGTTTGCGGAATCTCTCATCGAATCCGCCGAATTCCTCCAGCAGGGCGCGCGCCATCGACGCGTTGCTGAAGACGCAGTCTGTTATCTGCCACTCTAGTTGTGGATTTCGCTTCCGTTCGAGGTAAAATGCTCCGATTTCGCGGTTGAAGCATTCGGCAGCGAGGCTCGGCGGGCTGTCGGGGCTCAGGTAAAGAGATCCGAAGGCAACGAAGCGGCCGCGCTGTTTGTGCGCAGCAAGGTGCGCGGCGACCAGGCCCGGATCGCCGAGCATGTCATCATCGAGAAACAGCACTAGATCTGCCGCCGCCGCGCGATATCCCGTGTTGCGGGCTGCGGATGGTCCGTGATTCTCCTGCTCGATCACGCGGAATTGGCAGGTGGGCCGCAAAAGGCGCAGTGCGCCGGCGGTGCCGTCAGTCGAACCATCGATGACGACGATTATCTCGTATACCGCAGCGGGAAGACTCTGCGTAAAGAGTGCTTCCACGGTGCGCGTTACGATTCTGCGCCGGTTAAACGTCGGAACGACGACCGAGATTTCCATGCATTCTTGCCGTGGCGCGGGGCTTCAAGGCGAGCATCCGCATTTTCAAGCCTAGCAAAGCCATATACCGACTCACTTGAGCAAATGTAGAATTACGTTAACCCCGTGCGCGAGCCGCGAAAACAAGAATATTCTTCACCGTTCCGGCCAGCGTCCCGGGACCGCGTATGAGGTTCGTTTGAGCAAGCTCAAGTACCTTGTCCCAAAGCGGCTGCGCAGGTGGCTAAATCGCCAGCGCCAGGCAGCGAGACGGGAATTCCTTGTCTTCGATCGCGTGACTGATTGGTCGGTCCTGCGCAGGGTGCGTCCCTACCGGCCAGACTTTGGAGTGGCGCGCGGCGAGCCGATCGACAGGTTCTACATCGAAAAGTTTCTTGCCACTTATCAGGAATCAATCCGCGGCAGGGTGGCGGAGATTGAGAACGACCAATACACCAGGCGGTTCGGCGGCGGCCGCGTCGAGCATTCCGACATTCTCGACTTGAACGAGCAGAATGAGCGGCGCACCATGACTATCGATCTGACGAAGACCATCGCCGCTCCTCAGAATGCTTTCGATTGCATCATCTGCACGCAGACTTTGTTGGTGATCGAGGACTACGCGGCTGCTGTGCGTTCCCTCTACAAGATGCTCAGGCCGGCAGGAGTCCTGCTGGTTACAGTGCCTGGAATCAGTCAGATTGTGCGCGGGGGAATGATCGGAGGCGTTGGCGAAGATTGGTGGCGATTCACCGGACGCTCTGCCCATCTCATCTTCAGCCAGGTGTTCTCTGCCGAAAACATTGTTGTTCAGACTTATGGAAATGTGCTCGCAGCGACGGCGTTTTTGCATGGGCTCGTGCAGGAGGAACTCACTCGAGAAGAGTTGGAATATAACGACCCCGATTACGAGGTGACAATCGGAGTGAAAGCCATCAAGCGCAGTGCCGGGTAATCCGCAATGGAAGAGATCAAAGGATTGGTTTCCGTAACTATTCCCTTTTACAATGCCGAGCGTTTTCTCCGCGAAACAGTGGAGAGCGTTCTCGCGCAGACCTACCCAGAGTGGGAAGTGCTGCTCGTCGACGATGGCTCCACGGATGGCAGCACGGCGATCGCGCAATCGTATGCCGCAACTTTCCCTGACAAGATTTTCTATTTAGAGCATTCCGGGCACCGCAATCTCGGTGTGAACGCGGCCCGTAATCTTGGTGCGCGCCACAGCCGCGGCGAATTCCTGGCGTTCCTTGATTCCGATGACATCTGGTTGCCAACAAAACTTGAGATCAGCGTGGCGTCTATGGTGGAACATCCTGAGGCAGGATTTCTGTTTGGTTCGACTGTTTATTGGTACGAGTGGGATGCAGAGGGAAACAATCACAGGAGAGACGAAGTCCCGATTCTGGCGTTGGGTGAGACGCTCTATCGTCCCCCGACCTTGCTGGCGCGCAGCTTTCCACTCGGTGACTACGGCGCGCCATGCCCCTGCAGTTTTCTTTTGTGCCGTCGGGCGTTTGAGCGGATTGATGGATTTGATGAGTGCTTCAATCCGTCTACCTATCAAATTTATGAAGACGTCGCTTTCCTGGCCAAGGTCTATCTCGATGTTCCGATCTTCGTGAGCGGCGCGTGCCTGGACAAGAACCGGTGCAGCCGATTCTCCATGACGCGCCAGGCAAAGGCCCTGCGCGACGAGGAGGCGGCGCGGCGGTTCTACTTTCGGTGGCTGGCCAGCTACCTGCGCGAAAATAGGGTCACCGAAAGCGCGATTTGGCGCGCAGTTCGGTGGGAGTCGTGGTTCTATTGGTTTCCGTTGCCCGTGGCGGCATTCTTGCGGCGCTTGCAAAGGAAACTGAAGCGAGAATTCGCCAGGATTCGCGAAGTCAAGGCTGATACTGCCACTTCCATTCCTTCGCTCCAGACGACCGATCGCGCGAGTGCGCCGGCGGCAGATCGCTATTCAGTGGAAGCAATCACGACTGAAGCGGCGCTCGATGACCTCGAGGATGACTGGAACCGGCTGAGCGCCTCCTCTGCAAGCCCCAATGTCTTCATGACCTACAGTTGGTTCCGCGCGTGGCTGCGGCGGCTAACCGCTGACGAAGGCAGCGAACGCTTGCAGCCGTACGTATTGGTCATCAGGCAAAATGAGAACGTCGTGGGAATCGCACCGCTGGTGCGGCGGGTTGTGTCGCGGCTCGGTGTCCGCGTGCGCAAGCTGGAGTTCGTGACGTCTCACGCCGACTACAACGACACGATCTTAGGAGAAGATTTGACTGCCCAAGCTGCAGCGGTAGCCGAATTTCTCTCATACACATCTGAGCAGTGGGATTTTGTCGATCTCAGAGATCTGCGCGAAACGCGAGATGTTCCGGTGCTTATTAAGAACATGCTGGCGCATAGCGGCCTGCCCTACCGGATCCTTCCAGAGGGAGACCCCTGCCCTTACCTGCCGACTGATGGGGATGCGGCTAACGTGATGAAGAGACTTTCGGGGCCCGTAAGGCGCACGCTTCGCAAGCGATCGGAACGGGCGATGGCGGAAGGCTTGCGTTCGCGGATCATCGAAAATCCGGAGCAGGAGCCTGAGCTGCTAAAGAAACTGATCGCTCTCGATCATCAAAAGCAGCTCCACCGGATGTCTCCATCATTTATCGGCACTTACCCTGAAGTGTTTCAGACCTTAATCGACAATTTGGGACCACGGGGCTGGCTATATGTTGCTCTGCTCGAACTCGGTGCTCGCCCAGTCGCTTTTCAGGTTGGTTTCCGTTGTGGCAACAATCTCTGGGACTACGCCAAAGCGTTTGACCGGTCATTTGCCCGATTTGCGCCCGGTACCCTCCTGCTTCTCGCACTGCTGGACTATGGTTATGAGCAGGGTTTTGGCGAGTATGACTTCCTCAGGGGAGAGGATCCATACAAGACATTGTGGGGTACAGGATGTCATCACCGCGTCCGATTTCTGCTCTGGAACCGGCGCTGGAAATCGCGGCTCGGAGCATTTGCATACTTCAGATTGGGCCTGGGCCGGCGCCGATAGGCGGCCAGATAAAGTGCGTATGCTGAGTTCTGACGACCTAGAATGAACGCTGTGGAGGCATCGGTTAACGTGCGCGATCAGAAGCCAGAGAAGACTGCAGGGCCGGACGAGATTCCACCGGAACTGGCCGCGAATCTGGCTTACTACGAGTCCCAGGACGCCGTGAATACGTTCTCGTTTTACCGATTTCTCAAAGAAGAAGAAGTTCTGATCCCCAAGTACTTCAAGGTTGGAGATAGTGTCCTCGATCTTGCTTGCGGAATGGGAAGGACGACGCGCCTGCTGCACGAGATGGGTATGCGTGTGCGAGGCATCGATCGCTCAGAGAACTTTGTGCGGCTGACCAAGGAGCGGTTCCCCTGGCTCGACATTCGTCTGGGGAGTTACGACGATATCCAGGAGGAAGATTCATCGTATACGAACATTCTCATCGCGCTCAATAGCATTGATTGCGCATTCCCTGAGACGCAAAGAGTGAGAGCCTTAAGGGAGTGCGCTCGCGTGCTTAAACCCGGCGGCATTCTCATCTACTCGTCGCATAACCTGAAGTCGCTGCACTGGTTTTCGCCGAATTACTGGCGCACCTTGCGCTGGAGGTTTCGCAACTGCTTCCGGGCATTCGGGACACAAACGTATGTTTGGGAAGAATCTCAATGGATCTTTTACACCGTGCCGGACTACGTGATTCGGCAGACCGAGGGGGCGGGTCTAAGACTCCTGGAAATTCGCGGATTCAACCGGTTCAAATCGAGCAGGATCGATCTTTATTTCTCTCCGTATATCCATTACGTGTTCGCAAAGCCAGGCACCCAGAAGTTGCCGGCGAGACGCCGTGCAGAGAACAACGGCTAGGATCGATATTGTAAAATTTTGAATCATCGCTGTTTTTCGAGGCGGAAAGGACACTTCTTCATTTCGCTCGGAAGATGACGCTCGATTCGCCTGCGATGCGCGAATCCGGCATTCGTCAATTGCGCGGCTTCGCCTGGGATGTCGAGGGGATCTACGTCATTGCGGTGGCCGCGCACTTCAACACCTGGAACAGCCGGAGCACCATGTCGGGGCTGCATCCGGTTTCACATGAGATCGATCCCCTTTACGGACGGTGCCGTGCGTTGCGCGACTACGAGCACAGAAAAAGGATTGCCGGCATGGGGGCGCTGCAGCCTGGTTTGTAGCCGGCGTGCAAGAACAACCAGCGGGCGACCATACCCGGGCAAAACAACCACTGAAGAGAATTCTCGAATTCTTGTTTTGGAGAGAGCCGTGACGAAGCGTGTGTTACGCAGTTTCCTGATGCTTATTCTCGTGGCGGCCGCGGGCCATGCTCAACAGCTCGCTACACTCAGCGTCACTGTAGCTGACCCATCCGGAAAAGTCATCGCTGGCGCCGACGTATCGCTGAGCGCCTCAAGCACCGGCCTGACGCGGAATGGGCAAACCAATCGTGCAGGCTTTTCCGTTCTGACTGCCATTGCCGCAGGTGATTATGACCTGACGGTCGAGGCCAATGGCTTTAGTGTGTGGAAGCATTCGCTGACGCTGACGGTTGGCCAGACTGCGTCCGTCCCGGTTCAGATGCGCCTCGCTGCGGTGAAAGAGAGCGTCACCGTTTCGGGTACGGAAACTCAAGGCATCGAGACAGAGAAGACCGAAGCCAGTGACGTGATCCATCCCGGCCAGATTGACAACCTGCCCATCAGCGATCGCGATTTTATTGACTTTGTGCTCCTCACGCCCAACGCAAACGTCGGGCGCAGCACCGCGACCGCGTCGCAGTCGGCGTTTCAGGAATCGGTACTGGAGTTGAGCTTTGATGGACTGCGGGAAACACGCTCCACTTACTTCGGGCTCGATGGCACGGACTATAACGTAACCATCTCCGGAGTACAGCGCGTGAGCCCCTCGCTCGATTGGGTGCAGGAGTTCCGAGTCATCGATGGGCCATATACCGCCGATTACGGCCGCAATCTTGGATCCGTGGTTGAGACGATCACAAAATCGGGCACGAACGATGTGCACGGCTCGGCCTATGAGTATTTCCGGAATGCAGCAGCCGATGCCAACAATCCGCTCTCTGATCCTGGATTCAATGCGCTGCGCTTCAATCAGTTCGGCGCCGACCTGGGTGGGCCGATCCGCCGCGACAAGACCTTCTATTTCGCCGGATATGAAGGCCAGCGCCAGGCTCAGTCGCCAATCTATTCCACCTTCGTTCTCGGGTGCATCAACACGCCCGGGTGTATGGGGCCAGGAACGCCGAGCATCAATCATGTGAAACAGATGTTCGGGCTGCAGCAGGAGCAGCTCAACTCCATCCTCCTCATCGACAACTACGACAAGGCCATGGGGAAAATCACGCAGGTCTTCGACGAGCGCAACATTCTGAACGCCGGCTACCTGTTCACGGACGATCGAAAGATCAATACGCCGTCGGCGGCGCCGGGAGAGGGCCTTCCCTCCACCTACCGCGATAATCCGGTACGCGACCAGACGGTATATGGTTCGTATCTGCACCTGTTCGGGCCGCGCCTCACCTCGGAGACCGTCATCGACTATGGGCAACGCGTCTACAACCTCACGCCCATAGGCGCCGGATTTGAACCCACGCTCAATGTCTCTGATACGCTCGTTACTGGCGGGTTCGCGGGCAGTGTTCCTTATTATGAGGAGCCCCACTTCGAGGTCCAGGAAAACCTGACTTGGGTACACGGCGCTCATACCCTCAAATTCGGCGGGGGCTTTGAGCCGGTTTGGGTTTCGACGCACACCACATTCTTCAGTCCGGGTTCGGCCATCTTCACGCCGCAGAGTTTCTTTGGCGCAGGCTCATTCGCAGGCCCTCCATTTGGTCCGGGAACGCCGGTGCAGTTCATCTTTCTTGAGCCGCGCACGTACGTCGGCAAGCAGATCCCAACTCGGACGTTGCCCTTCGCGGGCTCGGTCTATGCCGGGTCTGCCGCGCAGAGTTTTGTCGACGCCACGAACCTTCGCTACTGGCATCGGCAGATGAACTTCTACGCACAGGACATGTGGAAAGCGACACAGAAACTGACGCTAAGCGCAGGCGTGCGCTACGACGTGGACATCTTTCCCGCAGCATCAGACATTCGCTTGGTCGGCCCCATGAATCCTACGAATTACAACAATGTGCAACCGCGCGTGGGCTTGGCGTACGCCCTCAATGGCGGACGGCAGGTGATTCGCGCGGGATTTGGCATTTTCCGGGGACCGTGGGATTACGCCGACATGCTGGTTGGAGCCACGGCCTCGGCCCCATTCACAGCCATGAACAATCCACTTGTCCCCGACCTCAACACACCGAATGGCGTCATCGGATGGGGACCGGCGTCGGTGGTGGGTGTGTCAGGGCCATTTCTTGCCTCTCAGGCATTTTCAAATTTCGTCAAGGCGGGCCAATATCCCGCCCCTGGAGAGTTGCAGCAATTTCCCTTTTCGATTATGCAGCGGAAATTTGCCAACCCGTATGCGGAACAAGCAAGCCTTGAAGTGGAAAGTCAGCTCGGCGCCGGGTGGATGTTGACCCTCGGGTATCACTTTACTCACGCGCTCGACGTACCGCTGTTTCTAAGCATCAACGGACTCCCCAATGGGACGCTGCCCGATGGGCGACGGGCATTCAAGCCAGCCGATCCAAATTTCGGATTTGCGATTTTTGGCAAGCCGGGCGCGTATTCGATCTACCACGCGGGCGTCGTGAGCGTGCACAGAGATTTCGCCAGCCACTACAGAGTGCTCGCAAACTACACGTGGTCGAAATCGATTGATCTCGAAACCGATCCGCAACTCACCGACACTCCGCAGGACTACCTCGATCCCAATGCAGACCGTTCGGTGGGCGACAACGACATTCGCCATCGCGCCACGCTTTCGTTCCTTGCGGAAAGCCCCGACTCTTGGCCGGAGGCGTTGCGCAATCTCAAGCTGTCGATGCTGAACACGCTGCAGAGTCCGCGGTACTTTTCAATCCTCGCGGGCTTCGACGTGAACGGTGACGGATATCCGTTCTCTGACCGGACCGGGACCGTCGGCCGCAACTCCTATCGCGGCGCGGCTTACTATGACAGCGATCTGCGCCTGCAGCGCGTCTTCCATTTCAGCGAGCCGTATTCAATCGAGGGCAGCATCGAGAGCTTTAACATGTGGAACCACCGCAACGTGCAGAGCATCGATCAGGTGTACGGCGCTCCGGACTTTCTCGGACCGGTACCGCGGCAATTCGGAGACGGCATTGGCAGTCCGGTAAATCCGACATTCGGCACGCCCAACTTCACCGGCCCGGCAAGGCAGCTTCAGGCGTCGCTCCGTTTCGTCTTCTAGGAGCGTGCATCGCACATCGCAATCAAAGGGTCATGCGGAGGGCGATGATTTACCCCGATGACCGCTTTGAAGCCGGCTGCGTAAGGCACCTTAGCAGCCGCTTCAATCGACTGCGGACGCCCAACCTGACGCGCCAGCCGTCGATACTCAGGCCCGAGCGAACAACGAGGGCGAAGCGAAGGAGCGAATCGTTGGCACAAACTAGAGTACGCCGAAGAAGACGCGGGTCACCCCGAAGATCGTTTATGCCTTCGTCAGCAGTGAATGCCAGGTCAAACTCCCTCCCAACCAGGTCGCGAACAGCCTCGTTGTACTTTCCGTAAGGATAGGCAAACGAGATGACACGAGAACCCAGCACCGCGGTGAGGTCATTCTTACTGCCTGTAACCTCTTCCTCACATTCAGCGGAGGACAGTCGAGTCAAGTCTACATGCGTCCTGCCGTGTGCCCCGAATTCGATTCCCCGCCCAGCCCAATACCGAATCTGCTGTGCGCTCATCAGCTGAAGCGTCTCGCAACCTCTGGCTTCGTCCCAGGTGTTCGTCCCGCCCAATCGTTGGGTCACGACGAATACAGCGCCGCTCAATCCGTACTTGCAAAGAATCGGCAGAGCGTATTCAGCAATATCGGCGTAAGCATCATCGAACGTCAGCAGAATAGGCGTCTCGGGCAGGCCCTCTCCGTCGCGAACCCAACGGAGCCAATCGGACGGCTTGATGCCTGCATACCCGTGACGAGCGAGCCATTGAATCTGCTGCTCAAACCGCTCGGGCGATACCGTTAACTCGTGATAAATATCGGATCGCGAAGGTCCGACGTGGTGATACAACAGCACGGGTGCTCGCGGACCCCCTTCAGCCAAGATACGGTCCGCGTTCTCGCTGGCTGGTAAGAGCCTGGTGTTGCGGTCTATCGCAGAGCCGTCGCTGCGCACGTGTTAAGTCCTGTCCTGTGTGCCTGTGAGTTGCGCCGGGAGCGGCTCAAGCACTTCCGTTTTCCAGTCGAAGCGCGGCCGTACCACGCCCGGCCATTCGCCGTGGTAATCCCCACGCAGCTCGCTGGCAACGTCGTGAATTTCGAATGTGGCAATATCGTCCCAGGACACAGTGATCCTCGTGGTGCCGCTGAAATACATGAAGAGTTGCACATTATAAGTTCCGATATTCATAAAATCGGCGGGCACGAAGAAACATCTTCGCAACAGACCTGCCGGGGTAGGCGGTTGGCCGATTGTGGCTGCGGTAAAGACACTTATTCCACGTTCGTTGAATACCTGGACGCAGGCGATGAGGTTGGCGTTGGGATCGAGTATCCAGTATTCGAACTCCACGACGAATGGAGAGCGTACAGTAATCTCGTCGGAGGATACGCCATTTTGCGGGCGAACGCAGGCCCGGCGCAATCGGACGATGTCGTTTCCAGGCGCTGTTTCGATGTCGTCGTAAACCACTTCCTTAAACTTCGGCAGCCAATGCTGCAGATAGCGCGAGGTTACCGATCCGGGTGACCCTTCCAAAATGACTCTGCCTTCGTGCAGGCAAATCGCCCGTGTGCACAAGTTATCGACAGCCAACATATTGTGGCTCACGAACAACACGATGCGGCCGTCGCCGGCGGCATCGCCCAGCTTGCCCAGACATTTCTTCTGAAATGCCGCGTCTCCCACGGCAAGAACCTCGTCGACCAGCAGAATTTCGGTCTCTAAATGGGCCGCCACCGCAAATGCCAGTCGAACGTACATACCGCTTGAGTAATGTTTCACTGGAGTATCGAGCATCCGGCCGCATTCTGAGAATTCCACAATTTCGTCGAACTTGCGCTCGATTTCCCGGCGAGTCATGCCCAGGATCGCACCATTAAGATAGATATTTTCCCTGCCGGTCAATTCCGAGTGGAAACCGGTTCCCACTTCCAGCAGACTGCCGATGCGGCCGGAAATGATAGCTCGTCCTTCGGTTGGTTTGGTAATCCCCCCGAGTATCTTCAGGAAGGTGGATTTGCCTGAGCCATTTCGCCCGATGATCCCCAGAACTTCGCCGCACCGTATCTCGAGAGAAAGTTCTCTGAGGGCCCATAGCTCAGTATTCTCGTTCTCGCCGCCGCCCTGCCTATACCAAGCCGAGGAAAACCAGCGAATGGGTGCGCGCGCTGCCTCTTCGATTTTTTCCCGCAAGGTCTTCCGGCGCACTTGCTCGCCGATCAGGTACCGTTTCCCGATCTCCTCGCAACGTATCGCAATCGAGCCTGTGGTTTTAGATGAAGTCGGCAAAGGTATCCTCGGTCCGCCGAAAGTAGTACAGCCCGCTCACCAGGATCACGACGGAAACGCAAACAGAGACCGCGACCAGAAGTATAGGAGCATGGCCGATGCCGCAAAGAGCCCATCGAAAACCTTCTACGACGCCGACCATCGGATTCAGCCCGTACCATATCCTCCAACGTCCCGGCACGACACTGGTGGGATAAGCGATCGGAGTTGCCAGAAACCAGAACTGCACAAGAAAGCCCAGTGTGTAGCGCACATCTCTGTACTTTACATTCAAGGACGCGAGCCAAAGACCAACACCCATCGCAATTGCCACAGCGAGACAAACCATGAGCGGCAGCGTCACCATCGCCACCGTCGGAACCATCCGATAGTAAAGAAAAAAGAAGATAATCAGCACGAAACTGATGGCGAAATCCAGTAAACTCGCCAGCACCGCGGACAGGGGAATGATCAGACGAGGAAAGTAGACCTTGGTGATCAGCTGCTCGTTCGCCAGAAGGCTATTGCTGGATTCAGTGAGAGCCTGCGAGAACAGTTGCCACATCACAATGCCGGCGTACGCAAATACCGGGTATGGCAAACCGCCGGACGGCATTTTAGCCAGACGGCCAAGGAACAGGCTCAGCGTGAGGGCGATCGCCAGGGGTTGAAGAACGGCCCAAAGAATCCCCAGCAGGGTCTGCTTGTAGCGGACTTTGATATCCCGCCAAGTCAAAAAATAGAGCAACTCGCGATATCGCCAGAGTTCACTGAAGCCTAGGCCCCGCGAGGGCTCTGCGCTGCGAACGATCACGATGGCAGAGCTGTCTGCACCCTGCAAATTCACGGAAGACGTCATACGCTGATTGGTTCACGGCGCGCGAGCGCGATCCAATTTCCCTTCATTTCCAATTTCTCTTCATTATAGATCACCGCTGGAAAACCTGATCCTGGATGGCTCCACATCGGGTTGTACAATCGACGCATAGCGTCGCATTCCCCTCATCGAGAGGCTAGGAAAACCACGATGCCGTCCAATCCTTGTGAGGCTCATCGCGCGATTGCGCGATTTGCCGAGTCCCGCCCGCAGTCACCGGCGCTCATCGATCCGGATGGACCAACGCTTACCTATAAAGAGTTTTGGGAGCAGATCAAGGCGATCAGCCGCCGACTGGAGGATGCCGGCTTTGCGCCCGGTGAGAGGGTTGCAACGCTTCTTCCCCAAGGCCCGCTACAAGTTCTTGCGGTCACAGGCGTGATGAATCACCGCGCCGTCCAGCCCTTGTCTTCCCGCGCGACCACGGCCGACTCACTGTATTCCCTGCGCAGGGTTTCGGCCAGAGTGCTCATCGTTGCTCCGGAGTTCGAACCGGAAATCGAGGGCGCATTGGCCATGGGACTTACTGTGCTGATCGCTCGCCAGCGCGAAGCTCCGGACAATTGGCAGCTTCGGATTCCCCAATTCCCGCTCGATGCGCATCCTGCGCCTCCTGGCGTGAAGGCGTTTTTCAACACCTCGGGTACCACGGGCGGCTCCAAGATCGTGCCTCACACGGCTGCCAGCCTAGACGCCATGACCGAATGGATGTGCCGCTTCTATTCTTTCACTGAATCAGACCGTCTCTTACTGCTGATCTCGCAATCTTTCGCAGTTTCAATTGGCTACGCGTTTGCTCAATTCTTTGCCGGGGGCGCGGTGATTGCAACGCGCGGCTTTGATGCATCGGCCTACGTGCGCTGGCTCGATGAGCTTCGACCCACCTACTACATTTGCGCGCCCGCCGTTCATCAGGCGGCACTCACGCAACTCCAATCCGAACCGCCCCGCCGCCCTATGTCTCTTCGATTCATGCTGTCGGGGTTCTCGCCTTTGCCAGAAGAAGTCCGGCAAGGGCTTGAGGAGATTTTGCAGACGCCCTTGCTGCTTCACTACGGCGCCATCGAGGCTCTGGGCGTTACCTCCGAAGGCCTTCCTCCTTACCGCCGGGTTCCGAACTCTTTGGGATGCTCCCTCGGACCGGAAATCGGAATCATGGATGCTTCCGGCGGTCTGCTAGCGGCGGGCGAGGAGGGTGAAATTGTGGTGCGCGGCGCCACCGTCTTCTCCGGTTACGCGGACAATCCGCAAGCCACCAAGGCTGCTTTTCGCGACGGCTGGTACAAGACGGGAGACTTGGGCCGCCTGGATGACGATGGAAATCTCTTTTTGACGGGCCGCCTGAAGGAGATGATCAACCGCGGCGGAGAAAAGGTAGTGCCCGACGAGGTGGATGCGGTGATGGCATCTCATCCCGCGGTGCTCGACGCGGCCGTGTTTGCAGTTCCCCATCCCACCTTGGGTGAAGACGTAGCCTGCGCCGTTGTGCTGCGCGAAGGAGGCGAGGCGCAGGTGAACGCGCGCGAGCTGCGACGCTACGCAGCACAGAGTCTGGCGCCGTTCAAGGTGCCACACCGCATTTACTTCGTCGACACGATCCCTCGCGGAGAACTAGGAAAGCCGCAGCGCGGACTGCTTGCCGACCGCTTGCAAATCGCGCGCGGCGTTCCGCCTTCGCCAGCGGAAGTGAGTCAGCAACAAGCCGCAGCTGGCCGCCTCTTTGAAGGACTCCACGAGATCTGGACACGCATTCTCGATCGCAACGACCTGGGCTACAATGAGGACTTCTTCGAAGCCGGTGGGGATTCTCTTGCTGCCATCAACATGCTCACCGAGGTTGACCAGCGTTATGGCTGCGACACTAGCGCCTGGGCCGCGAGTTTTCTTGACGAGCCAACACTCGAGCATCTCGCGAGTCTTGTGGGTCAACCATCACCGCCAAGGCCGAGCCGCAGCGGCCCGAGCGAGATTAAAGTCTTTCCTGTCCGCACGGGAGGTTCCGGCATTCAACTATTCTGCCTCCCGACCGAGGGGCATGAAGGCCTCAATTTCCGCCGCCTGGCAACACACCTCGATGGAAAGATGGATTTGTCCATCGTCCGTCCGGCAAACACGTTTCATCGGATGGAGCTATTCGGCTTGGAACGCGAGGGAAAGGAAGCAGCGGCGGTTATCCGGCAGCAGCAGCCTGAGGGCCCGTATTTCCTGTGCGGCTACTGCTATGGGGGAATGGTCGCGGTTGAGGCAGCTCGTCAGCTTTCACTCGAGGGGCAGGATGTCCAGTTGATTCTGTTTGAAGTGCACATGCCGGGTTCTCCTCGCCTATTGCTTGATTGGCCGGTATGGGCCAAAAGGGCCAAATGGTCATGGCACCGGGTTTGGACCACCGAGCATCCGGGGGTGCGAAATGATCTCCGCCGTTTTCGCAGGCGGATCGCGGCATCGATATTGTCTCCTTTCAGGCGGCTTCTGGCCCCCTTCGAGCAGACTTCGGCAGTCCAGTGGCTGCTTGAGTGGATGGCGTCCGATTTTGTCGCGCCCTATAAACCCCGTCCTCTTGACCGATTTGGATGGAGACGGATCGCGCGGCGCGGCATCGAGGAGCATGTCATGCCTCTCGACCACTACAACATCCTGCACGAGTCGAACCTGCCCCGGATCGTCGACATTCTTCTGAGGTGGTGCGGCATCCAGCCACAGGTACCGCACGTCGGAGCCAAGCCGCCGGTGCGTGAGACGATGAAGATCGCCGGGGTAGGAAACGGCGCCCGGCAATGAGCTTTGCGCCCGATTCATCCTGTGCGCAACGCGCTGCTGAGTTTACCGATGAACCCTCATTTGCAGTCGGATGATGTGATCAGAATTGGCCGCGCAATACGTGCTTTCGGCGATTGAGCAGACTCTCGCGTAGATGCCACTCGATTTCGTCATTGTGGAGCATGCAATCAGAAGGTCGGTTTATACTCGAGGTCTGCTGCGAACTGCGTCAAGAAAATCCTCGTATACCCGGTAACAGTCATTTTGATCGTAGGGTTTTGATGCCAGCACTCCGCACACCGTACTCGGAGCAAAGTTATGCAGCTCATGCCAGATCAGCGAAGGAATATATAAGCCATGATCGGGACGATTCAGTTCGAAGTCTGTTTTTGAATATCCGTCGTCGACCGTAATCGTGAAACCTCCAGCCAGAGCGATGATGAATTCTTCGCTATCCTTTAGCGCATCACACGCGCGCTTTTCAGACACAGGAACTCCATAGATGTAAAAGAACCGCACGGGATTGAACGGCAGCAAGGGTTTGCCCTCTATGACCGATAGGGTTCCTCGCGGTTCATCAAAACGGGGTATATCGATGAGGCGATATTGTTTCATGCTGTTCTCCGTTCGTCGTCAGTGAGCTGATCTGTGAAATCCACTTACCAAGGAAAGGAATCTGCGAAGCGTTCCGAGCGTTTGTGATCGAGCCAGGAATTGACCGCCCGGGATTGTAATGGCGACCCACCCTAACGCGTAGGCAAGCGCCGACACTCTCTGCGGGCTGGTGACGCGAGCCTGTCTCAACTTGGCCAATGCAGATGCTGCATCCATCGACTCTCGCACAATTGCCATGCGATAACGAAGTTCGGCAAGTCTCGCGACGATAAGGCTCCGATACGGCTCATAAGAAACATAGGCAAGTGCCTTTTCGAGTACTGCGTCGAACCCACGATTCATTGCAGAGTGGTTTGCGGTCTTTTGCCGGGCATGTCGCCGCATGAATCCCATTGGCGAACCGGGGCAATGTTCGAAACGGCAACCTGCAATCGCAGCGCGGAGCCAATAATCGAGATCCTCTATATACAGGTCCTCATCCCACGGACCCACCTTTTCCAGCGCACGCCTTCGAAACAGGGCGCCAAGAGTTCCAATGCCCGTCCAGCCAGCCTGCGGCGCAATAAACTCCTTCAGAATATCGTCCTCGGGATGGGTCATAATGTCATCCCATGTGGCTGGTCCTTCACCAGTTTGAAACTGGCGAACGTCGCCATACACGATGTCCGCATCTGGCTTGGTCTGGAAGACATTGAGTTGCTTTGCAATCTTGTTTGGAGCGAGAACATCGTCCCCGTCTACAAATTGGATGTATTCACCCTTAGCTGCGGCAAAACCTGCGTTATATGCGCCTGCGTTCTCCTTGTTTGGCTGGGGAATATAGCGAATGCGATCGCCAAATCGCTTTTGCACCTCGCTGGCAGTTTCGTCCGTCGATGAATTGTCAACGACGATAACCTCGGTGGGCTGGTGCGATTGGTGCAAGGCGCTTTCAATCGTCATTTCAACATCTGGCCAATTGTTGTATGCGCAGATCACGATTGAAACAAGTGCGCCAGTTGTCCTGCTTTCTTCGATCATTCCGTCAGGCTCCGATACATCGCACCTGTTCTTAAATCGCCCGCTCGCCCACCGCGGCGGCCAAGCTTACTGCGTGCGCTACACGATCGCGTAGCCGAATTTTACCACGCAAGTGCTGGAAGGGAATTCGTCCCGCACGAATTGGCGCTCTCATGCATCGACGAATTCAAAATGAGCGAACATTTTCTTGCATGGCATCTCTTCCGACACATGAACGAGGTCTTCTCACGAAGCGTAGGCATCGGAAAGTCGCGGCACTCCAGCAGTGCAATCGATGTTCTACCAATGGCGTTGATACGGAGCAAAACCCGGTTCTGAAAGAGATCCTGAGCATAAAATCGCGATCTTCACCCAAACGAAAAGATTCATCAAGCCCACCTGTTTTCTCAAATTGCGAGCGCAATACCAGGAGGCTTTGGATGCAGGTTCCACATGCGTACCGCCCAATCTGCTTGATGGGATTGTCAAAGGGGCCGAACGAAAAATCGCTTCCGAGCCTGCCCTTTTGACGTACCTATCGTTCACATCCTTTGTGAGGATGAGCCTAGAATGATTTAGGCTCACTCCCAGTTCGGGTGGAGGCGGATTGCGCGGCGCGGCATCGAGGAGCATGTCATGCCTCTCAACCACTTCAACATCCTCCACGAGTCGAACTCACCTCGGATTGTCGAGATTCTTCTGAAGTGGTGCGACGTGCAGCCCGATGAATCGCACGCACAATTGGCGGCTGCAAGAGACTGAGAAGATAGAAATCGTTGTGTCACAAAGGGGGCGCGCGGACGTGAGTTTTGTACCCGATGCATCCCACTCGAGTCACACGGTCGCGAACGGCCAGGCCATGGCTGGCGCTCATCCCGCGAGATGGCTCTACGTTTCGGTCGGCTTTGGCGCCGCGCTTTTCTTCTATCTTCACTTGTTTCGCTTCCCGGCAGTCCCAATTTGGCATGACGGAGATCAAGCGATCTACCTCGAGCACGCCGAACGCATGCTTGGCGGAGCGGTCCTTTATCGCGATCTTTTCCAGTTCAACATGCCCGGCACCGAATACCTTTACTACTTTCTCTTTCGTTGCTTAGGCCTGCATCTTTGGATCGGTCATCTGGCATTTCTCCTCGCAGCCACAGCAATCACGTTGCTGGTTTATTCCCTTTCACGCATCGTGCTTCAGGGCGCATTGGCGTGGCTGCCGGCAGTTGCTTTCCTTGTCATCTGCCAGCGCAGCTCCCTGGACGGATCCCACCATTGGTACAGCGCTCTGATGGTTCTTTGCGCTGTCAATATCGTAGCCAGGGCTTCCGCCGTAACCTGGATCGGACTGGCAGGCGCGTTTCTTGGCCTGGCAACGATTTTCACCTCGGGTGAAGGGGCATTTCTTGCTGCGGGCATCGCCCTTTTCTTCATTTGGGAATTTCGTGACTGGAGGCGGGCTTCGAAAGCAATCGTTGCCCTGGTAGTGCCGTTCGTGACGGTCGTCTTTTCGATGATGGTCTATCTGACCGTCACCGTTGGAGCAAAGGTACTTTATTATTCGTTGATTGTTTTCCCGTTCCGCTATTACGGCGCAGGCTACGCCAACGACTTCTCGATCTATTTTGATGAATGGCAGGATGTCTTTCCGTTGCGACCCCACTCCATTCTTCTCATCCTGCTGTGGTTCTTATTGAACGCAGCCGTACCGATCGTGCTTGCGGTGTTCATGGCAAGATGCCTGTGCCGCAACACGCCCGACCTTCGCAATTCCGATCGGACGCGAGCACTGATGCTCTACGCCTTCGCTGCAGTGTTCGCACTCCTGGCCGTAGCTCGTGCCCCGTCGGCCCCACGCCTGAATTGCGCTGCTGTTTTCGCATATATCTTGGCAGTTGCTCTGTTGAAGGAAATTGGCGCGCGCCGCCTCATCGGCGGAGCACTTGCCCTTGCATGCGCGGCTGCTCTTGCCGAGATTGTCGTTGCTGCCGTGCGTCCAGCTCCCATTCTTGATGGTGCGCGCGGCCCGGTGGCAATGTTCAGCCAAAGTGACTACCAGTACACCTCATGGCTTGCTCATATTGCTCGCCCGGGCGACCGGCTGTTTGGATCTCCCACCTACAATTTCGTCCTCGGGCTCAAGAATCCATCGAAACTGGAGTGGGTGGAACCAGATGCTTATACACGACCCGAACAAGTGAGGGAATTGCTGGATGCATTGAATCGCTATCCCACCCGATTCATCTTGTTTTCCGACGAGTCAGGCGATCAGGTCGATGCTGGAGACAATCTGAAGCCGTTCCGTGCTTACTTACGGGAGCACTATCGATTCGTGCACCCCGCCGACATGTATGGAGGGATCTTTGTCGAAGACACTGACCTGCCCAACGATGTGGCGGCCCGGGAGTAGCGGCTTGCGGATAAAGGCAGCGCACTTATTCATTGCGTCGCGGTCGCAGCGTGCGCATGAATTTTTTTCTCGTGCGAGCGCGCTCCGCGCCGAAGGGGGCAATGCCAAGTCGGGCTATGATGCCGTCCATGGCTTCGTCGAAAGCGCGTTTGCTGTGATTTTGTTCTAGCAGGCTCCATGCCTGTTGCCAGCGTTTCAGGGCCTCCAACCTGTTCGACAACAGATCGCGTACCGCCGCCACATAACCGTTTACGTCTTCCGGGCTTGCAATCAACCAGCCGGTCGCGGGTTTGCAGAGATCCCCTATACCGCCGACATTCGGCGCAATGATCGACAATCCGGCGGCAACAGCCTCCACCAGGACGTTCGGCAGTCCGTCCCATCCTGAAGTGTAGAGGAACCCGCCGCAATCGAATTTGGCTGCAATGTCGGCGAAAGAATCGAAGGGGCCATGCCATCGGACATTGCGCAGAGATAATATCTTGACGGCAATCGGTGCGGATGGCCGGTCGATCTCTCCGCAGATCACAAAGGTTACATCTGGCAAGGCTTGCGCTATCGATAACAGGATATCCGGCCGCTTTTGGCGACAAAAGCGGCTGGCCCACAGAATCCTGCGTGTCGTTTCCTGTGAGGGCATGGTTTCTTTTGCGGGAAAATCGGTCCAGGCATGAACAGTAGTAAGGCGCTGGCGATCCAGACCGAAGCGATGAGCCAGTGCGTCGCAGTATTGCGACGAGTCGGTTAGAACCATATCGAGAGCCAATCCCACCGACGGCAGAAAAGACTGGGCGCAACCATGTGGGCGGCCAAGTTCATCGTAATCGTCGCAGAACAGGCTGGCCACAAGCCGGCTGCCCCTGGTTTTCACGGCACGGAAGTGGTTGCACAAGATCCTCCAGCCAACCTCCGAATTCGCCACATGAATAAGCGCAGAGGGACGTTGCAGAAGCAGCCGGGTGAGAACCAGATCGCGGTCGTCCGGAGACAGACCGGAAAGGAAAGCCTTGGCCTCGACGACCGTTACCCCCGCAGGCACGCGCTCCAGCCACGGTGAATCCACTATCTCTGTGAGGATAAGCAAGACGCGATACCCGCGTTCGACATAATAGCGAAGATATTGCAAAATTTCTTTGTCGGCCCCGCCACGTGTCAGCCATTGCGCGAAGAAGACCACATCGAAATGGACCTCTCCGCAATGAGCACAGATATCGGCATAGGCCGCTTCCCGCAAACTGTTGTCTGCGGGCGCAGTGCGGAGGACGATGTTGGGTGTTTGTCTGGTTATCTGTCTTTCGAAGACCATGACGTACAGTGCCTGCAAGCGCACTTGCATCGATGGAGAGAAATAGGAATAGATACGCTTAAGAACTTTGCGAACGACGGGATGCATGGTCAGGCCCCCGTCATCCATGCAGCCCGACTATCGATGGCGTTGCGGTTATATGTCGAAATGTTGACAGAGACTCTTGGGTTCACGGCTTGTCGATTGATTCAAACAATATTAGCTCATAGTACCTTGCCCTAAAATGTGTCCGGACTGGTTTCAGCTCCTGGTCTGCGAACTGCCTCCCGGTGTTGCAAATGTAAATCCCCCGCTCTGCGACTGTGCCAACGCAGATTGCGGCCGATCCCGAAGGAGATCAAAACCCGCCAGTATTCGCGCAGGTATACTCAGGACAAGCCATTTGAGGGATCGCGAAATCTCACTGACCTTGCTCAAAGAATGAGCCGCCTGAACCCAAAAGAATCGCCGCCGCTGGCGTGTGTACACATTGTGAAATGCGCTGACATTGAGTGCACGGCGATCTGCAAAATCGTTGCCGCCTTGGCTAAACATGCCGGCTCGTTCGGATATGAAATCTCCGTGCTTTTCCTCGGGGGTGGTCCGCTTCTCGAAATGATGCGGAGCGCGGGCGTTCAAGCCAGCATCGTTCCATGGACTGGTGAACGCGGCGATTTCGCGGGAGCTTGGCGAGTCTGGTCCAGACTACGGCAGCGCCGCGTCCAAATCGTGCACTTCCACTCCGGCGGACTGTTAGCCAGGGTCATATCCCGATTGGCTGGTGCATCGGCTGTGGTTTCTCACGTGCATCACCTCCCACCACATGAAGAAAAAATGGGAGCGACGAGTTCATCGTTGCGTTTTCGCGGGGCAGACGCCGTGATTGCCTGTTCTCAGGCTGTGGCAGATCGTCTTTACCACTGTAGGGCAGAGGTCATTTACGCCGGCATTGAATGCGTCCCCGAACCGGTTCCTTTGCGCCTTTCCCCCGGGCCTTTCAATCTGGGAGTGCTTTCTCGACTCGAGCCGCGGAAAAATATCGGAGCCGTCATCGAAGCGACCGCTCGTCTAGCGCAAAGCGGAATTGACATTCAAACTGAGATTGCCGGGGATGGCGATGTAGAAGATGTAGTTTCACTTCGCGAACTCGTGGCACGCCTCGGAATGAACGAGCGGGTGCGCTTTCTGGGCTGGCAGACCGATGTTCGTGGTCTTTTGGCGACATGGGATCTGCTGGCCATACCGTCAATGGAGGAAGGCCTTCCAATTAGCGCGCTCGAAGCCATGGCTTCGGCTCGACCCGTTGTGGCCAGCCGCGTGGGCGGACTTTGCGAACTGATTGTGGATGGAGTAACGGGATGCCTTGTACCCCCGGGAGATACGGAAGCGCTATTCCGCTGCATCGCAAAACTGACCGGCGATCGGCAGCGGCTCGCTCAAATGGGCATTGCGGCGTGGCACCGCGCCCAGAATGAGTTTTCGGCCCAGGTCATGGCACAACGCACGGCTGCACTTTACGACCGCCTATTGGGCCGCAAGGCGGCTCGCGGACCGGCCGAGCCGGCTGGATGACGCGCCCGAGCAAAGCTATCCAGGGCGTGCGGGGCAACCGGAGATCAATCCGAACCCATTCTTTCTTTTTTCGAAAATCGACACGCTGACTGCCGTCATGGCAACTGAAGCACTTCCCGAGGCGATATTCCATTTCGAAGGAGCTCCCCAAAACCTGAATCGCTTCCAGCCCATTGTTTCGTGCGAACATAGGTTTGCAACCATGAGCGTGGAAATCAGCATTGTGATGCCCTGCCTGAACGAGGCGGAGACCTTAGCGATATGCATCGAGAAGGCGCAGAGATATCTCGCGCATTCGGGCGTCAGTGGCGAGATTGTCGTCGGCGACAATGGTTCGACAGATGGCTCGCAGCAGATTGCGTCCGGCCTGGGTGCGCGGGTCGTAGATATCCCGGTTCGCGGCTACGGGGCTGCTCTGTATGGCGCCATCAACGCCGCGCAGGGTCGCTATTGCATTATCGGCGACTCCGACGCGAGTTATGATTTCGAGCATCTCGATGCTTTCGTCGAGAAACTGCGCCAGGGCTACGACTTGGTGATGGGAAACCGGTACAAGGGCGGCATCCGTCGAGGCGCCATGCCCTGGAAAAATCGCTACCTCGGAAATCCGTTTCTTTCCTTCGTGGCCAAGCTCTTCTTTCACGCTCCGGTCGGCGACTTTTTCTGCGGCATCCGCGGATTTTCAAAACACGCCTTCGATTCTCTCGACCTGCGGACGACGGGAATGGAATTCGCCTACGAGATGGTCATCAAGGCGCAAATGAAAGGCCAGAGAATAACCGAGGTTGCGACGATCCTGAATCCTGACGGCCGCTCGCGGCGCCCGCATCTCCGTCCCTACCGTGATGGGTGGCGGACTCTGCGTTTTATGCTCCTGCACAGCCCGCGCTGGCTCTTTCTCTATCCTGGCTGCGCGCTCATCGCACTCGGTCTCGCCGGCTGCGCATGGTTGCTGCCGGGACCGCAACGTGTCCACGGCATCGCATTCGACTTGCATACGCTGCTGTATGCGTTCGCTTCAGTGCTGCTCGGATTTCAACTGGTTGCGTTCGGAGTTTTCACAAAAGTGTTCGGCACTTCCCAGGGGCTGCTGCCTGAAGACCCGCGGCTTAACCGCGCTTTCCGCTACGTAAGACTGGAAACCGGTTTGGCGATCGGGGCGATGTTGATCGCAGCCGGAATCACGGGCTCAATCCTGGCTGTCTCTGGTTGGTCGAAGCAAAGCTTCGGCAACCTCGACTTTGACCGTATGCTGCGCATCGTTATGCCCGCCGTGTTCTCTCTCATGCTGGGCGTGCAGATTGTTTGCAGCAGCTTCTTTCTCAGCGTTCTCGGTTTGCGCCGGCGCTGACGGGCGGTGCTGGCACCGCGCTCTGGGTTCCGCTGAATCTGCCCGAGCCTGGCAATTTATTGTGCCCACGTTCAAGGCTCACAATCGATACGGTTGACCATGTCCGCACCACTGGGGCCGAGCGTGTGCAGTTCAATCCAAGGCGGCTCAGTCGATCTTGGGACTTCGAGATAATGATCATGGATGATGACCGTCGCACAAGCCGGGCCTTGAAATCCCGCTCTCGCGTTTCTGGATGGGTTATCGACGTCAATATGTTCAAAAAGAATCCTTGTGTCCCTTGCTCTTGCCAAAGCCCAGAGTGGATATTCCCATTGAGTTTCTGACAATCTGATCCCGACGACGCGACAAGACCCTTCAGCAAGAACCTCGATCGTCCTCGCGTAGCAGGACTGTTCCTCAGGACGCCTTGCGAAATACTGCTGCTCTCTTGGAGTGGTGAACACGCTGCTGGGCGGTCGGAAGGTTACCAGCCGGCGATCGACGTTGTGGCCCAAAGGCTCCAGGGACACGACGGCGAGAATTGCAATGATCGCCCACGAGATGAAACGAGAGTGACGCCGGATTTCGCTGAGAAAGAGCGCGGTTGGCAAGCTCGACAGAACAATAAAAGGTTCGAGGTACCGGGTTACCGCAGGTTGCCAGGAAAGTAGCCAGGCGATCAGCAAAAAGCCAGCCCAGACAAGGGCCGCAAACTTTGCGAAATCAGAACGCCGGAGACGGCGTGAGGCCAGAAGAAAAATGGTTGCCGCGATCAGCAGGACTGTCTCCAGGAGATTTCCGGCATAGTCTTCGCTCAGCCCCGGGTCTGTGACGGTGAAATGATGCGCGGGGAGCGGGTAACCGGTATTACGTGGATCGTCCGGGTCGAGCTTGAGGATCCTGCAGATTTCCCGAACTGCGTCTTCTTCCATTTGGTTTATGCGCGGAAAAGGTGTCACAAGCTCAACGGTGAGATCTCTCATCACGTTGGTCACGAATGGGCCGAAAGCATGAGTCTCGGGGGCAACCCGCTGGAAGTGGGCTTCGCTGCTGAATGGATTGTCAAATGTATGAATGTTTCGAAGCCAGTGGGGTGTATTCAAAGCAAGAGCGATACCGCCAATGGCTGCAAGCTTTCCCACCTCTCTGAAGATGCCACGGCGATGGAATGGCTTGCGAAAGAAAATCATGAGCAGAAAGGGAGCAACGGCGAAGACCGCGGTGAGCTTGACCAGCATTGCCGTGCCGAGACAGATGCCGGTCAATACCGTTCTGTCGCAATAGAGAAAATAGATCGCCGTTGCGGCCAGGAAAGCGCAAGTCAAATCGTTGTGTGTGGATGTGGCTTGAAGAATGGACAGGGGCGTGGTCAAAACAACGAATGCAACCAGGCACTGGGTAAAGCGATCAGCGCCGAGACGGCGGGCAATCAGCGACATGGCGATGGCGCAGCCTCCGAAACTGAGCCACTGCACCATGTTGGATAACCGATCGGAACCGCGGCCGAGCACGAAGAACTGAAGAATTGCGTACTCAGCAAATGGGCTGAGGCATAGTTGCCTTTGTATATTGGTGGGATAAAAAGCGACCGTGTGGTTGACCCACCAGTGCGCTACGCGGCTCATGTGATAGGTCAACGCGTCGTCATTATTGGGAGGCGCGGAGATGGCTATCGCTACGGTGATGGCCAGACTGAGGGCAATCCAAAACCAAAGCGCTTTTTCGCCACGCGGCAGCTTCTTCGCCGCTGTCCAAGCATGGCCTCGCAGGCCGGGCACAGGGTTTCGTCGCAAAAGAAACACAAGGACCAGGACTGCAATTCCCCAGCACAGGCCAAGATAACAAACGCTCAGCGCCGAGCCCAGAGATAGAAGCTCTGTGAAGGCGAAAGTCAGGCTGGCCCAGATTGCCACCGACAGAAGAAATGCGTTTCGCCAGTCATGGTCTTCCTCCTTGCGCCCGCGGAGGCGACCCAAGAAGAGAGCAAAGAGTACTGCAAACGCGACCAGCGGAAGTGCGGGAAGCACGTAATACGATGCCGTTTGCAAAAGACGAAGACCTTCCATCACTATTCAAGCTGAGGCAACGGCTCGGCGGCCCCTTTTTGTTTCATGGCCCTGCGCACAAATGGATAGAGGAGGGCGGCGGCCGCCAGTACAATCGCTCCCTGGACAATCCACATCAGGTTGTTCATCCACACTCCCGTATTCATGAACAGGTTTTGCATCGGGAACCGGAGAAATTGTCCGTCGTCGTAAGCAGGCAAATGCATCGGCATCCACACCTTTGTCGAAAGGAGCGCCAAAGCGCCGAACAGCCAGTAGAATCGCGGTGGCAAATTCAGCTCATCCACCAGAATTCCCAGAAATGGCGCAGCCAAAACATAAATTGGAATGTTCTGGTGCGACTCCGGCGTCAGGCTGACGAAAACCCCCATCGAGATGACCGCAACAAGGCCGGCTCCATACCGGCGAATGATGCGGGCGAAGCTCCTCCAGCACATGAAAAACATCAGAAAGGCAGGTCCAAGGCACACGGGATGTGAAACCAGGAATACGGCAGGCCTCGCCGTAGAACGCACGATGATGTCCCGGATTGTGCTTTGGACCGTTACCGTTTCGATGGAGTGATCGGCCCAGAGGTAAGTGGGAATCCAGGTCGCAGCCCAGAGCAGGATCACCAAAGCAATTCGCCGGGAAACAGCCTGTTTCAGGCAAGCTCTCAGCGACATTCCTTGCAACAGAATCGACGAGCCAAGATAAAAGTAAAGCCCAGTGAAGAAAATACTGAAGGGCAATGCCCAACGGATCGGCTGCGCGAGCCCGGGGGAGACACTCAAATGATGCACATAGTAGCGGAGAACAGCCCCCGCGCAGACGGCCACTGCCAGAACCAGACAGACCCACTTCAGTCCATCCGTATCTTCTTCTTTCACAGGATTCCGGGGAATCGCGAGCAGAAAGGTCCCTGCGTAGATGAGCGTCGGCCATGTAAACGCGCCCAGAAGAGAGGCCAGGAACAGGAGGAATTCCTGTCCCCTGAGGTAGAACAGGAGCATGGCGAGCGCGAGAGCCTCTGCCGTGGGGTCGGTTCCCACACCGAAGTACCAGATTAGTTTGAAATTCGCAACGTTGACGAAAATCGCGGCAAAGACAAACCAGAAGCCGCGCCCGCTGAGGCCTAATTCGTCGGCGATCTGGCGAAGAAGAACGCACAAGGCCAACATCATCCCCAGGTCCAACAAGCCGAAGCCCAGAACAATATGCTGATTGTCATAGGGCTGGCGGAGCGCAGCAAGCGCCGCGTGGACCAAAACACTGGGCAGAGTTCGCTGAAAGTAAAAATCGGTCAGCACTCGAAAATTCAAATTCTGCGCGACTGACCCGTAAATTAGCCCGTCCCATCCGAATCCGCCGTTGATGTGGAGTTTTTCGCCCCAAAACACAGAGATAGCGCCCACAACGGCAACAATGGAAAGCGCAAGAATGAGCGAAACGGTGCGCTGCGACAAGCGAAGCGATCGCCCTAAAGATGCGAACAGGTTCGAGAGCTCTTCGATTAAGAATCTCCTTTTTGAGTTCAAGGATAGCGCCATTATAAGCTGCTCTTGATTGCTCGCATCGGCGGGAGACCGTCTTCGTTGCAGCGCCTCCGCGCCGTCTGGCTATTCGCAGCCAGACGATCAGGCCCGGCCTGCAGAATGTTCTCAGAAAAGCGCTGTTCGCAGTCCCGTCTTGTTTTGGGCAATTGCAGTCTCAGACCCGCACAGGATTGCATATGATTGTAGATGCGATTACCGCCGATTCTCAGAGCCACACGCGAGAACTCTCATGCAGGGCATCTCCATTTGGGGGAATGGGATCATCGCGGTGTCCGCTCCGGGGAGGGACCATACAATGCGAGCGATGGTGAAGAACTATCTGCCTGCCTTTGCTTGCGCGCTCACTCCGATTGTCTGTTATATCGTGGTCCGTCCGTATGCAGAGATCGGCATCAATGACGACTGGTGCTATGTAAAGACCGTCCAGATACTCGCCCAAACGGGCCACTTGGCCTACAACGGCTGGGGTGGAGCCATGCTTGGCTGGCACGCATACCTCGCGGCATTGCTTGTGAAGCTCTTCGGATTCTCATTCACTGCGGTCCGTTTCACTACAGTGATTGAGGCCATGGCGGCGGCATTTCTGATGGAGCGCACTTGCGTGCGTGCGTGCGTGAATTCCTGGAATGCAACGCTGGCGACAATGACCTTTGCTCTTTCGCTGGTCTGGCTTCCAATGGAATTCACCTTTATGGACGACGTGCCGGGCGTTTTGTGCGTTGTCGCATGCCTTTACATGTGCTTGCGCGCTCTCGAGGCGGAGAGCGAGTGGTCTGCTCTGATTTGGATCAGCCTCGCTGCGCTCGTGAACGCCGTGGGCGGAACTGCGCGGCAGATTGCTTGGCTGGGCGTGCTGGTGATGGTGCCCTCCACGCTGTGGCTGCTAAGACGGAATCGGCGTGTGTTCGTGGTCGGATGCCTGTCCTGTGTCGCGGGAGCCGGCGTCGTGGTGGCTACAATGCACTGGCTGGCCCGGCAACCGTACGTGGTTCCAGCGTCTCTTATTCCGCACGCCGCGGATTTGGAATCCCTAAAGCAATTCGCACGGGTTGGTTTGCATGCCGCTGGGCAGTTATTTCTCTGGGCGCTTCCCGTGCTTCTGATGTTCGTTGGAGTTCTCCGGTCATGGAATCGTCGTGCGGCCGCGGTATTCGCAGCCGGCGTTCTCTTTTTTGCAGTTGCCGGACTTGCATGGATCCGCGCCGGGAGGCTCGGGATGTGGCTTGCGCCCTTTATGCAGGACTATATGACCGATTCCACATTTGAAAGAATGAACGCAATTGTTGCCCAAGGGCTTCATGCAGGTATTGCATCGAAGAGCCTTCCTTTGTTTCTGACGGGTGCAGTTGTGCTTGGCGCCTTGAGCCTTGTGGCTTGCTTTTTCGCAGGCGCGTCTGAGCGCCCCACACCCCAAGCGGAAACCGCAATTGCATGGCAGAAGCTCGGAACGATACTCGGACCTTTTAGCGCGGCTTACATCGCCGTTTTGGCGTTGATAGAGTTGAGGTATGGAGGGCTATTCGATCGATATCTCCTGCCGCTGCTCCCTATTCTTCTCCTGCTGCTGACTCGCTACTACCAACAAAGGGTAAAAGCAAATCTGTCATTATGGTGTGTCCCCCTGATCGTAATTTTCGGAGCTTTCGGGGTTGCGGCCACGCACGACGAATTTGCGTTGTATCGCGGCTACGTGACTGCAATAGACAAAATTCAGTCAGTTGGGGAACCTGCGAACGCGATTTTTGGGCCGTGGGAATTTGAAGCTTGGACTGAGGTTGAGAATGCGGGATACCTCAATAGCTCCTGGATTCGGGTCCCAAAAGGAGCCTACGTGCCGCAGCCCAAGCGTTCACTCCTGGTCAACTGTGACACGCTGACGCCACGGGAGACTTGGTCATTGAGGTTTTTGGAACTGACCCCTGCAATCAAACCTGTTTACGCAATCTTTTCCCATCCTGGAGAATGCGGCGGACAGGTTGCATTCCCACCAGTAACGTATCGAACGTGGATTGGCCCGCACGTCAATTCAATCTATATTGTTCGGCTCCCCCCTTGCTTTCCCAGCTAAGCCACGTGGCGAGCCCATGGAGCGTTGCAAATTGCAACCGTCAGTCCCGAACAGGGCCAAGAAAAGGTGGGCCGGTGAGGCAGATTACCGCTGCGCGGTTTGGCACTTCCGCACCTCGGAGATGCTCGACGAACAAGCCGATCACGAGGTGAACCGAGATAGAAAGCAGCTGCCCGAGTTCGATGTTTCATGCCTGGCCGGGGCGGTCGATGAAAGTCAAAATCCATTCCTGCTTCTGGATGATCTTCTTGCCATCAGCCGCCGGATTTCAAACTTGCAAAGCTGCAGACAATTGTCGAAATCTGTCACGAAGCAGGCGGTCAAGTTGTTGCCACCAGCAACCAACTCCCTGCCTACTTCGCCCAGGTGTAGGGCAAGAACTACGGGCAGGCGATCCTCGGACGCATCGCCTCCGGCCCGGGCACGCATCTGGTCACATTCGCGGACCGTGCGGGTGCGGCGGCGTAGATCGCACAACGTCCGGTGGAATCGGGCTGCGCGGTACCTTATCGAACTATGGAGCCTGCAACAGGTGCACATTTGAATGCAGAATTTGAATACTCGCTATAGGATTTTCGCCTGAAAGGGAAATCGCGTCAGTCGCTGATTCTAGAAATGGTCGGGACGGGCAGATTTGAACTTGAGCCGCAATGCGGGCGTGAGCGCAAGCGGGAGCCCGCAGGCGAAATCCCGAGCGAAGCCGAGGGATCCGGATGCTAAATGGTCGGGACGGGCAGATTTGAACTGCCGACCCCTCGCACCCCAAGCGAGTGCTCTACCAGGCTGAGCCACGTCCCGACATAATGCAGCCGGTCCGCCGAGGCGGGCCGGCTTTTGGGGTCACTGTTAGTTTACACCGCTCTCTGCCCCGGCGGCATCACGGCGCCAGCGCTTCCCGCGCATACTCCAGGATCTCATCCGCGATCGCAAGGGACGCCGTCGCCGCGGGGCTCGGCGCGTTCAGCACATGCAGCGCTCCCTCCTGCCGCACAAAATAAAAATCCTGCATCAGCTCGCCCTGGGGCGAAAGCGCCTGCGCCCGCACGCCCGACCCTCCCGCCGCCAGGTCTTCCATCGTGAGCTCAGGCACCAGCCGTTGCAGCGACCGGCAGAAGAGCACCTTGCTGAACGACCGCCTCATCTCTTCCCAGCACATTCGCGGATACCGCGCAAAGAATCGCCAGAACCCGCCATACGTCAGCGTCTCCGCCAGGTCGCGCAGAGAAACGTCTGTCTGCCGGTATCCCTCGCGCGCCAACGCCAGCACCGCATTCGGTCCGCACTCCACCCCGCCGCGAATCATCCGCGTGAAGTGCACGCCGAGAAAAGGAAACTGCGGATCCGGAACGGGGTAGATCAGATTGTTCACCAGATACTGCCGTTCGGGCTTCAGCGTGTAGTACTCGCCGCGGAAGGGAACGATCTTCGTCCTATCGCGGCTGCCCGCGCGCCGGCCTACCCTGTCGCAATGCAATCCTGCGCAGTTGATCAGGAAATCCGCCTCGTAATCCCCGCCGTTCGTGTGGATCGTCCACGTCCCGCGCCGCTCCAGCCGCGTCACCTCCGACGAGAACCTGAGCTCGCCGCCTCTCTCGCCGATCTCCTTCACCATCTCTTCGCAAACGGCGCCGTAATCCACGATGCCTTCTTCCGGAACGCGAATGCCCGCCATTCCCGCCGCATGCGGCTCAAACTCGCGAATCTGCTCCGGCCCCAGCAGCTTCAGCCCCTTCACTCCATTTGCCGTTCCCCGTTCCAGCAACGCGTGCAGCCGCGGAATCTCCTCGGGCTCCGTCGCCACCACCGTCTTGCCGCACAATTCGTAAGGCACGCCGTGCTGCTCGCAGAATGCGACCATCCTGCGAATTCCCTCCACGGCCAGCCGCGCCTTCGTAGTGCCCGGCTTGTAATACAAGCCGCAGTGCAGCACTCCGCTGTTGTGCCCTGTCTGGTGCCGGCCAGGCCCGCTCTCCTTTTCCAGCAGAAGAACCTTCACGCCCGGAAAGCGCTCCAGAAGCTGGTGCGCTGTCGCCAGCCCCACAATGCCGCCGCCGATAATCGCCACTCTCACGGACACGGAAAAGAATACTCCCCGCCACAGCCGCGCAAGCGCCGGTTTCGCGCTCCCCCTTCGGGTTGCGCTGCGTTGCGAATCCATCTATCGTGGATGCATAATCCCGAATCGATAGCAAGAGCCGTTCCGCGTTTGTTGTAGCGGTTCTAGAGGCTCGGTGCAGAGTGGATCTTCCTTGAGGAAAAATTCACTTGACGTCAATGCTTCAGGACATAGTAACTGCGGAACCGCTCTAGGCATTACGGTTCTGCTGAAGCGGATGCGCGGCATCTCCAGACACTGCCAGTCGCGGCATAGGGCACGAACGTGCTGTGCGGCTCCCGTTCTGCCGGATGCGGCACAGGGTTGAGAGGAGAGTTTATGCCGCAACTAGAAGCCCTTTACGGTGCCATCGTGAACGGCAATGACAAACAGGCGCGCGCTGCCACCATTGAAGCGCTCGCAACGGGCGTCGCCCCCATGGACCTGATTCAGGAAACCATGGTGCCCGCCATGGATGAAGTCGGCCGCCTTTTCGAGGCCGAAGAGTATTTCGTTCCCGAGCTTTTGCTCGCCGGCCGCGCCATGAAAGCCGCCATGGAGCTGATCAAGCCGCTGCTGACCGCCTCCGGCCAGAAGATGTCGGCCCGCGTGGTCATCGGCACGGTCAAAGGCGACCTGCACGACATTGGCAAGAATATTGTTGCGTCCATGCTTGAGGGCGGCGGCTTCGAGGTCATCGACCTCGGCACCGACGTCTCGCCGCAGAAATTTGTGGCCGCGGTGGAGGAGCGCAAGCCGCAGTTTGTCTGCATGTCCGCGCTGCTCACCACCACCATGCCGGCCATGAGACTCACCATTGACGCGCTCCAGACCGCGGGTCTGCGCACCCAGGTTAAGGTGCTCATTGGCGGCGCGCCCATCTCCGCGCAATTCGCCCAGGAGATCGGCGCCGATGGCTATAGCGACAACGCCAACGGCGCCGTCGGCCTCGTCAAGAGCCTGCTTGCGAAAGAGGCCGCCTGACGGACCGCAAATTCTATCTCGACCTTGCCGCGCGCGGGCTGCGTATGCCCATCGGCGCCGATCTCGTTCTCCACCAGGAACCCGACCCCGGTGAAGCCCGCAACGACGGCGCTCGCCTTGGCCGCGTCATTGAAAAGACTGCGCGCCGCTGGAACACGCCCCTAGCCATTCCGCTCATGGATCTGCGCCTGGAGAAGGCCGATCTCGTTGCCTGCGCCGGCGTCGCGCCCAATGACGCTGAGACGTTCCACTTCGCTGCGCCGCTCAGCGAGCCCACGCTCGCGCATCTCTGCGCCGGCCAATCCGCGCCGCGTTGCCCCGGCAGCATCGCCCGCGACCAGGCGCTCAGCTACATCGCCTCGCTTCCCGACCTCCTTCCCATCGGCATCGCCATCGGCCCGTTCTCGCTGGTCGCGCGCCTCATGTCCGATCCCATCACCGCCGTGGCGTTGCTGGGCCGCGGCATCCCGGCGGAAGACTCCGACGATGTGCGTTTGCTCCTGCAGTGCCTTCAGCTTGCCAAAGCTACGGTCCAGCGCTCCCTGCGCAGCCAGATCGCCCACGGCGCGCGCGCCATCATGATCTGCGAGCCCGCTGCTTGCACCGCGTTTCTCTCGCCACGCCAGCTCAAGGCCGGCTCCAACGCGTTCGAGCGCCTGGTCATGGAACCGAATCTCCGCCTCAAGGCCATTCTCGACGCCGCCGGTTGCGACCTCATCTTCCACGACTGCGGCGAGCTCATCCCCCTCATGGTCGAAGCCTTCGCGCAGCGCCTTCATCCTGTCATCCTCAGCCTTGGCGGCTCGCGCAAGCTTTGGGAAGATGCGCGCCTCGTCCCCAACGACGTCGTCCTCTACGGCAACCTTCCCACCAAGTCGTTCTACTCTGACGGCGCCATGCCGCTCGACGAAGTCGTTCGCCGCACCACTGAGCTGCTCGCCAACATGAAGGCCTGCGGCCATCCCCACATCCTCGGCTCCGAGTGCGACGTCCTCTTCGTTCCCGAGGCAAGCGAAGCGATCCTGACAAAAGTCGATGCGATGATGGCCGTCCCAATTCCCGCCGATTTCTAATTGGCCTTTCCCGAGCGGCAAACGGCGTAGCCCATGCCGCCCCGTGCGCCCTCCCCGCGCCTTTTGTTATCGTTGTCCTTTACTTCGCAAGGAGAACCTCATCTCGACCATGCCTCATCCCGTCATCAAGTTCGGTACCGACGGATGGCGCGGCGTCATCGCCGACGACTTCACCTTCTCGAACGTCCGCACCGCCGCTGAAGCCATCGCCGCTTACATCCACTCCCGCAAAGGGTCAGCCCAGGAGGATCCCTCCCGCGGCCTCTGCATCGGCTACGACACGCGCTTCGGCTCGAAAGCCTTCGCCCACGCCTGTGCTGAAGTCGTCGCCGCCACCGGCATTCCCGTCATGCTGGCCAACGCCATCACGCCCACGCCTGCCCTGAGTTTCGGCGTGCGCGAGCGCGGCGCCGCCGGCGGCATCATGATTACCTCTTCCCACAACCCCGCCCAGTGGAACGGCGTCAAGTACAAGGGCTGGTACGGCGGCTCGGGCCAGCCCGCCATGATCGCGGCCATCGAGTCCTACCTCGGCAAACCCGTCGCCCGCGCGCCTCAATCCGCTCCCATCACCGAAGTCGACTTCCTGCCCACCTATCTCAAATCCATCGAGGACTTCGCCGACCTCGACCTCATCGCGCACTCAGGAATGAGATTCTGCATCGACTCCATGTACGGAGCCGGCGGCACCATTCTTGCCGACATCTTCGCTCGTATCGGCGTGGCCCATGTGCAGATTCGCGCGAATCCCGATCCGCTTTTTCCCGGAATCAATCCCGAGCCTATCGAGCCCAACATCCGCGCCCTCGGCGAAGCCGTAGTAGCCAACCACTGCCAGGCCGGCCTGTGCACCGACGGCGACGCCGACCGCATCGGCGCCATCGACGAGCACGGCAACTTCGTCGACCCACACAAAATCTATTCCGCGCTCTTGAGCTGGGTTTTGCAGTACAAAGGCTGGCCAGGCGCCGTCACGCGCGCCTTCAACACCACCAAGATGCTCGACCGCATCGCGAAGAAATACGGCCGCGAGCTCATCGAGCACGGCATCGGCTTTAAGTATGTCGTCGACCTCATGCTCGAGCGCGAAATCGTCATGGGCGGCGAGGAGTCGGGCGGCATCGGCTTCCAGCGCCACCTGCCCGAGCGCGACGGCCTGCTCAACTGCCTGCTCCTCGCCAACGTCATGTGCCAGGAAAAGCGAACTCTGGGTCAGCTCGTCGCCGATCTCCAGGCCGAATACGGCGAGCACCAGTACGACCGCATCGATCTTAATCTCCCAGAAGCCCAGAAGAACCTGGTCATCGCCCGCGCCAAGGCTCTACCCGCTGGCGACCCCATTTTTGCCGGCATGCCTATCCTCCGCACCGAAACTCTCGACGGCGTCAAGTTTTACCTCGATAATCCCGAAGCGACAACCAAGCCCAACGCCGCGGAAACCTGGCTGCTCCTGCGCGCCAGCGGCACCGAGCCCCTCCTGCGCATCTACGCCGAATCCTGCTCCAGGGAATCCGTCGCCAAACTCCTCGAATCCGCCCGCACCTTCGCGCTGAGCAGCTAGCGCCAACTAGCAACAATGATTTGTCATCCTGAGCGACCGGAGCGCAGCGAAGGGAGTCGAAGGATCTGCCCTGAAAATTCAGGCTGTCGCGGGTGTGATGGCAACTTCAAGTCCGAGATGTTGAAGCCTGCGCACATGGAATCGAATCAAGTGGGTGGTTCGCAGCTGA
>JBEKKI010000006.1:0-115469 GCA_050010795.1 Occallatibacter sp.
ACTTCCTTGATCAGCTGCGAACCACCCACTTGATTCGATTCCATGTGCGCAGGCTTCAACATCTCGGACTTGAAGTTGCCATCACACCCGCGACAGCCTGAATTTTCAGGGCAGATCCCTCGACTCGGTCGCCGCGGCGACCTTCGCTTGAGATGACAGCCGTTTGGTGGGGTCGTGGCGTCAAAACGAGCGAAATATGATGATGGTGATGAACGCGGAGACCGGATCCCGGCACCAAGGCCAGGATTCCGGCGCGGCGGGCCGGATTTGATGTGGGCGGCACAGGCATTCGGTAATCGGGAGATAGCGGCGTTGCAGAATTGGCGATGCATACATCGATTCCTGGCCATCGCTTTGGCTTTTGCTTTAAGCGTGACTGTCGCCTCGCATGCACAAAATGGGAAGCAGCCACCATCTTTCGAGATACTGACGCACCGCATGGACGTGGATGTAGATGGAGCTCCCAACGCCTACGGTCCGCCGGGCAAGGAGGCTCTCGACACCCTGCTGGATGCGCATTACCACAATCGCGCTGACAAGCCGATCGTCGGTTATCTGATTGACGAGCACGGCCGCCCGATTCTGCAGGGCCCAAACGATCCCTTTCCGGGCTATTACATTTCTCAGACCGCCTTCACCGATATTGAGAATCAAAATGAAAGCGATCCGCGGCGCTACGTCGACGCTCGCAACATCAATTATGTCGTTCGCGGCAACGCGGCCCGGCGGCGCGGTGTAAACGTAGGTGACTTCGTGGCAGTCTATTCGAAGCGCACGCGCAAGAGCGTGTTCGCTATCGTCGGAGATACGGGCAATCCCAGCGGCGGCGAAGGCTCGCTGCACCTATTGCAGGATCTCGGATATCCGTTTCACGACGGCAAGAACGAGTCGGTCGAAAAACCTGAGATCGTCATCCGGTTCTACCCAAACTCCAACCCGAAGCAGCAGTTCTTCTTTACTCAGGCCGAATTGGACGAGGCAGCTACGAAGCTTGGGCTGAGCCGGGATTTCGCCGGCGCTCCGAGGACCGATCGATAGAGGACAACAAGGCCATCGAGGTGTCTGGAGAGTGCCGGAAATACTTGCTCCGGCCGTGTTGTTGACAAAGACTTCTCGCCGGGCCTATTGTGTTTGCGTTTTTGGGAAAGAAAGGAAGGAAGACGAAATGGTTGCCTATTTTCAGCTTCAGCCCGCGGAGTCGGAGCTGCAACAGTTGGCAGAGCAGTATTGGCAGAAGTCCGGCGAGAAAGAGCATGAGCTTGAAAAGGCAGCCTTCGAAGCCGGGGAAGCGATTCGCAGTGGGGACTGTTCGCTGGCCAATTTGGAAGCGATTGTGCGCTGGAAGTCGGAGCGCGCGGTGCAGTATTTGATTGGCAACAGCGACGAGCAGGTCCGGCACGCCCTGGCCGTCGCAGCCGCGCCCGAGTCGGCCACTGAAGCTGCCGTGAAGGCTTTACTCGAACTACGCGGCGTAGATATCTCCGTGGCGTCGGCGATTCTGGCCGCTATCTACCCTGAGCGGTATACGGTGCTGGACTACCGTGTTCTGGAAGCGGTGGGGTACGCCCGGCACGACGTGCATTTCTATGAGGAGTATCTGGCCTTTTGCAAACGCTTGGCGGAGAGCAACATCCTCAAGCCGCAGAGCGAACTCCCCGGTGCCACATCGCTGCGCACGCTTGATCGTGCGTTGTGGGAATGGTCGCGTAGCCACCACGAGTAGCAGCGGGCCCGGGCGGCGTGCCGCATCCAGCTTTCGCTTCTGCCCGGAGCCCTCGCCAGCACTCGCAAAATTGCTCGTCTCCTCGGGCTGCAGAAGAAGGCTGGGTCTTGCGATCCAGCTCAAGAGCAGCCTAATCTTCGTGATCAGAGCTGGAACAGGTGGTTCCTGCAAGGAAAGGGGTACTTTCCATGTCGGCAAAGCGAATTGGAATTCTCACGGGAGGCGGCGACGTCCCGGGCCTGAATTCGGTCATCAAGTCGGTTGTTTACCGGGGAACCGAAATTGGATACGAGGTCCTTGGCATCCGCCGCGGCTGGGAAGGACTGACGCATGTCGATCTGAAAGACCCGGCCAGCCGGTCGCGATACATCCAGCCGCTCAACCGCGAGAACACGCGCACTATCGATCGCACAGGCGGCACCTATCTGCACAGTTCGCGCACCAATCCCACCAAGATGCAAGAGCTTCCGCCGGTGCTCGTTGGGCAACAGTTTCCAAGTAGGCAATCCACTAAGAATGGCGTAACCAGCACACTCTTCGACGTGACGCCTGCGGTGCTGAAGAATATCGAGACCCTGGGGCTTGATTACGTGGTGGCGATCGGCGGCGATGACACCCTTAGCTATGCCGCCGAACTTGATCGGCAGGGCATGAGGGTGATCGCGGTGCCGAAGACCATGGATAACGACGTTCGCAACACCGAGTATTGCATAGGGTTCTCAACCGCCATCACGCGTGCCTTGGACGCCATCGAGCGGCAGCGGACGACGGTCGGCTCGCACGAGCGCATCGGCATCTTCCGGGTATTTGGGCGCGACGCCGGCTACACCGCTCTCTACACCGCATATGTGACATCCTTGCGGTGCTGCATCCCCGAGTTTAAGGTGAATTTGCAACGCCTGATCGAAATCCTGGTCGCCGACAAGCAGAACAATCCCAGCAACTACTCGCTGGTGATTCTTTCCGAAGGTGCAGAGTGGGAGGGCTACACGGTAAAGGAATATGGCCCAGCCGATGCCTTTGGCCACCGCAAGAAGATGAGTGTGGCGGAGGACCTGAGCAACGAGATCAAGGCTGCCACCGGCGAAGAAACCGTTGTCAGTGACTTGACATACGATTTGCGGTCGGGCAGTCCGGATTTCATCGACCGCATGGTGGCCATCACCTTCGCTGGAATGGCGATGGACGCCGTGAAAGAGGGAAAGACCGGCTTGATGACGGCGATTCGCAGTGGCTGCTACACGATGGTGCCGATCCCCGATCCCAAACTTGGGCCGCGCAAAGTAGACATTGCCACCATGTACAACACAGAGCGCTACCGGCCAACATACGATCTTAAGCAGGGCCTGCCGATTTTTCTGACGCGGGGCTAATGCGCAGGAAGCTGGAAGTAATTCTCGCTTGGCGATAACAGTCCTAAGCATGAACGGAGGCGCTCTTTGTGCACGTGACAGCAGCTGAATTGGCCAACGTGCAGAATTTTGACAGTGCGGCCAATGCTGCGATCTTGTCGCAGGATGAGGTGAAGCAGGACAGCCGCACGATCTTTTTGCGGTCGATGGAGCGCGGAGTACCCGAGGCGAGCCAGATTCTTTTCAAGGTGCACGTTTCGGCCGGGGATCAAAAACCTGTGGCCGGATCGGTGACGGGCGCGAACACGGCGCTCAAGAATCCGGCGGCACAATAGGTGATCGACTACACGGCCGACCCCGGCACGATCGGACTAACGCAAAAATCAAATGGCGCGTGGCAGGGGCAGATCACTGCGCTCGCCATCGCGTACGACCACGACGGCAATCGGCTGAACTGGGTGGCCAGCGATGTGGGTTTGGCGCTCGACGAGGCGACATGGGGCGCGGACAGCCACAACGGGCTTGCCATCCACCAGGTTCTGGATGTGCCGGCGGGCGAGGTCTTTCTGCGCGTGGGCCTCTACGATCCCGGCTCTGGGCGGATGGGGAGCATGGAGGTTCCGCTGCAGGTTGCGGCGGGGAAGTAGATCTCCGGGCCGGGTCTGCGGGCTCGGTGAAGCAGAGGATCCCCTGATTTGAGAGCGCCAATGTTGCTCAGCGCGTCCGCGCAGATGCAACGAAAGCTGTCAGAGCTCCCTCAAAATGAGCGGGCCGATCATTCGGCGGCGGGCATTGCGCTGGCTGGCTCAACCGGCAGGATTAGTTATCCACAAGCGCGATTACAGATCCAATGAAATCATTCAATATAAATGTATTGTGTTGTGGATAACTTCGCTGTTGACAACATACCGACCAGTTGGTATGTTCAACAGCGGTCAAGGATTGTGGTTGGCCGACACGCAGTGAAAGCCCGCTGGCCCATGTCGTTGCCCTCTGCGCCGTGAGAGCTCGCCGGGCAATGCGGTCGACGTTCGATCCATGACCGCCGGCGAAAGCTGGTTACGATAAGTGGTTACGACAGCTGGTTACGACAGGTGGTTACGACAGCCCTTAGAAGCGGCTCACTGGCTCAAAAAAGAAAGTCGCTCGCATGACGGTCCGCCACGAAAAACTCGCCCTCTCCCGCAAGAAGCTGCTCGACGCGGCGCTCTACGTCATCCGCGCCAAGGGCTATGAGGCCACGACAGTGGATGACATTTGCGCCGCCGCGGAGCTGAGCAAGGGAAGCTTCTTTCACCACTTCAAGAGCAAGGAAGATCTCGCCCTCGCGGCCGCCGAGCATTTTTCAGCCATGGCCGACGGCATCTTCTCCGGCGCGCCTTACCATCGCCTCCGTGACCCGCTCGACCGCCTGCTGGGTTACGTGGATTTCCGCAAAGCGATTCTGCAGGGCGAGCTGCCGGAGTACACGTGTCTGCTGGGCACCATGGTCCAGGAGACCTACGGCACCCATCCCCTCATCCGCCAGGCATGCGACCGATGCATCGGTGCCCATACCGCCACGCTGGTGCCAGACATCCGGGAGGCAATTCGCAAATATGGCATCAGGCCCAGCTGGACGGCGGAGAGTCTTGCCTATCAAACGCAAGCCGTCATACAGGGCGCCTTCATTCTGGCCAAGGCAAAGCACAGCTCTCATGTCGCTGCCGCGTGCCTCGATCATCTGCGCCGCTACCTTGAAATGTTGTTCCGTCCACTCCAACCCGCATAGGAGGTTTCACCATGACCGCTGCCGTCAACATGACCGGCGCCGGCAATCTAACCCATGACGCCAAGACGATTGAGTTCCCTGAAACGCATTACGTTTTCGTCGAACGGCAGGCACACATCCCCACCATTGCTCGCCAGGCCTGGCAGGACGTGCACGCTTTCTTCCCCGAGATTGTGAAACAGAATCGCATCGTCGGCGGGGCGGCGCTCTACAAATGCGATCCCGTTGCGGGCGCTACCGCGCCGGATTCATGCTGGCCACGCCGCCCAAGAATCTTCCCCAGGGCCTGAACTACGCGCATCTGCCCGCGGCGAGGTACAGCCGCTTCACGCTCACCGGCCCGCTGGAGCAACTGGGCGAAGCGACGCGACGCGCGTTCGAAATCGTTGCGGAGGAAAAGATCGCACTCCGTGACGACTTCAACATCGAGCACTATGTCAACGATCCCATGACTACGCCTGCGGACGAGAACGTCACCGAGATTCTGTTTCCAACGGCCTGACGAGGCCTACGCCTAATCGCAAACTGCTAGCACACTGCCGTTCGGTTGAGCGCGCCTCTGGACGTGTGTCGCGACTCGGCCGATTGAGATCAACCCGTTTACTTCGACCCCAAGGAGGCTTTGCCATGTCCACCGCTTCGATGAACGCTCAGTCCACTCTCCTTGAATCGGCGAAGGGCGCCGGCGAATCAAGCCAAGCCGATCGCGAGGCGCTACTTGCGGCGCCCGCGCGCAAACAAACCGTCTCGAAGGGCCGCATCGTGACGGGCCGCGTGCTCTCGACGCTCGCCGTCCTCTTTCTGCTTTTTGACGCCTACGGAAAGATTGCTCAGCCTCGGGCGGTGCTCGAAGCTTCGGCGCGCATCGCATTCCCGGTCCACCTGCTGTTCGGCATCGGAATTCTGCTGCTCGCTTGCACGGCGCTTTACGCCATTCTGCGCACGGCCGTGCTCGGCGCCGTTCTTCTCACCGGTTACCTCGGTGGCGCCGGTGAAGTTCAGCTCACGGTCGGCAGCCCAACCTTCGAGACCATCTTTCCGGTCCTGTCCGGGATTCTTGTCTGGGCTGGAATTTTCCTGCGTGAGCAGCGGCTGTTCCAACTGTTGCCGCTGCGCTGCATGGGCCGCTGACGCGCCGCCGGGAACTGGTGGATCATTCAGGAGCACGTTTCGGTTCCGTTCTACGCGGATGAAGGCCGGCGCCCAGCGTTCGACCTCCAACCGTAAACGAGAACGCGCGTCGTCGCGCGCGGCGGCGCGCCATTCGAAATTGGGAATCGGGAAGGGAAAGACCACGGCATGGGAATGGTGAGCCCGGTGCGGATCGAACGCACGACCCACGCCTTAAAAGGGCGTTGCTCTACCAACTGAGCTACGGGCTCACATTTCGTTCAGCGTGTGTCGGGGCGAGATGGGTATAGTGAACGGTCACGGCGATCGTCCTCTGTCCCATCAGTTCCTGTACTGTCTTTAAGTCTACCCCAGCCATCACCAAGCGGCCAGCGAAGGTATGCCGGAGAGTGTGCCAGTTGATCCACTGAGGACGCGTTTCTGGAGAACGCGCAGAAGACAACCGTCAATTCGCCTGCTTCATTCGTTCAAGCTTTGACGCATCGTAGCCCTTGTCCGCCAGGCGCTTCGTGATTTCAGCATAGAGTTCATCGTCCATGTTCGGAGTGCGGCTCAGAACCCATAGATATTTTCGGCTTGGTTCTCCGATCACGGCGTAGTCATAATTCGGACCGAGGTCGATAATCCAATAATCGCCGAAGAACGGCCAAAAGAATGTCACCTTGAGCTTTGAGCAGGTTTTCCGGTCAACGACTTTGGCCCAGCCGATCGATTGGGTGAGCCTGCCTTCCTGAGTCGTGCAACTATTCACAACGCTGATCTTGCCGTCGGGACGGATGGCATAAGTCGCCGTCACGTTGCTGTCACATTTGCGCTCGAAGCGATTGGGGTACTTTGCAATCTCATACCAGCGCCCCACGTACCGGTTCAGGTCAACCTTCGGAACCGAATCAAGAGGAGAATCAGTACTTGCTGCTCTAGCCACAGAAAACGCTCCCACCAACGCGAGACCAAGACAAATAAGTTTTTGCGGTGTCATATAGCAAGGAATCCGCATTCCAGCCTCTGTCCCGTTTGCATTGTAGTGTTTTTGAGCCGGTTGCCCTATGCTTGCCATTCTTTCTATCGCGTAAGCGATCGTAGCTCAGGATGACAGGGATGGGTTTGGGTCTGAGGTATTCCACCCTGGCGGCGGAGAAGCAAGGACGCCGCCAGGATGGGGCACTCCGCTGAAGCGGGCTTTCGAAATGATCCATTCTCGGCCTCGATTCCGCGCACTTGAGACTGCCGCGAATCGCTCCACGCTAAAGTTCGCCGCGCCATTTGGCAAACAGTTTTCCCGGCGTAATCAGAACTGCCGGTACAATGGTACCCGTGGCTTTGCGGAAAGCGATTACAAATGGGGGAGAAAGGCCCGCAACATTCTCAAAATGCGGCATTTCTCGCAATTTTGATGACTGAAAAGTGTTAGCGTGTTGGCCTTCGAAGTGTTATTGTTTTCGCCCCTCCCGCGCCACTACGATTACCAGTAAGGATTCATCCGCCTTTGGGGTGCGCGTTCACGGGTGTTTCGTATCGCAACATCCGCATCTGGCCTCTAAATAAAGAGAACTCGCGCACGGCGGAAGTCGCCAAGATAGATTTGGGATAGATTATGACGGATCGCAGTGGGCAGTTCGAACCAAACGATACCCCGGAAGACGTGGCGTCACTCTATTCCTGGGCCAATTTGCACGGCGCAAAATACCGCGACTTTTCCGCGGCGCGCGCGCAAACTCGCGAGAAGGCGCGGCAACGCGTTGAGCAAGCCATGGAAGAAGAACATTCGCGTTCGCTCCAAGGCGCCGAGCCCAGGCGGGGCAACGGCGACACGCGCCGTGACGAGCCAACGCCGCAGACCTCCACGCAGAGGCCTCCCAGTCAACCGTTGCGACCCGCTCCATCCGGCGCGCCATCTGCCGGGCGTCCGCAATCCGAGCCTTCGGGCCGCGAAGATCTTGCTTCCGCGCTTCGCGGCATGGGGGTGCCTCCGTCTTACCGGCCCGCGAATCCGGCGCCGCAAGCGCCCTTGCGCGAAGAAAATAATCCGCCGCACCGCACTCCCTGGGGAGGTGCCGGTGCGCAGGATACGGCAGGCCGCCCTGCATGGCTCATGCCCGAGCAGCAGGAACCCTCGAGCACGCCGCATCTGCCTGCAGCGCCCGAAGACACTCTGCAAGGTTCGCGCGATCGCCTTGCGACGCGCTGGTATGCATTGCGCGGCGTCTTTGAAGGCAATGTGCCTCAGGCTCAGACGGCGCCAGCCCCGGTTCCCGCGCGGGCGCCGGTCATGGCGGTTTTTTCGCTCGCCGGCGGCGTAGGTAAAACCAGTCTTGTGGCCACGCTTGGCCGCGCCCTCTCGGCTCGCGGCGAGCGCGTTCTGCTCGTTGACACCGCGGCCTACGGCCTTTTGCCGTTCTTTTTCGGCGCCGGCGATCAGCGTCCCGGCATGCTGCGCACCTTCAGCCCGCCGGCCTCGAGCGGCGACGCGCCCATCCAGATGATCACGCTCGATCCTGACACCTTCGGTCCCGAGACCGGCCCGCAGGAAGCTCTCTCCGCCGAGATCACGCAGCACGCTCGCGGCGTTGCCCGCGTCATCATCGATCTCGCCACCGCCTCCGGCGCCACCACGCGCCGCATCATGCGTCTTTCTCCGCAAGTTCTTGTGCCGCTCATTCCCGACATGAACTCCGTGGTCAGCGTCGGCTCCATCGATGCATTCTTTGAACGCAATGGCTTCGCTTCCACCAAGCCATCGCTGCCCAACTATGTTCTCAACCAATTCGATTCCTCGCTCCCCCTGCATCTGGACGTGCGCGAGGTGCTCCGCGAGCAACTGGGCGACCGGCTGCTGCCCTTTGTGGTGCGCCGCGCTCCGGCGGTCAGCGAGGCGCTGGCCGAGGGAATGACCGTGATGGATTACGCACCCAACTCAGGAGTTGCGGAGGACTTCGCCGGCCTCGCGGGATGGGTCAAGAGCCTTTCCGCCGCGGCCACCACAAGCTTCCGCGGAGTGCGCTGGAGCGAGCGATGACAGCAGCCGGGCTCTGGCAAGGCATTGGCGCTGGCGAAAATCGATTCACCCGCCTGTTCCGCTTTCTCTTCCTCGTCGTGGCTGGCGTCATTCTCTGCTTCCTCGCCACCGTCCCTCTCAGTTGGGAGCAGCAGGCCGTCCTTGGATTCGTAAGCCTTATCGTCGCTTTGTTCATTGCGCGCAGCTCCGACTCGTATCTCGTCACCCTCACGCTCATGATGCTGTCCTTGTTCTGTACTCTTCGCTACGGATACTGGCGCATCGAGCAGGTCGTTCAGTTTTTTCGCGACCCCGCCAATCACTGGGGCGCATGGGATGCGTTCTTCATCTTCTGTCTGCTTCTCGCCGAGGCCTATGCCTTCGTCATCCTCTTTCTCGGTTACTTCCAAACCGTCTGGCCGCTGCGCCGCGCGCCGGTGGCGCTACCCGAGAATCTCGGCGACTGGCCCGACATTGACGTGCTCATCCCCACCTTCAACGAGTCTCTCGATGTCGTCCGCTATACGGCGCTCGGCGCGCTTAATATGGACTGGCCTGCCGAGACGCTCCACGTCTACATCCTCGACGACGGCCGCCGCAAGGAATTCGAAGAGTTCGCCTTCGAGGCGGGCATCGGCTATCGCACCCGTCCCGACAACAAATATGCCAAGGCCGGCAACATCAACACCGCGCTCAAGACGATGTCCTCGCCTCTGATCGCCGTCTTCGATTGCGATCACGTTCCCACGCGCAGCTTTCTACAGATGACCGTCGGTTGGTTCCTGCGCGACCCCAAACTCGCCGTCCTGCAAACGCCGCACCACTTCTATTCTCCCGATCCCTTCGAGCGCAATCTCGGGCAATTCCATCTCATCCCTAATGAGGGCGAGTTGTTCTATGGCGTCGTGCAGGATGGCAACGATTTCTGGAACTCGGCCTTCTTTTGCGGCTCATGCGCCATCCTGCGCCGCGCCGCTCTCGACGAGATCGGCGGCATGGCCAAGGAGACGGTCACCGAAGACGCGCACACCTCTCTGCGCCTGCAGATGGCCGGCTGGAACACGGCCTACATCAATATTCCCCAGGCGGCGGGCCTCGCCACCGAGCGGCTTTCGGCGCACGTCAGCCAGCGCATCCGCTGGGCGCGCGGCATGATCCAGATTCTGCGCATCGACAACCCGCTCTTCGCTCCCGGCCTCAAGTTTCCCCAGCGGCTCTGCTACTTCAATGCCGTCGGACACTTCCTCTACGCCGTTCCGCGCCTCGTCTTTCTTACCGCGCCGCTCATCTATCTGCTTCTGAACCACACCAACATTCCCGGCTACTGGGCGGCCATCCTGGCCTACGCGCTGCCCCACCTCACGCTTTCCAACGTCACCAACTCGCGCATTCAGGGCGAGCATCGCCATTCTTTCTGGAACGAAATCTACGAAACCGTGCTTTCGCCATATATCCTTCTCCCGACGATGATGGCGCTCATCAATCCGCGGCTGGGAAAGTTCAACGTCACCTCCAAGGGCGGCGTCGTCACGCGCACCTTCTTCGACTCGCGCATTGCTCAGCCATTCCTGGTGATGCTTCTGCTCAACATCGCCGGACTGATCGTAGCCATTCCGCGCTTCCTCTTCTGGGATACGACGCGCCGCGGCACGGTCCTTATGAACGTCATGTGGTGCGTCTTCAACGTCATCATCCTCGGCGTCTGCACCGCTGTAGCGCGCGAGCTGCGCCAGCGCCGCACCACGGTTCGCATTCATGTCGCCACGCCGCTCGGCGTCAGGCTGCCTGACGGAAGATTGGTTTCCGGCGAGACTGTCGACGTTTCCAACAGCGGAGCCGGAATCCGGCTCAGCGAGGCCTGCGACCTTGCGCCCGATTCGATGGTGCACCTCGAGTTTCCGCGTCCGCCGGGAGCCGGCGCTATGCACGCCGTCGTGGTTTCGCTGGAGGATTCAGTTCTGCGCGTTCGTTTTGAAGATCTGTCGATGGCGGAGCAGGAAGTTCTCACGGTCGTGCTTTATTCGCGCGCCGACTCCTGGCTGGGCTGGGGAGAAAGCCACGAAAGCGACAACGTACTGCGCAGCCTCGGCCACATCTTCAGGATCTCAATGCGCGGCCTCAGAGCCACCGTGCTCAGCATCTTCGGCCGCGACGAGGACACACCCCGCAAGTCCAACTCGCTTTCCATCGCTCAATCGGGAACGCTCGTGCTCCTCGCGGCGTTGCTCGCCGCTGGCGGCGCCAATGCGCTCTCGCAAACGCCACCGGCCCCTAACTCCGCTAACTCCGTTAACCCCGCCACCTCTGCTACCCCCGCCGTCTCTGCTAACTCCGCTAACCCCGCTGACACCGCTGTTCCCGCCGGCCAGTATCACGATACCTTCACACTCGCCGACGCGGGCTCGCCGCAGATCGAGCTCCACTCCATCGACCGGCAGCACAACATTTACTTCACGCTGCCGCAGACGCACGTCGTCCGCACCGCCAAAATTCATCTCTCCTACGTTTTTTCTCCGGCTCTCATCCCGCAGCTCAGTCATCTCAAGCTCATGCTGAACGGCACGCTCTTCGCCACCGTTCAGCCCGCGCCTGGTCAGTTCGGCGGTTCCGACGGACGCGACCAGCAGGCCGACTTCGACATTCCGCCCGAGCTGCTGGTCCACAACAACACGCTCACGATCGAGTTCATCGGCCACTACACCATGAGCTGCGAAGATCCGGCCAACACCTCGCTCTGGGCTCGCGTGCATCGCAACTCCGCCATCGATATTCGCGGCGATCTGCTGCCTCTGGCCGACGACCTCAAGCTGCTCCCGATCCCTTTCGTCGACCCCGCGGTGATTCAACCCGTCAACCTTCCCGTCGTCTTTCTCGCGCAGCCTTCCTATAAGGCCATCCAGGCTGCGGGCATCGTCACCGGCTACTTCGGACTCGTCTCAGTAGACCGCCCCGTTCGCTTCCCGGTGCACATCGGGGACATTCCGCAGGGCAACGCAATCGTCATCGCCGAAAACGCCGCGAATTTACCTGCCGGCCTGGATCTCTCCGCGCCCTCCGGGCCCACCGTCGCCGTCCGCACCAACCCCAACGATCCTTACGGCAAGCTGCTGATCGTCACCGGGGCCAACGTCGACGAAGCCGTGGTTGCCGCCCAGGCAATTGCTTTGCCCGGCGACGTCCTTAACAGACCGCAAACAACCATCGGCAACTTCAAGCTGCCCGGCAAGCAGGCGCCGGACGCCGCGCCGCGCTGGGCGCGCACCGATCAGACTATTCCGCTGTGGGATTACTCGCGCGCCGACGAACTGCAGGGCGACGGCACGGCTCCGCTCAACGTCTACTTCCGCGTTCCTCCCGATCTCGACTACGACACCGGCGGACCCAACACGCGCCTGCACCTCGTATATCGCTACAACTCCATTCCCATCGGCCCCATCTCCAGCCTTCAGGTGCGCCTCAACAACGCGTTCCTCGGCTCCACGCCGCTGGTTCCGGGGCAGGACACATCGCGCACCACGCAGACTGACGTTCCTGTTCCGGTCGTCAACCTGCGCCCCTTCTCCAACACGCTCTCGTTCGATTTCACGTTCCAATTAGCCAGGAAACAGAACTGCGAAAACACCACGCCCATCAATCTGCAAGGATCCGTCCTGCGCGACTCTTACATCGATCTGCGTGGTTATCCGCACTGGACGCCGCTGCCCAATCTCGAGATCTTCTCGAACGCCGGTTTCCCGTTCACGCGCTTCGCTGACCTGAGCGAGACCACTGTGGTTCTGCCGCCCGTGCCCACCGGGCAGGAAATCGAAACCTTTCTCACCTTGATGGGCCACTTCGGCCGCCAGACCGGTTTCCCCGGCTTGCGCGTCACCGTGACCGGCGCTGGCGCGCTCCATAGCGGCGCCGCAACCGACTTCCTCATCATCGGCACCGGCGATGATCAACCCGCGTTTTCCACACTCGGATCCCATCTTCCCGTCTCCCTCGGCAGCGGGCAGGTTCAGGTGCAGGATACGCAGGGTTTCTTCGTCGGCCTGCTGCACAACGCGTGGTGGAAGCTGCGCAGCAACAACCACACCGAGTCCGGCGCTCTCGCGGCCGGCGGCACGCCCGACGCCATCATCGAAGGCATCGAGTCGCCTTACGACATCGGCGGCAGCCGCAGCATTGTTGCCATTCACCTGAAGGACGCGGCCGCTTTCGAGCCCTTCATGGCCACCTTCCTCAACGTGCAGCAGTCAAGCGACGTTTCCGCCTCCGTCTCCGTTCTCCGCGGCACGCAATTTCAGTCCTTCCGCGTTGGCTCGCAGGTCTATTATGTGGGAGTGTTGCCGTGGTGGACGCAAGTGCGCCTGTGGGCTGCGGAGTACCCCTGGCTGATTGCCGTCGTGGTTCTCTTTCTGGCATTCCTGCTCGCTATCTGGACTCGGCAATGGTTGCGCGCGAGGGCCAGGGCGCGCCTGACGCTCATCGAAGACTAGCCCCTGGCTTTCATACCCTGGCTCTTTTTTGACGCCTTTTTACCCACTTACTGGACCTTCTGCGTGACTTCGGGGTTTCCTGGAACGTGCGAGCGGCAAGAAGCTGAAAGTTGAGGGTCGATCGCTTAAAGCTGTCTCGCTGGAGTTCACGTACGATGGGCCTGTCACAGCGATTCCGCAATTACTGCGTCCTGAAGGCATTGACGCCAGGTGGATTCTTCCTCAGCCGGGGTCCCCGCAGACAGGTCTTCGTCTGTGGGGTGGAAGTAGAATTACCCTGCACCGAGGCCGGAAACCGCAACTCCAACCGCGGAACCGCTCGGATCTCGCGGCTGCGTAAGCCCACCCTCCTGATCGCGGCTTTATTTGTCGCCTCTTTTAGTTGCGGCTGCAAACACGCATCCTGGCCGCTGTGGAAATCCTGGTCCGCCCGCTTCGTCAATCCTGAAACTGGCCGCGTCTCCGACCCCAGCGGAGATCGGCACACCACGTCCGAGGGCCAGGCTTACGCCTTGTTCTTCTCCCTGGCTGCCAACGACCGCCAAACCTTTGAGCAAGTTCTCGACTGGACACAGGACAACCTCGCCTCCGGCGACCTTTCCGCACACCTCCCGGCCTGGCTGTGGGGCAAAGACAAGGACGGCACATGGAAGGTCCTCGACCCAAACTCCGCCTCCGATGCCGATGTCTGGATCGCCTACTCGTTGCTCGAGGCAGGCCGCCTTTGGAATCTGCCCCACGACAGTGCGCTCGGCCACGCCATGATGGCCCTCATCGCCAAAAACGAAGTCGCCAATCTTCCCGGTTTTGGGCCGATGCTGCTGCCCGCCCCAACCGGCTTTCAGCATGGCGAAACCTGGACGCTCAATCCCAGCTACCTTCCGCTTTTCGTCTTCGAGCGTCTCGCCTCTTACGATGCCTCAGGTCCGTGGCATCAAATCGCGCAGAATACGCCGCGCCTTCTTGAGCAAAGTTCCCGCCACGGCTACGCCCTGGATTGGGTGGAATACGTACCCAGCGATGGCTTCTATCCCGCCGCAGCGCCCATGTCGTCACCCTCTTACGACTCCACCAACAACCAGGCGTTCGGCAGCTACGACGCCATCCGCGTCTATCTCTGGGCGGGCATGACCGACCCATCCGACCCGCTCCGTTCCTCTGTGCTCAACGCCGTTCCCGCCATGAAGGCCTGGGTTGACGGCCACGGCGCGCCTCCCGAAAGAGTCAACGGGCAGGGAATTCCCCTCGGCAAAGACGGCCCCGTCGGATTCTCCGCCGCCGTCATTCCTTATCTCCGCACCTTTCCTGATAGCTCCCAGACGGTAGCTCGCCAAATCATACGCATTAATGCACAGAAGAGTGGAAAAACGGGATTGTATGGGAAAGATGAGGCATATTACGATCAGTGTCTCGCATTGTTTTCTACAGGATTTCTTGAAGCCAGATACCGGTTCGGTGCGGGCGGCGAACTAGACGTAGAATGGAAGCGCCAATGAGGGTGGGCTGGGGGGCTTGGAAAGCGAGTCTTTTCGTAGCGGGCTGCCTCGTGCTGACGCTCCCGGTTGCTCATTCTCAAAAGCCTTCTGTCGCCAACTCCGCTGACGCCGATCGCGCCGCACTGGCTGAAAAAGCCCGCGCCCTCGAAGCCCGCGGCCGGCCCGACATGGCCATTCAGCTCTGGCAGCAGATTCTGCTCTCCGCGCCCTCGAATACTGAAGCACTCGAGGGTCTTGCGAAAGATTTGAAGCTCACCGGGTCGAACGACCTGGCCAATCAAACGCTCGATCGCCTGCGCCGCATCAATCCCAACGATCCCAACATCGCGCGCATCCAGGCCATGACCACCGCCCGCGAGGAAGGCGAGCAGCTTCGCCGCGCCGGCGAGCTCACGCGCCAGGGCCGCAACGACGACGCCATGCGCATCTATCGCCAGCTTTACGGCGACCAGCCGCCTAACGGCGACATCGCCCTGGCGTACTATCAAACTCTCTACGGCACATCCACCGGCAAGCAGGCCGCGATCGCCGGTTTACGCACCCTCGTTGTTCGCAACCCCGGCGATCCGCGTTGCTCGATCGCACTCGGCACCGTGCTCACTTATGATCAGCGCACGCGCGCCGAAGGCATTCGCATCCTGCGCGCGCATCCCTCCGACCCATCCGCCCAGGCCGCGCTGCGCCAGGCCCTCATCTGGGATTCCGCCAATCCCGCATCTGCCGCCGAGCTACGCGATTACCTCAAGGCCCACCCGCAGGACACTGAAGTTGCCACGCATCTCAGCGAGAACGAATCCAAGCTCGCGCAGATGAACTCCGGCATCGCGCGCACACCCGCCGAGCGCGCTGCCTTCGCCGCGCTCAACGCGCATCGCCTCGACGAGGCCGACCAGCGCTTCAACGCGCTGCTCCAAACCGAGCCCAACAATGGCCGCATCGAAGCCGGCATGGGCTTTTTGCGCATGCGCCAGCAGGACTTCGGCTCCGCGATCACTTATCTCACCCAGGCCGAGCAGCACGGGTACAAGGTCAAAATCGTCAGCGACGCGCTCTCCACCTCGCGCTTCTGGTTCGCCATGGGCGAGGCCACGCAGGCCTTCAGCCAGAATCAGCTCGACGTCGCCGCCCAGAAATTTCGCGCCGCGCTCAATATGAACCCGCGCAGCACCGATGCACTCAACGGCCTCGCCGGCGTCTACATCAGAGAGCAGCAGTACATCCTCGCCGCCGCCACGTATCAACAGCTGCTCAAAATCCAGCCTGCTTCATTCGACGGCTGGCGCGGCATCTTTCTCGCCGGCGCTCTTGCCGGCCGCAACGATCAGGCGGTCGCCGATGCGGCTCGTTTTCCCTCGAGCGTTCGCGCCGCGGCCAACAAAGATCCCGGGATCCTCCGCGCTCTCGCAGGCATCTATCAGGCGCAGGGCCGCACTGCGGACGCTGAGCGTACCCTCGCCCTCGCACTCACGCTTCCGTTTCCCGGCAATGGCAGCACGCTCGCAACCGACATCAAAATGCAGTACGCCGGAATCCTGATGGACGCGAAGCGCTATTCGCAGGCCGCCGCACTCTACACGCAAGTCGTCGCCGCCGCCCCCGCAAACCTTTCCGCATGGGAAGGCCTCATCAGCGCGCATCATGAGCAGGGCCTGGACGAGCAGGCCGTCGACGACGTGCAGCGCATCCCATCGTCCACCTACGAGGCCGCTCTCGCCGATCCTGATTTTCTCGCTGAGCTGGGCGCCATCTATCAGAACGCGAATCAATACGACGTCGCGCAGACCATGCTCGAGCGCGCGTTGAAGCTCGCGACAGCCGCGGGCCATCAGCCCACCGTCGCGTTGCAGCTTCAGCTCGCCGGCATTTACTTCATCCGCAACAACCCCGATCGGGCCTACGCAATCTACCAACAAATGCTCTCCGCGCATCCCGATAACGCCGCCGCGTGGAAGGGCCTCATCTCCGCCCTCGCCGCCACCAATCGCAACACGCAGGCCCTCGAAGAACTGGCGCAGATTCCCGCGCCCGTGCGCAATCAGCTCGATTCCGACATCGACTTCATTCAGACTGAAGCCTTCCTCTACGCCGCCACTAGCGACATCAACACCGCTCTCCGCTACATGGATCGCGTGCAGGCTTACTACGCCCGGCTAAAGCAGCAGCCGCCGCCCAACGTCGACATTCAAAATGCGTGGCTCCTCTACAACGTTGGCAACGATCGCGCGCTCTATTCCGCGCTCATGCGCATCGGCGGCCGCAGCGATCTCACCCTCGCCCAGCGTCAGGCCGTCGAGAACATCTGGGCCAACTGGAGCGTCCGCCGCGCCGCCAAGTCCATGGACAACGGCAACGCGCAGCGCGCGGTCGACATTCTCGCCGCTGCATGGCAGGCCTTCCCCAACAATCTCACCGTCACCAAAGCAGTTGCCGGCGGTTACGCGCGCGTGGGCCGCGCCAAAGAGGCGCTCGCCATCTACAAGACCATTCCCATGCAGAACGCCTCGGCCGGGGACTTCGAGGGCGCCGTGGGAGCCGCGCTTGGCGCCAACGACAAGAACCAGGCCGAACTCTGGCTGCGGCAGGCACTCGAGCGCTTCCCGCACGATCCTGTCATACTGTCGCAGGCCGCACGCTACGAGCAGGCCCGCGGCGACAACGAGCGCGCCGCCGAATACTATCGTGCTTCGCTCGCAGCCATGCCCGCTGTTTCGCCCGTCGACCGGCTCGCCCACCAGCTCGCCTATCCCGATGTGGACCTCAATGCCCATCGCGCATATACCGAGGCAGATCTCCGGCGCCTCCTCGATCCTGACTACGAACCCTTCGACAAAACCACCAAGCTTCCTCCTCTGCCCGCCTACGGTCCCGATTTATTGAACGGCCGCACACCGGTCACGGCGCCGCAATTGCAGCCTGCTTCGCCTACGCCGTCACCGGCCAGTAACGAACCCAATTCGCACGACCTGCCGCCGCCGCCCGTTCCGTAATCGTTTCTTGATCGCGACGATTTGAAGGGGCACGACTTTAGTCGTGCCGGAATGACCGAAAGAAGACAGCGGGCATTAGCCCCTGGGAGAAGTCTCCTTCGCGCCACCCCCCCGCCCCACCTCGCTTTCGCCTCATGGAACTCCCGCCGCTCCTCTTTTTTTCGTCCACTCGTCGCTGTCAGCCCCGGCACGATTCTGTCCGCTTCCTTCCGCGTGACCGCGGCGCGCGCCGCGATCCAGGCCTCCACCGAGCCTTTCAGCCAGACCGAGATCGTTCCCGACCCTCCGCACTCGCTCGCTTCTGACTCCTGGAAGGGTCTCGTCTTTTCGCTCATGGCCGGCAACCGCAACGCTGAAGCCCTCGGCGAGCTCAACAAAATTCCCCCCAGCCCACGCGAGCTGGCCGAGGAGCAGCTCCGCGCCATCGAGGCGAGTGAGGACGGGATAGAGCGCGGCGTCGTTGTGGATGGTGTAAAGCAGCCAGGCGTGCTGAACCTCAGTGGCGGCGGGCACGGCGGCGCGATGCAGAAGGTAGAAGTTCTGGACGCGCGCGATGTACGCGTTGGCGCCGGGAGTGTCGCCGACGGCGGCGTAGAGGCTGGCGATGCCCTGCACCCATTCGACCTTCCGCCGCCACCGCTCCTACCGGCCTCTTCCCGGTGGACGGCCCTCGGCCGTTTACCGTTCCGTAGTCCGCCGCCTGCGCCATGCCGCGCCTGATATTGCCGACTTTGCTCCACGTAGGTATAACTGACCTTACAGTTCACCACCATTTGGAGTCGCCATACTGAACGGCTTTTTGCCCCAGTTCGCCGGGAACGAGTATCACGGCCACAAGCTGGCGCTCTGGATCTTTGCCGTAGTCCTGCTCACGAGACTGGTCATGAGCTTGAACTCTTTCCTCAACCCCCGCATAACAGTGAGATATGCCGACGGTATTCCTATTCATACCTACCCTCCGGCTGCCGAGCAGACTGTCGTTTCGCTGTTTTCGCTCGTGGGACTGTATGCCTTTCTCATTTGCCTCATGTGCATTGTGGTTTTCATCTGCTATCGCAACCTGGTTCCCGTTATGTTTGCGCTCCTGCTGCTCCAATCCCTCGGCGGAAGACTCATTCCTCACTTTCTTCCCATCCTCAGGACCGGAACGCCAACCGGCATTTACGTGAACTGGATTCTCCTCGCTCTGAACCTGGCCGGACTGGCATCGTCGATTCCGTGGCGAACAGGGAACACCTAGGCTGGTTCCGGCTGTCGTAAATTGCTCGCTCGGTCCCTGGCTTTTTCAAGCCACTCGTTCGCCGGGCCCAGGAGTATGATGGCGACACTGCCCCGTTGAAGGAGATTGCGCCATGAGAGTCGATCGCTGGCTGATCGTGTCGTTGATTTCGCTGGTCGCGGGCTTGTGGCTCGCGTTCGCCTGGTGCCATGGTTCTGTGGGCCTCGCCTTTGCCTATCCTCTGGCGGGAACAAAGCTCTCGATCGACATCACCAGCACCGGCGGCGTCTTGCTTCTTGGCATTCCGCTCGTATTCCTTGGCGTGCTGCTGATGCTGGTCGCGTTTCTTGCCGCTCTTTGGGCTCAGTTGCGCTGGCGCAGTTCCCACCCGAAAAACGACAACGCCCCACCCCCCGCCGCCCCCTTTAAAGCTAGCTGATTTGCTTGTTGGCTCACTCGCCGGCGTGATCTCACGCGCACTCGATCCCTGTCCTGGCCGGGATGCCCCCTTCCTCGGTAGCCGACGGCCAACACCGCACGAAGACTCGCCTCGGAATCGCGATCAATAAGGATAGAAACCAGCCACGCATTTGCGACAACAATGGCGGAAGTCGGGCTCCTGAGAGGATTGAGCTTTCATCATTCGCGTATAGAGAAGTATAAAATACTTAATATTTACTATTGACATACTTAATAATCTTGATTATCTTGGATTTCGAAGTCAGAAATCGATATTCGCAAAAATGACGCCCGATTCAAAACCCGCCTCCGACTGGCAAGACGTGCTCCGCATGGCCCAAGGCTCGCCGCTCGTCATCGAGCGCGTCCGCATGCCGGAGAAGCAGATCGCTATCGAAGGCGAGTTCACACTGCCCGATCTGGCGCGCCTCAGTCTTGAAGATCAGGTCTTCGTCGTCGCCTTCCTCCGCTCCCACGGCACTATCAAGGACATGGAGCAGACCTTCGGCGTCAGCTACCCAACCATCAAGTCGCGCCTCAACCGCATCTCCAGCCAGCTCGAGTTCATCGAGACCGATCCCACTCCGTCGACAACCGAGGTCCTCAATCGACTCAATACCGGCGAAATCTCTGCCGCTGACGCCATTCGCGCACTGGAGGCCCTCAAATGATTCCCTTGATCGCCGTCCTGCACATTGAGAACGCGCGCTGGCACATGCCGCGGCTCTGGATCCCGCTGATCCTCTTCTGGATTCCGGTGATCCTGATCTTGATCCTGCTGTCGCCGTTCATCGTCATCGTTCTTCTCGCGCTCAGCCTTTTCGGCGGCATCAGCGCGTGGCGCGTCATCACCGTCTTCTGGGACATCCTGTGCAGCCTGCCCGGCACAAATGTTCACGTCACCGCGAACGGCAACAGAATTCAGGTCCGCATCTTGTGATGTCATGTAGCGCCGGTCTCCAGACCGGCACATAGATCGAGAATTCACCACCGTATAGGAGAAACCCCATGAATGAGAATCGCCGTCAAATCCTCGAGATGTTAGCCGCAGGCAAGATCACCGCGGACGAGGCCGAGCGCCTGCTCGCCGCGCTCGAGTCCGAGCCCGCCGCAACGGTGGGCGACTTCAACGGCAGCATCGCCGGCTCGCGCGGCTGGAGCGAAACTCCGGTCAGGACCCACGCCAAATATCTGCGCGTACTGGTTCAGGCCGACGAAACCATGACCGGCATGAAAGGCCCAACCACCGTCAACGTTCGCGTGCCCATGCAATTGCTGCGCGCCGGCGTGCGCCTCGCCAGTCTCATCCCGCCTCAGGCTCAGGAGCAGCTCGACGAAGCGCTCAACCGCCACGGCGTACCGTTCACCGTCTCCCAAATCAAGCCGGAGAATCTTGAAGAGCTGATCGACCACCTCGAAGATCTCACCGTCGATGTGGACGGCAATGACGGCAATGCGACCAAGGTCCGCGTCTTCTGCGAATAAAACAGGGAACGATGGAACAGGGAATAGGGAATAGGGATTAGGGAACAGGGAATAGGGAATAGGGAATAGGGAATAGGGAATAGGGAATAGGGAATAGGGAATAGGGAATAGGGATCTCTGATCTCTGCGCTACGCGCGCCTGAGCGGCTTCTGCATCGGCACCACTTGCACCGTCACGTCACGCACTTCCGAGAGAAACCGGTTCAGCACCGAGCCGCGAATCAGAATGTCAAAACGCGACCGCGCCGACTGACCGAACACCACGTGCGAGATGTTCTCCTGCTGCGCAAAGCGGATCAGCGCGTCCGACACGTTCCGGTCCGTCAGCATCACCACCTTCGCGCCCAGGTCGCGCGCCATCTTCAGGTATTCTTCCATGCGGTGGTAAGCCTCGGGGTCGCTATGGCCTTTGTCGTCCGGCTTGGTCACGTACACCGCGTACCAGTTCGTCGCCAGCCGCCCCGCGATACGCGAGCCCACGCGCAGCAGCCGCTCCGTTCCCGGACGCGTGCTGAGGCATACCATCACTTTTTCCGGAATCGGCGCCTGTTCCAGGCCCTGCGTGCGCCGGTACTCCGCGGCGCGGTTGCCCACCTGCTCCGCCGTGGTGCGCAGCGAAAGCTCGCGCAGCATGTTCAGGTTGCCCTTGCGGAAGAAGTTGGCCAGTGACTGCTCGACTTTTTCCGGCGCGTAGATCTTGCCCTGCCGAAGGCGGCTGCGCAGCTCTTCAACGGTGATATCGACGTTTACCACCTCGTCGGCGCGCTTGATAAAGCTGTCGGGCACGGTCTCGCGAATGGTGGTATTCGCCGAGCGGTTCACGGCGTCGTTCAGCGTTTCCAGATGCTGGATGTTCACCGCCGTCATCACGTTGATGCCCGCGTCCAGCAGCTCCAGCACATCCTCATACCGCTTGCGGTTCTTGCTTCCGGGAACGTTGGTGTGCGCCAGCTCGTCCACAATCACCGTGTGCGGGTGCCGCGCCACGATCGCGTCCACGTCCATCTCTTTCAGGCTCACGCCGCGATAGGGAATCTCTTTCTGCGGCACGATCTCCAGATCCCGTACCCTCGCCTCGGTCTCTGCGCGCCCATGCGAGTCCACCAGCCCGATCACCACGTCGATCGCTTGCTGGTGCTTCATGTTCCAGGCGTCGTTCAGCATGTCGTAGGTCTTTCCTACGCCCGGCGCCGCCCCAATATAGATACGCAGTTTGGCAGGCTCCGGCTTCTTGTCGAGAACGATCTCCGCCATGGCTAGCCCACCTCAACCGGATGATGAACTTCTTTTTCCACGGCGATCGGCAGCGTGAATCGGAAAGTCGCCCCGTGCCCCAGCCGGCTCTCCACCGCGATCTGCCCTCCCAGCGATTCCACCAGCCGCCGCACCAGCGCCAGCCCCAGCCCGGTGCCTTGTTCTGAAAACGGGTTGAACCGGTCGAAGATCGAGCTCAGCCGCTCAGCCTCGATACCGCGGCCCGTGTCGCGCACGCTGAACTGCACATAGTTCTCGATCTCCTCGGCGGCTAGCAGGATCTCGCCATCTTCGGGAGTGAACTTCAAGGCGTTGGAAAGCAGGTTGTCCAAAATGGACCTGAGCGCGCGCCGGTCGGCCTGCACCGTCGCCAGGTCGGCGTAGGCGCTCACCTCCACGCGGATGTGTTTTTTCGCCGCCTCGTCGCAGTAGCGGCCGCGCGCCTCGTTTAGCGCCGGCAGCGGCCGCAGACGCTCCGGTTTCAGCTCGCGCTTTCCCGTGTCCAGCTCCGCCACCTCGATCAGGTCGGCCATCAGATAGTCCAGCGTCTCTGCCTCCTGGCTCGCCTGCGCCACCAGCTCCGTTTGCAGTGTCGTCATCTCGCCGCTGAATCCCTGCGCCAGCGCGTAGAGCCCTCGCCGCAAGTGCAGCAGCGGATCGCGCAGCTTGCGGCTGGCCACCGCGATGAATTGCGTCTTGAATCGGTCAAGGTCTTGCAGGCTGGTCACGTCTTCCAGCGTCGTCACCGCGCCCAGCAGCCTGCCCTCGGAGTCGCGCATCGGCATGGTGCGCAGCCGGTAGCTGCGATTTTCGTTGCCGATCCGCATCGGCAGCATCGACGCTTCGCCCTCCGCGGCCACCGCCTTCTGCATCGAAACGGCGTCCTTGATGGCGGTCAGAATCTTCTCGCCGCCCGGCGTATTCGCCAGGGCCATGCGGTCACCAGCCGCCTCTCCCAGTAGCTCCGCCGCCGCCTGGTTCACCTTCAGCACGTGCCCCTTGCCGTCGGTCACGATAATGGGTTCGAAGATCGACTGCAGCACGGCGTCGGAGAGTTGAAACTCCATCTGCCGGCGGCCGGCTTCGGTATCGCGTACCTCGCGCAGCCGCACCGCCATCCGGCTCAGCTCGCTCGCGATCGCGCCGAAGCTGTCGCGGCTGCTCCACTCCACTCGATGTTCCAGGTTGCCCTGCGCGATGCGGTGCGCGTCGCGCGCCAGCATTTCAATCGGCCGCAGCACAAAGTAGATGGTCGCCGCCGCCACCAGCGACGTGATCACAGCAACGGCGTACGCAAAATGCGTAAGTCCGGCCGCCGCCAGCGCTTGATGCGCCATGGCGACCAGCCCCACGGTCAGGCAGGCAAGCAGTACACAGCCGAGAATCAATCGCTGGGTCAGGTTAAGCATGGCCGGTGTCCGATGCGGAGTATGATGACTCTTCCATTCTCGCGGATGCACGCGCAACCTGCAATGCCCGCGTATCGCCGGGTGCCCTGAATCTCACGGAATTCGGCACACGGCCAGCAGCCGGTTGTGCCATCGGCAGTCGAGCCCAGCCGTCTGCGCGGTATCCACCAGCACCCAATCCACCCCGAACTCCGCTTTCAGCCGCTCGAAGTCCGCCGCCTTGAACCGGCGCCAGCCTTTTTCTGCCTCCACCTGCCGCTCCCACGCCGGCCCCAGTTCCGGAACCATGGTCACCACGGCCGCGTCCTTCACCGCATCAGCCAATTGGCTGCGCTCGGCCAGTGCGCGAAAGCCGTGATAGTCCTCGCCGGGGGCCTGCATGTAGTGCGGATCGAGTGCAAAGTATGCATCCACCGGCGTATTGGTGCGGACCCATGCGAACGCTTGCAGCCATTCGTTCGCCGGCGACCGCCCCGGCAGCTCCAGGTGCCGACTGGCCGCAAACTCCGCGCGCTGCCACGCAAACATGCACCCATTCGCAGCCAGCAAAAACACGGCCCAGCGCCACGCTTCGCGCTTCAAAGCGAACTTGCCCAGCAGGCATCCCGCCACGAGAGCAAAGAGGAAGTAAAGCAAGTGAAGGTAGCGCATCGGCTGCAGCGGAGCCAACCGCACCAGCGAGGCCGGCCACAGCATCACCATCGCCAGGGCCTGCTGCAGCGCGCCATAGATCAGCACAGCCAGTGCAAAGCGCGCCAGCTTCGTTTCGCCGCACTTCTGCGCCACGCGCCAAAGCAGCCAGAACAAAAGCAGCGGGGCCAGCGCTCCCAGCCACTCGTACCACGTCCACTTGTAAAGGTAGTAGTAGGTTCGCGTGTCCAGCGCCTTGTGCCAGCCTGGAACGGCCGGCTCAAACACCCAGCCCAGCGGCACCGCCGCGGCCACCGAACTCCTCCATGCCCGTGCGCGCTCTGGTATCGGTTCCATCAGAACCAGCGACAGAATGAAGCAGAACGAAATCCCCATGGCCGCCATCAGCGGATGCAGCAGAAAAGCCGCCGCGAGCAGCGCCGCCGCCTGCCAGCGCTTCTGGCCGAACACACGCCACACTGCCAGCAGAATCATCGCCGTGGCCAGGCTGCGCGGATGCAGATGCTGATCCACCATGTAGAGCGCGGTTCCCGTCACCGGAAGCGTGAACATGGCCGCCACCATGGCCACTCCGCCCCATCGCGCGGCCGCCTCGGCAAACAACCGGTCGGCGATCTTTTTCACCGCCCACAGAATCAGGAACAGCGCCATCAGTTGCCACAGCAGCTCCGCCCATGCCAGCGGCACATGCGTCCAGCGGACAAATGCCGCGATTCCGGAATCGAATGCCGTGGCCTCCATTTGCAGTCGGAAGAAATCCGAGTTGTACGGGTAGAGAGCGGGATTCAAATCGGCTTTGACGGCCGCGAGATAGATGGTGTCGTCTTCCAGGCCAGGATGATAGCCCATCACCAGGAAGCCCAGCACTGTAAAAAGCAGAACGCCGGGCAGGTCGGCAGGGAAGCGTTTGCGCTTCAAACTCTGACTTCCAGCCTCCGCCAACACGGGTGCAACGCTCGACGCCACATCGGATAGCATATCGTGCGAAAGCGGTTCCACAATTGCTGTCACTCGAAGCCGCAACAGCCGTGTGGGATTTTCCTCAAGAAGAACCCACCTCGCACGACGGCTAGGTACAGTACATGAATTGTGAAGCCGCCTTACAACTGCGGCAGCAGCGAGCGCAGCAGCAGGAACGCCGCCACTCCCGCAAAGAACACCAGCGCCATGCGAATTCCGGGCTCGCGGTTCACCTCGGGCACCAGGTCAGTCGCCGCCACGTAGAGCGCCACGCCTGCTGCGACCGGCAGTCCAAACGGTACCCAGCGCGGCACCAGTTGAATCACCAGCACGCCGGCGATCGTCGCGCCAGCCAGCGCCACCGCGGACCAGAACGCCGCCGCCCGGCTTCGCCCACTCGCCATCATCACGCTGGCCATCGTGAACCCTTCCGGCGCCTTGTGCAGCAAAATGGCCAGAAAGATCAGCCACCCAAGCCAATTCGACAGTGCGAAGCCCGACCCGATGGCCACGCCATCAAAAAGCGCGTGAACGCTGAGGCCGCCCAGCACGGAGTAGCCTTTGTGCCGCGAGACGAACTCGTCGTGATGCGTCTCCTCGCCGAAGTGGAAGTGCGCATTGATGGTGTGTTCCAGCAGGTGCATCACGCAGTAGCCCGCCATGATCAGCGCCGGCGCCAGCGTCGCATTCAGCTTGAGGCTCTCCGGCGTCATCTCCAGCACGGCCGTGGCCATCAGAAACCCCGCGCCCAGCGCGACAAAGTAGTGCAGCAGCTTCTCCACGCCGCGCGCGCGTACCAGCACAAATCCGCCAGCCACATCGGCCAGCGCCGCAATTGCCCCGAGAATGAGCGAAGTCTTGAGCATCGTCGAACAGTCAGTAGCTGGTAGCCGGTCGCCAGTAGCCGGTAGCGAAGGCCCGATCGCGAGCTTATTCGCTGAAGTGCGGAGAGCAAAAGCTACAGGCTACAAGCTACTGGCCTCAGGCTAACCCTGATCCCTAATCCGCGGTCCCTGTCTTTCTCACCCACTGTGCCTGATGTGCAGCACATCGCCATCCTGCACCACGTATTCCTTGCCTTCCAGGCGCAGCGTGCCCTTGGCCCGCGCCGCCGCCTCTGAGCCCGCTTCTAGCAGGTTGTCCCAGCGAATCGTCTCCGCGCGAATAAAGTGATGTTCGAGATCGGTGTGGATCACGCCCGCCGCCTGCGGCGCCTTTGCCCCCATCGGCACCGTCCACGCGCGGCACTCGTCCTCGCCCGCGGTGAAAAAGCTGATCAGTCCCAGCAGTTCGTAGCTCTTCCTGATCAGCCGCACCAGCCCGCTCTCCTTCAGCCCGTAGCTCTCCAGGAAATCCGCCGCTTCCGCGTCGTCCATCTCTGCCAGCTCCGCCTCGACTTTGCCGCAGATCGCCGTCGCGCCCGCGTTCGGCCGACGCGCAATCGGATCCAGTTTGCAGCGCCCCACCGCCGACTCCAGATCGGCGCCCAGCGTCGCGCTTTCGCCCACATTCAGTGCATACAGGATTGGCTTTTGCGACAAAAACATGAACCCGCGGATGAGCTTCTTCTCTTCCGCCGTCATCTCCAGCTCGCGCAGCGGAATCTCCTTCTCCAGGCATTCTTTTGAGCGTACGAGCAGCGCATGCTCGCGTTCCAGTTCGCTGGTCCGCGCCTTCTTCATGTCCTTCTCCACGCGCTCCATCCGCTTTTCCACCTGGCCCAGGTCGCTCACCATCAGCTCGAACTCCACACTCTTGGCATCGCGCAAGGGATCGATCGGCCCATCGTGTGCGATGGCCTCATCCTCGAACACGCGCAGCACGTGAATCAGCGCATCCACATTGCGTAGATTCGTCAGGTACGCCGTCTCCTTCAGCGCCTCCTGCCCGATCGCCGCTACGTCCACAAACTCCACTGACGCGAACGTGGTCTTCTTCGGCGAGTAAAGCGCCGACAGCTTCTCCAGGCGCTCGTCAGGCACGCGCGCTACGCCAATGTGGGCCTCGCGCGGATTCGAGCGCCCGTGCTCCTCAACTTTGGCTTTGGTCAGGATCTTGAACAGCGAAGTCTTGCCCACCTGCGGCAGGCCGATAATGCCGGTCTTCATAATCGTTCCATCGCGGCCCCAGCCGGAAATTCATCGCGCGTGCGAGCCTTCCCGATGATACAGGAGACGACAGCTCGCAGTTTTCGGATGCCGCGACGATCTTGAGGCGAACGAACCCTCGCCGTTGCACACTAAAAGGGAAGGTTCTCTTCTAGTAGATCGCGGTCATCACTGCCGCAGCAATATCCATCGGCCAGTGCGCCACGATCAGCGGCGCCAAACGCCGCGTGCGCATGTAGAACAGCATCATTACCAGCACTCCGGGCAGGAATCCGAGAAACCGGAACGTCAGGTACTTCCAATCCGGCACAAACGGCAGCGCGCTGTGCTGCAGAGCCCACCAGAAGCCCACAAACATCCACGGAACCCACTTGCGGCCCGTGAGTGCCTGCATGCGCGGCAGGACATACCCGTTGTAAGTTGCTTCCTCCGTTGGCGACCAGATCATCCACCATAGAGTCAGGCCGTACACCGTCGCCCAAACCGGCAGCGCATGCATGTGGAGCAAGTATCGGTTTAGGGACTGATCGGCGGAACCATATAGCAGCAGCCGCGTCGCGTAGCTGCCACCCAGAAAGAACGGGAAGATCAGCAGGAAATATCCCAGTCCCAGCCATACGTCATGACCCCGGCTCATCCTCACTGGTCCCAGAAGGTCGCGTAGCTTGATCCCCTCGCGCCGCGTAAAGTATTTCAACCCCAGCAGACAGCCAATGTCGACCAGCGTTCCGTACACACCCCACCAATCGCCCGCCGCGCGCCAGGGCGTCGCCTTTCCCCGCTCCAGCAGGATCAACGCGACCAGCGCCTGAAACGCTATCAGCAAAACCGACCGCGCTGTAACCATGAGCAATGGTCCTGCCCACGTGATCCGTTTTGCGGCGACGCGCTCATTGATCGCCTGCGGCAAGTTGGCTTGCGCCGCAACCTCGCTCGCGGCCCGACCTTCAAAAAGCATGTCACGGCTCATTTGCCGCCGATTCTACTGTCAACCGCAATCCGGTGTCTGTGATAAGCGGGAAACGGACACCGCTCCCTCGCTCCAGGACGGCCGAACCCTCGCCATGCTGCCCCTACGCCCGCGTCGTCTCAGCCCGCGCCATCAGCACCACCACCGCCAGCCCCAGCAGCAGAATCGTCTCCTCCACCAGCTCGCTCCGGCTGTGCAGCTTATTGAAGTGCGCCGTCGTGGGATTCGAGGCATCGGCAGCATCGATGGCTCCGCCCGCGGCAATGCGGTCGCGTTCCATCGCGGGAATGATGCCGTACTGCGAATAAACTGTGCAGCCGATCATCAGCACCACGAGCGTCATCGGCGCAAGCACCGCGCGCGGCTTGTAGATGCCCCATGCCGGGGCCAGCGCCATCACCGCCAGGGCCACCATGCCCGACACCAATCCCATCGCATGCAGGATGCGAATCAACTCGCCCACAATCGTCCCCGCGGTGTGCGTATCCGGCTGCAGCGTATTAAACGTGATGGCCGCAACGATGGGAAAGAAGATCTCAGAGCCCAGCCAGACGATGAGCGACAGAGAAAGCAGCGTACGAAGAAGAGTCTTCATGGTTTCGTTTTCAGTTTACGTCGGAACGGCCAACGGGCGGGGAATCAGGCGACGCACTGGAAGAGCGCCATGAGCAAGTGATGGGTCGCGCCTCGCACGACGAATTTTCGCGCGCTCGACGCCGAGAACTCCATGAATGCCCGGAATTCATGTTCGAGATCGCTGAATTCATCGAAGTAAACGTAGGTCCCCGGAACAATGTAGCGGCCCACGTGATCGAAGATGCATTTGGCCGAGGAGTAGAGATCGGCGTCGATCATCAACACCAGAACGTCGTGCTCCGGCGGCTGATATCCGGGCAGTGTCTCCTCAAACCACCCTGTGATGAACTTGACGCGCTCATCGTCCACATCAGGGACCACGCCATTGGTCGAGAAATGCCCCTTGGCCCTCGTCTCGTTCCAATGCTCGGGAAGACCTTCGAAGCTGTCGAAGCCATGCAGTTTTGTTTCGGGGTGCCGCAGAATCTGCGACCAGTAGCGCATCGACACGCCGACGTAAACACCGAATTCGAGGTAGAGAACCTTGCGATCTCCCACCTCGCGCCCCACCAGATCGAAAAGCTCCTCCCTGGTAGCGGACCGCGGCGCCAGCCGGTAACCGAAAGGGCGCATTCTGCTGCCCATATCCAGATACTTTACCGTGGCTTTCAGTGCGTGAATCTGATTCTGGCTCAAATGCTCGCCGAGCCGCGAAAGCAAATAGCGGATTGAAAAGGGCATCTTGAATCCTGTGCCTGGAATGACAGCTCACGGAAGCCCCGCGGGGCCGTTTCTGTTGACCCCGGACCCTCCGTGCGCAATATATCGCCTGATTCCAGATTAGCTCATCATATCGCGAACAATGACCGGGAACGATTGTGACCCTTATGCGTTCCTTATGAATTGCGCTTCAGCGCCCGCTTCAGCACCGTCTCGAGCGCCGCCTTCTGCTCGGCGTATTCACTCGGCGCCAGCGTGCCGGCGATCTTTTCGCTCTCCAGAGCGAATAGCTCTTCCTTAAGCGCATTCAGCAGCGCGGCATTCTTTGCGCCGGGCGCGCCTGGCGCCGAAAAGGCGTGTGGATGCGCCGCTGCGCTCGCGCCGGGAATCGCAACCGCGCTCGCCGAGCCCGGTGCCGCTCCCGCCACGGCAGGCTTGCGCAGCAGGAACGCCGCGGCGGCCGCAAGCAGCAGTGCCAGGCCGGTCAGGATCCACCATTTCCACTTCGACAGCGGATCGGGCGTATTGATCGGCTCGCCGATTCCGCCGCCCGGACCGTTGGCCTGTGCGCCCCCCTGCCCGCCGTTGTCGCCTTGCCCGCCCTGGTCGTTGCGGGAAAACTGTCCTGTACCCGACACCGAGAACGCAAGCTCTTTTTCCGGCGTTGCATTGCGCGCCAGAAATGTTTGCACGGTGGGGTCCTGCGGCGACGACTCAAACCCCGCCCCGCTTCCGCCCGTAAACGTCATCGATTTCGGCAGCACCACCCAAACCGTATCGGCGGGCAGTGTCACCAGCGAGTGAAAGCTGTACTTCGTGCTGCCGTAAGGCAACTGATACTGAACCTGGAAGAGCGTGCCTTTTCCGTCCGCATCGGGCTGGATGGGAAAGTTGAACGAGTAGTGGCCGGCCGGCCCATCGGGATCGAGCTTCACGCTCGTCGGTAGGCTGCCCGCCCCCGGCCGCTGCGCCGAGGCATCACCGATTACCGCATCCGTCGGCAGAATCACCTCGAACGACTTCTTGCTCCACTGCGTCCGCGGCGGCGCGCTGGTGTTGTGAATGTCGTACCGCTCCACCACGCGAAGCTGTCCGTTGTCGGTCTCGATTCCCGTCACATGCTCGGCGATCGTGATGCCATCCACCTTCGCCGCCACGTCGTACACCGCGATGTCGCCGTTCCCGCCGCCCTGCGGCGCGGCCATAAAGTAGTCGGCCCCCTGGTGCGTGACGCGAACCAGGTAGGGATTCGCGCCCGGCAAATTCAGCGAGTAGCGACCCTCTGCGTTGGTCGTGGCATGCCCCACCTCGCTCATGCCCGACATCGGCTCCACGAGCGTCACTGCATCGCCCGCGGCGGGCTTGCTGGTGGTCTTGTCAGTCACCGTTCCGGTGACGGTCGCCGCCTGCGCCATCGCGCCGGCAAACAAAAAGCTCAAAGTGAGTATGCCCTGAAGAATCCGTGTCGATTTCATCTCGTCGTAAATTCCTTGCGTTCTTTGCTATTGTGCGGGCGTGGACGCCCGCACTACAGCCGGTCCGGAGACCGGCGGTACAAACTCACGCCTGCAGGTGCTCAATCTCCGCCAGCAACTGCGCCGTCTCGTGCTCCAGCAGAGCGCGCTGCGCCTCAAAATCCTCTTCAGGATATTTGCCTGCGCGATATTCAAAATTCAGGTCGCGCAGATTCTCGTAGAGCTGATCCTTGCGCTCCAGCAGATAGTCCATCTGCGTTTTCTCGCTCTGGCTCGCAAATCCGTTCTCCGGCCAGAAGGTGTAAAGCACCAGCGCGAACACGAGAAGCATCCCGGCAATCAATCCCATTGTTTCCGTCATCGCTCAAAGACCTCCGTCGCCGGTCTCCCGGCGAATCCGCTGCAGCCGCTCCCGGTCCTCCGGGTCCGAACTCTCCGCCACCAGCGTCGCGGGCACCGCCTTCTTGCCGCCCAATCCGCCCCAGCGCCGGATGAGCAGGATGGTGAGAAGAAGCGCGGCTGCAAAAACCGCAAACGGCGCAATCCACGCCACCAGGTCGAATCCCTTCGTCGTAGGCGCAGCCAGAACAGTCGCGCCGTATTTGGCGACAAATGAATCGAAAATCTGCTGGTCGGTCATGCCGGCGGCAATGTCGGTGGTCAGCAGCGACAATTCCTTGTCCCGGTCAGGGCATCCCACGTGATCGCATTCGCCCAGCAGTTGCGCGCATCCGCATTGGCACATCAAGCTGTGGCTCAAAGTATTGATGCGCGACGTCGGGCTGCTGGCGCCGAGCGAAAAGCAGATGGCTGCGGCGAGCGCGGCGACTTCCACTGCTTTCGTCCAAAAAGTCAAACGCAACGGAGTTGCCACTAGTCGCCTCCCTTGAGTGCGGGAGCCATCGCTGCCGCCTGTGCCGCGGGAACGCGCAACGCCGCGGTCGCAGGAGTCAGGCTGGGAACGAGTGCAAGGAACGTCCCGAGCACCATTACTACCAGCCCGAACCAGATCCAGCCCACCAGCGGATTCAGGAACGCCTTGATGATCGGCTGTCCCGTGTCGGGATTCGTGCCTTCATACACCACGTACAAGTCCCACTCCGGCGTCGAGTGAATCGAGACCATGGTTTGCGGCTGGCCGCTGGCCAGGTAAAGGCGCCGCTCGGGCGTGATCTGGAAGATCTTCTTGCCGCCTTGATAGACGTCGAGCACGGCGTACTCCGAGCTGTAGTTCGGGTTCGAGTCCTGCGTCGCGCCAACCTGCTCCAGCGTGTACGGCCCAATGCTCATTTTCGAGTGCAGGCCCATTTCGCTTTCCACGCTCCGGTTGAAAGCCGACCCGGCAAGCCCAATCACGACAACTACAACACCGATGTGCACCATGTAGCCGCCATAGCGCCGCGTATTGCGCCGCGTCAGCAGCCAGAGCGCCGAGAACAGATTCCGCCGCGTCTGCCGCGAGATTACGCTCGCTCCGCGCAGAAACTCCGAAGCAATTGCGGTCAGCACCGCCGCCGACATAGAAAACGCAACCAGCGCGTAGAAGCTGCCCTGATCGAGAGCGCCGTCCTTCCACGGCCATAAACCCACCGCCAGGCAAACAATCACAGTGGCCCACAGCGTGATGACCGGCAGCACAAAATTGCGCTTGACGGCCTTGAACGATGTCGCGCGCCACGGCAGCAGCGGCCCCACGCCGGTCAGGAACACGAGAAACAGCCCGACGGGCACTGCCACGCGGTTATACCAGGGCGCGCCTACCGTCACCTTGGTGCCCTGCACATACTCCGAAATGATGGGGAACAGCGTGCCCCACAAAATCACAAAGCACGCCGTCAGCAGCACCAGGTTATTGAAAAGGAAGCTCGACTCGCGGCTCACCAGCGATTCCAGATGGTGTTCCGTATGCAGGTGACTGCGCTGCAGCACGTAGGTGAAGATGCAGATCGCCAGCACAATCCCCATGAACACAACGAACCACCTCCCGATGGGCGATTGCGCAAACGCGTGCACTGAGCTCACCAGCCCGCCGCGCGTCAGGGTCGTGCCGAGCATGGTGAGCAGGAACGTAGAAAAGATCAGCCACACGTTCCAGCTCTTCATCATGCCCTTGCGCTCCTGCATCATCACCGAGTGCAGAAACGCCGTTCCCGTCAGCCACGGCATAAAGCTCGCGTTCTCCACCGGATCCCAGCCCCAGTAGCCGCCCCAGCCCAGCACGGCGTAGGCCCAGTGCATGCCTAGAAAGATGCCGCAGGTGAGGAACAGCCACGTCACCATCGTCCAAGTTCGAGTGATCCTGATCCACTTCTCGCCGGGGTAGCGCATCATCAGCGCTCCTAGCGCAAACGCGAACGGTACCGAGAAGCCCACGTAGCCCAGGTAAAGCATGGGCGGATGAATCACCATCTCCGGGTACTGGAGCAGGGGATTGAGTCCGTTGCCATCGTCGGGGATGGCTCCCTTGAGCAGCGAAAACGGCGGCGCGGCGAAGTTCAGCACGGCCAGAAAGAACACCTGGACCCCGGCCAGAATCGTTCCCGCATAGGCGTAGAGCTTTACATCCGTCTTGTGCCGCAACCGCAGGATGAAGCCGTACGTCCCCAGCAGCCACGCCCACAGCAGCAGCGACCCTTCCTGGCCGCTCCACAGCGCCGAGAACTTGTACGCGAGGGGCAGCGCCCGGTTGGAGTGCTCCGTGATGTAAGTGATGGAAAAATCGTTGGTAAACGCCGCCCAGACCAGCGCAAAAGCTGCCCCGCTGACGGCGATAAACCCCGCGATCCCGGCTCGGCGCGCCGTGTCGGCCAGCCGTTCCGGAGAAATCGTCGCCGGCTGCCCGGTGGCAATCAGGCGCAAGGCCACCGCTCCCGCCAGAAGATTGTAGGCGGCAAGAGCTAAACCAATAAGAAGACAGGCGCTGCCAAAGGTGGCCATTAGAACTCCAGAATGATTGTCGCACGCGCGTGGGAAGGCTTGTGACCTCCCTGCGAATGACCTTATTCTCCAACCATGATAGGGGTTCTGAGTGTGATTTGGCTCACACTAGGATGACCTTTGGCCGCTTATCCAAAGGATTTGCTGCCTTCTGCGGCCACGCTTTTGCGTTCAGACAGCATCTGGCCGGTCACGGCCAGCATCTTCTCTCCGCCCACCTGCCGGGAAAGATAAACAACACCCTCGTCCTGGTATTCGGATCCAGGGGGAACGGCCTCAGCCGGGCCCAGAATGAGCACCGGCACTCGAGGCATCCGCGTGCGTAATTCGGCCACAAAGACCGACACACCAATCCCCGGCGTGTGATGCGCAGAGATCACCAGGCCGAGTTTGCCGGCGAAGTCGGGTTGCTCGATCAGGCAGAGAGCCTCCGCGGCGTCGCTCACCCGGCACACGTTGCCAAACTGCCGCCCCAAAAGGGACATCATCAAAGACGCTTGAAGGGGGTCGTCGCAGACGAGAAGAATGGTTATCATGAGCCCTGCTAGCGCGCTCAACGCCCGCTCAAAAGCGCCGGAATTGGATTTACTATCTCGTCACTAAGATGGTGACCACGCGCCAACGGTTGCCTCCGAGCCGGTTCTCCCGCGTTACCCGAGGAGAAACTCTTTGTCCCGCAGCTCCTTGATGGTGTCGCGCAGCCGTGCCGCTTTCTCGAATTCGAATTTCTTCGCCGCTTCCCGCATGTCGGACTCGAGCTTGGCGATGTACTCGTCCAGCTCCGCCTGCGTTTTGAACTCCGGAATCCCGGCGGTCTCTTCTTCTTCGATCTCGCCGTACTCCGCCTTCAAGATGTGCGCCAACCCCATCTCGACCTGGCTGATGATCGACTGCGGCGTGATGCCGTTTTCTTCGTTGTAAGCGCGCTGAATGGCGCGCCGGCGATCCGTCTCGTCGATCGCCCGGCGCATCGAATCGGTCATCGTATCCGCGTAGAGAATCGCCTTGCCCTCCAGGTGCCGGGCTGCACGGCCCATGGTCTGGATCAGGGAACCGGCCGAGCGCAGAAAGCCTTCCTTGTCCGCATCCAGAATCGCCACCAGCGACACTTCAGGCAGGTCGAGCCCCTCGCGCAGCAGGTTGATGCCGATGAGCACGTCGAACTCACCCTTGCGCAACCCAGCGAGCAGCTTTACGCGCTCCAGCGTCTCAATCTCCGAGTGCATGTAGCGGCAGCGCACGCCCACTTCGGTGTAGTAGCCGGCCAGGTCCTCAGCCATGCGCTTTGTCAGCGTGGTGACGAGCACGCGCTCATTCCGCTTAGCGCGATCGCGAATCTCGGCGAGCAGATCGTCGATCTGCCCCTTCACCGGCCGAATCTCAACCTCCGGATCGACGAGGCCGGTGGGCCGGATGACCTGCTCGACGACCACGCCGCTCGACCGCGTGAGTTCGTACGGTCCCGGCGTGGCCGAAACATAGATCGCCTGGTGCACCCGCGTCTCGAACTCGTCGAATTTCAGCGGCCGGTTGTCCATGGCAGAGGGCAGCCGGAATCCGTAATCGACAAGTGTCTGCTTGCGGCTGCGGTCGCCGTGCCACATTCCGTGCACTTGCGGAATGGTGGCGTGACTCTCGTCCACAAACAGCAGAAAATCGCGAGGGAAGTAGTCGAGCAGCGTTGGCGGCGGCTCACCGGGCAACCGCCCCGAAAAGTGCCGCGAGTAGTTCTCGATGCCGTGGCAATAGCCCATCGACTTGATCATCTCGAGATCGAATCGCGTGCGCTGGTGGACGCGCTGCGCCTCAACCATGCGACCTTCCGACTCAAGGTGCGCGACCCATTCGTTCAATTCGGCGACGATAGAGTCGACGGCCTCCGCCTTGCGCTCCGGTTGCACCACGTAGTGGCTCTTGGGATAGATCGGCAGCCGCGAGTATTTCTGCTTCACCGTCCCAAACAACGGATCGATCTGTGCCAACGATTCAATCTCGTCGCCGAAAAGCTCAATCCGGTACGCGCTCTCGTCGTACGTGGGAAAAACCTCGATCACGTCGCCGCGCACCCGGAACGTTCCGCGCCGAAAGTCTGTGTCGTTGCGTTCGTAGAGAATCTCCACCAACCGCCGCGTAATGTCTTTGCGGCTGATCTTCTGGCCCTTCTCGAGCAAGAGCAGCATGCCGTAATACGCCTCGGGCGAGCCCAGCCCATAAATGCAGCTCACCGAGCTCACGATGATCGCGTCGCGCCGCTCGAAAAGGCTGCGCGTGGCCGAGAGCCGCAATTTGTCCAGCTCCTCGTTGATCGTGGCTTCCTTTTCGATATAGAGGTCGCCGGCGGGAATGTATGCCTCCGGCTGGTAGTAGTCGTAGTAGCTCACGAAGTACTCGACCGCGTTCGAAGGGAAGAACTGCTTGAACTCGTGGTAGAGCTGCGCAGCCAGCGTCTTGTTGTGGGCGAGGATCAGCGCCGGGCGATTCGACTGCTCAATGACTTTAGCCATCGTGAAGGTCTTGCCCGATCCGGTCACGCCCAGCAGCACCTGGTGCTTCTCGCCCGCCGCCAGCCCCTCGACGAGCTGATCGATGGCTCGCGGTTGGTCGCCCTTGGGTTTGTAGGTGGTTACGAGCTGGAAGTCCATGAAGGAATTATAGCGGAGCAGCGAAGATCAGGCGAAGCGCCGGTCGGATGCTTGGCCATATTGCCTACATATGTGTGCCCAGCGAGCCATATGGTCTATAATGCCATAGGCGTCCGATGAAAGCCGAGTTGCTCTACTACAGACGAATGGACTATGACGACGGCGCCATCGTTGAAATGGTTCTGTGGAGAGTTCCGGCGCCGCTTCTTCCGTCTGTCCACGGCCTCAAGTACTCGCTCTTCTATGGTCGGCCAGGAGTTCGCGAGGTTGGGTATGACAACGAGCGGGGCAAGGGCGATCACAGGCATTTCCAGGGTACCGAAACCGCCTACAAGTTTGAGAGCGTCGAGCAGTTGATGGCAGACTTTTGGATCGATGTGCAGCGATTGAGAGGTGCGAGATGAGCAAGGTCAAGATCACAGTTGGCGGCGAAATGGAGCAGGAAGCTTCCAGACAATTCATCGATGCTTGGCATCGCGCCGAACGCGGAGAAACCTTCCAGGAACGCCACTTGGCATTCGAGAACTGGGACACGTTGGCCCGCGTTCTCACTGGCAAGCGCATGGAGCTGCTGCGCTACGTCCGCCGCAACAATGTCACCAGCGTCCGCGCGCTTGCCAAAGCGCTCAAGCGAGATTACAGTAACGTTCACGCCGACGTTCGGGCCTTGGCTGGCGCCGGGCTTCTCGAAAACTCGCGCAAAGGCGTCCGCGCAGACTACGACACGATTGAAACAAAGATCGCGATCTGACGGAAACGAACGGCTGGATGCCACAGATCCCCAAATACGAGGGATCTGGGCACCCAGCTTCACGGGTTAAACTCACACACCTTCATCCGGTTCGGCCGCGCTAGAATTCGTGTAAACCAGTGCAGGTCTTTGAATCGGAGTGTGTACCATGGCAAGACTTCCGTTGATCTTCACGTACTACATTGCCGCCCCGATCGAGGAGGTTTGGGACGGATTCGTCTCCAGAGAAGCGAACCAAAAGATCTTCATGGGCGCTGACTTTGAGATCGACTTGAAGCCGGGCGGTTCCATGACATGGTCGGGGCCCGGCCCGGATGGCAAGCCGATGCGGTACGTGACGGGGCGCGTGGTCAAGGCGGACGCGCCGAGGCTTTTCGAGTACGACTTTGGCATGGGGATGGGCGAGCGAATGTCCCATGTCACGATCGTACTGACACCCGAATCGGAGGCAGTCAAGGTCGTCGTGACCAACGACAATTTCGCGGACGATGACCCAGCCTATGCGCAAAATGCAGACGGATGGCCCCGCATTCTCTCGCGGCTGAAGACTCTTCTCGAAACAGGAAAGACCTTTCGCCCGCACTGAACGCGGACGACTATCTCCACGCACCGAGAATCAGGCCCATCAGCGTCAAGACAACGGTCACGTAGCCACCGTTGATCAGCACGTATGAAGCGGGCCTGCGCTCGAAGAGGGAAATGATCGCGATGCTCATGACGGCCCAACCGAAGCCGGCGAGGAATCCCGCTGTCGCGCCCCACACGGCCGTCGTTTTCGGATCATTGAGAAACATCGCCAGGTTGAAGGCCATCACGAGGCTGAAGAGAAAGCTGAGCGCGAAAACCTTCGCGCCCGCTCGCGGCGGATCGGCGGAAAATCCATTGGCGCGCGCCCAGGCGCTGAAGAACAGAACGGGCGAGTACCACAGCCCGCCGACAATAAACGCAGAAAGCGCAGCGGCGAAGACGGCCCAGTAATTCAACGTGCTCAGTTTCATTTCTGCTCCTTTTTGCTTGAATCAGCAGCGGCAATCTTTTCCCAATCGATGGGCCCTTCCGCGAAGCGCCGGTGCAGTGCGCTCATCAGTTGCGCGTTGCCCGCGATCAGGTATTCATACGCGCGGTCCCACTCCGTTCCAGTCTTCCAGCCCGTCTGCGTCAGGCGCACCACGGTCACATCTCCGTGCGCTTCGAAGGTGAACACGGCGCGTGTCCGCTGCGCGCGCACGTCAGGAAACTGGTCAGGCGCGAGCGCGGCGAGCACGAGCTCCTTCTCCGGAACAAAGCTGACGATCGTGCCGCCGCCGGTGCTGTTGCGTCCAGGGAAGCTGACAATCCAGTCGCCGCCCGCCTTGAGATCAACGGTCGCTTTGGGCGCGAGCCAACTGGTGAGCCCCTCGCTAGTGGTGAAGGCCTGCCACACTTCGTCGACCGTTGCCGGCACCTCGAGCTCGATCACGAGTTTCCTGTCGGTGCTCGGCAATGTCGCGGTGGTCGAAACCGAGGCCCCAGCAGGAGCCTGCGCAGCGTTGGGTGGCGTTTGAGCGGTTTGAGCCCGGCCAGTGCCCAAGAGCGCGCCGGACAGCAGAAGGGAAGTGAAAAGAACGAGCTTGTGTATTCTCATGGTTCTTGGTTGATCGTTCAAGTAAATATCGGAGTATGCTATTCCATGTCAAGAAAATTCTTCTCTGGACATGCCGGAACCCGCTCTTCCAACCCGCGATCGACTCATCAACTCTGCCCGCTATCTCTTTTGGGAAAAAGGGTTTGCCGGCACAAGTATGGCCGAATTGCTGACCCACGCCGCGGTCAATTCGGGCAGCTTTTATCACTTCTTTGAAAGCAAGGAAGCTCTTCTCCGCGAGGTGCTCGAGGGCTATCGCCGCCTCCTTCGGTCGATGGTTGTCGATCCCGCTTTCGCTTCCGTCGAAGAGCCCGTCGGCCGGATCTTCGCCATCCTGGCCGGCTACCGCGAGCGAATCCTCTCGACAGACTGCCGCTACGGGTGCCCGCTGGGGCGGCTCGCGCTCGAAATCGATGCTGAAAACGCACCCGCTCATGCGCTTATCGCGCAGAATTTTCAAGATTGGATCGGATGCGTTCGCGAATGTCTCGCCGCCATAGCCGACGCGCTCCCGCCCCACACCGATCTCGATGCGCTCGCAACCTACGTCCTCGTCGTGATGGAGGGCAGCGTCATGCTTGCTCGTTCCTACCGGTCAGTCGAGCCGTTCGATCGCGCCATCGCGCAGCTACGCGAGCACTTCCGCCTGCTGCTTCTTGCCGGATCCCAGCCGCCGGCTCTCGCGCGCGACTAGAGCTTTGCGAGCGGGTCTCGCGGCTTGCCCACAAGCTCAGCGTACGCCGGATCGACTGCTCGATAAAGATTCAGCGCGGTCTCGTACGCGTGTTCGGCGGCGTCGGAATCGTGGTGCGCCGCTAAGGCTGGATCTTGCAGTACCGTTTTCCGTCCACGACCGTGACAACGCCGATCTTGTCCATGGCGTGGCATGCGCCGCCAACCGGCAACGTCGAAGGCGTAAAGTTGCAGGTGAATTTGCCGTTGCTCGGCACCAAGGTGCCGCTCACGTCGCCCGATTTGCATTCGCCGCCCGCTTGAGCTTTGCCGGTCACCGTGACGTGGGCCGGAGCGGCGGTCTGGGTTGCCGTGCCGTTGTTGTGGCTGTTGGGATTGGTCGCCACCGTCGGCTTGAACGGAGGGTCAGGGTAATTGATCGGTGGCATCGGTGGCGCCGGGTCCGGGGGCAAAAGACACAGCGGTGGGCAGGTCACGGTTGCGTGCGCAACTTTACCGCCGACAACAATTGTTCCCAACGCGAATGCGGTCGTAATGAGTGCACGGAAGGTTCGGCTCATGGTCCCTCCTTGGGGGATTCGGTGGAGCGATGAAGCCGGACAAAAGGGGAAGCGAGGAAGGCCGAGATTCCGTTGACTCGAGAATGGTATGGACGCCGCGAATTCAGAGTCAAGAACCAACGTGGGATTGACATGGCAACTCTGGTTACCAAGGGAAGGTCAAGCGCGACGCCCGCCCTGCCGCGTGATTCTGCGGCTTGGCGCGCATTTCTCGAGGCGCAAGCGTGGCTCGTTTGAGATCTGCAAAAAAAGGGCCTGGCTTGACTGCGCCCTGACCGAGTCTGCCAGAGCGCACCCAGCCAGACCGGGCCCTCAGATGCGTCAATTAGAACGGAAACGCGTTCAATTGCCAGCGGAAAAGCGTCGACGTGCTGTCATCCACAGCGGCAAAGATCGAACCGAACCGGCCGTTGTGAACAGCCAGGCCAAACGACCCGCCCGGGGCCGGATCGACCGAGATCTCCTTCACAAACTCGCCGTGAATTGTGAACTCAACGATCTCGCTCGGTTGGTTCGGATCGGGATTGATGGTGTCGTTGTTGGTGACCAGGAGGTGCCCGTTCGGCGCCCACGCCAGCCCCAGCGCGCCGTGCAGATGGGCGTTGTCCTGGTAAATCAGGTGGCCAACTCCGGCGCTGGAAGTCCGCGTCGACGCCTGCTGAATTGCATAGACGGCGTTGTCGCCGGTAGACGCCACGTAAAGAATGTCGCGTTCGCGGTCATACGCGCTGCCCGTGGGCGCCACAAACAACGAGACGGGATCGCCGCGATGCATGTAGCCCGATCCAATCGTCGTCCATTTGTTGAGCGTCAGGCCGGAAGAAGTCACAGCGAACTCGAGCCGGTTCACTGTTCCGTCGAGCGCGTTGGAAACAAATGCAATCGCCGTGTCGCCTTCATCAACGAGCGTCATGTCCCAGGAATAGTTGATCGCCGGGCTCGTAATGGATTGCACCTGCACACCCTGGTTGTTGATCACGAGCAGCGAGCCGGCTGTGGCCGTGCCCGAACTGCCGTCGCTGGTAGGCCCGTTGCCCACCACGATGAATCCCGCTCTCAAGGTGCCGAGCGCGGTTGTTAGCCCAAGCCCCGGGCCACCCTGGAAGAACAGGGTCTGGGCGCCGCTCTTTGAAATGTCAACGATCGTGGTTCCGGTACCTTGTTGGTTTTGCGAGTTGTTGAAGTTCGAAATCAGAATGTCGCCGTGCGCCAGCGGACCCGCGCCAACGGGAAAGCTGTCGTCAACAAATGTCACGCCGTAGGGGTTTACGTCGCCGTTCGATGGCACCGTTGTAATGTTCCAAACCTGGCTGGGCAAGAAAGCTCGATCCGAATCGAAGAATGGGGAAGGTTGAGCCGTTGCTGCCATGGCTGCGGTGAGCACGGCGACGGCGATCCCGGCATAGAGCAGGCCCGCTTCGAGCGAGCTACGTTTGCCGGACAGGATGGTGGAGTCTTTGTGATGCGGGAAGATCATGTCGATTGACCTCGATGGTGGGTTGCGGTGGAGGGAGCCTGGAGGAATTTCGGCGTGCATGTGGAGCGTAGCAGTGGTTGGTTGCGCGGCGTGTCATGCAATTGTCAGCACATTGCAACTTCCGGCCGACTTGTGAACGCCTTGTAAACTGGCTCCATGGTTAGGCGCATCGGCGTGCATTTGGGAACCGCGGGCGGAGCCTCGAACGCCGTCGAGCGCGCCCGCGAAATCGGCGCCAACACGTTTCAGATTTTTTCCTCGAGCCCGCGCATGTGGCGCGCGCCTAAAGTCGACCCCAAACAGGGCGATCGCATGCGCGAGCTGCGCGCCAAGCTTGATGTCGGGCCCCTCGTCATCCACACCGGCTACCTGATCAACATTTGCAGCCAGTCCAGCGAGATTCGGGAGAAGAGCGTCGCAGGCTTTCGGGGCGAGGTCGAGCGCGCTCTCGTGCTTGGCGCTGAGTATCTCGTCCTCCATCCAGGCTCGTGGAAGGGACTCACGCGCGACGAAGGCTTGAAGCTCGCCGCCGATTCCATTCGGCGCGCCATTGACGGCCTGCCCTGGCAGGGAACTCCGTTTCACATCCTCATTGAGAACACGGCGGGCGCGGAGTTCTCGCTCGGTGGAAGCTTCGAGCAGGTCGCCGAACTCGTCGCCCGCCTCAAGAGCCACGCGCCCGTCGCCGTCTGCCTCGATACTTGCCACACCCACGTCGCGGGCTACGATCTCGTGAGCGCCGAAGGCTATTCCGACACGATGAAGCAAATCGCCGCGACGGTGACCTTCGACGCCGTCCGCGTTTGGCACTGCAACGACGCGAAGGCTGCGCGCGGATCGAAGCTCGACCGGCACGAGCACATAGGGCAGGGAACCATGGGGCTCGAGCCGTTCCGATTCGTGCTTAACGATCCGCGCTTCGAGCACTGCGCTTTTATCGCGGAGACGCTGGTGGACGAAAAGGGCGATGAACAGCGGAATGTGAGCGCACTGAAGCGTCTCGTGAAGCGGCCGCCGAAGTAACGCGCTCCGGCATTTACACTTGAAAGTTATGGCGGAGCAGCAAGAGAATCGCTACGATCCGGCGGCGATCGAAAAAAAATGGCAGGAGCGCTGGGCCGCCGACCCCACGCTCTATGCCGCGGAGCCGGCCACTAGCAATAAACCCAAGTACTACGTGCTGGAGATGTTGCCGTACCCCAGCGGCCAACTCCACATGGGCCACGTGCGCAACTACGCGATCGGCGATGCGTTGGCGCGCCAGATGTGGATGCGCGGCTACAACGTGCTGCACCCCATGGGCTGGGATGCCTTCGGCCTGCCTGCCGAAAATGCCGCGCTCAAAAACAACACGCCGCCGCGCGAGTGGACACTGAAGAACATCGCCGCCATGAAGCGGCAATTTAAGCGCCTGGGCATGGGATTTGACTGGGCCACCGAAGTCACCACATGCTTCCCCGACTATTACCGCTGGAACCAGTGGTTCTTTCTGCGCATGTACGAGAGAGGGCTCGTCTACCGCAAAAAGAGCAAGGTGAACTGGTGCCCGGAGTGCGCCACGGTTCTCGCCAACGAGCAGGTGATCGACGGCTGCTGCTGGCGCCACGAAGATACGAAGGTTGAACTCCGCGACCTGGAGCAATGGTTCCTGCGCATCACCGCCTACGCACAAGAGCTGCTCGACGGCCTGGACAAGCTCGACGGGTGGCCGGAAAAAGTGCGCACCATGCAGCGCAATTGGATCGGCCGCAGCGAAGGAACAGAGGTTGATTTCTTCCTGGAAGAAATCAACCAGGGATCAGGGGTCAGGGATCAGGGATCGGAGAAACAACGGATCCGCGTCTTCACCACGCGCATTGACACGATCTTCGGCGCGACCAGCGTGCAACTTGCACCGGAGCATCCGATTGTGACGGCTTTCTCAGCCGAAGATGCAAACCTAAGGGTCAAAGTAGCGCAGCTACTCGACGAACAGAAGAGGGCCAGAGAAACGGGCGACGTGGGCGCGATCGAAAAGCACGGCGTGCCCACCGGCCGCTTCGCCATCAATCCCTACAACGGCGAGCGCGTGCCCATCTGGGTCGCGAACTACATTCTTATGGACTACGGCACCGGCGCCATTATGAGTGTGCCCGCGCACGACGAGCGGGACTTTGAGTTCGCCAACAAATACGGCATCGAAATTCGGCGCGTCATCAAGCCGATCGTCGAAACCGAGAACTCGGATGCACTGCCATTTCTTTCAGAAGATGGCGTACTTGTAAATTCTGGCGAATACAACGGACTGAGCTGCGTCAATGCGCAAAAGCGCCTCCAGGAAGTTGCCGTGCGCGGCGGCTTTGGAGACGCAGCCATCACGTATCGCTTGAAGGATTGGGGCGTGAGCCGCCAGCGTTATTGGGGTACGCCGATCCCCATGATCCATTGCGAGCGCGACGGGCTTGTGCCGGTGCCCGACGATCAGTTGCCCGTGATTCTTCCAGACAAGATCGAGATCACTCAGCAGGGCGGTTCGCCGCTCGGGCGCGTGCCGGAGTTCGTCAACACAACGTGCCCCAAATGCGGCGGCCCGGCGCGTCGCGAAACCGACACCATGGACACATTCGTCGATTCGAGCTGGTATTTTTACCGCTACACCGACGCGAAGAACGCGAAGGCGCCCTTCGATCCGGCGATTGTCAAATACTGGTTCCCCATCGACCAGTACATCGGCGGCGTGGAGCACGCCATTCTGCACCTGATCTACTCGCGCTTCTGGACCAAAATGATGCGTGACTTGGGCCTGGTGAAGAATGACGAGCCTGTGCACCGCCTTTTCACACAGGGCATGGTCATCAAGGACGGCGCCAAGATGTCCAAGTCGAAGGGCAACGTGGTTTCGCCCGACGACATGGTTGCGCGCTACGGCGCCGACTCCGCGCGAATGTATTCCCTCTTTGCCGCGCCGCCCGACCGAGATCTGGACTGGCAGGAAGACGGCGTCGCTGGAGTGAGCCGCTTCCTCGGCCGCGTTTGGCGCATCGTGACCAAATACTCGCCGGTCGCGCGTTCGTCGGCAGTGTCACAGATCTCGTCCAAAACCCAGAAGGGCGTAGCCCTTCGACGGAAGTTACACCAGACCATCGCGAAAATCACACTCGATTTCGAAGGCCGCTGGCACTTCAACACCAGTGTCGCGGCCATCATGGAGCTCGTCAACGAAATGCAGGACGCCGATGCGCAATTGGCTGCCGGCGAAATCCCCGCTTCGCTTGTTCGCGAACTGCTCCGCAACCTGGTTCTGCTGCTCGCGCCTTTTGCACCATTCCTCGCTGCTGAGCTTTGGGAGCAGCTAAGCGAGAAAGGTGCGGTCCTCCGTGCACCCTGGCCGCAAAGCGATCCTGAGTTGGCAAGAGAAGATGAGATTGAGATTCCGGTGCAGATCAACGGCAAGCTGGTCGCAGTGGTTCGTGTGCCCGCCGGCGCAGATTCCAAAACAATGGAAGCCGCTGCGCTGGCCAACGAGAAGGTTCGTGATCGCATTGCGGGCAAGACCATCGTCAAAGTGATCGTCGTACCGGGCAGGGCCGTGAACCTGGTGGTGAAGTGAAGGCTGCCGCGATGGCCGCTCCTCAAGCCAACCCTCCGGTACGTGGGACGCAACTGCTGGTCGAGCACATGAGCGGCGTCTTCCACCGCCCTTCGCTCATCGCCATCGAGCTCGCATGGCGCTGGCTCTTCGGCATTCCGTTTCTTCTCATCTGCTGGCAGCACGTCGATCGGATCTTCAGTGCATTCCCGCTCGACTCCTCCGGCGTCAGCTCAATCAATCTGCAGAACCCATGGATCGGCGCAGTCGAGCTAGCAAGGGTGTGCTCGTTTTACAAACCGCATCTCGCAGCCGCACTCGTCCAGCTTTTGCCGGTAAGCGCGCTGGCCTGGGTGGTCATCTCGGGATTGGGCCGCAACTTCCTCCTCATGCGCATCGCGCCGCGCGCCGCGTTTCGCCCCGTCGCGATGATTGCGTTGCAGGCTGCGAGGCTCACGCTTCTTGGACTCACTTTCTGGGGCTGGCTCAGGTGCATGCAATGGCTGTCGGCTGCATACATCACCGCGGGCAGCGAGCCCGACCTCGTCGGCTTTTTCATCTGGTCAATCTTTCTCGCGCTCGGTTTTTTCACAGCGTTCGCTTTGGTAAGCTGGGCGCCGTCGATCGCACCGATCCTTGTTCTCTTTGAAGGGCGATCCGCGCATTCCGCGCTCCGCCAGAGCCTGCACCTCGGCAGGACTTTCACGAGCAAGCTTGCAGAGATCAACCTTGTCCTGGGCATCGCCAAGCTGGCGCTGCTTGTGGTGGCTATGGTCCTGTCGGCCGCGCCCTTGCCCTTCAGCGCCGAACTGGGCGCCGGCGCCATGCACGCAGTGGTCATCGTCTCATTCGTCTTCTACGTTGTCGCCAACGATTTCTTTCAAGTGGTGCGGCTCAAGGCGTTTGTCGAGTTCTGGACGATCTTTCGAGGACTCGAAACGAACCACTCGGCAAGCTAACGAAGGCCACACGGCTGGCGCGAGCCGCGCCCGCGTATCCCAACGTCAGTCGCCCCGCTAGAACACCTTCATCCGGATCACGAAGTACTTCTTCGGATCTTCTCGAATCGCCTTGATAAGCTGCTGCGCCTGATCCGCGGACTGGTCAAGGTGATCGTAGAGCGCACGATTCTTCACCAACTGGCCAGCCGTACCCTGGCCCGCGTTGATGCCCTTCAGAATTTCGTCGAGATTGGTCACCGAGTCGTCGAGCTTCTTCGCGAAGTCGGGATCCTTCACCAGCTTGCCCAGCGAGCCTTTGCCTGAGTTGATCTGGTCTACCAGTTCTTTCGTGTTCGCGGCGGCGGCGTTCAGATTGTTATAGAGAGTCTCGTCCTTCAGCAGCTTGCCCGCCGTGCCTTGGCCGGCATTCAAACTCGCCGTGATCGCATCCAGATTGTCCGCGGCCGAGTTCAACTTTTTGTAGAGCGTATCGTCGTTGACAAGTTCACTCAGCGTTCCTTTGCCGTTGGCGATGGCCCCCGTCACCGTTTCAAGATTGGTCGCAATCGCGACAACCTTCTTTGTGAGTACCGGGTCGTTGATCAACTCGCCCACCGTACCGCGCTTTGTGTTGAGCGTATCAATGAGAACCTCGATCTTCTGGGTCAGCTTGTTGATCTCCTCAATCGATAGCTGGCTGCTGTTGATCATGCTTTGAATGGTCGGCGCGCCGGATTGCCTAATCTCGGCCTTGTCGGCGGGCGGCGGACCTGTCGCATCCTTCGAGTCGATGTCGACATAGCTGTCGCCCAGCACTCCGGCCGCCTGGATTGACGCCACCGAGTCAGTGTGCAAGCCGTAGCGATATTTCTCGCCCACCTGCATCACCACTTCGACCGGATTGGGATTGCGCTCGGGAACCACGCGCATCTTCACGACATTCCCAACCGTGACGCCTTCCAGCGACACAACCGCGCCATCCTTCAGCCCTCCCGCATTGGGGAAGTAGCAACGCAGGTAGTATTTGTGGACAAACAGGCCGCCCGAAGAGCCGGTCATCAGGAATGTGAGTCCGATCAGGATGGCGAGGCAGATCAGAACCAACGCCCCGACCTTCAGTTGCGACCACTGAATCTCTTTGCGGCTTGGCACGTCTCTCCTCTTTTGGAACGAAGCGGTTCGACGCCGACGGCAGCTTCTGAAATCTTGCAGGGCCGTTCACCGCGTTCAACTGTGGGCGGCTACGAGGGAGCGAAGACCTCAACGAGCGCTTTCACCCCGCGGGATTCCCGAAACTGCTCTAGAGGATAGCAGAATCGGCAGGCCCTAGGTTGTATCGACATTTAGAGGTGTGCGGCGCTGGGAGCCGCTCTTTTCGGGTTCCAGGAGAGAGGAGCGACGCATACCGGGCGTCTGTTAACGACGAACGACAACGAAACCGGAAAGATCGGCCCCAGCCCTTTGGGTTGCGGCCAAAACCCGCTCATACTTCGTTGTCGTCCTAGGCGGTGGAACCCGCCACAGCCGTCGTCCTCCGCCTCGTCTGAGCGGGTTTTCGCAACGCAACGCCACATACCTCTAAATCTCGATACAACCTATCGCCCGTCTTCAAGCACCACGCTGGCCATGGCAATCTCAGCCGTGTGCGTCAGCGACAAGGCCGAGCGAACCACGCCAAGCCGCCCGGCAATTTCCGCGGCGCGGCCGTGAAATAGCAGGCCAGGTTTGCCGCTTGGTTCGCGCACTACCTCGATTTCCAGCCAGTTCACTCCATAGCTGATGCCTGTGCCCAGCGCCTTGGCGGCTGCTTCCTTGGCGGCGAAACGGGCCGCAAAGCTCTCTGCCGCTTTGCGCTTCCGCAGGCAATAAGCCTTCTCCGCCTCAAGATAAACGCGGCTCAGGAATCGCGCGCCGTAGCGATCCATGGCTTTCTGGATGCGCCCGATTTCAACCACATCGATTCCCGAGCCGGCGATCATCTTGTCTTTCAAGCTACAACATTCCTCTTCGGCCACGCCGCGTGGCGGGACGAATGAAACTCCTTTACCGGCGCCACATTTGCCTGGCCAATCTAATAACTGCCGCATCTTCCACAGGGCCTCCGGGGCAGGTTGTGTCAAACGCGGTCACGAGCCGTTCGACTCCGCAACAGCCTTCATCCACGCGCGCCAGTCTCCGATAAACACTGGGTGAGCCTCAAGATGCTGGAACCGAGTTGCAGGCAGGCCATGGCCATTCCCTGGGCCTTGCAAATGAAAGCCGTCTCCACCCAGGAACCTTCGCGGCTGGTTCAGTCGCTCACGGGCGCAATCCTCGGCTGCGGCGGCTGGGTCCTGAGCCGCGGCGCTAACGACGCCGGCAAGGTAAGCATGCTGTTCGAGTTCGAGCGGCAGGCCTGCGTCGATATCTACACCGTGCTCATTGCCGCCGGCGTGGAGCTGAGCCAGCTCGGCCACATTCGCCTCACCGAGCTATGCCAGTGCACGCGCAGCCAACCGCGCGATTGCGGCGCGGAGATCGCCAGCGTCGATCTCGAGATTCAAACCTTTCCTGCGGAGATCGTCGACATGGCGCAGTCGTCCGGTCCTGTGTAGGCAGGAGTTGCGGCTGCTCAGAAACGCCTGGCTCGCGCCCGCATCATCACGCCTCAACCAGCCCATACCGCCGCTGCCAGGCTTCCTTCAACTGGGCACGCACGCGCGCACGCTCCTCCACCGTCACCTCCGGCCCCGGATCGATGGCAAACCGCGCCGCCTCCCGCTTGGCCAGCTCAAGCAACTGCCGGTCGCGAAGAAGATTCGCCACGCGGAAGTCGGGCAGCCCCGCCTGCCGCGTGCCGAAGAACTCGCCCGGTCCGCGCATCTCAAGATCGAGTTCCGCCAGCTCGAACCCATCCTGCGTGCGCACCATCGCGTTCAGCCGTTCCTCGCCTTCCTCCGACACGCGTTCGCCGGTCATCAGGATGCAGTAGCTCTTCGCCCCGCCGCGACCCACGCGTCCCCGCAGTTGGTGTAGTTGCGCCAGCCCAAATCGCTCCGCGTGCTCCACCACCATCACGGTGGCATTGGCCACGTCCACTCCCACTTCGATCACCGTCGTCGATACCAGCACATCGATCTCGCCGCGTTGGAATCGCCGCATCACGACCTCTTTCTCATCGGCGTCGAGCCGCCCGTGCAGCAGACCCACGCGCAAACCGGCGAACGGCCCCTTTCGCAGCTTCTCGTACATATCTACGGCAGACCTGAGTCCTGCTTTTGCGCTCGGGCTCGCCTCTTGCGCCGAAGCGGGAAACAGATCAGATGTTTTGTCCTTTGGACTATTTCTGCGCAGAACCATTGGCCTGCGAGCGGGTGCCCCATCCTTTTCGTCCGCCGCGGCGGAAAAAGGGCGGGAACCCGCTCCATTCTCCGCATCGTGACTGAAGTCCAGCTCCGGCTGATCCTCTTTCGTCCCCTCGATCACCGGATAGACGATGTACGCCTGCCGCCCCTGCGCCACTTGTTTCCGCACAAACTCCCAGACCTCTTCGGCCCGCTCACTCTCCACGCGCCGCGTCACAATCGGCTTGCGCCCCGGCGGCAGCTCGTCCAGCACGCTCAAATCAAGATCGCCGTAAAGCGAGAGCGCCAGCGTGCGCGGAATCGGCGTCGCCGTCATCACCAGTGCGTCGGGCTCCGGCTGGTTCGGCTTCTTCATCAGCTTGAAGCGCTGCAGCACGCCGAACCGGTGCTGCTCATCGACCACGACCAGCCCCAGCCGATCGAACTCCACCTTCTCTTCAATCAGCGCATGCGTCCCGATCACGAGGTTCGCCTCGCCGCGATTGATCAACCCGCGTGTTTGGCGTTTCCGGTCTTCGTCGAGCGAGCCGGTCAGCAGGACGATGCGCGGCTTGCGCGATGAGTGCTCCAGCAGCTTGCGCGCCGCAAGAAAGTGCTGCGTGGCCAAGATCTCCGTCGGGGCCATCAGCGCTGCCTGGTAGCCGTTCTCCATGGCCACGATCATGGCCTGGAGCGCCACGATCGTTTTGCCGGAGCCTACGTCGCCCTGCAGCAGCCGCCGCATGGGATGGCTCTCGCGCATGTCGGCCACAATCTCGCCCAGCGCGCGCTTTTGCGCAGCCGTGGGATGAAACGGAAGCACCTCGCGAATCGCCTCGCGCACCTTGTCGCCGGTTGCAAACGCGACACCCTTGCGCTCCTTCATGCGCCGCCGCTTCAGCTCCAGCCCGAGCTCCAGGAAAAACAGTTCCTCGAAGATCAGCCGCCGGTGCGCCGGTGTCGACGCGCTCTGCAATTGGGGGAATGGCGTTCCCTCGAGTGGGAAGTGAACCTCGCGCAGCGCCGTCTCGCGGCCCGGCAGGTCCAGCCTCTCCAGCATGATCCACGGCAGGCACTCCGGCACCGCGCCGCGCATGCCTTCGAGCAGATTGAAGATCACCTTGCGCTGCCAGCGCGACGCCAGACGACTGCCGCCGAGCGACTCGTACACCGGAGTGATGCGCCCCACCTCGAGCAGCCTCGTCTCCGCATCATCGCTTGCATCGGGCAGGATCTCGAACTGCGGCTGGATCATTTTGAAGTTGCTAGTCGAGCGCGACGGCTCGACCTTGCCGTACACTGCCACCGTTTGCCCGGCCTGGAACTTGCCGTCAAGGTAAGCCGCGTGGAACCAGAGGCATTTCATCGCAAAGCGGCCCTGGCCGAGAGTGATCTCATAGATCGGCCCTCGCCGCGTGCGCAGCAGAATCGCTCCGCGCACTTCGCCGATCACGCTGGCCGTTTCGCCCGGCTTCAACTCATCCAGGCTGCGCGGATTCTGGCGGTCCTCGTAGCGGAAGGGAAGGTGATAGAGCAGGTCTTCGGTGGTCTGGATGCCTTTTTCGCGAAGAATCCCTGAGACTCGCGGACCGACGCCGCGCACAAATTGCACTTGATCGCCGAGGCTGGGCACATCTGGATGCTAAATCGCGCACACCACGTGCAACAATCCGGCGGCGATGCTGGCGTCTCGGCGCGCCTCAGCTAAACCCCAGCACCGGGTGCGGCACGTACGGCTCCTCAAGCGCTTTCATCTCTTCCGCAGTCAGCTTTACCGATAGCGCCGACGTTGCGTCTTCAAGATGATGCGGCTTGCTCGCGCCCACAATCGGCGCCGTCACGCCGGGTTTTTCCAGAAGCCATCCGAGCGCCACCTGCGCGCGCGGAATTCCTCGCTTCTCCGCGATCTCACCCAGCCGGTCGACCACTGCGCGGGCAGATTCCTCTGTCTTCGCATACATGGCGTTGCCGAACACGTCGCTCTCAGTGCGCGTTGTCGTCTCGGCCTTCCACGCCCGCGTCAGGCGCCCGCGTGCCAGCGGGCTCCACGGAATCACGGCCACGCCATCAGCCCGGCACAGCCCCATCATCTCGCGCTCTTCCTCGCGGTAGAGCAGGTTGTAGTGGTTCTGCATCGAAACGAAGCGCGTCCATCCGTGCCGGTCCGCCAGGTACAGCGCCTTCGCAAACTGCCACGCATACATCGACGAAGCACCGATGTAGCGCACCTTTCCCGCCTTCACAGCATCGTGCAGCGCCTCAAGCGTCTCCTCGATCGGCGTTTCATAATCCCAGCGATGGATCTGGTAGAGGTCCACATAATCGGTCTCGAGCCGCTTCAGGCTCTCGTCGAGTTCGAACAAGATCGCCTTGCGCGAGAGCCCGCGGCCGTTGGGTTCCTCGCGCATCACACCCTGCACCTTGGTCGCGATCACCACGGCTTCGCGCCGCACGCTGGCCTTCAGAAAGCGGCCCAGCACCGCTTCGCTGTCGCCCCCCGAGTACACATTCGCTGTATCGAAGAAATTGATTCCGAGATCGAGCGCCTGGCGCAGAAAGGGCTGGCTCTCTGCCTCGTTCAGTGCCCATGGCTGGCGACCGGGAAGAATCCTCCCCTTGGCAGGGCTTCCATACGTCATGCATCCAAGACAAATGCGCGAAACTTTCAGCCCGGTTCGGCCCAAATTGATGTATTCCATGACTGCTCCTGCCTGGATTTTAGTGCGCCGTCCGCTCGAGCGCAGTACTTTCGTACTTCGTTCCGCGCGGAATAGTTTCGGTTTCTGCCCCTCGAATCGTCCCGGACAACTATTCCCTTCGCGAAAGGGTCTAATATTGCATTACGTGGGGGTGGCTGCGCGAGTTGAACCTCTTCCGTGAGATCCGGCGCTTACGGGTGAGGGTGTGTGTGCGTCTAAGGGCTATCCAGCAAGAGAGCGGCCAGAAAGGCGCCGGGCGAGTTGAGCCAGAGTGAGGCAGTGACAAGCGATCAGCAAAAGTCCCCCGCGGATTCGGCGCGCCGGGGATTTTCATCCAATTTCCTCATTGCAAGGCCGGCGCGAATGCTCGGTGCTGCGGCTGTCCCGGCCTTCCTGTTGCTTGCGGGCTGCGGCGGATCGGCAACCGGCTCATCGAACAACACCTTCTCCGTCGCGCCGGGCACGGCTTCAATCGATACCAATTGCACAGGCTGCAACACCACGGGTTCATCGGGCTCGCCCGTTGAGCAGTTCACGGCCACGTTGAACAGCGGCGGCGCAGCCAGCGTCACTTGGGCCGTATCCGGCGGGGACGCGAACGCGGGACCGGGGACGATCACCGGCACGGGCCAATACACTCCGCCGCCCTATCTCACCGCCGACAGCGCGCATGTCACCGTGACCGCGACCTCCAGTACCGCCGCGACGGGTAGCGCCACCATCACGGTCACGCCCGGATTCCTCGAACCGCTCTCGCCTGAAAACGCCGCCATCGCCAGTAATGGAACCGTCACCATTACCGGCTACATCGCCGAGGCCGGCGGCAGCACCGGCATCAATTACGTCGTCGCCAGCAGCGCAACCGGAAGCAGCGGCGGGGTGGGTTCGGTGGGTTCGCCGAATTGCGTACGCGGCTCAAATGAGTTCACGCATTGCTCTGTCACATACACGGCGCCCGCCACGATTAACCCCACGACCACAACCTACGTGGTCGGCACCGTTGGCACCTCGTCTTCAAAAACCGCAACCGAAGTCCTGCTCGATACGGCAGGAATCAACAGCAACCCGACCAGCCATCAGTCGCAACTGGGCACGCCGGTCGCGCTTGGTTCTTCCGGCGGCAACAATACCGACTACGACACTAACTCCAGCAATCAGATTGTCGATTGCTGTGGTGGCACGCTCGGCGCCCTAATCCAGGACACGAGCAGCAAACAGTACATCCTCAGTTGCAATCACGTGCTGGCGCGCAGCGATCAGGCCAGCGCCGGCGAGAACATCGTCCAACCCGGCCTCATCGATGACAACTGCACGCCCTACGGTCAGTCCGGAGCGAAAACCACGCTGGTGGGAACGCTGACCACGTGGCTCCCGCTCAGTTCCAGTACCACCAATGCCGACGCCGCCATCGCCGCGGTGAACTCCGGCGCCGTGAGCTCCACCGGCGCAATTTTGGAACTTGGACTGCCGCAAGCCGGCGGCACGCTGGCCGCAGCGCCTCCCGGCATCTCTTCAACTGCCGGCAAGGGCGAAAACGGATCGGTGAACATGGTTGTCGCCAAAAGCGGGCGCACCACTGGCCTCACCTGCGGCGCAATCTCCGCCGTCAATCTCAACGTTCAGGTCGGGTACTTCCGCGACTGCGCTGAGACCAAGGCCTACCTCACTAAGACCTACACCAACCAGATCGGTGTTGAGGGCAACGAATTCAGCGACGCGGGCGACTCGGGCTCACTGATCGTCGATGCCTCGAACGCCGAGCCGGTCGGGTTGTTCTTTGCCGGCGGCGTCACCAGCACCGGCGTGAGCGAGGGCGTGGCCAATCCGGCGCCGACGGTCCTTGCTGAGCTGGGCGCGCAGGCAAGCACGACATACACCTTCGTCGGCACCACGGATCATCCTGTCAGTTGCCTGAATTACAGTACGGGCACGGCCACCGCTGCGCAGGGCGCCGCGCTCACCGGCGCCGAGAGCACGCTCGCGCAACAAGCGCTCACGCAGGCGCGCATGTTGATCAATCCTTCGGCGGGAGTTCTGGGCGCATCCACGGGGAAGAGCAGCGACCATGCCGGCGAAGCCACCGTCATTCTCTACGTTGACCAGAGCATGAACGTCACGGCACCGCAGACGGTAGGCGGCGTGCGCACTGAAGTGGTTCCCGCTACGCCGCAATCTGTTGCCGCAGGCACGGCTCCGCAGTTTCCCGGCGCGTCCGGCGCGTTTCCGCCTCTTTCATCCGCTGTGCTCAACCAGGCCATCGCCGCCAAGCAGCAAGTCGCGGCCAACCTGATGAAGCAGAATCCCGCCTTCTTTGGCGTCGGTGTGGGGCAGAGCTTCGACAATCCCAAGGAAGCCGCGCTGGTCATCTATGTCGACCGGCGGCAGGTTCCTGCATCGCTCCCGGCCACCATCGGCGGGTTGCGCACGCGCTACATCGTCATGGATCGCCTGCACGTGACGCGCTCTTACTTGACGGCGCCTGTCCCCCGGCAGAGCCACTGCGTGCCCCGCGCCCGTTCGAGCCAGCCTGGGCAACTCGATCTCCTCCACACGCACAAGCTGCCGGGCCTGGATCTGTTCTGATCGGGCGCCGCCTCGCGCGGCCTTTCCAGCGGCGGCTCAGGTTTCCTCTAGTCGACAGGGCGCGCTTTGCCGTTCTTCAAGCTCTCATCCATGATCGACCGCATTTTCTCGTGATTCTCGCGGGCGATGCGCCCCATCTCCGCGCCTAGTTGCCCCATCTGCTCGCCAAACTTGCCCTGCTCTGCGAAAAAGTTCTTCATTTCGTCGCTGTTCAGCGTGTTCAGTTTGACATTCATTTCCGAAGACATCAGGCTGCGCTCGAGCTCACGAACCTTGCGCTCAACCTCGGCCAGTTGCTCGCGTGTCACCGTCGCACCCTGGCTCGCCTTCAATTCGGCGACGGCAGCATCCAACGCCGCAATTTCTTTTGAAAGGTCCGGCGCAGGCAAGTTGCGTGTGGCTTCGCGAGCCTTGCGGGCAGCTTCTCTTTCTACTTCGCCGGCGTTGCGCATCTGCTTGCCCAGAGCGCGCATCTGCTTGCCCAGAGCGCGCATCTGCTCGCCTTGGTCGTGCATCGCCTTATCCATGTTTTCGATCTGGCTCACGGTCGCTGGATCATCGACAATGTAGAGCTTGCCCTCGTGGCGGAATAGGAGGAAGTGTCCCTGCGCCTTGCCGCGCGCCTTTTCCACATCGGCCGCGCTTTCATCGCCCCAGTCGCCGCAAAAGCGAGTTTTGGTTCCCGGGTCGCCAACGATCGCATATGCGTCGCCATTTCCCATGCAAGGCCCCTGCGGTCCGTTCCCGAAGAAGTCGGTGGGCGGCATCGGCGGAATAGGTGGAATCTGGACCTGTACGTTAATCGGCGGCACTTGCGGCATAGCCGGAAACGCGGGCGCGGCCACCTCAGGACCGGCCGGCGGCGCGGGCGGCATGGCATCGGGGGCAGGCGCTGGGGCTGGCGTCGGCGCCGGCGCAGCCTGGGGCGGCGGCGTTTGATCGGACGCCTGATCCGTCACTTGTGTCCCATTGGATTGTCCCGTGACCGGCACTTGCCCCGGCGCCGGATTTGGCTCGGCCGCTTGCGCCAGAGATGGCTGCGCGCCGGCCGGCTGTTGCAGCGGCGAAGCCTTGACAACATGAATCATCGCCGCGGTCGCAAAAAGCACTACGGGAAAGACAAGTGCGGCAATCAGCACGCGCCGCGTGCCGCCGAAGGCCTGCTTGAAACTCGATTCATTGAGCAACCGCTCGATGCGATGGGAAAGATTGCTTGAGTGGGCCATGGCGACTCCTGTGAAGGTTGGGCGCGGCTGGGCCGCGAATTCCAGTAGGAGCTGGGCGTATGCCGAGCGGCTTGCGGCCTCTTCAAGGCCCGCCTGGTCGCTGATCGCCTCGCTCAGTTCAGAAAGTTTGTGCTTGAGCCACCAGCCCAGCGGGCTGAACCAGTTGAACGCTGTATAGAAGCCGGCAAGCAGTTGCAGGTAGAAATCGCGTTGACGGATGTGGGCTCCTTCGTGAGCCAGCACGACGCGCAGCTTCTCCGCGTCCCAGTCCAGATAATCCGCCGGCAGAACGATCCCCGAGCCAATGTTGACCGGTGAGGAGAGACTGCTGCTGGAGCGGACCGGAATCCCGCAATCGAAACCGCGGATGGTTGCGCCTTTGACGGGCCTCGCGCGCATCCATATGCCGAGCGACGAGCACAGCCCGATCAGCAACCGGAACAGAAGCACTGCGGCAACCGCAAAATAAAACAGCCACGCGGTGGCGAGCAGGGAAATACGTTCTCCCACCGGCTTTGCCGGGGCGGCCGCGCTCGGCGAAACGTCAGGCACCGGCAAGGCGGGCGCCGCTGCGCGCGCGGCAAGCGGCTGAGGATCGACGCGGTGCGAACGCCGGACCCGCGGCCGCTGCACCGGCTCCGGAGCAACGGCAATCGCATCCGGTGCAATGGCGGATTCATCGACGCGAGACACCGCCGGCGTCGCTGCAATCGTTGGGGACGGAGCTTGCCTGAAGATCGCGGACCACGAAGGGGCAGGGAAGCGGACTTCAGCCCAATCCGGAAGCCACTGCCGGTGAACCAGCATGGGCATGGCCAGGGCCGCGACCAGCACAACGCTCCACGCGGCCTTTTGCGCTCGAACGTTTCTCACACGCAGGAGGCGCAGCCCGAGCCAGAGCGCGCACGCCGCAAGCAGCGCGCGCAGGGCGGCTCCGAACAGAAGCGATGCGGCGGCGGGAATCATGATTTTGCCTCCTTCTTCGTGTTCGAGACGGCTTTGCTGGCTGCCGCGATCCGCTCTGCCAGTCGCTGCAACTCGGCGCGGTCGAGCACCTTGGAGTCGACCATTCCTACCAGCAGCGCCTCCACTGAGCCCTCGCAAAACCAGTCCATGATGCGTTTGACTGCCCGGCCCGTCACGCGTTGCCGCGACTCCGCCGGCCGGTAGAGAAAAGTGCGGTCCTCGACCGTATGGGCCAGGTACCCTTTCTCCTCAAGCCGTCGCAGCACCGTTCGAATGGTCGCGTCCTTCAGCGGCCGGCCGAGTTCCTCCCGCACCTGTTCCGCGGTCAAAGTGCCCTTGCGCCAGACCACGAGCAGAATCGCCCGTTCCAGTTCTCCCAGTTCGCCCGGATCATGTTCAGGATGAGTGTTACGCGCCATAATGTTACTCACGGTAACACATAACTTGCATTGTTTGTCAAGCCCCGGCGAAAAAATAGTTCAGTTGTTCGATTGGCTTATTGCGGCTGCGGCCTCAGGCTTCCCAACCGGCAAACTCGCGCCGTCGGGAATGAAGACATCGAACACCGTTCCGGAATTCTTATTGCCGCCGCCATCCTGCGTTGCGCTGCGGCTGCGCACGCGCACCAGCCCGTGATGCTTGAGGACAATCTCGCGGCTCACCCAGAGCCCCAGGCCGGTTCCCGTCACGTCCTTGGTGGTGAAGAACGCCTCAAAGATGTGTTCCTTCACCTCCGGCTCCATGCCCGCGCCCGTGTCCGCTATCGCAAACCGGATGCCGGTCCGCGCTGGATTCTTCCAGTCGCGCGAACTTCGCGCCCGCACCACCAGCCGCCCGCCGCTGCTGCTGGCGTCGATGGAATTGCCTATCAGGTTGGCGAACACCTGCCGGATCTCCCCGGAAAAACAGAAGAGACTGAGCGATGCATCGTAGTCGCGTTCTACGTGAAGATCGAGCGCGTGAATCCGGCCCTGGTAGAGGCTCAACACCGAGTCCAGAAGCTCCGCCAGTGTCACGCGGCTCGGCTGTGTCGGCTGCCGGTAAAAGCGCAGCGTCTGCTGCGTGATCTCGCTGATCCTGCGCACCTCGTACTCCGCCATACCCACGTACTGTTTCGCCGATGCCGGCAGGTCGCTGGCGTTGTTCAGCAGGAAAAGCAGGTTCGTAATAGCTTCCAGCGGGTTGTTGATCTCGTGCGCGATTGAAGCAGCCAGCCGCCCGGCCACAGCCAGTTTTTCGCTTCGGCGCAGCGCTTCCTCGCTGCGCTTGCGGTCGCTCGCGTCCAACGCAATGATGCCTGCCCAGCGCACCTGGTTTGGCGTCGTCCGCACAGGGTAAGCGCTGATTAGCCAGGTCGAGCTGCGCTTTGGCCTGCCGCCCTCGCCGTTCACCTCCAGGTTCCGCACCGGTTCCTCGCTCGCGAATACCTGCTGTACCGCGCCCTCGATTTCCCGTGCCGCGGCTTGCGGCAGCAGATCCGGCAGCGTGCGCCCCAGATGCCGGCTGATCGCCACTCCTGTCATCTGCGCGAAAATCTGGTTCACGCGTACGAATCGCCCGTTGCGATCGACGAATGCCAGCCCGATGGGGGCATTGGCCAGCATCGAGTCCAGCAGTGAGAGTGTGTCGTTCAATCCCGCTCGCTGCTCGGCAAGCGACGCAACCATGCGGTTGAATGTATCAATCAGATCCCCGATCTCGTTATGCACCTTCACCGGCAAAGGAAACCGGCTCACGTCTTCCGGAGTGTTCATCAGGGCCGCAGTCCCGCCGTGCAGCAGCGCCAGCGGCCGCGTGATGGCGCCCCCCATCAGCAGCACCAGGATGGCCGAGGCGACAATCCAGATCGCGCCAAAGATGGCCGTGTCTCCTAACAGGGAACCCAGTTGCTGCATGGCTGAACTTCGGTCAAAGGTAACAAACACGTAGCCCCGAAGATCGTTTCCCGTGTAGATGGGCCTGATGGCTTCCCATCCGCCGCCCGGCGTTTTGAAAATTCTTGACTCTTCGGGCCTGACCAACGGGATCTCGGCGCGCTCGGCCGCGCTGAGGACCGCCGGCTCCGGGTGTGTGCTTCGGGTGAAGAGGACGTCACCTGAGGAGCTGGTGATTTTCGCCGAGCCCACGATCGGTGAGTTGACTATCGTTCGCACGGCTAAATCAACCCAGCTCGGGTTCTCCTGCTCCAGCACCGCTGCAGACTGATCGGCGAGGGCGGTGGATTCATATGCCAGCCAGGCTTGCGCGCGCAGATTGGTGCGATGGGTTTGCTGCCGCGCCAGCAGGGCTGCGAACAGGCAGATGGAAAGTGCCTCCAGCAGCAGAAGGCCGGCAAGCATCTGCCAGCGAATGGACCGAGGCCACCAGCGCATGCGCAAGGACCAACCCCCAAAGGAAGATCAGGTGCTTACAGCGGTTCCGGAATTGCCTTACCCAGGAACCACCATAGCTGAGTGGCATTTTCCTCGAGAAAATGCCACCTTTCACGGCCCTTAACAGGGCACATGAATTCTGGAACCGCTCTAGTCTACCGGACTGCCCGCGGCGACTGCGTCCTCTGTCTCGTCTTGCCGCCTCGCCTTCGCAGCCAGCGATGCCGCAATCTGGCGCCCATGAAAGCGTCCGTTCTCAATAAAAATCTCGCTGGTGCGCGAGCCGGCCACGATCACGCCGGCAAGATAAATCCCGGGTACGTTGCTTTCCAGCGTCTCGGAATTGCAGACGGGCAACCGGTCCTCGCCCTCGAAGCGCACGCCGAGTTTCTCAAGAAAGGAAAAGTCGGGATGGTAGCCGGTCATCGCGAAAACAAAGTCGTTCGGCAGCGTCTCCCGGCCCGCCGGCGTTTCCACCACCACCGCATCGGGTGTGATCTCCAGAACCTGCGTCGAAAAGAACGCCTTGATCTCCCCGTCTTTGATGCGGTTTTCGATGTCCGGCTTGATCCAGTACTTCACGTGCGGCTGAATCTCCGGTCCGCGGTAGATAAGCGTGACGCGTGCACCACTTCGCCACAGTTCGAGTGCGGCGATGGCAGCGGAGTTCTTACCGCCAATGACCGCCACGTCCGTGTCGTAATACGGGTGCGGATCGTGATAGTAGTGATGAACCTTACTCAAGGTCTCGCCGGGAATGTCCATCCAATTGGGCAGGTCATAGTAGCCGGTGGAGATGGCGAGCTTGCGCGCTTCGATTGCTCCAGGCCGGCCGAAGCGGTCCACGGTGTGCACGATAAATGCGCCGTCTCTGCCCGTCACGCTCTCCACGCGGTGATACTGGCGCACGTCCAGGTGGTAGTAGGCCGCCACCTGCCGGTAGTATTCGAGCGCCTCGCTGCGCGTAGGCTTGGCATTCGGGCTGGGAAAGGGGATGCCGCCGATCTCAAGGCGCTCCGATGTGGTGAAGAACGTCATGTGCGCCGGATAGTGAAAGATGGAGTTGCACACGCAGCCCTTATCCACCAGTACCGCGCGAAACCCTGCCTTCTGCGCCTCGATGGCGCATGCCAGGCCGGTGGGCCCGGCACCCACTACGAGAAGATCGAAAACTGACCCCTGCACCCCGTCCTGCTGCTCGTCGCTCATGTTTCTAGATTAGGCCATGCTGCGGGCGGGCCGGCCGCGATGCGAAGAGCACCGCAACAAAAAGCTCCAGCCTCAAGCTGGAGCCTTTTGCATTCGGTTTGCCTGCGCGCGGTTAAGCAAGCGCGGGCGCCGGTTCCATGATGGGGACCCGAGGCGCCTCTGCCGGGGCAGCCGCTACTGCCGGCTGGGAATGCCCATTGCGCGTCAGGCGGTGGACAAAATGATAAGGCGGCCACGGACCCGAGAGCTGCAACTGGCACTCCCGCATGACGGCGCTGGTGGTCACAAATTTGTTCTGGTACCGCTCCACGCATTTGCGGTCGATCAGATGCGCGATGTCCAGCATCATCTTTCCGTTGTCCATGAGCCGGCAGCTAACTTCCTCGTCGAGCGGAATGAACAAGCGGTGCATCTGAAAACTCACGGCGCGCGCCCGCGTCTGCCGCTCCCGCGCCCTCGAAGCATTCTCGCGCAGGTTGCTCAGATACTCGCGGCCCACGCCTTCGGCCCCGAAATGCCGTTCAATCTCCTTGCCGCAGCAATCGTCAACGAAGATCTTCAGGTGCATCTCCGTTTTGCCGCGCAGCGCTTCAATGTTACCCAGAAACTGCCGCTGATTTGACCGGATGGATTTTCTCAGCGACTCGTCATCGCTAAAGACGGTGCCGAAACGGAAGGGAAGTACGGTAGAGTGCTGAAAACAATCTGCGATTACGCGTGCGTGGTCAACGCCCGACCGCTGGTTGAGGCTCTCCTGTGGATTGTGCTCGCTCACGATCACCGCTAGATCGCTTGCCGGATAAAGGAAAACCTGATTGCCACTGACTCCAACGACCGATTCCATCGGAACCGGTTTACGATGGCGCGCTAACGCCGGAAATGCTTCTTTTTCACCGATGCAGTAGGCATACCATGCCATGACGAGACACTCCGTCCGCACGCGCCGCAACTGTCAGGCGCAGCTGGTTGATGAAGCCCTGTGAACTTGAGAACAACTGCATGCATAGTGGAACCAAGGCGGGACTGTGGTCGCAGCCCTACGAAACTACCGGAATACTAGTCTTGCGAAAATACGACTGGCAACACCCAGCGCGAAGAAAGTTGACCGGCCGTGCTGCCTGTGCAAAAGTCGTGTTGATAGGATAGGAATCACGCTCTACTAAATCGAATTTGTGACTCAGCACACCTTATCGGGCTCAAAACACGCCGTATCGAGGCGTGCTCCCTTTCCCCACTTCTTCGCCCCTCCTGCCCGCTTTCTTTGACCCGTTTCTCAGCCTCCAGCTTTTCCACAAGAATCGGCCGATTCCTGCCTATCCTTTCCTGTGCCCCGCCCCCGCGCCTCCGCTTCGTCGATTGCACCCGGCGAACTCTAGTAGACTCAACGGCAGCATGTCTGATTTCGCCCGCTTCCTTCATCGCCCTGCATCCCCGCTCGCCCCAGCCGCGGTTTTGACGGCGCTTCTGGGAGCAGCCGTCGCAACTCCTTCGCTCGCCGCCGCTCAGGGCACCCACTTGTGGCTGCAATCGCAAATGGAGGAGTTCGAAAAGGGCACGCCGCAGGGAGTCTCCATCGAAAGCGACGGACACTTGCGCCAGGGGCCCGGACTCAACGAGCTGGCCACCACTCCTTCCACCTTTGTCTGGTCGTTGGCCTTGGACAAAAACGGCCGCGTCTTCGCCGGCACCGGCTCCCCAGGGACCGTTCTTCGTCTCGGAACACAGAAGGACGAAAAGCCCTTCGCGCTATTCGAGACGCGCGATCTCAGCGTACAGGCCCTCGCCGTCGGCCCCGATGGCTCGCTCTATGCGGCCTCGATGCCCGGCGGCAAAGTCTACAAACTCAATCCCGACGCAACCACAAGACAGGACGAATCGAGTGCCACGGTCGTCTTCGATGTCGCGAAGATCGAAGGAGCAACGACCGGCGTTCCCGGTGACAGTGCCTCACTGCCCAGTGGGCAGTCGCGCTACATTTGGGATCTGACCTTCGATTCCGCCGGGCGTCTCTACATCGCCACGGGCAATCCCGGCGCCGTCTACCGCGTCGATCCATCGAAACCCGGCAACACACCTGACCTGTTCTTCAAGAGCGACGAGGCACACATTCGCACGCTGGCCTGGGACGCCAAGGGTAACCTGATTGCGGGCTCTGACGGCTCCGGCCTCGTCTACCGCATCGATGCGCAGGGCAAAGGCTACGTGCTCTTCGAGGCGCCGCGGCGCGAGATTACCTCCATCGCCATCGGCTCCAACGGAACCATCTACGCAGCCTGCGCGGGCGACAAAAGCCACAATCCCTTGCCGCCGCTTCCCGTGCAGGGACTGGCTGCCATCACCATCACGGTGGTTCAGCCGCAATCGCTGCAGGCCGCGAATGCCAGCGCCTCCGTACCCGAGGGCACCGAGATATACGCACTTACTGAAGGCCAGGCCCCGCACATGCTCTGGTCCAGCAAAGACGCCATCGTTTACGCGCTTGCATCGCGCTCCGACGGCCTTGTCGCGCTCAGCGGCAATCGCGGGCGCATCTTCCTCATTAAGGATGACGGCAGCTACGCCGATGTCGCGCACCTGAGCGCGCAGCAAGGCTTGAGCATGGCTTCGCTCCAGACGGACCAGGGAAGCGCAATCCTCATTGGAACAGGGAACACCGGCAAGGTATTCGCGTTCGACGCCAAGTCGATTCGCCAATATGCGAGCGTTCCGAACGAGCACGAGTACGCCAGCGACGTTCTTGACGCCGGCGCCTTCGCTCGCTTTGGCCGCGTCGAAATCGAACCCGGCTCGTCCGGCTATGACATCCTCACCCGCACCGGCAATGTGGAGCAGCCCGTCCGCGGTTGGACCGACTGGCAGCCGCTGCAGAACGGCTCCGTCGCCTCGCCCCCGGGCCGCTTTCTACAGTGGAAAGCCGTGCTGCATGCAGGCGGCGTCCTGGGCAGCGTGGGCGTCGACTATCTGCCCGTCAACTCCGCGCCCGTCTTCGACGAGCTCGTCGTCGTTCCCGGCGCGCGCCTGAATCCGCAGAACTTTGTCAGTCCGGCATCCCAGACCGTCAACATCGCGTTCCCCTCGGCCAGCCAGGGCGTTACGATCACTGACGACGGCAACACTTCGAGCACCCCGCTGCAGGCTACAAAAGATCGCACCGCCGTCACTGCCCGCTGGGCCGCGCACGACCAGGATGGTGACTCGCTCGTCTACTCGCTTTACCTCCGCGGCGATGGCGAAACCGCTTGGTGGCCCTTAAAGAAGAAGATTAAGGATCAGGCGTATAGCTTTGATGCCACCCTGATTCCCGATGGCGGCTATCGCCTGAAAGTCGTCGCCTCTGACGCACCTTCTCATATCCCCGGCGAAGCGTTGATCGGCGAAAAAATCAGCGACCGCTTTGTAATTGACACCACGCCACCCGCCATCCAAAACCTCACCGCCGCGGCTCAGCAGTCAACCTGCGCCGGCCCCAATTGTGCCAAGCCTTTCCTCGTCACTTTCGACGCAGAGGATTCCACCTCGCCCATCGCCCGGGCCGAATACTCGCTTGATGCCGGACCGTGGCATTACGTCGATCCCTCCGGCAAAATCTCCGACTCGAAGCGCGAGCACTACGAGTTTCAGATTTCTGTCGACACCGAGGGCGGCAAAATCAGCGAGCACCTGATCACGGTGCGCGCCTACGACCGCTACGAAAACCTGGGCGTGGCCAAGACCATCATCCCCGCCCAGGGCCAGTAGCATGTAACGCCGGCCTCCAGGCCGGCTGTCGTGCGGGCCTCCGGGCCCGCGCATCGAAGAACGCGAAGTTGCCAACGCTTGGCGGCGAGGACGCCGCCAGTACAGCCGGTCTGGAGACCGGCGCTACAAAGGCTGATTGACATGCGCTTCGAGCTCTATGTCGCGACGCGATACCTGAAAGCCAAGCGGCGTCAGGCCGTGGTCGGCGTCGTCACGGCCATCTCCATCGCCGGCGTCACGGCGGGCGTGGCCGCGCTCATCATCGCACTCGCCATCACTAACGGCATGCGCCGCGATCTGCAGGACAAGCTCCTCGGCTCCAGCGCCCACGTGCAGTTGATGCAGGTGGACGGCCGCGGCATTCCCGATTGGCGGCCGCTGCTCGCGCGACTTCGCCAGGTGCCGCACGTCGTCGCTGCCTCGCCCGGCCTGTTCGAGCAGGTGCTCGTCGCTCGCGGTGCGCGCGACGGGGGCGCCCTGATTGAAGGCATCCTTCCCGACGACGAGCGCAACGTGAGCGATCTGCTCAACGCAGCCACGCCCGGAGCCGTGCAGGCTCTCGAGCCGCAATCCCAACCCGCCTCATCCCCAGGCTCCGATCTCCCGCCCATCGTTCTCGGCAGCGATCTGGCTGAAACCATCGGCGCTTCCGTCGGCGACTCCGTCATGATCATCAGCCCGCAGGGCGAGATGACCCCGCTTGGCGTCATCCCCAAATACGTGCGTTTCCGTCTCGCCGGCACCTTCCACTCCGGCTTCTATCAATATGATTCCGAGACCGGCTTCCTGCGCCTCGCCGACGCGCAGCACCTCTTCGACGAGCCCGACCTGCTCTCGGTCATCAGCTTCAGGGTCGACAATCTCAACCGGGCGCCGGAGATCGCTCGCGCCATCGAGCAGGCTGCCGGCCCCGGCTACATGACCACCAACTGGACCGAGCAGAACCGCGAGCTCTTCCGCGCGCTGAAGCTCGAGCAGATCGTCACATTCATCGTCATCGCGCTCATCGTCATCGTGGCCGCGCTGAATATTCTCATCGCGCTCACCATGATGGTGATGGAGAAGACCCGCGACATCGCTGTGATGATGAGCTTCGGCGTTGCTCCCAGCCAGGTGCGCCGCATCTTTCTTCTGCAGGGCCTGCTTATCAGCGTCGTCGGAACCATCCTCGGCCTCGCCCTCGGCTACATCGCGTCCTGGGCCGGCGGCTACTACCACATTCCGCTCTCGCCCGACGTTTACTCCATCGACACGCTGCCCTTCGCCCCGCGCTTCCTCGATGGCGTCATCGTCTCGGTTGTATCGATCGGGATCTCGCTGCTGGCGACGCTGTACCCGTCTTCTTCGGCGGCGCGCGTGCTGCCGGCCGAGGCGCTGCGCTACGAGTGAAGGGAATTACACCGGCGTAATAATCCCGCCCATGGCGTGCCGCCGCGGCAACACGATCCCGCGATGATCCACTTCCGCCGCATTGCTTGCTCCTGCCGGTTCCGCCAGGCTCGCCCGCTCAACCAGCGCGCCACCACAGGCCGGGCACCAATCCGCCTTCGTCTCCGCCGCAAGCACCGCATGGCATTGGCTGCAAATCCGCTCCATATCCCAATCTTATCGAAACATACCCTTCGACAACCGGCTTTTCCCGTTCGGGCCGCGGTGTAGGGAATGAGGATGCCGCATGGGGTGCCGCGCGGCGCGGGTTTTCTCCAAGGGCATGTTCATGTTAATCTTTTAGTAGACACTGAAGAGTGGACACGAGTGAAAAGTGAGGAGTAACCGACGCCGTGCTGGCGACTGAAAAGAAAACTGACCTGATCAAACGCTTTCGCACCCACGAGACGGACACCGGATCGCCGGAAGTCCAGATCGCCATTCTGAGCGAGCGGATCAACGATCTGACCGAGCACTTCAAGGCCCACAAGAAGGATCATGCTTCCCGGCGTGGGTTGTTGATGCTGGTGAGCAAGCGCCGCCGCCTGCTGGATTACCTGAAGACGCACGACACGGACCGCTATCGCGACGTGATCGGCAAACTGGGAATCCGCAAATAACCAGAAGAAAGCTGACGTTGAACCGGAAGCACCCAGACCGGACTGTGGTCACGGTCCCCATACAAAATGGCATACCGGACCAAGGCGCGCCGGGCGGGCTCGAAAGAGCACCCGAGCATGCGCAGGGGCATCTCTCGCGCGCATCGCGCATTCCCCACGCAAGTTTCCCAAGTGAACAAAACGAAACGAGGACAATGTATGTCTACGAAACATGAAGTAGCCGTCGAACTGGCCGGCGGAAAGCGCCTGGTGTTTGAAACCGGGCGCATGGCGAAGCAGGCCTCTGGCGCTGCGCTGGTGACGACGGGCGAGACCGTGGTGCTGGCCACCGCGGTGGCTTCTCCTGACCCCAGGGAGGGAATCGATTTCTTCCCGCTCACGGTGGATTACCGCGAGTACACGTACGCCGGCGGACGCATTCCCGGCGGATTCATCAAGCGCGAAGGCCGGCCCAGCGAGAAAGAGATTCTGACCTGCCGTCAGATCGACCGGCCTCTGCGCCCGCTCTTCCCTGATGGATTCCGCAACGAAACACAGCTGATCGCACTGGTTCTTTCCGCGGATAAAGAGAACGATCCCGACGTGGTGGCCATCAACGGGGCGGCCGCGGCGGTGGCGCTGTCCGATATTCCGTTTGGCGCGACGGTCGCCGCCGTGCGCGTGGGACGCGTGAATGGCGAGTTCGTGGTGAATCCCACGTACGCGGAGCGCGCTGGCACGACGGTGAACATCATGGTGGTCGGCCACAAGGACGGCATCGTGATGATCGAGTCGGGCGCCAAGGAAGAGACGGAAGAGGTTATTCTGGCGGCCATCGAGTTTGCCCACGACGAAATCAAGAAGATTGTCGCGGCCATCGATGAGTTGGTGGCCAAGGCCGGCAAACAGAAGCGGGCGTTCAAGGCGCCGGAGTTTGACGAAGCGTATTACGGCGAGCTGAAGGCGAAGATCGGCGAGCGGCTGAGCGATGCGCTCGACACCAAGAAGCACGGGAAGACGCAGAGTTATGCGCTGATCGACGAGATCAAGAAGGAGTTGGCGGCAGAGCTGCCTCCTGACGACGCGGACGCGAAGAAGAAGCTCGGCCACTATTACGAGCATCTGCGCGAGCGGCTGTTCCGCGAGCAGGTAACGAAGGACAGGATTCGGCCCGACCGGCGCGCGTTCGACGAGATCCGCCCCATCACGATTGAGACAGGCGTGCTGCCACGAACGCACGGGTCGGCACTGTTTACGCGCGGCGAGACGCAGGCGCTGGTAACAGCCACGCTGGGCACGGCGGACGAAGGGCAAAGGCTGGAGAGCTACGAAGGCGAGCAGCGGAAGAACTTTATGCTGCACTACAACTTTCCGCCGTTCAGTGTGGGCGAGACAGGCCGCATGACCGGCGTGGGCCGGCGCGAGGTGGGACACGGAGCTTTGGCCGAGCGCGCCATCAGCGCGGTTTTGCCGGGCGCCGACGAGTCGCCGTACTCGATCCGCATCGTGAGCGACATTCTGGAGTCGAACGGATCGTCGTCGATGGCTACGGTTTGCGGAGCGAGCCTGGCGCTCTTCGATGCAGGCATCGCACTGAAGGGAGCAGTGGCCGGAGTGGCGATGGGCCTGGTGAAGGAGGGCGATGACTACGCCATTCTGACCGATATTGCCGGCGCGGAAGACCACTACGGCGACATGGACTTCAAAGTAGCCGGAACGCGCAAGGGAATTACCGCGCTGCAGATGGATATCAAGATCGGCGGCCTGACCCGCGAGATTCTGCGGCAGGCGATGGAGCAAGCACGGCAGGGCCGGCTGTTCCTGCTGGACAAGATGGACGCGGTGCTTGACGGGCCGCGCGTAGAGCGGTCCAAGTATGCGCCGCGAATTGAGACCGTCATGATTCCGACGGACAAGATTCGCGACCTGATCGGCAAGGGCGGAGCGACGATTCGCGGCATCGTGGAGCAGACGGGCGCGAAGATCGACGTGGACGACACGGGCAAGGTCAGCGTGGCGTCGAGCGATGCCGAGGGCCTGAAGAAGGCGCTGGCCATCATCAGCGATTTGACCGCGGTGCCAGAGGTGGGAAAGACCTATCTAGGCAAGGTGGTGCGGATCGCGGAGTTCGGCGCGTTTGTTGAGATATTCCCGGGCACGGACGGGCTGCTGCACATCTCGGAGATCGCGGAGCATCGCGTGAAGGAAGTGAAGGACGAGTTGCGCGAGGGCGACCAGGTGATGGTGAAGGTGCTGGCCCTGGAAGGCAACCGTATCAAGCTGAGCCGCAAGGCGCTGATCAAAGAGCAGAAGGCGAAGCTGGCGCATTCGGGGCCGGCGCCGAGCGAGGAGGCGGAGTTTGTGCAGCCTGCGCCGCCACCGCCGCCCAGCCGGAGCGGAGGGCCGCGCAACGAATTCGACGAGCGGCAGCCGAGCTCGAACCAGAGCACGATTCTGATCGAGGGCGGCGACTTCGAAGAGGGCAGCGGCGAGGCGTTCGACGAGGAGAACGAGCCGAACTTCAACCGCGTAGATGCGGCGCCGGTGCATGCCGGGCCGCCGACTGGCGCGGGAGGCGTACGTCCCAGCGCAGACCAGAACCGGCGCAGGCGGCGGCGGGGTAGACGCGGACCTGGCGGCGGGCGGTGATGAAGCTAGCCCGCACGTGAAATAAAGAAGGCCCGGACGAATCGTCCGGGCCTTCGTGCGTCTGAGAACTTATTCGGCGGTTTGCAGACCGGCCAGTCGCTTAATGACCGGAGATGGTTCGCGCTGGGGCGGCTTGGATGGCTGCTGCTCCATGGCGTCGACCTTGCCGGCGCTCTTGCCCTGGTACATGCGAACATCGGCGGCGATGCGAAGGGATTCAGCATCGCAAGCATCATCGGGAAATACGGCGATCCCGACGCTGGCGCCAACGCGGACTAAGTGCTCGCCGCAGGGGATGGGCTCTTCCAAGAGCCGGGTGAGGGTGCGGCCTACGCGAACGGAGTCGGCGCGGGTCATGGGCTCTTCAAGGATGACGGAGAACTCATCGCCGCCGGTGCGTGCCACGGTGTCGGAACGGCGCACCCGGCCGGTGAAGAGATTGCCGACGTGCTTCAAGAGCTGATCGCCGGAGTGATGGCCCGCGGTGTCGTTCACCAGCTTGAAATTATCCAGGTCAATGAGAAGCAGGGCCACCTGCGTGCCGGTGCGGCGGGCGCGCTCAATGGCGTTGGTCAGGCGATCCTGGAACAGGCGGCGATTGGGCAGGCCGGTGAGTTCGTCGTGCAGGGCGAGGTACTTGTTGTACTCCAGTTGATCCTCAAGCAGAAGCATGATCATGCCGACGGCGACGACGTACTTGGGCAGGTTCCAAACTTCCTCGTCTAGGTGAAGATTGGGGAAGAAGTAAGCCATGCAAGGTCCGGCAACAAACACTCCCGACCATGCAAAGAAGCCTGCGATGGTAATGAAGGCTCCCGCGGTAGCGCGGCGGTAGGTGTACCAGAAATGGATGGCGCAGCCAAAGTACACGGTGAAGAGGACCGCCTCAAGGGCCAGCGATAGACCGATGCCGGGCCGGTTTTCGACGATTATCAGGAAAATGGAAAGGGTAACGTTAAGGCCGACGACGACCCAGCGCAGCGGATGGTTGAAATGGCGCAGTGTGAGCAGCAGAATGGTGAGCGGCAACACCCCGATGAGAACGGCTGAAAGCGCCAGAGCCCAGGATGCGAAGGGATTGACGATGAGAAGAGCGAAATAGAGCGTGTAGGTCACCAGGAAGCTGACCAGCATCCACAGGCTGGAGCGCTGCAATTTGCGATGCGGCACGGCCGCCCACATGAACAGGACGCCGGCGGAGGCGAGAGACGCCAGACCAATGAAGGAAGCAAAATAGCTCCAGTAGCCGGGAGCATTGAGAAACGCGAAGGCCGCAAAATGGAGCGCGATCAGGATCCAGCCGGTAAGCCATACACCTGAAGCGACCGTCTTCCCATGCCGGGCAACCGACGCGAATGCAAGTGTGAGGAGCGCTACGGCTCCCAAGTCGGGGATTTTGCTCCAATCAACCAAGGCACTCCATTCAGGCGCATGCATTGCGCTGCGCTCAATATTTATTAAGTACAGAATCGTTGATTTTTCGAGAAACGGCGATAACGCTTTTGTATGACACCTCTTGCATCCGTATACACTTTAGTAATTTTCTGGTTCAACTATGCACGAAAAAAAGAAGTTACGCCACCCGGAGATGTGGGAAAAGGAGGCACTATAGGGGGAAACTCTGAGCCAGCTTGAGTTGGCGAATCTGAAGATTCTGTCAAGTCGGCTTCGAAGGCGCCAAAAAGCCCGCGAAACTGCTCACCAGCCGGGGGAAAGCGGCAGCCGATTCGGGAAAAACCGCTCCCAGCTGAAGAGATCGAGAAGTCCTGTCGATGAAGAAGGATGCGGAGTGTGTGCGGGAGCGTGCTGACCGGCATCGTCCCAGAGGGTGGAATGATCTCGCTGAAGAAGTATCTCGAATCGTCGCAAATGGGCTCGGGCGAGGCGCGGGAGGCCGCCGAGGGCAACCTTCTGCCGGCGGTTGTGGACGCATATGGATCGGCGTTGATCGAGATGGGCAACTGCAGCCTGGATGCGTGCCCCGGAATGGGAAGCGATCTGAAGCGCAATCTGAGCGAGCTGAAGACGGGGCTCTCGCCGGAGATGAACTGCGAGTCGCTGGCGGCCACCGACGCCGGCGTGCGCGAGCAACTGCGCGAGTGGGGGCGCGGGACGGCGCGGCACTACCAGCAGAAGGCGTGCGAAGTGAAAGAAATGCTGCTGGCGATGGCGCGGACCGCGGAGAGTGTGGGCGCGCGCGACGAGCGCTGCGCGGGCCAGATGAACGAGGTGACGGAGCGGCTGAAGGCAATCGCGAGCCTGGACGACTTGACGGAGATTCGCACGTCGATCGAGAGGAGCGCGGCAGAGTTGAAGTCTTCGATCGACCGGATGACCGCCGAAGGCAAAGCAGTGCTCGATCAATTGAAGGAGCAGGTGGCGAGTTACCAGACGAAGCTCGAGGAGGCCGAGGAGATTGCGTCGCGCGATGCGCTGACGGGATTGAGCAGCCGGCTCTACGTGGAATGCCAGATCGAACGGCGAATGGGATCGGGAGCGCCGTTTTGCGTGGCCATTATCGATATCGACCGCTTCAAGAAGGTGAACGACGATCACGGGCACGGGACCGGCGACGACTTGTTGAAGCAGTTCAGCGGGGAACTCCGTTCTGCGTGCCGCGCCACGGACGTGATTGGCCGCTGGGGCGGCGACGAGTTCATTCTGCTGTTCGATTGCGGACTTGAAGAGGCAGAGCGGCAGACGGAGCGGCTGCGCAAGTGGATCTGCGGCAACTACGACGTCGAGGGCAGGGCGGGCGTGATCAAACTGCGCGTGGAAGCGTCGATGGGGCTGGCGGAGCGCGTGGCGGACGAGGAGATGAAGGATCTGTTGGCGCGGGCAGATGCGGCAATGTACGAAGAGAAGGGGAAAAAGACAGGGATTAGGGACTCGGGACCAGGGATTAGAAAACAGGGAACAGGGAATAGCCAATCGTAGGTGGAAACGGACTTAGCTGTGGAATCGGGGCCCCGTTCGCATTTCCGTGTCTGCCGTCACAGGTCAGCGTTCATTCGCCCATAATCTCACGTCTCATTTTCCGCTCACCCGTTCGCGGAATCACCTTCCGTTTTTTCTCTCAACATTCTTGAGTTTCTTTCTTCCACGCGGGAAGGTGGGGATAGCCATGCCCGCCGCCGCGCATCGTTCAAGAAGAGAGCGAGAGCGCAGCCAGAGGAGAAGGTGCAGCGGAGGCAGGGCGCGGAGTGATGGAAAGGTTCTCATGAGATTACTCATTGCCGAAGACGACAAAGCGCTGGCGCAGTTTCTGAGCCGCGGGCTGGAGGCCGACGGGCATCGCGTCCGGCTGGCCGCTGACGGCGGTGCGGCGGTAGAGGCATTTCGCCAGGAGTTGCCGGATCTGACCATTCTCGACTTGAACATGCCGGTGAAGGATGGCGAGCAGGTACTCGATGAAGTGCGCACGCTGGACGCGGACCTGCCGGTGCTGGTGCTGACGGCGCGGCAGGAGGTGGACACGCGCGTGCGTTGCCTGGACAGGGGCGCGGACGACCTGATGACCAAGCCCTTCAGCCTGCACGAACTGCGCGCGCGCTGCCGGGCGCTGTTGCGGCGCAAGCGGGAGACGCGTCTGGAACTGCGCGCTGGCGATTTGGAACTGGACCGGCTGGAGCATAAAGCGCGGCGCGGCGGGCGCACGATCGATCTGACGAATAAGGAATTCGCGCTGCTCGAACATCTGCTCCTGAATCGCGGCCAGTGCGTTTCGCGCGTGGAGCTGCTGGATGCGGTGTGGAACCTGGAGCCCGCGCAGACCACGAATATTGTCGACGTGTACGTGAACTATCTGCGCCGCAAACTCGGGGATCCGCCCCCCGGGCACTTGATCTGCACGGTGCGGGGACGGGGCTACACGGTGCCTTCGGATCCGCAACCGGGGCGGCCAGTGTCCGATGTCGCAGCGCCGCCAGAGTCTTCACCGGTCGACGCTTAGTAAAACCGGCCCGGGGTTCGGTAATTCCGGCCGAACTGAATCCGGCCGCCGACGGGCCGGTTCTGTGGCGCGATTTTTTGGGATGAATTGATTTTCGAAACGCTCAAAAGGAGACCCTACATGCAGCCTTTTCCTGTTCTTCCGCCTCCTGCGGCGCACGCGCGGATGAAGCCGCGCACCGCTCTTGTGGCGAGCGCGGACCGCAGCTTTCGCCAGCGGCTGGCGCACGAATTGACCGGCCTGCGCTGGCAGGTTCGCGAAGCGGAAGGCGGCGCGGAAGCGTGGGCCGAGGCCGAGGCCGAGCGGCCCGAGGCGGTGATTGTGGACTCGTGGTTGCCCGATCTCGATGTGAGCGAGTTTTTGATCGACTTCAGAGGGAGCTTTCCCGCGACCGACGTGGTGACAGCGGGGAGCGAAAGCGCCGATGCGGGCCCGCGCGGGCCGTACCGGCAGGAACTGCTCTACGCGCTCAGGCGCAGCCAGGCGAACGACACGGCCGTGTGGAATTCGGCTGCGGCGATGAATGGGGTGCGAGCGATCGACGCGGCGCACGCGGTGAGGGAACTGCCGATGGCGGCGCATGGATCAGGGACTCCCGCGGCGCGCGTCGCGGAGACGGCAGCGGACGCAGCGGCGCCGCAGATCGCGAATGCGGCGGCAAGCACACAGAGAATTGTGCCGCTCCGGACGAGCGCGATTGCTCCTGGCGCGGACGCGAGCGCGGCTGTGGGCGCGGCTGATCGATTACCGGAAATGGTGGGCCATGCCGCCTGCATGCTCGAGATCAGCCGCAGAGTGCGGCTGGTGGCTCCGCGCATGACGCCGGTGCTGATCGAGGGGCCGACGGGGTCGGGCAAGGAACTGGTGGCCGAGGCTCTGCACCGGCTGTCGTCGCGCAGCCGCAAGCCGCTTGTGGCCATCAACTGCGCGGCGATTCCTGAAGCGCTGCTTGAGGCGGAGCTTTTCGGGCACACGCGGGGCGCGTTTACCGGTGCCGTGCGGGGACGCACGGGCAGGATCGAAGCCGCCGACGGAGGCACATTGTTTCTGGACGAGATCGGCGAGATGCCGCTGGCCCTGCAGTCGAAGCTGCTGCGCTTTGTGGAGTGCGGCGAGCTGCAGCGCGTGGGCGACAACGAAACAGTCAGGGTGGACGTGCGCATCATCGCCGCCACGCATCGGCAACTGGCGGCGCAGGCGCAGACGGGAGGGTTCCGCTCCGATTTGTATTACCGGCTGGCGGTTTTTCTCATCCGCACGCCGGCGCTCATCGCGCACGCGCAGGATCTGCCGCTGCTGGTGGAGCACTTTCTGAAAAAGCTGGGACGCGAGATGCCGGTGAAGCGCGTGGACGAGGACGCGCTGGCCAAGCTGGCCGCGCACGACTGGCCCGGCAACGTGCGCGAACTCGAACACGTGCTGGAGCGCGCCGTGATCCTGGCCGGGGAGAGCCCGGTGCTGACCACGCGCGAGATCGACTTCGGGCTGACGGTGAATTGAGCCCTTGGCGACGCGTTGGAATTCGACGCCAACGCTTTGGCATCGGAGAAGGGGATTGGGGCTCGGCGAAATCGGTTTGGCAACGAGGATCGGGAGTAATGAGGATCGGGATTCGGCGAAGACGGGTGGTGACGTGAGAGGAGGGGCGCATGAGGATGGGCATCGAGACAAGGTTGAGCGAAGAGATCGCACGGTACCTCGATTTGGCCGCTGCCGAGGTCAAGCTGACGGCCGCCAACATGGCCAACGTGGACACGCCAGGGTATCGCACGGTGGGCATGGACTTTGAAGCCGAGATGCGCGACGCGCTCGACGATGTGGACCGCGGAGGCGCGCCAAAAAAGGTTCGCGTGAGCGAGGTGGACGGCCTCGTCGCGCGGCCGGACGGAAACAACGTCTCCATCGACCGCGAAAGTTTGAATCTGGCTGAGGCGCAACTGAAGTTCAGAACCGGCGTGGCGCTCTTGCATCAGGAGTATCAGCGCGTGATGGACGCGATTCACACGGACAAATGAAGCAAGGGACCAGGGATTAGGGAACAGGGAAATAGGAAAAGCAAAAAAAGCAAGAACAAGAGCAAAGCAGCGCAGGGAGGTTGATCGATGAACCTGTTCGGATTGATGGAGACGTCGGGCTCGGCGATGGAGGCCGAGCGGATGCGCGCCGAGGTAGTGGCGGCCAACATGGCCAACGCCGAAACGACGCGCACGGCAGAGGGCGGTCCTTATCGGCGGCAGGAGGTGGTGTTTGCCGCCGGTCGCGGTGATAGCAATTTCCTCGACTCGATGACGGCGGCCAGCGGGAATGCGGGCGCTGGAACGATGGGTGCGAGACCAGCGGGCGCGGTAGACGTGGACAGGTCGCTGCCGCCGCTGCTTCCGCTTCCCGGCAAGGGCGGCGTCGCGCCGGGTGTGCACATCGCCCAGGTGGTCGAGGATCCTGCGCCGCCGCTGAAGCGGTACGATCCGGGCCATCCCGACGCGGGACCCGATGGATATGTCGCCTATCCCGACATTAATCCCCTTACAGAAATGGTGGACCTGATGGGGGCAACGCGTGCTTATGGCCTGAATGGCTCCGCCGTGCAGGCCGAGAAGGGCATGATCGCGTCGGCGCTGGAAATAGCGAAAAGCTAACGACAGGGATCAATCGACCAAGGATCAAGGGACCAACGGAGCGAGAAAGCAAGAGCAAAGGCAAAGCAATAGAAATTGCATCGGCAATGGGCAATAGATAAAGCAAGCACGAGAGGAGGCCCGGAAACATGTTGAGTGTGACGAGTGCGGTGAGCGCAGTTTCTGGCAGCGTGGCTTCGGCGGCGGGCGCGTCGAGTCTGCCTGAAAGCGCGCGCGGCGAGGCCGCGACAGGGCAGCCGTTCGCCGATTTGATCTCCGACTCGGTGGGGCAGGTGGACGAGTTGGACAAGCAGGCCTCGACGGCGGTGACGGGGCTGATGACCGGCACGGGTGTGGACGTGCACCAGGCGATGATCGCGACCGAGAAGGCCGACATGGCCTTCGAGCTGGCGCTGGCCGTGCGCAATAAGGCGGTGCAGGCCTACCAGAGCGTGATGGGAATGCAGTTCTGAAAGCCGCGTGCGAGCAAGTTAGCGAGCCGGCAAGTCGGCGGGCTCGCGGGTAACGGAGCAGCGGGGCAGAGGGGCGATGGCCGCTGGAACACAGTTGGAAAAGAGCTCGCCGGCAGTGCCGGGAAGGGTGCAGGCGGGTAGCAAGTGGGCCGGGCTGTGGGGCATGGCGCGCGTGCGCTGGGCCGAGATGGCCGCGGCCGAGCGCCGATGGGTGGCGGTGGCGGCGCTGATGGTGATGGCGCTGGTGGGCGGGCTGGCGTGGTACGCCATGAGTCCCGACTGGCGCACGCTGTACACGAATCTCGAACCGGACGACGCGCGGCAGATGGGCCAGATTCTCGCCTCGGCGCAGATTCCGTTTGAGCCCACGCCGGACGGCGCGGGCATCCTGGTGCCGGCGGCGCAACTGGACAAGGCGCGGCTGGCGACGGCGGCGAAAGGCGGAGTCAAGAGCGGCCGCCTGGGATTCGAGATCTTCGACAAGCCGAACTGGGTGGGATCGGAGTTCGACGAGCAAGTGAATTATCAGCGCGCGCTCGAAGGAGAGCTCGAACACACCATCGGCACGCTCTCCGACATCCAATCGGCGCGGGTGCATCTGGTGCTTCCGCACGACTCGCTGTTTCGCGACGAGGAGCGCCCGGCGAAGGCTTCGGTGGTACTGAAATTGCGGCATCGCGATCTGGCCGATGGCGAGCCGGACGCGATTCGCAACCTGGTGGCTTCGGCCGTGGACGGGCTGACTCCCGATCACGTAGTGCTGGTGGATGCGTCGGGCAATCTGCCGCTGGGGCCGAAGACCGCCGAGGCGCTCGAACTGGGCGCCGAGCAGGCTTTGGAAGACAAGCTGGTGGCCACGCTCGAGCCGGTGACCGGCGCGGGCAATGTGCGCGCTTCGGTCACGCTCGATTACGACGCGACGGCTACAGACGAAACGCAAGAAATCTACGATCCCGACAAAACGGTGACACTCGCGATGCAGCGCACCGACCAGACCACGGGCGCGCAGCCGGTTGCCGCCGGCGTTCCCGGCACGGCGTCGAACGCGCCCAACACGCAGGCACTGCCCGTGTATCCGCATGAGACCACGCCGCCCCAGACGGCCAAGAGCGAGTCCAGCACCTACGGCGTGTCCAAGACAGTGCGGCACACGGTCGAGAACCCGGGACGGGTGCGGCGTCTGACGGCGGCGATTGTGGTGAACGACCGCCTCGTGCAGCCGGAAACGAAGAGTCATGCTGCGGTGTGGCAGCCGCGTTCGGCCGATGAGCTGCGCAATCTGACCACGCTGGCGCAGGCCTCGGTGGGTTTCGATGCCTCGCGCGGCGATATGGTGACGGTCGAAGATCTGAGCTTCGACGGCAATCGCGGCGAAACGCCGGTGGGCGTTCCGGGCGAGATGCTGAAGACGGCGGAGAGCTCGCCGGCGCTGGTGAAGTACCTTGCGTTGCTAGTGGCCCTGCTGGTGGTGGTGGCGTTTGCGGTGCGGCCCGCGATCCGGCATGCCGGCGCGGCCCTGGCGTTACGGGCGCCGGCAAAGCGATCGGGAAGAGACGCGGCCGCGGGGATCGCCGCCATGCCGGAGGCGCTAGGGGCCCCCGAGCCGGCGCCAATCGATCCCCAGCGCCAGCGTACGCAGGAGATTTATGACCAGGTGACGGCGCATTTGAAACGCGAGCCGGCGCAAAGCTCGCGCCTCTTGCAAAGCTGGATCCATTCCGAATAGTGGGGCACTCGGGATCGGGCCGCGGGTTTGCGACGGAAAACAGCGGCGGGGCGAGAGCAGCAGCGGGGCGGGAAACGGCGGCTAGGCGGGAAACGGCGGCGGGAAATAGCGGCCGGCAGAAGGACGGGGCAAAGGAGGCCGCGTTGGGAAAGGAGGCCGCGTTGGCGGAGCAGGGACCTGAAAGCGGAGCGCGGCGCCGGATGTCGGCGAGCTTCTCCGGCGTGCGCAAGGCAGCGATCCTGCTGGTTGCAGTGGGCGAGGATCTGGCCAAGGAGATTCTGCGCGCCCTGCCGGAAGCCGACGTGCAACAGATTACCGAGGAGATGGCCGACCTGCGCGGCATCACTCCCGAGCTTTCGGCAGACGTGCTTGAGGAGTTCTGGGGACTGCTGGACACGCAGAACTTCATGGTGCACGGCGGGCTGGACTATACAAGCCGCGTGCTGATCGAGGCCTTCGGCAAGCAGCGCGCCGAGGACCTGATGGCCATGATGCGCCGCTCGCAGGAGGCGGCGCACGGCAATCTGGCCAAGCTGCAGCGCAGTGACCCGCAGCAACTGGGCAAGCTGCTCGACAGCGAGCATCCGCAGACCATCGCACTGGTGCTGGCGCACCTCGATCCGCGAAGGGCGTCGATGGTGCTGGACAATCTGAGCGAAGAGCACAAGGTAGTCTCGATCCAGCGGCTGGCGGAGATGCGGCAGTTTTCTCCGGAGATGGCGCAGAAGGTGGCGCTGATTCTGCACCGGCGGTTGGAGAGCGTGGGCGACACGGCGCGCCGCAGCTACTCGGGGTTCAAGGCCGTGGCCGATCTGCTGAATCGCCTGAACGCGGAGGAATCGAAAAAGATTCTGGAGACGATTGAAGAGAGCCAGCCGAAGCTGGCGTTGAGCATTCGCAATCTCATGTTCACGTTCGAGGATCTGATCACCGTGCCTCCGGCCACCATTCGCGAAATTGTTTCCGGAGTCGACAAGCGGCAACTGGCGCTGGCCCTTCGCGGTGCGAACGAGGAGCTTCGGGCACAGATCTTCAAGGCTATGAGTTCGCGGGCCGTGGAAATGCTGAAAGAGGACATGGAAGTGCTGGGGCCGGTGCGCTCGCGCGAGGTGGCGCAGGCGCAGCGGGAAATTCTGGACCTGGCGCGGCGGCTGGAGGCCGAGGGCAAGGTGGTGCTGAAGCTCGAGACCGGCGACGAGATGATCGCGTAAAGACAGGGAACGGCGATTAGAAAAACAGGGAATAGGGAAGAGGGAGTGGAAGGCGGAGATGGCGGCGCAGGGGAGGGGGACGGCGGGCGAGATGGAGGTGCTCGAGTATCCGGCCGCTCTCGGTGCGCCTGAAGGAACGGAATGGAACGGCTGGGTGGAAGCCGGTGGGGACGGCGAGGAAGACGCGGCCCACGCAACGTTAAAGTGCGCCCGGGAATGCGTGGCCGGCGCGATGAGAGGGACTCTCGACGAGCGGATGGCCGAGGAGGCGCGGCGCTCGTTCGAAGCCGGGCGCGAGTGCGGCCGTGAAGAAGGCCGGCGAGCCGAGCGTGAGGCGCAGGCCGCGGCGATTGCTGCCGAAACCGAGCGCGCGAAGCAACACAGGTCGGCACTCGTGGAGCGTTTTCAGGTCGAGCGCGACCAGTATCTGCGTGCCGTGGAGCAGGAGGTGGTGAAGCTGGCGCTGGCGGTGGCGGCGAGGATCCTGCGCCGCGAGGCGCAGATGGATCCGCTGCTTTTAGCCGGAGCGGTGCGCGTGGCGCTGGGACAATTGGCCGCCTCGTCCCAGGTGCGGCTCCGCGTGCCTGCGGCGGAACTCGAGTTGTGGAAGGAAGCGATCGCGCTGGTTCCCAACCTGGCGTTGAAGCCGGAGGTGACGGCGGGCGAGGGCATGCGATTGGGCGACTGCGTCATCGAGAGCAAGGTCGGCGCGGTGGATTTGGGAGTGCGCTCGCAGTTGGGAGAGATTGAGCGCGGATTTTTCGATCGTGCCGCCGCGATGCCTGTGCTTGAGCGGGATGCGGGCGCAGGTGCGGCGCACAAATGACGCCGATGCTGGAGAGTTATTTTCGGCGGCTGGAGCGCCGACAGCCATGGCGCTGGCGCGGGCAGGTCGTCGAGTCGGTGGGGCAGACGATCGAGTCCGAGGGCCCGCCCGCGTCCGTGGGCGAGTGTTGCGAGATCGAGGATCGCGCGGGAAACACGCACCTGGCCGAAGTGATCGGCTTTCGCGGGTCGAATGTGCTGTCGATGCCGTTGGAGGCGGCCGATGGAATCCGGTTCGGCGATCCCGTGTGGTCGCTGGGCGTTACGCCGGAGATTGAAGTGGGGCCGGCTCTGATGGGCCGCGTGCTGAACGCGGGTGGTTCGCCGATCGATGGTGGGCGGCCGCTGGCGGTCGAGCGAACACTGCCGCTCGAGGGAGCCGTGCGTCCGCCGCTCGACCGCGTGCCGATCGAGGAGACTTTGGGCACGGGCATCCGCGCCATCGATGCGCTGCTAACGGTGGGGCGCGGGCAGAGAGTGGGAATCTTCGGCGGGTCGGGCGTGGGCAAGAGCACGCTGATCGGCATGATGACGCGCAACACCGAGGCGGAAGTGACGGTGGTGGGACTGGTGGGAGAGCGCGGGCGCGAGGTGGGCGAGTTCCTGCGCGATTCGCTGGGCGCGGAAGGACTGAAGCGCGCGGTGGTAGTGGTGTCGACCTCGGACGAATCTCCGCTGAAGAGGATGCGCGCGGCGTTGGCGGCAACCACGATCGCCGAGTTCTTTGCCGCCGAGGGCAGGCAGGTGCTGCTGGTGCTGGATTCGCTGACGCGGTTTGCCATGGCTGCACGCGAGATCGGATTGGCGGCGAGCGAGCCGCCCACGGCCAAGGGGTACACGCCCTCTGTATTTGCGCGGCTGGCGCGATTGGTAGAACGCGCGGGACGATTCCGCACAGGATCGATTACGGCGTTTTACACGGTGCTGATGGAGGGAGACGACCAGCAGGATCCGCTGGTGGATGCGGTGCGCTCGCTGCTCGACGGCCACGTGGTGCTCGAGCGCGCGCTCGCGGCGGAAGGATGGTATCCGCCCATCGCCGTGCTGGATTCGATCAGCCGGCTGATGCCCGCCGTGGCCGGAGAGGCGCATCGCGGGCAGGCGGCGCTGATTCGGAAATTGATGGCGGTGTATGCGCGCTCCGAGGACCTGGTGCGGATTGGCGCGTACAAGGCGGGCGCCGATGCGGAACTGGACCGGGCACTACGCGCGCGGGATGGGATTCGCGCATTCCTGACACAGGCGGCCCAGGAGCGGGTCGGCTTTGGCGACGCTTTGCGCCTGCTTGCGGCGCTGGCCGCGGAGGTGTGAGCCATGGCCGTGTCGCGCGCCATTCGGCGGCTCAGGCAGGTGCGGGAGTTGGAGGAGGAGCTGAGCCAGGCGGCGCTGGAGTCGGCGGTGGGCCAACTGCGGCGGATGGAGGCGGCACTTGAGCGCGTGCGGGAGCGGGAGCGCGCGGGGCGGCGGCAGGTGACGGCGAGCGCCGGGACGGGCGACCTGGTGGATCGGATCGCGGGCCTCGAGGAGACGCGCGCGGGCGGGCGTCACGCGGAAGTGCTGCGGCCGCGAATTGGGGAGATGGAAGTGGTTGTGGCGGCGCGTCGGGCGGAGTTTCTCGGGCGGCGGATGGAGCGGCGGCAGGTGGAAACGCTGATGCGCAGAACGGAGGCCGAGGATGCGGTGGAGGGCGGGAGGCGCGCGCAACGCGATCTCGACGACTGGTTTCTGAGCCGGGCGCAAGGCGGTGGCGATGAGAACGAGGAGTAGAAAGAGGAAGGGAATCGAGCTGTGGAACGCGAGCGCCTGCCAAGGAACTTGAGCAAAAACTTACAACGCGGAGGGCGCCTTTCCTGAAACGGGAGCATTGGTCCCAACTTTGACATTCTTCTAACCCGTTCCACTCCCCTTTGGCACGCTTTCTGCTGTTTAGCCCTGCATGATCCTGACCCCGGCAATCGAGACTGGCGCAGCGATGGATGCTGCGGGAAGCGCGAGTGCGGCGGCGGGGCCGGGCCCATGGGCGACTTTGGCGCCGGGCAAGGGAGAGCCTGAGGGCTGGCTGAGCGCGGCGAACGGAAGCGCGGATGCGTCGCAGCCATTGAGTGGGGAAAGCTTCAGCGCAAGTTGGCAATCGGTACTGCGGGCATGGGGCATGACGGGAGTCGTCGCGCAACGCGCAGGCAATACCGCGGCGACGGGCACGCGCGCGCCGTGTGAGCCCGGCGCGGAAGGCGCAACCCGCAGGTACGAAGGCGCGGCGGATTTGCGGGCGAAGATTTCGCAGTCGGGTACGGGCACGGCGTCGCGGTCAATGACGGCGACAGGCAAAGAAAACGGGTCAGGCGCAACGCTGCCGGCAACAGGCGAGATCGGGAAGTCCGCTGCGACGATGGCACATACTGCGAGCGGGCAGCAGCGGATTCGAGCTTACGCGGCTGAAGTGCTCACGAGCGAACAGAGCACGGATGCGCCCGCGGGAGCCGGAACCGTCATGGATCGTAAGAGCGCGTCTGAACTTGCCGTAGGTGCTGCCCGCGACAGGAAGAGCGAGAAAGCGGCCAGCGCACTCGGGGAAGCGAAAGCACCGCCGCAAGCCGGAACGGCCGGCGCGGCGGCGATCGTGCCGCCAGGCGATGGCATGGCTGCAGCGGCTGCTCCAGTGCAGGCAGAGAATCTGCCGGCGAGGACTGGAAGTGCCCCGGATTCAAAGATCGAAGATCGCGTTGTGACCGCCGATGCGGTTCGGGTGGATGCGGAGGCGACGGCAACAGCATTGGCTACTTCCACGTGGAATAAGTTTCCGGTGTACGGCGGCCCGGCGGCGCCTGGAACCGCGACGCAGATAGGTACGGGCTCGCGTTCCGTGGGCCACAATGCGGAGGCCGCGTCGCAGAGAGCGCCGCTGTCGAGCGAGGCGGACGCAGCGACAGTGACGCGATCCGAATCTGGCGAAAAGGCGGCGGAGCCGCCGAGCGCGCCAGGGCCTGTGGTTCGAGCTGGGGCCGGTCAATCGCGGAACGTTGAGGCGAGCGAACGGAGTGGGCAGGCAGCGAACGCCGCCGGGCGTGAATCGAAGACGCCGGCAACGGAGGCAGGAACCCACCGAAAGCTCGCGGCAAGCAATGCATCGATCGCAGAGCCGGCGGCAGCGAGCGCAGGCCGGCCGACCGTTGAGAGCAGCGATCCTTCTGCACAATTGGCAGCAGCGCGAGCAGCACATGAGGGCACACGGGTCGAGGCAAGTGCGGCAGCGCCGGTGATCGGGCCACACCTTGCGGCGTTGCAGGTGCCTGCCGCTTCCGATGCGGCGGCGTGGGTGCGCGACGCGGCGGGTGCGCACGGAACTCTGAGTGCAGCTGCGGCCAGCGGATCGGCGGGAACTCCGGCGACAGCGCGAGAGACCTTTGCCGCGCTCGATTCGGGATTGGACACGCGAACGGCGGTGGGGACGTCGAGCTGGGTTCATGCGGGAGGACAAAGGGCCGAGGCTGGGTTTGAGGATCCGGCGCTGGGCTGGGTGAGCGTGCGCGCGGACATGAGCGGAGGCAGCGTGCATGCGGCGGTAGTGCCGGGATCGGCCGACGCGGCGCAGGCGCTGAGCGGGCACATGGCGGGATTGAGCGCGTACCTTGCGGAGGAACATGCGCCGGTGGCGACGCTGACCATGGCGCATCCTGACGCGAGCACGATGGATGCGTCCGTGGGCCAGAATCCGCAGCAGGGAAGCGGCGGCGAGCAGAGTTCCGCGGCAGCGCCGCAAAACGAGTCCCAACCGAGCACGATTACCCCTGCGGCTGCGAGTGCGACAGCATCGCGGAGCGGATTCGAATCGAGGCCGGATGCGGCGACTGGACGCGGGGTGCATATCTCTGTGATGGCGTGAGAGAGACAGGGAATAGGGAGTAGGGAATAGAAAAAACAAGCGAACGAGAAGACAGGGAACAGGGACTAGCCAATAGGGAATAGAAGGACCGGAAAAGGTTGAAATTGCGATAAGGGGAGGGGCGATGGCAGCAGGAATCCTGAATCATGTGCTTGGGACGGAGCAGGCAATGGCGGAGAAGGTTGCGGTGCCGATGGCCGGCTCGACCAACGGCGCAAACGGCGCCAGCGGATCGACGGGAACCAACGGGACGAACGGCTCGGACAACGGCAGCGGCAGCACGGCGACGATCTCGGCCAACGATTTTCTCACGCTGCTGGTGACGGAGATGCAGAACCAGGATCCGACGTCGACCATGGATCCGAACGCGTACATCGACCAGCTCGTCCAGGTGAACAGCCTGGAGCAACTGATCAATATCAATCAGACGCTGAGCACGGCCCTGGGCGGAACGGCGACGCCAGGGAACGGCTCGACGAAGCAGGCTGCGGGCGCAGATGCCAGCGCGGCGGGCACGAGTCCGGCGAGCGCAAGTGGAACGGCTGGGGCGGCACACCGTGTCGGTGCGTTGCCCGCCAACCCGCCCGGAATCGCGGCCACGCAGAATGCGACTGGCGACAGCACCCAAGGCAATCTGAGTGCGCCGCGCTCGACGGCCGCGGCTGAGCGCGTGGCTCACGCGCTCGATGGACGCACGCACTGCCGGTACCGGGCGGTGCAATGGCGCTGCGATAAGGCGAGCTCAAACAGCGGCCGCAAAGGATGAGCAGAATCCAGGCCGGGCACAGAAGCCCGAATCATCGAACCGAACAGAAGAGGAGAGCGACCATGGCAAGTTTTTCCATTCCGCTGACCGGCCTCGAGGCCGATTCAACGGCGCTGAATACAATTGCGAACGATCTCTCCAACATGAACACAACGGCCTTCAAGTCGGAGTCGACGCAGTTCTCCGATCTGTTCTACCAGCAGATTGGTTCGACTGGCTCTGGAGATCCGATCCAGGTGGGCGCGGGCGTCAAGGTGGCCTCGAACGAGATTGCGTTCTCGCAGGGCTCTATCAACTCAACCGGCAACGCCACGGATGTGGCGCTGAACGGAAGCGGGTTCTTTGTGGTGAGCAACGGCGGGGGCGGTTATGAGTACACGCGGGCGGGAAACTTCTCGCTGGATTCGAGCGGTGCGCTGGTCACCTCGAACGGGCTGAACGTGATGGGCTATCCGGCGGTGAACGGCGTGGTGAACACCAATGCGCCACTCACGGCGATCCGTGTTCCGGTGGGGCAGGTACAGCAGCCGAGAGCCACCACTTCGCTGGGCATGACGGCGAACCTGGATGCGACGACGGGTGCGGGGACGCAGTTTCCGGCGGAAGTAACGGTCTACGATTCGCTGGGCGAACCGCACGTGGCCACCGTGAACTTTGAGCCGGGCGCGGCGCCGAACACATGGACTTACTCGGCGGAGTTGCCGGCAGCGGACTATGCGGGCGCGGCGCCGGCGGCGATCACCGGAACCATGACCTTTGACGCAAACGGCAATTTGACCACGATCACTCCCACAGGCGGAGCCGCAGAAACTGTGGGAACGGCGGCGGGCGACGTGCAGTCGATTGCGCTGGCGTTTAACGGGCTGGCCGATGCGTCGAATGATCTTGCCATCCAGTGGAACCTGCTGGACGCGAGCGGGAAACCGACAATCAGCCAGGTGGACACGGCCTCTGACGTGTCGGCAACTACGCAGGATGGTTACCCCAGCGGACAATACAAGGACTTCACCATCGGCTCCGATGGAACGGTGACGGCGAGTTACTCGAACGGGCAAAAACAGAACGTGGGTCAACTGGCGCTCGGGAATGTATCGAATCTGCAGGGGCTGGCGCTTTTGGGCGACGGCGATTATGCCACTACGCTGGCCAGTGGAACGGCCACGGTGGGAGCGTCGGGCGCGGGAGGGCTTGGTACCTTGCAGGATGATGCACTCGAGGCGTCGAACGTAAACATCTCGACGGAATTCTCGAACCTGATCATCGCGCAAAGGGCGTTCGAGGCCAATGCCAAGTCGGTGACAACGTTCGATACGGTCACGCAGGACACGATCAACATGGTGCATTGATATCGTGTATTGATATCGTGTATCGCTCCGTGGCAGTGCGACGGAGTTTGTGCAAACCCCACCCTGACGTCAGAAGCAAACATGCGGCGAGCGTGGGGAACCGGCGGGCGGTCTTCGGGCCGCCCTTCAGCCTTTGGGTGTGACTTCAACGAACAGGCCTTTGCCCTCGGCGAGCACGCGCCCTTCCTCGTTGAGAACTCTAGCTTCAGCCCAGTGTTTGCGACGCTCGTTGCGCACGACGCGGCCCTCGATGCGAAGAGGAACGCCGCTGGGGACGGGTCGGAGGTAGTCGACTTCGATTTTGCGCGTCATGGAGACGTGCCCTCCAGCGCGCACCGCTTTGCTCATCGCTTCGTCGAGCAGCGTAGCGATGACGCCGCCGTGCAGATAGCCGGGGTGTCCCGCGAAAGCGTCCGGCACCACCGGAAGGCTCACCACAGAGCCGTCGGGCGCGAGGAAGAATTCGAGATGCAGCCCTGTTGGGTTTGCCGGCCCGCAGCCAAAGCACTGGTTGCTGGCCGAGTGCGCGAAGGGCGTCAGGTGCTCGTTGGGCGCGGTCATGCGTGCCTCACGGAGGCGAACGCTCCGCTGAGCGCTGCTGAGTAGAGTTCGCGATCGACATTGCCGCCGGTGAGAATAATGCCCGCGCGTTTGCCGCCAAGTGCGCTTCGCTCCTGCAGTGCGCCGGCGAGAGCGGTGGCTCCGGCGCCTTCGGCTACGTTGTGCGTGTCTTCGTGATAGATAGCCATGGCTTCAGCGATTTCGCCGTCGGAAACTTCGACGATGCGGGCGACCTGGCTGAGGATGATTGCGAGCGCGTCGGGGTTGGGCCGGCGGCAGGCGAGGCCGTCGGCGATTTCGGATCGCGCCGGCGCCTCGACGATCTTGCGCTCCCTGAAGCTGATTGCGGTGGCGGGCGATGCGGCTGCAGTGACGCCGATGATTTCTGTAGTGAGGTTGAGCGCGTTGCGGGCGGCGGCCATGCCGCAGATGGACGAGCCCAGACCGATGGGAACATAGACGCGGTCGAGCATCGGCGCAGCTTCGAAGAGCTCCAGCGCATAGGTAGCGGTGCCCCACACTAGGCGTTCGTGAAACGATTCGACCATTGCGAGGCCGCGTTCGCCCGCCAGAATTCCGGCAAATTCAAGCGACTCCTGAAAGTCGTGGCCGTGCTCGACGAGTTCCGCGCCCTGCGCCTGCATGGCGCGATTCTTTTCCTTGCTGTTGCCGTGGGGAACGACGATAACGGCCTTGAGGCCGAGGAGGCTCGCCGCCATCGCAACGCCCTGGCCGAAGTTGCCGCGCGTGGCGGCGACCACGCCGGCGAGCGAGGGCTGCGTTTGCTTGAGCCACGTAGCGTAGACGAGCGCGCCCCGAATCTTGAATGCGCCGATGGGCGTGTGGTTCTCGTGCTTGATCCAGGCCTCGGCGCCGAGGCGCTGGTTGATGAGCGGCCAACTGTACTGGGGCGTGGGCGGCATGTACTGATAAACAAGTGCCTGCGCGGAGCGGATCTGGTCGAGCAAGGGAAGCGCCATAAGAAAAGGATAGCTGGCGGGCGGCCGGTTCTCGCAAAAAGCACAGGGCAGAGCGAAAGGCAGCTTGGGCGCTGTCCATGTGAGAGATACCATATTAGCGGAACCTTGTTCGCGCCATGTGGAAGCTTCTCATCGAGATCGCCTTGCTTTCACTTTCCTTGTGCTGTGGAGTGATCTATTTCTGGCTGACAATTCGCAATGCCTGGTCGGAAGCCGGCCTTTTGTCCAAGGATTTTTTCCGTTGCAGCGTACAGGGGAGAGTGGTGTGGATTGGGTCAATGGCGATCCTAGCGGCGATAGCCTTTTTGGCTGAGTTAATCTCCCCGTAATATGCCAATGTTGCATTTATCGAAGTACTGCACATGGACGGTTTTCTGCCTCGGAGCAGCATTCGGTGTGGCCGGCTGCCGGCCGGCGCCAAAATTAACGGATCAACAAGCGGAGGGCAAGCATCTCTACAACATTGGCTGCGCTCATTGCCATGAGCAGAACGACCTGCACCTGAAGAAGGTTCCGCCGAGCCTGCATGGACTGTTCAACCGGAGCACGCTGCCGGAGGGCGGGCCGGCGACGGACGCCGAAGTGGAACGAGTGCTGATGACGGGCAAGGGAACCATGCCGTCGTTTGCATATCAGATGAACAAAAAACAGATGGATGCGGTGGTGGCCTATTTGCACACCGGCCTGCGCGATCAACCAGGCAAATAGAGAGGAGAGACGACAATGAAGGTGGGAGTTCTGGGTTCGGGAGATGTGGCGAAGTCGCTCGCCGGCGGATTCATCAAGCACGGTCACCAGGCCATGCTGGGCACGCGCGATGCCGCGAAGCTGGCGGAGTGGAAGAAGGCGAATCCCAAAGCGCAGGTGGGCAGCGTCAGCGATGCGGCTGCGTTTGGCGAAGTGCTGGTGCTGGCGGTGAAGGGCGCGAGTGCGGCAGATGTGCTGAAGGCGGCGGGAGCGGCCAACGTGGACGGCAAGCTGGTGATGGACGCCTGCAATCCCATTGCGGATGCGCCGCCGGTGAACGGAGTGCTGAGGTTTTTCACGACGCTCGAGGAGTCGCTGATGGAGCGGCTGCAGAAGGCGTTCCCCAAAGTGCATTTTGTGAAAGTGTTCAATTCGGTAGGGGCCCGGCAGATGGTGAATCCCGAGTACAAGGCCGGGCGGCCGACGATGTTCATCTGCGGAAACGACGACGCGGCGAAGGCGACGACGGGGAAGATTCTCGATCAGTTTGGTTGGGAGACGGCCGATATGGGGAAGGTGGAGGCAGCGCGCGCCATTGAGCCGTTGTGCATGCTGTGGTGCATCCAGGGATTCACGAAGAACGAGTGGACGCACGCGTTCAAGATGCTGCACCAGTGAGAGAGCGGAGTTGGCGGGGTTAGCGGAGTTAGCGGGGCTAGCTTCCGTGCCCCTTCAAAACAATTTCGAAGGTGGGCATCCTGTCGCCAGCGAAAGGCCGGGTGGTGTCTGAAAAGTGTGTTGATCCTCATCCCCACTAGTTGCCGAAGAGGATCGGTTCGAGGACACGGCGACGGAGTTGCCATTCGAACATGGGTTCACCCTCTTCGCCGTCGATGCGAAATTTGCGGGAGCCCATTTCGGTAAATTCGGGGAGCACTCTTAACGTCTGTTCGGTCCCAGCGCTAACGATGATTTCGATACAATCGTCGACGGGTCTAAAAACTGTGCACTTCATCACGTTACTTCGTCTGGCAACGCTGAACATCCACTTGGGATCGCTTGAGAATTCAATTTGGTAGCGCGTTAGCAGTCCAGATTGTGTGTTGTATTGTTCAACGTCCTTTTTCACCGATTCCCTCAGCGCTTCAAACGCGGTCTTGAATTCGCATTTACCGCGTTCGATCACCCAATCAAGTTCCCTCGGAATCTCTTTCATCGTCTCCCTCCTAGAGTCCACCGTATGCATTTAATGTTCTGGCGGTGGGCCGATTTGCCTTATCCACAACCGCTATAAACTCGCGCCGGTCAAAGAATGTGAGTGCCCAAAGGGAACTCAATTCCTTTTCGTTTTCATCCTCATACTTCTTGAACCAGTATCGAAAAACGTCCGATCCGCGTCTATGGAATGTCCCTTTTTTCCACAGGTCATCGGGAAACGTATATCGAAGAACATCCGCAAATATCCTTGAGTCGTCAATCCCGCCCTCAACCCGATGGTGATGCGAAAGCCCACGAACGATCTTCTTGATAATCCTAATCACCCGTTCATCCCGTCCGGGATAGATCATGTATCGTTCCTGACCGTCTACGGTCACTGGAACGAACCGCTCAATTAGATCGCTCGCACGCCGAAACCCATCAACTTCGTCCAAACTCGGCACCATTTTTCTTTCCCACAGTTCATCGACTGGTTGGTTGCGTTCCCCCGCCAGCAATAGTACTCCGCGAAAATATGTTTCATCGTCTGACCACCCATCGTTGCAGGCACGACATTCGGGCACCGTTATGAGGTTAATGTCAGTCGCTCTCCGGGACTCTGGATAGAGGTTTTTGGGTACAACATGGCCGCGCTCCAGTGGAATGCCATCCGCTCCACAGTACGTACATCTTCCCCTTGGCTTGCGCATACAGCAGCGATTATCGTCTAAAAAGCTTCAACGCACGTTTAAGACACTACTAAAGGCCGGTCGGGGAAACAGCAACCACCGTATACTGAAAAGGCGATGGCAACCGACAAAACATTTTATCTGGAGACGTTCGGCTGCCAGATGAATGCCCATGACTCCGAGAAGGTGATTGGCACACTGCGCCAGCAGGGCTACCGGCAGGTGGAGTCGGAGGAAGATGCCGGGCTGATCCTCTATAACACCTGCTCGATCCGCGACAAGGCGGAGCAGAAGGTCTTTCACCGCCTGAACGATTACAAGAAGCTATACAAGGAGGGGAAACGGTTCGGCGTGCTGGGCTGCGTGGCGCAGCAGGAGGGCGAAAAGATCTTCGAGCGCGCGCCGTACGTGTCGCTGGTGTCGGGGTCGGCGAGCTACCGCATGCTGCCGGAGATGCTGGTGCGCCTGGAGGCGGGCGAGGGACGCATCACGGGGCTGGACGACCGGCAGACGGACGAGACGTTCGAGACGGAGTTCACCGCGCGGCAGAATCCGTATCGCGGGTACATCACGATCATCGAGGGATGCGACAAGTTCTGCTCGTACTGCGTGGTGCCGTACACGCGCGGCAAGGAGCGGAGCCGGACGTCGTCGTCGGTGCTCAATGAAGCGCGGCGGATCGCGGACCTGGGATACACCGAGATCCAACTGCTGGGCCAGAACGTGAACAGCTACCGTGATCCGGAAGGGAAGTGCTCGTTCGCGGAACTGCTGGCGGCACTGAGCCAGGTGCCCGGCATCCGGCGGGTGCGGTTCACGACCAGCCATCCTCGCGACTTTACGCGGGATATCGTGGAGGTGATCGACCGCGTGCCCACGCTGTGCGACCACGTTCATCTGCCGGTACAGTCGGGGTCCGCGAGAGTGCTCGAGCGGATGGCGAGGGAGTACACGCCGGAATGGTATCTCGAGCGAATTGAGTGGATTAAGGCGGCGAAGAGGCAGATTTCGCTGTCCACTGACATTATTGTGGGATTTCCCGGCGAGACGGAACGCGATTTTATTGAGACCATAAACTTGCTGGCTGCGGTCGAGTATGATTGCGTGTTCGCGTTCAAGTACTCGGCACGGCCGAATACGCCGGCATTGGGGATGGCGGATTCGGTTCCGGAAGAGGAGAAAGCAAAGCGGCTTCAAGCGTTGCTTGACCGGCAGCGAGAGATACAAAGGATTAATTACGCAAAGCAAGTCGGGGAAGTTATTGAGGTAATGATCGAAGGTGCGAATCCTGCTCGGGGGCAGATCGCGGGCCGCAGCTCACAAAATAAGCCGGTGAACATTGCCTGGGCGCAGCCCATCGCTCCGTCTCCGGGAAGCTATATGCAGGTGAGGATTACGGGGGCTTATCCTAACAGTCTGGTTGCCGAAGCGGTCTAAGAGCAGGGATATAGGGAGTAGGAAACGGCCCAGCAAGGGAGCCGGAAGCCAGGATCCACGGGAGTGAAAAAGCCAGGCGAGGGGAGTCCCGATCACGCAGTGGCGAACTGATCGCGGATCGCGGAAAGAGGGAAGGCATGGATATCGAGGTGCGGATTCGGGGCCTGATGATGGACCCTTCCACCAATATGCCGATCGTTGTGCTGAAGGATGTGGGGTCTGAAGCGGTGATGCCGATCTGGGTCGGGATCTTTGAGGCCAACGCGATTGCGCTGGAGATCGAGAAAATGACGGCCGCGCGGCCGATGACCCACGATCTGACGCGAAATCTCGTGCATCACTTGAATGGTGAGCTGGATCGCGTTGTTATTACGGAACTTAAGGACGATACATTCTACGCGGTTCTGTGGATGAAGCAGGAAGGCGAGACGATTGCCGTGGATGCGCGGCCTTCCGACGCAATTGCGCTGGCGCTGCGCGCCGACTGCCCGATTTATGTGGCGGAAAAGGTGATGGAGAGCGCCAAGCTGAATACAACCGGGCCGCCCGAGGGACCGACGGCGGAGCAGCTTCGCGGATGGCTCGAGGGCCTGAACGACGAGGATCTCGGCCGCTACAAAATGTAATCCAGCCAAAGCTTCCAGAATTGAGTTACAGCGGTGAGCAAAGCCGGTGCATGCGTGCGTGCGGCGGCGCGCAACTGCGCGACGGGGATGTGTTTCTGGCTCAGCTCGCAGGCATGGCCCACGTACCAGCGCTCCAGGCCCGCTTCGGTGACTTCGGGATGAAATTGGAGCGCGAGGGCGCAGTTTTCGATGGCGAATGCCTGATTTTCGTATAGATCGGTGCGCGCCAGGTGTCGCGCGCCAGCCGGCAGATCGAAGGTGTCTCCGTGCCAGTGGAGCAGGCGAAGGCCGCCGGCGGCCAGTGGCGCGAACCAGGCGGGAGAGGGCGCGGGTCCGGCAGGCTGGATGGGGAACCAGCCGATCTCCGGTCCGCGCGTGCCGGGCCCAAGGGTTCCGGAATAGACGCGCGCGCCGAGGGCAGCGGCCATGAGTTGTGCGCCGAGGCAAATGCCGAGGATCGGCTTGCGCGCGCGGAGGCGCTCGCGGATGGATTCGATTTCGGCGGTGAGGAAGGGATAGTCAGCCGAGTCGCAGACACCGATGGGCCCGCCCATGACGACGAGCAGATCGCAACTGGCGGCCTCCGGCAGCGGGAAGCGGGCATTCGCAACATCAACGGTGTCGATCGCGAAGCCGCGGCGCTCCAGCTCCGGCCGCAGGGAACCGAGATCCTCGAAGGGAACATGGGAGAAGACGACGGCCTGAAGGGGCTTTGCGGGCATAAATAGAGGGTATATGGGACGGTTGCTTGAGTGTAGTTGACAGAATATCTGTTATCAGACATTGCATCCATAAGGCTCAGTTCCTGATTTCAGCCAGAAGCTGCTCGACCTCGGCCTTTTCCTGGGCAGTCAGCGCCAGAAGCGGCGCCCTCGGCCGCCCTCCGTAATAGCCGTTGAAGTCGCACGCGTACTTGATTCCCGCGAGTCCGAGGCTGCTGACGATGCGTTTGCCTGCGCCGAGAATGTGCTGCTGCTTCTCTTCGGCGAGCGCGAGGTCGTGATCCTTCCAGGCGAGATAGATTTCCTGGCACGCCTGGGGAGCGAAGGTGGCGAAAGCGACGATAGCGCCCGAAGCCCCAGCCTGGAGTGCATCGAGGATGGAGCGATCGGAGCCGGTAAGAACCTGAAATCCGATTTCCCTTTCGCGCATTTTGACGGGAGCGGCAGGAGGCGGCACCGCGAGGGCCACACCGCCGGCCAGGTCACCGGCCCGGACGAAACTACCCGAGGTCTCCGCGTGGGGGACGAGCATCCGGGCGGTGACGGCTTCAAAGACCTGCGTGACCCGCACCGTCCGCCGAGGAGAGTCTTGCGTGGCGGCAATCGTGCCGCCGAGCCGTTTCATGTCTCCGCTCGAATCCTTGGTGCCGATGATATTGGGATGTTGTGCCAGTTCGGCGATGACCTCGACCGGAATCTCGCGCGGGACGAACTTGGGAATGTGATAGAGGATCACCGGGAGCGGCGATCGATCGGCGATGCTGCGGTAGTAAAGAAGGAGCGCCGCCGCCGACACCTGATTCGAGTAGTAGCTGGGAGGGCGGACGAGGACGGCGTCATACATGAGCCCGGCTGCGAACTCTGCTAACTCGAGCGTGGCGCGGACACTCTCGCGGCCCACGCCGGCGAGCAGAACCTTCTCGGGCGCGGTGGCCCCGGCGGCGACGCGGAGAACGTCGCGCGTCTCGGCGTCGTTGAGCGCCACGGCCTCGCCGGTTGAGCCCAGGACCGCCATTCCCGCGAGCAGGCTGCGCGAATAGCGCGCCATGTTGGCCTCGATCTTGCGAAAATAAATGCGCTCGTCGGGATAAAACGGCGTGGTGACCGGGGCAAAAATACCTTCCAGGAGCATTGGTTTATTGTAGGGCTTTTCGCGTGGCCGCGGCGCGGCCTTCCCTTTTCGCGCGCCAGCATTGGCCTCGCCCGCCATGGCGGTGTATGTTGGATTTCACACCACACGCGACCCGCGCCGGGACGGCGAGCCGAGGAGCCGGAACGATGGAGATCTTGTTGCTCCACACTGAGTTGAAGAACGCGAAGGCGCCTCCCGCGCTTGCGCAGCAGGCGGTGTCGTTCTTTCTGCACTCGCTGCTCGCGCTGGCCACGTGGATGGCGCTGATGCTTCTGGGCTACGCCGTAAATCCGGCCGGCGTACCGCAGTGGGCGATTTTGCTTCTCTCAACTGCCGTGCCGCTGGCGGTTGCATACATCGTCGCCAGAATTCACCGGAGCCAGATGGCGACGGCGGTGTGGTTGGTGGGGATTATCTGGCTGATGATCGTGGGCCTCTACATTCTGGACCTGCCGACCGGGCCCAGTCAGTGCTTCCAGTGCGGCGCGGCGGAGAAGCTTTCGCGGTCGTTCTTCAGCCTGCCCAGCCCGAGCGGGCTGATGGACGACGATGGCCCGTTTATTGGAACGTGGCCCGCCGCGGCGTTGGTGGGCTATTCCATCGGCGCGTGGCTGGTGATCAGAAAGCGGCCCAGCGAATAGCGCGCAGTTCCCTTCTGCAAGATTTAGAATTGCGGCGGCGCTGATGCGGATAGGTCTTTATGCAGCATCGCGCATCTGGCGCTTGCCTAACGCGCGCAGCCGCAAGTCTCCCTGGGGCCGAACCGCGCCCCCTGGTAATTCATTGCCTGACCGGCGCGAAGATCGCGGTCTCCAACACGACGGCGATCCCGCGCGGTGATCGGGCGGCAAAGCACCCGAGGTAGGTTACGGCTTCAGCGTGCGCAGATACGCAATCACACCATCAACGTTCTCGGCTGGGAGGCGATGCAGAAATCCGGCCTCATCCACCTCGACGGGAGGCATGGTTTTGGTGCCCACCGCGATGATGGTTCGCAGTTCAGCGTCCGATTTGGCCCGCACATCGGGCGAGTTGAGCCGGGGGATTTTGATGCCAAAGTATTCATCTGCTTTCGCATTCCCCTGCCCTTCATCGCCGTGGCATCGCGCGCAGGTGAGTTCGTAGGCGGTTTTGCCCGAGACGTGGCCGCTTAATCCAATCTCAGAGAACGACAGAAGGGCGCGTGTGTGGCCGTTCGGGATGGTGTACATCAGGATCCCGTCGCCGCGGGGAATCCATATTTCTGAAAGAATGTGTCCTCCCCCTGTGTTGTCAAAGACGAGCGTGCCTGCCTGCAAGAAGGGATTTGGGCCGCTCAGCCGGGTGATGACCATTCCCTGGACCTGATCGCCCGTCGTCTCCGATTGAATCGTGATCGAACGATCATCGATTACAAACATGTAGTTCCCTGGCGGGAGCTGCTTTGAGACGGCGGTGAATGGATAAGGGATGGTGATTCTTTCACGTGTTTGCCCCTGAGCCATGCAAGCCAGGCCGGCGGTGGCCAGGAGGATGGTGAGCAGTCTCACCGCTGTTGCTTTTCGTGCCATTACGTGCATCATTCTGAGTTCCTCGTACCTTTCTTCGGTGGATCGAACTTGGGTTTGGCAATCCGCCGATGCGGGTCGCCGGAATTGCCATCTACTCGCTGGAGAACCGCACCAGGAATCCATTGAAATGCCTCTGCAATCCGAGACCACGGGCCGAGACCGATGCCGGTCATTCAGGCCCGCCGAATCGCGGCTCCGGCAAGAACGGATCCCAACGAACACGGAGGTGAAAAGCAGCGACCTCCACTCGCTTTTGAAGCAGTGAAATTGGAGAAGGCCGGCTGCAGGTGCCTTAAGGCGGCATCTGCAGCGGCAGACGGCAACGAGACAAAAACCCACATCGACCGCTGAGGCCCGTCTGGCCCGAATCCGGCTCAGAGACACGGAGACTTCAGTTGTTTGCTAAGAACTCGGCAAGGGAAGGAAATGGGAACGCAGAGGGCGATAAGGAGAAGAACTCTGCCGTCCCAAGCTATTTTCCGTATATCACGTGGCAATGCGACCGTCAACGCATATCTTCGGCGACAAGATCTGCCATTCGTTTTCGAGTCGCTTCCCAGATGCTTCGGATCCCGCCGCGGCGAGTTGGGAATCAGCGCCCGTTGGCAGAGTGCAGAGCCTGCAGCGCGTAAACCGTGACCCGATGCTTCTGCATGGCGGCGATGCCCTCAGCGGCGGCCTGCGCGGCTGCCAGCGTGGTAATGGTGGGAACGCGCGCCAGCACCGCAGCCCTGCGGATGGCCTTCTCGTCGAAGAGAGCGTCCTGGCCGCGCGGAGTGTTGACGACAAGCTGAATGCGCTTTTCTTTGATGAGGTCGACCGCATTGGGCCGCCCCTCGTCGACTTTAAAAACGCGTTCCACGATGAGGCCTGCGCCTTCAAGCACGTTGGCGGTGCCCTCGGTGGCGACAATCTTGAATCCGAGATCGACGTAGCGGCGGGCCAGCGGGATGGCGGCCTGCTTGTCGTGGTCGGTGACGGTAAAGAAAACCGTGCCGCCCGTGGGCAAAAGCTGGCCCGCGGAAAGCTGCGCCTTGGCAAAGGCCTCGCCGAAGCCCGAGGCCACGCCCATCACTTCACCGGTCGACTTCATCTCGGGTCCGAGGACGGTGTCGACGCCGGCGAATTTTGACCACGGGAAGACAGGCGACTTGACGTAGTAGTGCGCGCCCGTGCCCAGATCCTTGCCGGATGCAAGCTGCTTAGGCAGCAGTTCGCAGAGCTTGCGGCCGGTCATCAGGCGCGCGGCGATCTTGGCCAGCGGTACGCCGGTGGCTTTCGAGACGTATGGCACGGTTCGCGAAGCGCGCGGATTCACTTCGATGACGTACACATTGTCGTTGCCCTGGTCGTCGCGCTGGATGGCGAACTGAATGTTTACCAGCCCGACGACTTTCAGCGCGAGAGCAAGCTTGCGCGTGTAGGCGCGCAGGATTTCGAGCGTGGTGTCGGCGATGCCGACGGCGGGCAGCACGCATGAAGAATCGCCGGAGTGGATCCCGGCCTCTTCGATGTGCTGCATGATGCCCGCGATCAAAACATCCTTCGAGTCGCAGAGCGCGTCTACGTCCACTTCAATGGCGTTCTCGAGGAAGTGATCGACCAGGACAGGGCGCTCCTGCGAGTACTCGACGGCTTGGCGCATATAGCGCGTCACGGCGTCGGCGTCATACGCAATCACCATCGCGCGGCCGCCAAGCACATAGCTGGGCCGCACGAGGACGGGATAGCCTGTCTGTTCGGCGACGGCGAGCGCCTGTTCGACGCTAGTGGCTGTACCTCCGCGCGGCTGAGGAATCTCAAGATCCTCGAGCAGCTTGCCGAAGCGCTTGCGGTCTTCGGCGAGGTCGATCGAGTCAGGAGACGTGCCGATGATGGGCACGCCGGCCGCAAGCAGGCGCTGCGCCAGATTGAGCGGAGTTTGCCCGCCGAATTGCACGATCATGCCGATCTTTGCGCCCGATTGCGCCTCGTGGTTGTAGATGGCGAGCACGTCTTCAAGAACCAGCGGCTCAAAGTAGAGGCGATCGCTGGTGTCGTAATCGGTTGAGACCGTCTCAGGGTTGCAGTTCACCATGATCGTCTCGTAGCCATCGTCTTTCAGCGCGAAAGCAGCGTGGCAGCAGCAGTAGTCGAACTCGATGCCCTGGCCGATGCGATTTGGACCAGAGCCGAGGATGATGATTTTCGGCGTCTTTGTCGGCGGCGCTTCGTCCTCTTCTTCGTACGTGGAGTAGAGGTACGGCGTCATGGATTCGAATTCGGCGGCGCAGGTATCGACGAGTTTGAAGACGGGGCGAATTCCCTGCCCTTCGCGCAGTTCCCTCACCTGCTTCACGCCGTCGTGCCCTTCGAGCTTCCACTCCGTCGCGATCCGCTCGTCGCTCAGGCCGAAACGCTTGAGCCGCCGTATGTCCTCCGCGCTTATGTCTTTTGGAGTCGTTTTTGCGATGGCCGACTGTGCCAGCGTGACTTCGCGGAGTTGATGCAGGAACCAGGGATCGATCTTGGTCAGGCGCGCGACCTCGCGCACGCTCATGCCGCGCTCGAAGGCGTAGCGGATATAGCCGAGGCGTTCCTGGCGCGGCGTAACCAGCATCTGCGTCAGGCGGCGCGGCTCCAGGATTTCGGCGCCGGTCTTCTTGCCGGTTTCGAGCGAGCGCCACGCCTTCATCAGCGACTCTTTGAAAGTCCGGCCGATGGCCATCACTTCGCCGACGGATTTCATTTGCGGCCCGAGCGTGTCATCGGCGCCGGGAAATTTCTCGAACTGCCACTTGGGGATTTTGACGACGACGTAGTCGATGGTCGGCTCGAAACACGCCGGCGTTTTGCGCGTGATGTCGTTGGGAATCTCGTCGAGCGTGTAGCCGACGGCGAGCTTGGCGGCGATCTTCGCAATCGGGAAACCGGTGGCCTTGGACGCAAGCGCCGAAGAACGCGAGACGCGTGGGTTCATCTCGATGATGGTCATGCGGCCGTCTTGCGGGTTGATCGCAAATTGAACATTCGACCCGCCGGTCTCGACGCCGATTTCCCTCATACAGGCGATGGCCGCATCGCGCATCTTCTGGTACTCGCGATCGGTTAGGGTTTGCGCCGGCGCCACGGTGATGGAGTCGCCGGTGTGCACGCCCATCGGATCGAAATTCTCGATAGAACAAATGATGATGACGTTGTCGGCCAGGTCGCGCATCACCTCGAGCTCGAACTCCTTCCAGCCGAGCACGCTTTCTTCCACGAGGCATTCGTGGACGGGCGACAGATCGAGGCCGCGCGCGAGGATTTCCATCAGCTCTTCGCGGTTGTAGGCGATGCCGCCGCCGGTGCCGCCCAGGGTGAAGCTGGGGCGGATAAGGATCGGGAATCCGATCCTGGCGGAGAAGTCGAGGCCGTCGCGCAGATTGTTGACAAGCGCGGAACGCGGAACCTCGAGGCCGATCGAGACCATCGCGTCCTTGAAGAGCAGGCGGTCTTCGGCTTTTTTAATGGCCTTGAGCTTGGCGCCGATGAGTTCGACGTTGTAGCGGTCGAGCACGCCGGTGTCGGCCAGATCGACGGCGAGGTTGAGAGCGGTTTGCCCACCGACGGTGGGCAGCAGCGCGAATTTTCCGGCGTTGGGCTGCGCACCCAGCATCTCCGCTTCAATGCGGATGATTTCTTCGACATACTCGTGCGTGAGCGGCTCGATGTAGGTGCGGTCGGCGAGCTCAGGGTCGGTCATGATGGTGGCCGGATTCGAGTTGACGAGCACCACCTCATAGCCCTCCTGCTTGAGGGCCTTACAGGCCTGCGTCCCCGAGTAGTCGAACTCCGCCGACTGCCCGATGACGATCGGACCGGAGCCGATCACCAGGATTTTCTGAATGTCATTTCTGCGTGGCATGGGTTCGACAAATTCCTAGTCGTGGTTAACTGTGTTTTCTCGTGCGGCTCGATCGAAGGCTTTTTTGTTTGGGAAAATTGGAGATGTGCAATCCTCGCAGGCACCTCCAGGCTTGATCATCACGTAAATTGGGCCTCGATGAAACGCACCTGCAAGATCCGATGCAACGATTACGTCTCTTGCCGCAATCGCGGAGCCGGGCACTCTTGCTCGGAGCAAGTATTTGCCGTTCGCACGAGGGAAATTGAACTGGCCCGTTGCATCCGTCTTCGTCTCGAACGAAGCGGAGTCGTTGCCTATAAGTTCGATTTCAACGCCCACTAGCGGCTTCCCTGTTTCGGTAAAAACGTAACCGTAGGCATGCGAGAGGTGAATCGGCTTCTGAACCACGATCTGCGCTTTGGCAGATTGGGTCACCAAACCGAACGCGGTGGCGAAAGAAAGTGCAACGCTCAAAAAACAGCGGAGCCAAATGCCCCGCTGCTTTGAAATTCCGAATCTCTCTCGCGGCACCGAAGTCATCCCTTCCACTCCTCCATCATCTGCCGAAAGTCGCGGAACAGATAGTGCGAATCGTGCGGGCCGGGCGCGGCTTCGGGGTGGTACTGCACGCTGAAGAGTGGCAGCGTTTTGTGGCGCAGGCCTTCGAGCGTCTGATCGTTCAGGTCCACGTGCGTCAGCTCGACCTCGTTCGCGTTGATGGAGTCGGGATCGACGGCGAAGTTGTGATTGTGCGCGGTGATTTCGACTTTGCCGGTCGCGTTGTTGCGCACCGGGTGATTGCCGCCGTGATGGCCGAACTTGAGCTTGTAGGTTCGTCCGCCGAGGGCCAGCCCGCAGAGCTGATGGCCCAAACAAATTCCAAAAACTGGCACGCGGCCCATCATCCCGCGGATGGCGCGCACGGCATAGTCGACAGGCTCTGGATCGCCGGGGCCGTTCGAGAGAAAGACGCCGTCGGGCTTGAGTGCGAGCACCTGTTCCGCGGTGGTTTCGGCCGGGACCACGGTCACGCGGCAACCGTCGCGCGCCAACATGCGCAGAATGTTCTGCTTGATGCCGAAATCATAAGCCACTACATTGAGTATTTTCTTCGGCGATTCCTCTTGATGAATGAAGCCTTCGGTCAGCAGAGGCTCCCCCATCTGGCTGCGCGGATCGGATGCGCCGAACTCGTAGCTCGTCTTCGTCGACACAACGCGGGCCAAATCGGTGCCCTCCATCTTGCGGATACCCTTCGCCCTCGCAACCAGCACGTCAGGGTTCAACTCGAGAGTCGAAATCACACCGCGCATCACGCCGCGGTCGCGCAGGTGGCGCACCAGCGCACGGGTGTCGATCTCGGCGAGAACCGGAACGGCATAGCGCTCCATGTACTCGTCAGTCACCTGCTCGGAGCGCCAGTTCGAGCTTATTTGGGAGAATTCGCGGACGATCAGTCCCTCGATGTAGGGCCGTGCGGCCTCATTGTCGGCGTTGTTCGTGCCGTAATTGCCAATTTGTGGGTTGGTGAGGACGACGATTTGGCCTGCGTACGAGGGATCGGTCGCAATTTCCTGGTAGCCGGTGAGAGATGTATTAAAAACGACCTCGCCCTGGCATTCGCCCGGGTGTCCGTGGCCGTGCCCGCGGAAGATGCGCCCGTCTTCGAGCGCCAGGATCGCCTGCATCGCCTCTCCGAGGAGTGGATTCAATCGATTTTAGCAGGTTTATCCGGATCGATTTTGTCCAGTTTTCCACTACGGGCCCGGGTCAGCAAACCCGCGGTCGTGGAGGCAACCCGCTCTACCGCCCCAAACGAAGAAGACCGGTCGTTCAGCCCCGGCGCTGCTCTTCAGTGCACCACGCCGGCATCGCGCGTCGGCCAGTAAACGAAGACCGCCTTCCCGTAAATCAGGGAACGGTCGACGGGGCCAAAGTCGCGGCTGTCGGAGGAAATGGAGCGGTGATCGCCCATGACGTAATACGCGTCGTCGGGGACAGTCATTTCGGCGGCGGAGCGGTTGTCGCGGAATTCCGGCGGGACGTAGGGCTCGTGGACCGCTTTGTTGTTGACGAAGACGCGGCCGTGGTCAATACGAAGCTTGTCGCCCGGCTCTGCGATCACGCGCTTGATGTAGCTCTTCTCCGGATCGCGCGGATAGCGAAAGACCACGACGTCGCCGCGCTCGATGGCGGTGAAGCGATAAACGAACTTGTTGATGAAGAGGCGGTCGCGGTCCTCGAGGCGAGGCAGCATGCTGGTGCCTTCAACGCGGACGGGCTGATAGAGGAACGTGATGATGAGGACTGAGGCGACGGTAGCGATGATCAGATCGCGGAACCAGAGAAAAACGCCTTCGGACTTGCGCGGAGCCTTTGGCGCGGGTTCGCCAGGCGTTGGCGATGCTGGGCGCTGCGCGTTGGGGCCTGGGTCTGAATCCTGATTGTGAGTGGAGCCGGTATCCATGAAGGTCTACATCTAAATATTACTCGCAACCAAGGGTTCCCGGCGGGCAAAGAATACGCGGGCGATGTTTAGTAATTGGTTTCGGCTGGTCGGCCGCGGGAACTAACTCGGGCGCGGTTCCTGGATCGCCCACGCCGCCCAGATTCGCCTCTTCGAGCGCCAGCGGGCGCTGAAAAACCATCTCCACCTGGGTGCCGCGGGGAATGTCGAGATCGGCGTTGCGCGTGAAGAGCGAAACAAGGCCCACGGTAGCAAGGCCGGCGCCAATGCCGGCGAGGCCGCCCTCGATGGGATGACCGGACGCAGCTCCCCCTATGGTTCCGACACCAGCGCCGGTGGGCAGAGCGATTTCTGCGGCTTGGCCGGCATTGCGGCCCTTATGACCGTTCTGCTCGATGGTTCCCTCATCGTTGTTCTTCACCGTCTGGTCTTTTGAGCCGGGCACGCTATCGACGACGCCGGGAATCTCAACCACAGATCCGTTGGGAAAGATGATGGAGGTGAAGTGCATGTCGAGCTGCGCCTTGGTCTTGAGCCCGCCGCGCTGGACGCGATCGACAATGCCCTGCACGTAGACGCCGGTGGGGATCATGACGCGGTTGCCAACCACCACCGGGAAGGTTGACGACAGGTAGACGCCGTCGCCGGGCTTGGCGGATTTCGTGTTGATGGCGCTGCGCAGTTCGAGCAGAACCTTGGTTCCGGCGGGCACGGTGTAGGTCTTTCGCTCGGGGGTGGTGTTGGCCAGGCCGACTGGTTCGGCATCGGGCTGAGCAGGCGCCGTGGGTTGCGCCGCGGGGCCGGCGGCAGGGGGCGCCGCGGGTTGTGCGGCTGTGGGCGCGGAAGTTCCCTGGTCCGTCGCCGGCGCCGGAGATTGAGCAACTGACAGGCCAAGGCTTGCGGCCATCAATCCCACCAAAGCTGCCGGATACACCCTCCGGAGCACAGACATGCTGCCTCCTTCAACCAATGGATAGACGAAAGTCCCGCAGACAAGGATAGCTCGACATGGGCTGCATGGGCATGAAAAGCGCAGGCGGGGCCGGTCAAGCGGCGAAAGACGTCCGGCAGGGGCTAAAGCCCGGGGGTTTTCTGGGCCGCGATCGGCACGACTGAAGTCGTGCCCTGATACAAGGCTCCGAGGGGAAGGTTCTTGCTGCGAGAAGCCCGGTTGCGGGTACTGATCTGACGAATGGACGGATAAGTTCCGGCTTGCGCGTGACTCGCCAAGAGCCGCACCATATTTGCTCGATTGGGCGTCGGGTGTTCGCCTGCATGTTAGAACGGGTCGGACAGGGTTCCTCAAGGGCTCGGTCCGCTGCCGGATGTGCAGTTGGGCGGCTCTTGACAGCAACGCCTCAGCCGAGGTTGTGGCGAGAAGGCGCATCATTGCGCGTGAATCTGCATGCAGACAGCCGTATAAAGCGAGGCTTGTGACCAGTCATTCGGCAGACCTCGCGGCCAGTGCGAAGATCGCATTCCGGTGAGACGTGATGTGTATCACAGATCGGCAGGCATTTCCGGTTTCACACTCGGAGGTTCTACTCAGGAGGATCTTTCTGTGAATAGTTTCCGCGCGTGTACCTTCGGCTCCGCCCTACTCCTTTTTCTCTTTTTGGCTGCTGCCGTCCAACCCGCCATTGCTCAGCAGGATCAAGCCACGCATATATTCCATCGGCTGATTCCAGCCGGGGATACCTGTTCCACCTGCCACAAGGCGATCTATGACCAATGGAAAGCCAGCCCGCATGCCGCCAACGGTGTCGAATGCACCGTGTGCCATGGCGAGACAACGGCAAAGGACTTCGCGGGCAAGCCGGGGTTAAGCACATGCGAGACCTGTCATGCCGATCAGGTTGCACAACTCAAGTCTGATCCATTCATGAAAGGCAGGACGTGTGTGAGCTGTCATCAAGCACACACTTTCGTGGAGCACAAGAAGGCGCCCCCGACAGGCCAGTAATAACAATTTCCAGGTGTCGCATTGTCGAAATGCTGGCCGGCGCATCCGCGCTCACCGCCGTGGAAACGTGTCAGCGCATACCAAGGGGATGTACGACCGGTTACCCTGAAAACTAGCAGATCGTGCGCCCGGAAAATCCCGCCAAACACGCGGATGTTCCGCAAACGCGTTTGCCGCTACTGCGAATCGGAAGCTGCCGGGGCTCCTCTTCCATTTGTCTGTTCTGTTTGGGCAAACGCGGAACGATGAAGTCGGGCAGTTCCAAAACCACATCTGGCGGTGGCGCGTTATCCTGCGAGAAAGAGATGGATTGGGCAGACAATTTGCCGACCGCGGACGCTGGACGCTTTGCCGCGGTGTTCGCGGTACTCGAACAAGCGATCCGCTCCCGGGCCTTCCCCGGCTGCGCGTTTGGCGTTATGGCCGGCGGCGCGGTGGTGTTGGACGGCGCGGCGGGGCGATTCACCTACGAAGCCGACGCGCCCGAGGTGACGCCGGAAACGGTGTTCGACGTCGCGAGCATCACCAAAGTGGCGGCTACGACGGCGGCAACGATGTTGCTTGTCGAACGCGGCGAACTGGATATTGAGACACCGCTCGGAGATCTGCTGCCGGGGTTTGTCGCCGGGCGCGCAGCAGATGATGCCGCGCGCAGAGTCACGCTGCACCATCTGCTCGCCCACAACTCGGGCCTGCCGGGGTACGCGGAGTTCTTTAAAACGGCGACGACGCCGGACGCGCTGATGGACGAGTGCCTGAGGCTGAAGCTCGAGGCCGAGCCGGGAGCGCGCGCCGAGTACTCCGACCCCGGATTCATTTTGCTGGGCAAGGCGCTTGAGGTGAAGATGGGCGAGGGGCTTGCGCCGGGGGTGAGCCGGGAGGTCTTCGAGCCGCTGGGGATGACGGCCACGAGATTCTGCCCGGCCCCGGAGCTGCGGAATTCAATACCCCCAACGGAAGAAGACACATGGTTCCGCATGCGCCTCATCCAGGGCGAGGTTCAGGACGAGAACGCGTCGGTGATGGGAGGCGTCTCAGGACACGCCGGGCTGTTCTCGAATGTGCCGGACCTGCTGCGATTTGCCAAGGCGATCATGGACTCGCACGCGTCCGGCGAAAAAAGGAAAACAGCGGAACTGTTCGACCGAGAGACGGTGAATCGATTTAGCGAGCAACAGCTCCCTCAAGGCAGTTCGCGTGCGCTGGGCTGGGACACGCCCTCTGGTGATTCCACGTCGGGGAGGCACTTTTCACCCCATTCGATTGGCCATCTTGGCTTTAGCGGCTGTTCGCTCTGGATCGATCTCGACAAAGCGGTGACAATTGTCCTGCTTACCAATCGCACCTGGCCCGATCGAAAGAATCGGGCAATCCGGCAGGTGTGGCCTGCCTTTCATGACGCCGTCCGCGAAGCGATCGGGAACTAGGGTTTTGCTGTTACGAAAGCGGATGCCGCCTTGGCGAAATTTGTGTAGGGGCTTGCGCAGGTTTATCGATACAATAAATGCTGGGGATAGACGCAATGTTACCAAGTACAACGTTGCAGGAAACGGCCGGCACCAGAATCAAGGATAACAATCACGACCAGGCCGCACTGCTACAGCAACTAACTACCGAGAGCCAGAACGAAGCTTCTCAAGGACTGGACACAAAGTCCGCACTTGAGATCGCCCGCATCATCAACCACGAAGATGCGAAGGTTGCCGGAGCGGTCAAGAGAGCCATCCAGGAAATCGCCGAAGTTGTCGACCAGGTGGCGCGCAGCCTGCGCGATGGCGGACGTTTGATTTACATCGGCGCCGGTTCCAGCGGGCGGATTGCGGCGCTGGATGCCTCCGAGTGCCCTCCCACCTATTCAACTGCTCCGGGACAAGTTCAATACATCATGGCAGGCGGGCCAAAGGCTCTTGCGTCGGCGGTCGAGGTGAATGAAGACTCCGAAGAGCTTGGCCAGCGCGATATCGCGCGCCGGCGGCCCACGCGCAAAGACGTGGTGGTCGGCGTGTCGGCCTCGGGGCGCACCCCGTACGTGGTGGCGGCGGTGGCCTATGCGCGAGCTCGCGGAGCGCACACCGCGGCGGTGACTTGCAATTACGGAACGCCTTTGGCTGATGCCGCGGACACGACGATCGTGGCCGACGTGGGAGCGGAGGTAGTTTCCGGATCCACGCGCATGAAGGCCGGCAGCGCGCAAAAAATGATCCTCAACATGATCACGACGGGCGCCATGACGCGCCTGGGCTATGTGTACGAAAACCTGATGGTGAACGTGCACATGCAGAACTCCAAGCTGGTGGAGCGCGGCATTCGCATCCTCATGTCGGCCTGTAACATTGACCGCGCAACGGCCGTGGAGACGATCAAGAGCGCCGGGCGCAGCGTGCCCGTGGCGCTGGTAATGCTGAAGGCCCGGGTCGACAAGCCGGAAGCGGTGCGAAGACTGGCCAAGTCCGACGGCAGTGTACGGCTGGCGATCGAAGACAACGTGATGGATCTGTAGCGGCACCACCGGAAATCTGACAGCTTAATCGTTCATTTGAAAAACTCGATGTCGGCAGGTCCACGCTCATGCCCCGACCAAACACACCTGCGATCTCGCCCTTCTTCATCGTCAGCAACGTCGACCAAACCATCGCCTTCTATTGCGGCAAACTTGGTTTTGAGACGAGATTCCAACAGCCCGATCAAGATCCTTTTTTCGCCATCATCGGCTGCGACGGAGCGCAACTCTTCGTCAAGTCCGACAAAGACGTGTTGCCTTTGCCGAACCCCAGGCGTCATCGCTCGATGCGGTGGGACGCTTTTGTGTATGCGCCAGACCCCGACGCGCTTGCCGCCGAATTTGCCGATCAAGGCGTAGTCTTCAGCGCACCGCTTAAGGACACGCACGACGGTCTGCGCGGCTTCGAGATTTGCGATCCTGACGGCTACGTCTTGTTTTTCGGGCGGCCACGATAAGCGGACGCGCGGCAGCAAGCGCAAGACTAAACAGGCGTGCCGGAGCACGCCTGTGTCGACTGTGCGCCGAATTGCGTTTTACGGCAGTACGCGCTGAATGTGCAGGAACAGAATCAGGTTCAGCACAAACCCGATCACCAGCACGCCGATTCCGAGCACCGCAACAACCTTCACCTTCGCGCTGAAGATCTTCAGATCCTCGAGAAGTTCCTGCTGCTCGAGCGTGTTGCGGTCGGTCGCTTCGCGAACCATTTCCAACTGATCTTCGACGCGCTTGAGCGAGGCGTTTTGCTCGATCACCTGCTCGCGCAGATTGCGATGCTGCGACTGAATCTCGGCCAGGCTGTCTTGGAGAGGCGCAAGGTCGACCTTGGGCGCAGGCGGAGGCGCTTGATGTCGCGGAGCAGCCAGGTTGGCGATGGCGGTGGCGATGTTGCCGTCGAGCAACGGCAAAAGGCGCTGCACAAACGGCATGAACGAGCGAAATATGTTGACGGCGCGCTGAATGCCGGAGTCTTCTCCCGTGGTCGATCCAGGCAGAGCGCGGCCGGGAGGAAGGGCGGGCGCGACGCGGCTGGAGCCTTCCGGCCCCTGAGAACCTGCAAGATGGCGAGCGGCGCCCATGGCCAATGGCGAACCCATGGCGCGTGCATGCACAGCAGCAGATCGGGGAGACAAGGGATCCCGATCAATCGATTCGACATTTTCGGCTTCATTGATCATGGGGGCGCCTTTGCCTTTGCCTTTGCATGAGGTTATTCCCATATATAGCTCATTTGGCGTTTATTGGAAACACACTTTCGTTAGTTACCGCTGCGGCGCCCGGATTACCGGCGCGGGGTATGCTCGTAGCGAGGAGAAAAGCGTGAAGGCACATCTAAGCCGCACACTGCGCAGCGTGCAGCGGAATATCCTGGCCGGCATCATAACCATCGGCCCCCTGTTTGTCACGTACCTGATCTTCAGCTTCCTTTTGGGCGAGCTGGCGCAAGCAGGATTACCTGGGGTTCGCCTGCTGGAGCAGCTTTTCCCTGAAGGCTGGTTCAAATCCCCGTGGATCCAGCCGGTGCTGGCGATTCTGCTCACGCTGATTGTGCTGTACGTGGTCGGGCGTGTGACTTCGCTGGTGGTGGGCCGGCAGGCCTTCGGGCTCTTTGAGTCGCTGCTGGAACGGCTCCCGTTTGTGGCCAAAGTGTACACGTCGGTGCGGCAACTGCTGGACTCGATGATGGCCAAGAAAGATGCCGGCCAGCGCGTGGTGCTGGTGGACTTCCCCATCGCGGGACAAAAGAGCATCGGATTCCTGACGCGGACCATGAGCGATGCCGGCAGCGGGCGCCCGCTGGCGGCGGTGTTGGTGCCCAACGCGATCAATCCCACGTCGGCCTTTCTGCAGATTCTTCCCCTCGAGCGCGTGATCGAAACCAACCTGACCATGGAGCAGGCGATGAGCATGGTGATGACGGGCGGCGCGGTGGGGCCGGAGACGATCCAGTACTCAAAAGCGGGAGACGAGAGCGGAGACGACAAAATCACGGCGCTGCGAGGACCGAGCATTTAGGGCGAGGGAACGACGTCGGCAGTGATTATTCAGGAGGCGGAGCAGTGGCAGCGGATGCGATGAACAAACGCCCACTCACGATCACGATCCTGAGCTGGCTCTATATCGCGGTGGGTGTGCTCAGCACAGCCGCGCACTATGCACAGTTCAGAACGCAGAAACCGGTGGTGAACGAATTTGTTTGGGTCACTGTGTTTGGAGTGGCGGCGATCTGCGCGGGAGTCTTCATGCTGCGCGCAAAGAATTGGGCGCGTTGGCTTGCGCTCGCATGGATCGCGGCGCACGTAGTCATCAGCGCGCTCCATCCGCACATGGATTTGGCCGTGCACAGCGCCATGCTGATTCTGTTCGCGTATGTTCTGTTCCGGCGAGACGCTCGCGTATTTTTCAACGCGGCGTGAACTGCGGCAGGTTTGGCGGCCAGACCCGACGCCGCTCTACACCGCGCCGCTCGTCTCTTCGTCGCCAACGATTTCTTCGTTCACCTGTTCGCTCTCGACTGTCACCTTGCGCAGATTGATGTGATCGAACTGGGCCCAGATCAGGCCAACCGGCGCAATGCCGAGGAACGTGATGCCGAGGAGCGTCGTTGCGCAGGCCATCGCCGTCTCGGGCGTCATTCCGAAGAGCGGCTTCAGCATGACTTCGAGAGCTGCAATCTGCGTGAACCATCCAATAACCGGCAACTGAATGATGCTGGCCACGCCGCCGCCGGCCATCAGCGCCAGGCACCTGGCAAACGCCGCGTGCCCTTCAGGGATGTAAGCTCCCGCGCCCTCGACATAAGCCATGGTGATCATGGCCCACATCACCAGCGAGAGAGACATCGTCACCGCGAAGTCCGCCGGCGTGCGCAGGGTGTCCAGTCCGGCGTGAAAGGTGCGGATCTTGTGGCCGGCCGAGTGCGCCAGTTTATGCGAGAGCGGAGAGAGCATCTTCTCGCAGAAGGCCGCCACTGCCTTTCCCGACATTCGCACGGCGACAAGAAAAAGCGCGCCTGCGAGCGTGACGACGAGGCCGCCCTTTCCGAACCGGTTGAAGATTTCCTGGTGTGGCAGTGTCCCCTGCGGCGAAAGCAGAATCGCAGTGCAGAAGAGGATGGCCATGGAGCCGCCGTCAAAAAGCCGCTCGACGATATAAACAGCGATCTGCGATGCAACAGGCAAGCCCGTCTTCTTTGCCACGAGGTAGGGGCGGACGAGGTCGGCGATGCGGCCGATGAGAGCGACAGCCGTGAAGCCCATAACCTGCGTGCCGAGCAGCGACAAGAGCGGCACGCGCTTCGTCGGCCGCAGCAGCCATGCCCATCGCACAGAACGAAAAACAAAGGCGAAGTAGATTAATCCCGCGGCGATGCAGACTTTGGTCCAGCGGGCCTTACGGAACTCATTGAGAAACATATGCCAATTGAATGGATGGAGGTGCTGCTCGTAGGCAAAAAGTGCGGCCAACGCCGCCAGCACAACCAATCCCAGAATCCATTGGCTCTTTTTCAAGCTTTCTCCGATCCCAAATAGTCCGCGGCTCTCTGTTGGTATGTTCTCACGCGAGCGCCGCGGCTCCGCGACGATGCGAAGAAGGCCGGTCTACGCCAAGTTAATAAGAAGGATAGACCGCGCGCAAACAGCGGCCCTGCTGGCGGGACTAGCGGGACGATGCCGGCTGCGCGGCGGGCGCGGCTGCAGCCGCGCCGCGGACCTGCGCCTCGCGCGCCAGAACGCGGCGATTGAATTCATGAATGACGCGCGCGATATAGGCACGCGTTTCACTGTATGGCGGAACGCCGTGATATTTGTCGACAGCTTCGGGGCCGGCGTTGTAAGCGGCCAGCGCGAGCGAGAGATTGTCGTGGTATTTGGTGAGCAGCGCATCCAGGTAGGCGGAACCGCCGCGAATATTCTGGTCGGGCTGAAAGCTGTCGTTCACGCCCAGGCCCGCGGCGGTTGAAGGCATAAGCTGCATCAGACCCTGCGCCCCGGCGCGGCTCACGGCGCGCGCGTTGCCGTCGCTCTCGGCCTTCACCACACTGGCCAGCAGGTCAACGTCGAGATTGTGCGCCGTTCCGGCGCGGCCCAGCATCTCGCGCAGGTCCGCGGCGGTCAGGGTGGCGGGTTTCTTCGGCGCCAGCGCAGTTTCAGGCGCGGCGGGCGCGAGCGGATCGGGGAGCGGATCGAACGTGGCAACCTCCGCGGGCTCGAACTCGATGTAGTTGTCTTCTCCAGCGCTCAAGTAGATGCGTATGCGTCCTTCCACTTGGCCGTGATGATCGCAGCGCAGCGTGAAGCCGTTCCTGAGCGTCACCTGCTCGGCGGCGCGACACAGCGGCGGCAGAGCGGCGGCGGCAAGCAATGCCGCAACAATGAAGAGCATGCCGCGCATCCTGCGCCGAGATTGGAGTCTGCTTCTCATGCCTGTACCGGTGTCAATTTCGTGAGCGCGGCCTCGAGAATCACTGCCACGCCGTCCTCGTCGTTTGAAGGCGCCTGCTTCCAGCCGCGGGTTTTGGCCAGCGTGCGCAATTCAGGCGCGGCGTTCGCCATCACAATTCCCTGCCCCGCCCACTCCAGCATACTGGCGTCGTTCCAGTTGTCGCCGATGGCCATGGTTTCTTTGCGATCGACGCCCAAGCGTGCCGCCAGGCGCTCGAGCGCCCATCCTTTGGAGATGCCGGGCGGCAGCAGATCGAGGATCGAAAGATCGCGCGCCGGATACTCGGTGCGGACGCACTCGCAAGCATCGCGCCACTCACTGGCCCTCAACGCTTTTTCGGCTTCCTTCATTTTGTCCATGCTCCCCGCCGCCATGCCCTGAATGGGATCATCGCCATCGCCGAGCGCGAGTTCAAGCGGCTTCACCACCTCGATGGATTTGCGATTCGCCTCGACCCACACTGCGAAGCGTCCATTCGCCTGCTCGAGATCTTCGAGGACCAGTTCGCCGCGCCCCGGACGATGGAAAGTGAACACCACCGCGCCGAACGGGCGAAGCACACCGCACAGGCCACGCGCGACGCGCGCATCCATATGGCAGCGATCGAGAGTCTCGCCACTGAGCGTCGACAGCACTGCACCATTTGACGCGATGAGTGGCGTATCCGCTCGCAGGCCCAGGCCCTCCAGCACTGGCGCGACGTAAGCGGGCCGGCGGCCGGTGGCTATGGCGACCGTGATCCCCGCCGCTTGCGCGGCCCGCAGCGCCTGCGCATTACGAGCGCTCACCTTGTGTGTAAGGGCCGGCAGCAGCGTGCCGTCCATGTCGATGGCGACCAGGCGAAGAGGAGGGTGCATAAATTCAGTGTACGGGAACCGGGTTTTGGGAGTCGGTCCCTGCTTCTAGCCAGTAATCCGCCCTCGCCACAATCTTTGCCCCGTAGTCCTCCTTCGTCCGCACGCGAATCGTGTGCAGTCCCGGCGTCGGGTTGCTCGGGCTGAACGTGATCAGATATCTGTTCCGCGCATCCCGCGCCGCCGTCATCACCCGCGCCTCAAACCGCTTGTCTCCCACATACGTCGTGTACTCGCCTCCGCTCATCTGGGCAATTTCCTTCGTCATGTTCTTCTTGAACGCCTGCACCAGCATCACCAGCGCGCTCACCATATTCATGGTCCGGTCGTCGCCGTTGTCCTTTACATCGTGTCCCAGCTCCGCCAGCGCCGGCGAAAACGCCACGCTAAGCACCAGCACATCCGACGCGCCGATCTTCCTGATTAGCTCCACAGTCTTCGTGTGTTTGCTCCCGTGGTCGCGCTCCTCGCTGATCAGCAGCAGCACGCGCCTGTACTCTTTCGGCTGCGTCTCCAGCAGCGTCACCCCGTAATTCACCGTGTCCAGAATCGCCGCTCCCCCGTCGCCCGGCTCCAGCTGCTTCAGCTCCGCATCCACCACGTCGCCCGAGTGCGTATAGTCCTGGATCAGGTGCGGCACCGAGTCGAACCCCACCAGCGCCACGCGGCTTCGCGGATCGGTCAAAAACAAATCCAGCAGCGGCCCCATCCGCGCCAGCTTGTCAAACTCCAGCACGCTCGCGCCGCCCAGCTCCACCGCCACCACCAGCGCCACCGGAGCCGTATCCAGTTCCGGCTGCACCTTGATCTTTTGCGGAACCCCGTTGTCTTCCAGCACAAAATCCGTCGGCTTCAACCCGTAAAGAATCCCTCCGCCCTTCTTCTCCACCAGCGTCGGCACCAGCACTTCCGTCGTCGTCACGCGCAAGCTGGGCGCTTCGCCCTGCGGCAACGGCATCGGCGCCGGCGGCTCAACCGGCGGCAGCTTCTGCGCCCACACCGCCGCGCCTGCCAGCAAACTTGCGCCAACCAATTTTCGAATTAGAGAAAGACGAACCCTCATGCGTTTTGGAGCTCTACAGTCTGAAATTTGTTGGAAGGAGACGGTGTCATCCTGAGCGAAGTCCGCCGCGGCGGACGGAGTCGAAGGATCTGCGGTTGTTCTTCACGGAGCTTCGACCCACCACACTAGCATAGACGAGCCTTATCCTTTTGACGTACCGCCCCGCTGATTCGCGGAACCGCTGACTCGCTGCCTTGTCGGCGTGCCCCATGTCACGGCCCGTCAGGAGACGCGCTGGCTTTTCCCGCTCAGACGGCCGTGCGCCCTGCGAGCCCAGCGCACATACCCCTCAACGGATACGATCCACGCCTCAAACGAAAGAAGCCCGGTATTCACCTTCATCCGGCTGCTCATGGCCGCGTACCTCTGCCGCAATTCCTTGGCGCGGGCGGCCAGCGCATCGCCAAGCTCATTCAAGAAGCGCAGCGTGGTCGACCGCGGCACATTCAGGTCCATGAAGGCGAAGCGCAGCATCAGCTCTGAAAGATTCCGCGATGCGTCTTCTCCGGCCGGCTGTTCCAGCCAGGCCACCAGCGCAGCCTTCCCCGAATCGGTGAGCCGGAACGTCTGACGGCCCCGGCTGTTCGCCTTGCGCCGCGGCGGATCCGCAACCCCGATCCGGCGGCGCGCCTCCAGCCGTCTCAGCGCCGGATAGACCGACCCGGGGCTGTCGCTGTAGTAGCGCAGATTCGTGGCAAAGGCCTTGCGCAGGTCGTAGCCTGACTGCGGCTGGCGGCTAAGCAGGCCCAGAATAGCGAATTCAAGAGTGGAAGCGGGCGTTTTCATAGCACGATTCGTACTATAGTACGATTCGTACTATAAAGTCAACCGGCCGCGGTTGCCCCAGCCTTTTCGTTCGCCGCGGCGAACGAAAGGGTGGACTCGCAGCCTTACTGACCCACCGGCTTGCTGACTTGTTAGCTTGCTGACTTGCTGGCCCTGCCGTCGAGCGCGCCCCGCAACGCCCAGAACGCCGGGGTGGGATTGAAATCGTCGTCAAACGGCAAAGGCCGCTCGCGCAGTCCAACGATGATCCGCGCCCAAAGCCTGCGTGTGCCGAACGGCATGAATAGGATTGCGAACTTCAGCCACGTCTGCGCATCCGTAATGCCCCATGTGATCACCTGCGGCACATTGGGTTCAGCCAGAACAAGATTCAAATAATCCCGGTAGACCCGCGCCACTGTCGCATCGCGTTCCGCAACTCCGCCCTTCATGCGCATCATGCTCACATCCAGTTCCGATATGTGAACCTCGAGCCCCATCTTCGCCGCTTCGCGAATAAAGCTCTGCAAGCCCGCTCCTGCCTCTCCCATCGCCGCAAACAGATGGCTCTGCACACCCACCGCATGAATTGGCGTGCCGCTCGCCTTCAATCGCTGCAGCAGCCCAAGCACATGATCCCGCTTCTTCGTGTCCCGCACGGAGTCCGTTTCGAATCCAAAATCGTTGTACGCAAGCTTGGCCCCGGGATCTGCCTCTGCTGCCGCCCGAAACGCCAGCTCAATGTACTCCGGCCCGATCAATTCGAGCCACGGCGACTTTCGCAGCCCATCCGCGCGCCCGTCCATCGGCTCGATGGCCTCGTTCACCACGTCCCACGTGTCGATCCGGCCTTTCAAATGCCCAACTACCGTATGAATATGGTTCACCAGCAGGTCGCGCGCATTCTCCTTGTTCGCGACTTTCCCGAACCATCCCGGCATCGCATAATGCCAAACCAGCACATGCCCCCGCACCTTTTTGCCGGTCAGTTCCGCAAACCGCATCAGCCGGTCCACGTTCGTAAAGTTGAATTTGTCCGGCGACGGCCGCAGCCACTTCCAGTAGGTCGTAAACTCGTCCACAAGCATTCCCGCCTGCGCCATCACAAGCTGCGTGTATCCGTCATCCGTGTGGCCCTTGGCCACTCCATCCACATCCAGCAGCAGCGGATTTACTGCCGCTCCATACACCAGCCCTCGCGCCGCCGCGTGCGCTTGGAGTGAGTTCATCCCCGTCACGTCTGCTCGAATCGCGTTCGCGTACTGCCTCTGGTGCTTCACGTGCAGCCATTCGCCGGCGCCTAAACCCAAAGCGACAGCGCTCGCGCCTGCAACGCGCCACGCAAATTGCCTTCGCGTCAAATGCGATGACAAGCCCTGCGATGTTGCGTCCGAATCCGCCATTTGTCTTTCATCAATAAGCCACTGCTGTCGGCTACTCCCTATTCTCTAATCCCTATTCCCTGTCTCTCTAATCCCTGGTCTCTAATCCTTAATCCCTGCTTTTCTCCCCGCCTCGCGCTCCAGTTGTCCCGTCCAGCGCAGAAATTTCAACAGCTCCCAGCGCTCTGTCCAGAAGAACCCCATCACGCTCTTCGCCGTGAGCGTCTCTGCGCGCTTGCCACTATACGTCTCCACCCTCCAGCGCAAAAACTCGCTCCGCCACGGAGCCAGCCTGTGCCCCCGCGTCGCATTCCACAAAAATCTGAGCGCCGCAAACATCCGCGATCCTTTCCCCTCCGAGAATAGCAACTCACCGCGCCGAGCCTGGGGGTCCAGACGCACCAGACCTCCCAAAGCCCGCTTCAGCGGGCGAAAGATCCTCCAGCGTCCATTGGACTGACCCCCAAAAGTGAGACAGGTTGTAAATTGACAGTTTGCAGGGAAAGGGGAGCTGCAAATGGGTCAGAGGTCGAAGTACCGGAAGTTTACCGAAGCCTACCGGGAGCTGGCGGT
>JBEKKI010000007.1:0-114617 GCA_050010795.1 Occallatibacter sp.
TCTCTTCCATCACACTGCTCGTTTTCCAGGCCATGAGCTCGTTGTACGTCCTCATGCCCTCGTCGCAGTGTCAGATATGTCCCCGGTTCAAAATGTCAGCCATGTCCCCGGTCCGTACCGGGGTCACCTCATCGCATGTCAAGTCCCACGCGCCCCGCCAACTACCCCATCCCTCTCATTCCAAACAGAATATATTGGCAATAATATACTTGGCGGACTTTGCTATCCTGGCAACAAATAGAAAACCCGCCTGCCAGGGCGGGTCTCCGGTCTGCCTCATGTCGATTCAGATCATAGCATGAGGTGTGACTGTGAAAACTAAATTGCGTCAGTTGGAAAGCGAATTGGTTCCGGCTCAGGTCCAGTTCCGAACTCAAAACGCCATCCATACCGCTGAAGAGTCTCCACGACTATGGCTGCTACCCCAGCAAACTGCCAAACGGTATCAGGCGCTATGTAGCATCCAGACATCTCTCCGGGAGCACCGTTATAGATCAGATGGCAATTGACGAACTCGCATCCCTCATAACGGATTGAATCAAGAAACACAGTCATGTTTTCGTATCGTTTCCCCACAACTCGCGGGAGGCGGTAGGGTAATTGTTCTGTCATAGTGCCAAGAATTATACGGCGCTAGCTATGATGGAGTATGCCCCGTCCACGTACAAAGCCAAGAACGAAGGCGGAGGATCGCTTAGTTTTGGTCCGTGCAAAGGTTGAGCGGGCCAAACAAAATCTCTTCGAGATGGAGGCGATTTTTATCGCTGGCGGCGACTATCTTCCGGGCGTGAAGATGAAGGTGCAATCCAGAAAGCAACCGCCAGGGTCGTTCCTCACCTACTTCGTCCCTTTCGACGCGCTCACCGCTGCTGGAGATGTCATTCATAACTTGCGCGGAGCCTTGGACCATTTGGCCTATCAGATGACGAAAGCGCATCGTCCGCAGACCACAGAAAGGGAGCTTAGGGGGATCTACTTCCCAATTTGCAAGAGCAAATCCAGTTACGAAAAAACCCTCAAGAGTTACAAAAAGTTCTTCGGGCCGGAGGCGATAAAACTCCTTGATGCGCTCAAGCCGTACAAGGGCGGAAACGAAGCGCTTTTTAGGTTGCATGAGTTGGATAACTTCAGTAAGCACCGCTTGCTGCTCACGATGGAGCGATATGTTATTTGCTCCGCAAATTGGCACACCCGGAATGGTGTTCCGGTTAAATACCTGTTGAAATACGGCCGCCCACAATTCAGCGGAATCTTCGCGCGTCCGAAAGTGCAGGATAATATTCTGCCTACCGGAAAGGAAACGTTGAGCAAACTCAGGTCGGGAAGGCGTGAAGCGATGCTCCCAACCCTTCATTATCTCGTTCAGTTTGTTGATGGAATCATCAATCTGTTTTTGCCGGTCTTGGACTGACACACTCCCGTCATTTCTTCCATCGTGCTAGACTGATGGAGATATGGCGGGCATACGCTCTTCCGGCCAAGGTAGCAGCGATCAACCCGTAGACTTTGCAAATTTTGTGCGTAGGCTCGTTTCCGTGCCGCACGCAGAAATAAAAGCTAAATTAGAAGCGGAAAAAGCGAGAAAACAGATTCCTAGGTCTTCCGCTTCCCGCGTCCCTGTCTCCTCTCCAAAACGTGCCACCTAGAAAGGTTCTTGCGTTTCCGCCCCTCCCACCTTGCCGGTCAGTTCTGCGTAAGTCAGTCTTTTCCCTGAAATCTGCGATGCTGCCAGCGTAAAACGATCCGCGTCTGTGAGCGGATTATCGCGTGTTGCACGATTATTGTAGCGAAATACCTGCTCTGTGACATAGCGGTCAAGGTGGAATGGCTCTACCGCAACATATGTTCCCTTCAATCCGCGCTTGAGCAAAGACCAGAAGTTTTCAATTCCCTGAGTGTGAACTTGGCCGCGAACGTACTCTTCCAAATGGTTCACGGTGTCATGCACAAAATCCCGCTCGGCTAGCTCGTAATAGCCCGGAAACTGATCGGTGTAGATGATAGACTTGCGCGATACCTGCTCAAGAATCTCGTTCTGCAAAGTCTCACGGCGAGTATCGGGAATGACTTTGGCACGGACTTGACGAGTCTCGCGGTCCCGCATTCCCATTACAACCGCTTTATTGGTATGGCCCATTACGGACACGCCTAAGAATTTTGAGCGGATCTTAGAACGATGCATATTGCGAACCCGTCCGCCGATGAAAGTCTCATCTACTTCGACGGGACCGCCTTCACTTCCCAGCTTCTCAAAGGTCTTAGTTTCCATAGCAAGCCGAATGCGATGCAGCATGAACCACGCGGTTTTCTGTGTGACGCCAAGGGAACGATGAAGCTCATAGCTCGAAATGCCATTCTTCGCGTTGCAGAGCATCCAGAGCGCAGGGAGCCACTTGTCGAGACCAATGGGCGAATCCTCAAAGACGGTTCCGACCTTGAGCGAGAATTTCTGCGGCTTGTGATCGGAATAGCAGCGATACTGATTCGCGTTTGCCATCCAGGTCAGCTTGGTTGCACCACAATAAGGGCATTTTGGCGTCCCATCAGGTCAGCGAACGAAAACCATGAATTTCCGGCAGTTCTCGCGGTCTGCAAAGTGTTGAATCGCTTGCTGTAAGGTCTTGATTTGGTCTTCCATGCTTTAACTATAGAACAAATGGCGTAGTCTGTCAAGTATATTATTGCCAATATATTTCTCCCGAACTTTGCAGGTTATATCGCGCGTTTCGCTAGCCTATCCCTAGTAGCCAAAAACAGAGCGTTTCTCCTCTTTGGACAGTTGGTGGGCGGCCCACAAGATACCGGCGGGGATTACGGTATCGGGCCGCCCACCGTTTTTCCGGCCCGATTGCACTCCAAACAGTGCAACACCTCCGAAAAAACGCCCGTAAGTCCTTTAGAAGGGAATATTTAGACTCTAACTCGCTGAAAATAAAGGGCTTACAGGGCGAATTAAAACACTCAAGTCGCTCAATGCAAACCACTTAGCCCTATTGGGGAGGCTTTTTTATGTACAGAGCTTGTCAACACGTCAAAACCAGCGGAACACGCTGTCGGTCCCGCGCCATGCGCGGCGAGCACTATTGTTATTTCCACTTGAAGTGCCACGTCACCCCCTCCGAAACCGAGCCCCTCCATCTCCCCATCCCCGAGGAATTCGCCTCCATCGCCGTCTCTGTCGCCCGTATCAACGAGGCCCTCCTCGCCAAGCGCATTGACGTCAGGCAGTCGGCCCAGCTCTTCCGCGGCCTCAATATCGCCTACCAGGCCATCCTTCACCGCACGCGGCAGCCCGATCCCGACTCCATCGAGACCGTCATCGGCAACGGCCAGGGCGATGAACTTGCCCCCGAACTCTCCCTCTGCGTCCCCGGCGAGGACTGCCTGCGCTGCAAGCACAAGGGAACGTGCTCCAGTTCCCCCAGTCTGCGCCGCGCTCGCAACGATTACTACGGCTACGTCTACGAAGGCGAAGGGGCCCTGGAATTCGAGCCTGACGACGAGCAGCAGGACGAGGAGGACCAGCAGGCGGAGGACGAGCGCGAGGATGGCTCAGACAACGAGGAAGACCAGCAAGAAAACGCCGGCGACGACACCGAGGGCGACCTGGAGGCTGGCCAGGACGAGGATGCGGAAGAAGACGACGAAGAAGAAGACGAGGACGAAGACGACGACTCGGACAAGGACGAAGACGACGACTCAGACGAGGGCGAAGACGGCGACTCGGACGAGGATGAAGACGACGAAGACAACGATGGTTCAGACGAGGACAGCGACGCTGACGGAGATGAGGATGCCGGCGAGGCCGGCAGCGGCAACGCCAGTCAGTCCGCGGACGCCGCGAACGACGCCGGCGATCACGATAGTCATGAAGGCAGTGCAGCCGCTGACGACTCCACAAATGTCGCCGAATCGCAGGACGTCGCCGGAGACGAGTCCGGCAAGGATATTGCCGAATCGCAAGACGCCGCCGGAGACGAGTCCGCCACGGAAGTCGCCGAATCGCAAGACGCCGCCGAAGACGATGGCTGCGATGACACCCCGGACCGCGCAAAGCAGGGCGACTCAGACAAGGGCAAGGACGAAGACGCGGGCCCCAGGCAGGAGGACAACGAAGAGGACGATGAAGAATCTGACGTAGACGGCCTGGATCCCGCCGAAGCCCTCATCGCCGCCCGCGAATCCATCGATTCCATCGAGCGATCGGTGGGCCTCGCCCCCTGACCTCGCCGGCGCCGGCTACCGGCTCCTGGCTACTGGCTACTGGCTACGGGAACTTCGCCTGAACGCTCGTGCCCGAGTAGCTGATCGTCTTGTCCGGCTTCTCCGTCGCGTCGCCGCCCACGCCATGCCCAGACTTCACGATCACCACGTTGAAAGTGTGGCTGGCGGGCATCCCGGTGTAGCTCCCCTGGCGATTGCCGATTGTCAGTATGCGCGATGCATCGTCCCAGTGAATCGGGATCGTGGCGTGGGCCCCTGTTTCGTAGCGATAGCTGTCGCCCTCGTCCTCGTAGAGCGTGAAATCGCCATTGGCGCCCGGATAGACCCGCAGCTCGATGGGATCGGTGGCCTGGCCGGCATATTCGATCTCCGGACCCATGGGCAGGATCGATCCCGCGCGCACATCCAGTGGAATGCGATCGAGCGGAGCCGGCGCCAGGATCGTCGAGCGGCCCTCGGCGCGCTCCCCGGTCCAAAAGTCGTACCAGTTCGCCCCGGCGGGCAGGTAAACCGGCCGGAATGTCGAGTGTTCGGTCAGCACCGGGCTCACCATCAGGTCGGGCCCGAACATGAACTGGTCGCCGATCTCCCATGTGGCGCTATCTTCGCGGAAGTCCATCACAAGCGGGCGCTGGATGGTGTAATCCTCGCTCGTCACCTTCCACGCCAGCGAGTAGACGTAAGGCAGCAGCCGGTAGCGCAGCCGGTCGACCGCCAAAAGCGCGGGAAAGACCTTATCGTAAACCCACAGCTCGTTGTGGTCGCGGTGGCCGTGGGTGCGGAAGACGGGGCAGAAGGCTCCGTACTCGAACCAGCGCGCGTAAAGCTCCTGGTATTCCGGCTGGTCGGCTTGCCCGTTAAAAAGGGGATGATAGCCGCCGATGTCTGTAGTCCAGTAGGGATACCCTGAAAGCGCAAAGTTCAGGCCCCCCGGCACCTGGCGGCGCAACGCCCACCAGCTGCTGTAGACATCGCCCGACCAGACTGTGGCGCCATTGCGCTGCTGCCCCATGAACGCCGAGCGAGTGAGCAGGAAGACGCGCTTGCCTGGGTCGGCCTGCTTCCAATGCTCTGCCACGTTTCCCGTGTGCTCCAGCGGAAATGCGTTCGTGTATTCCAGGCCGCTGCCGATTTGGAGCTGCTTGTCGCGGAGAATTGCGTCACCCAGATGGGGCCACGCCTCCTCGGGCTCACTGCTGTCGAGCCAGAAGGCATCCCAACCTTGCGCAAATAGCTTGCCCACAAACTGGTTCCAGAAGAAGTCTCCGGCGGCGGGATTCGTGGGGTCATAAACCTGGGCATCGTCGATTGCAAAGCCCTTCTCGACCATCAGTTTGAAGTTCTCGCTTGTCGAGTCCATCATGGCCCAGGCCGAGATCATGGCGTGGATGTGCTCGTCGTGGAGCGTTTTCAGCTCGCCGGGCACGTCCGTGTACCCGGAGTTGAAGACCGGGTCGCCCTTGCCGCCGTTCTTCCACCAGAACCAATCCTGGACGATGGCGTCGATAGGTATGTGGCGCGTGCGATACTCGGCCGCGATGGAGAGGATCTCGGCCTGCGTCTTGTAGCGGTCCTTTGACTGAAAGAATCCATAGGCCCATTCCGGAAAGAGGGGGACATGGCCGGTCAGGGACCGGTACTCGTGGATGATGCTGTCCATCTCAGGCCCGTAAAGAATGTAGTAATCGATCTCGGGCGCGGCCATCGATTCCAGGTTCAACTCCAGCGGAAAGCGGTTGTCGAAATAGCTGAATGAGGCCGTGTTCCACAGGATGGCGTACCCTTTGCTCGACACCACGAGCGGGATCGCAACGTCGGTGTTGTTCTGCCCTAGTTCGACGACGCTGCCGCGGTAATTGAACATTCCGCTCTGGTGCTGGCCGAGTCCGTAAAGCGCCTCGGTTGCGTCGGGACCGAAGCGGTCTTCGATATGGAATAGCCCGTGCGCCTCGGAGGGACCGTAGGTGCGCGGAAGGTTCGCCCGTTCGTGCAGCAGCTCGCCGCCCCCGGCAGCACGGACGCTCAGGTTGCCGCCCATTTCCGACAACGAAACGGTAAGCCGTGCCGTGGTGATGCTTGTTCTGCCGTTCGCGTCACTGAATCGGAAGGCGGCGCCGAGGCACGTGTCGGCCTTTGCAACCATCCAGGGCTGAACCTCGCTGGCGGGCGGAGCGCCGGCCGGCCTCGCGGTTACGTGGATCACGGAATCTCCGCAAACCGTCACTTCGAGCGTTTCAAAATCGTCGGTCGCTACGAGTCCGCCGGTCGACTGGGCAGCATGCATCGCAGATGGATGGGAAGCTTCGCCAGGGCTCGATTGGCCAGGTTGCCCGAGCACCGGAACGGCACAGACGGGCAGGCAGGCCGAAAGAAACGCGACAATTCGAGTGGTGCAGACAAGCTTGATCAACATTCACCTCGGGTGATGATGAAATCGGGCTCAAGAAAAACGGCCTCCGCCAGGAGCAGAGGCCGTTGCCAACTCTCGCCGCATGGATCGTACCGCTCTAGTGCATCTGGCCGCTGTTATCGATGGTGATGCCGCCAGGCGTTGCGTTCTTCTTCTCTTCGTTGATCTTGCGCGTGCCCATCGCCTTGTCGGTCCACTGCTGCGCCAACGCCAGATCGTCATTCACCGCTGCAGCGTTACCGAAGTCCACGTCGGCTTTGTTGCGGTAAATCAGGTTCAGGTACTGCATGGCGTCGTCATAGTTGGGGCGATTGTCGACCGCGACGGTCAGATACTTCAGGCCCTCTTCGACCAGCGGCGCATTTTGCTGGGCGAGCGGCTCCATCACCTTCTTCGGCGCCTTCACGTTGCCCTTACCGTCATCGTTCAGGCCGGCATCCTGCAGCGCCTTCAGCTTGTTCTCATGCGCCTTGGTCCAGTCGATCACGCCGATCGTGTATGCCGCCTCGGGATCCTTGGGATCGACATCCAGGACCTTCTTCTGCCAGTCCTCGGCCTGGTCCAGCTCCTTCACATTGAAATAGATGCCCGCAATCTGCTTCATGCTGTTGATGTCGTTCGGGTTGGTGCCAAGAACCTGCTTGAAGATGTTGATGGCTTGGTTGGCAGTATTCATGTTGTCGGGCGTCGTCACTCCCGGGGCAACATTCTGGGCCAACGCGGTGGCCAGATAGGTCTTTGCCATGGGCAGTTTCGGATCGAGCTCCGTGGCTTTTTGGAAATGCTCGATCGCCTCATCGTAGTGACCGCTCTTGTAGGCTTCGCACCCTTTATTTAACTGATCGCGGGCCATGAGCTGGTTACATCCGCTCATGCCCAGGACCATGCCTGTCAAAGTCACCGCGAGCGCCCAAAATCGTGCGGTTCCATTCATGTTAGTATCCTTCTCCTTCAGGCTTGGGCCTGCAGGCCGTGCCTGGAAACTCAGCAGCCGGATGCGGCCGAAACGTGCCGCAACCAGGGCAAAAAAATTGTACTCTTCCTCGTGTCCGGATCAAATGCCTCCGGACACTGTCAAGCCTACTGGCCGGCCTGAATCTTCGGCGTCATCAGCCCGATGTGATCCACGTTCGCGGCCTTGCCGATATCGATGACATCGGCGATATAGGCGAAGTTCACATTGTCGTCGCCCTTCACAAACATCACGCGCTCAGCGCGGTTGGCGTAAATCTCAGTCAGCTTGGCCTGCAAATCGGAGTGCAGCACGTCGGTGTCATTGATCTTGTACGCCGGGCTCTGGCCGGGGCGATAAAGAACCTGGACCACGATCGTGCGGTCGTTCGGCTGTTGCTGCTGCTGCGGATTCTTGGGCGGCTGGGGCACCAGGGCATCCAGGCCCTTGGGGGTCACCGGCACGATGACCATAAAGATGATCAACAACACTAAAAGAATGTCAATCATCGGGGTGATATTGATGTCAGACATGCTGCTGCCAGCCCCGCCCATAGACATTGCCATGGCTTAAACTCCTCGTTTCCTCAAAATTTCGTCAGCAGGCAATCCCGCGGCGGCTTCACTCGCCGCCTATCTGATTGCCCTCGCGCTTCTGCGTCAGCAGACCGACTTCTTCAACACCTGCTGTGCGCACATCGTCGATGGCGTCCTCCACCACCTTGAACTGCGCGCGTGCATCGGCGCGAACATAGATCGTTTTGTCGGTCTTGTCCGCCAGCTTATCCCTCACCAGGCTGCCCAACTGCGAGGGATCGACCTTGTTCTGGCCGAGGTACACCGCGCCGTCGCGAGTGACAGCGACAACCACCGCGTCCTCTTTGTCGGCGTCAGGCATGTTGGTAGGGTTCTCCACCCTGGCCAGGTCGATGGCGACCTTGTTCTGCAGCATGGGCGTGATGACCATGAAGATGATGAGCAGCACCAGCATCACGTCCGCCATGGGGGTAATGTTGATGTTGGAATTGACCTTTTTGCCTTCGTCGCGAACTACAATTCCCATTTTCGTGGGCTCCGTGCGTTTGAATTTTCTGCCGGAACCGGTCCGGCCTTGCTCGAAATCGAAGCAACTTGCGCGAGTTTCAGACCGCCGGGCGGAGGAGATTCGGCTCCCGCCGCCCGGCGAAATTCTCGCCCGGGCCAAGCCGCTTCGCTCTTAGCGCTTGTGGCTCTGCTTGATGAAGTAGTCGATCAGCTCACTCGAGGAGTTATCCATCTCCACGTCGAAAGCCTCGACACGTCCAGTGAAATAGTTGAAGGCCATGACGGCGGGGACGGCCACGAGCAGGCCGAACGCTGTGGTAACCAAGGCCTCGGAGATGCCGCCCGCGACGGCGCCGATGCCGGCGATCTTCTGGGTGGCGATGGCGTCGAACGCGTGCAGAATGCCGACGACGGTGCCAAACAGTCCGACGAACGGAGCCGTGGCGCCGATGGTGGCCAGAACCGCCAGGCCTCTCTTCAGCTTGGCGTGCACAATGGCCTCGGCGCGCTCCAGGGCGCGGCCCGCGCTGGCGATGGTTTCATCCGTGGCGGTGCCAGACGAGACGCGAAATTCCTGCAGACCGGCCGTGACAACCTCGGCCAGATGCGACTTCTTGTTGCGGTCGGCAATCTTGATGGCTTCCTCAAGCTTGCTTTCCTTCAGGGCGCCGGCAACCTTGGGTGCGAACTCGCGCGACTGCTTGCGGGCGGCGGAGAAGTAAAGGTAACGGTCGATCATCACGGCCAGTGACCAGACCGACTCAATAAACAGGATGATGGCCACGGTGCGGGCCATCCATGCCATGTGAGCCCAAAGTTGCATGGGGCTAAAGCCAACGGTCTGCCCTTCTTCCTGGAACATGGCCAGACTGTTGACTGCGTGCGAAGCGAAATGTGCGACCTGAGCGAGAATCACTGAATCGTTCCTCCTACGGAAATTCTTGTGGACTTATTGAACCCGCTGCCGCGGGCGGTTGCATGGAATGCGACCCTTTGGGAATTCGCATTCGCGTCAAAAGCAATGCTCCTTGCCAACCGTTCGGCAGGGAGCCGGAAATTCTATCACCCACCCAGGGTGAAGATGACGTTCACGGTCGTTTCGACCTCGACGGGCTCGTTGTTGAGCAGGTAAGGCCGGTAGCGCCACTGTCTCACGGCTTCTACCGCCGCCTGCTGCAACATGGCCGGCCCGCTCACCACCTTCAGATTTTCGATTGTTCCCCCCTTCGAGATCGTGGCCTGCAGCACCACGGTGCCCTGCACCCGGGCCGCCTTGGCGATGGGCGGATAGTTGGGTGTGATCTTTTGAATCAGCATGCCCACTGCAACTCCGGCTGAAATGTTCACCTTCTTTGGAGCTGCTGCCTGTACCTTGGGGGCATTTCCGCTGCCGAAGAAGCTGCCCATGACACCGCTGGTGCCGCCCATGCCTTCCATGCCGGCAACGCCGAAGTTCGATGGCGGCGCTTCCTTTGACGAAACCATCGCAATGTTCTTCGGAATCTTCGTTGGCGCGGTCAACTGATTATTCATCATCTCCGACTGCACATGCACCACGTGCACCTCTGGCGGCGGCGGTGGCGGAGGAGGCGGAGGTGGAGGGGGTGGCACAGTCAAAATGGTCGCCATCAGCGCGCTCGGCAGCGCCTCAGGATAGATCAGCGGAATCAGGACCAGCAGAACGAGGATCGAGAGATTGATGCCGCCGGTCAATAACATCCAACGGCCGCTCTTGGTCTTGATCCTTTTGCTGGATTCGAATGTGGAGTCTTCAAACATAGCCTGCCTCGGAGATCGGGTTTCGTTACTCCTATTTTAGACACCACGGGAGGGGGAATTGTTCCCGACGACAAAACGCCCGAAAAGGAGCGAGTAAACCTTATCAGAACTGCACTCCCACTGCAAAGAGTGCTGCAAAAATGGTGCAGTTTTCAAGTACCCAATGTACCAGTACAAAGCAGCCCAAAGGCTGTTCCGGCACACCCATGCCACAAAGGCATTCCATTGAATGAGGGTACCGAATTTGAGCCGTGTTTCCATGCGCCTTCAGGCCTTTGACCGTCTTGCAGCCGGCAGGGAGGGGGACTTGCCTTTTCCTGCGCGGTATTCCTGCCAGGCCACCAGCATCGGGGCGGCTATGGCGATTGATGAGTAGGTTCCGATGAGGATGCCGACCACGAGCGCGAAAGAGAATCCATTCAGCACCTGGCCGCCGAAGATGAATAGCGAAAGAACGGTCAGAAAGGTCAGCCCCGACGTCAGCACGGTCCGGCTCAGTGTCTGGTTGATGCTCCGGTTAACCAAATCGGGCAAGGCATCGCGGCGGCTGATGCGCAGATTCTCACGGATGCGGTCGAAAACGACGATGGTGTCGTTCATTGAATAGCCCACCAGCGTAAGGATGGCGGCGATGACGGTCAGGCTGATCTCCCGGCCGGTCAGAGCAAATGCGCCGACGGTGATCAGCGTGTCATGGAAGCAAGCCACAACTGCCGCCACACCGTAGATCAGCTGGAAACGGAACCAGAGGTAGATGAGCATGCCCGCCATGGAGTACAGCGTGGCCAGGGTGGCCTGCTTTTCCAGCTGATGGCCCACCGTGGGGCCTACCACATCCACCTTCACCCCCGTGTTGGGGTTGAAGTAATTGTTGTAGTGAGCCTGCAGCGCCGATTCGATCTCCTGGCGGCCCACGTCAAGCGCGGCCTCGTTAGTCTGTTCGGGCAGGCTGATGAGTACCTCATGATTCGCCGCCTCGCCGAAGACCTGGATGCTCGCGTCTTTTACGCCCGCTGCGTCAATGGCGCGGCGTAGGGCAGTGATGTCCGGCGGCTGCGCAAACTGTACGTCCACCTGCGTGCCGCCGCGAAAATCCACACCCAGCGGAACCGGGCTGCGCATCCCCCCGACCGGGTGCTCCCAGTTCCAGCTCATCTTGATAATGCCGGCCACGCTGAAAATCATGGAAAAGGCCAGGAAGTACCACTTCCATCCCAGCCAGTTCACACTTGGGTTGCGAAAGAATTCCACTTCTTCTCTTCCCTTCTTTTGAGCCTTCAGCTTTCAGCTCTCAGCTTCCAGCCCCGAGCTCCCTGATCTCTGATCTTTGATTAAATCGACACCATCTCGCCAGTTTTCAGCTTGTTCAAATGCGCCTCGAAGATCACGCGCGAAACAAACACGGCCGTAAACAGGTTGGCCGCAAGACCCACGGTCAGGGTAGTGGCAAAGCCCTTCACCGGACCGGTGCCGAACATAAAGAGAATCGCCGCCGAAACAATCGTCGTCACGTGGGTGTCAAGGATCGTGACCCACGCCCGCGCGAAGCCCTGATCCACCGCCGCCGACGCCGCCTTGCCGGCGCGAATCTCTTCGCGGATGCGCTCAAAGATTAGAACATTCGAGTCCACGCCCATACCGATGGTCAAAATGACACCGGCAATGCCGGGCAAGGTGAGAGTGAGCACCAAGCCTCCGCCGCCGGAAGCGCTTGAAATCGCGGCAGAGAGTCCCATAATCCCCAGCAGAATGATCAGGTTAAAGATCAATGCAAGATCGGCGTTGATGCCTGAGCCTTTGTAGTAAATGAGCATGAAGGCCATGACGACGACGATGCCGACAATGGCTGCCGTGACGCCCTTGCGGATGGAATCGGCGCCCAGCGTCGCGCCCACGGTGCTGGCCTCGATGTAATTCAATGAGGCGGGCAGCGCGCCAGTCCGTAGCAGCTTCGAGAGTTCCATGACCTCGTTCTGGCTGAACGATCCTTCAATGAGGCCGCTGTCGCGAATGGCACTCTTGATGACGGCAACGCTCCGTACGGCGCCGCCCATCACCACTGCCATGTCTCGGCCCACGTTGGCGCTCGTATAGTTCCAGAACTTGTCGCCGGCTTCGTCGGTAAGAGTGAAATTCACCGTTCTTTGACCGGTGTTTGAATTCATGCCCGGCTGGGCGGAGCGGAAATCGCTGCCGGCCACGATGGAGGTGCGCTCAAGAATGTAGTAGCTGGTACCGCTTGACCCCGCCAGTGCCCCGGAGGTCGCAAGAATCTCTTCATCGGGCGGCAGGACGTTGTTCACGCTGGCCATCGCCGCCTGCTCGTCGGGGAACGGACCGCCATCGACGGCGTGAATCTCAAGCCGTGCCGTGGACTTGATCACGTTCTTCACCTGGTCCAGGTCGCTGATACCCGGCAGCTCCACCAGAATCTGGTTTGCGCCCAGGCCGTACTCCTGGATGAGCGGTTCGCTCACGCCCAACGCATCCACGCGGTCACGAATGGTCTCAATCGCTTCGTCGACCGTTCGCTTGTCGAGATCGCTCTCGTACGGCTGCTTCATCGTCAGCGTCCACGGGTTGTCTGATCCGCCGGACACGTCATACTCGTTGGCATATTTCGCGCCGCTGAGCAGCGAGTTGATGGCGTCGGACTGTGCCTGATTCGCGCCCTCGATGCGAATCACATCAGGCTTGTTCGGATCCGGCTTGTACACTTGCGAGACGGCCAGGTTCCCCTTCTTCAAATCCTGCTGGATCTCCTGGATCGAATTGTCGGTCTCGGCATTCACAGCCTCCGACACCTGCACCTGCAGAATGAGGTGAGCCCCGCCCTGCAAATCGAGGCCAAGATGAATCCGGTTGGATATGGCAGCCAGTAATGCCTTGCCGCTGATCCCCGACGGAACCCCGAAGATTCCATACAGGCAGATCAGAAGAACCGCGATGATCAGAGCAATTTTGTTTTTGAGATCTTTTTTCATCGTTTCGATTCACTCGTCAAATAGCCAGGAGGCCCGGGGCCCCTTATGACTTTGAAGTGCCCTCCTCGGTGGTGACCGAAGCAATCGCGCTCTTGGCCACTTCCAGTTTCAGGTTGTCCGGGGCCACGCGAATCACGATTGAATCGTCCTTGATGGAGAGGATGGTGCCGCGGATGCCCCCAGCCGTCGTGATCTTGTCGCCGGACTTGATATTGGCCAGCATCTGCTGCCACTGCTTTTGCCGCTTTTGTTGCGGCCGGATCATGAGCAGATAGAGCAACGGTAGAAACAGCAGGATGGGAAGAAGCATGGAGAAGCCGCCCGCTCCTCCTGCCGGCGGCGCAGCCACCCATATTGCAAAACTCGTCTCTGGATTCATCCTCGGCTCGCATCCCTTACTTGCCTTCGCCGCCGGTGCTCAGCGGCTTCGGGCGCAGGCTCACCGGACCATCTCAGCCGGCACCTGACAAGAAAATTTGTCTCCGGGAAAGGTCCCGGGCCTCGGTCCTACTCTGGCCCAGGCTTTGGAAGGAGGGCTAGCTCACCGGGGGCTTGTCGCGGATTTCCGCCCTGCCCGCACGCGTCACACAGCCCTACTGCCGCATACTTCCTGTTCGACACAGTATTCCCGCTGGCAGCCGAACGCAACGAGGCAGTTCGCGCCTCGTTCATTCCGCCCGGAATGCCGAAAGAATACCTCCATAGATAAGAAATGTGCGGCCACTTCGATGTCAAGGCGGTGCGTCACTGCCGGGAGCCGTGCACACGAACCCCCGGGCCTTTATAGACCCCTTACAAATCAGCTACCCCTTCCTTACAGAAACGGGCGTCATCTGAAAGCACGCGGTCTTGCGGCGCGTGGAGCCGTTGTCGCCCACACGCGAGGCAAGCGAAATGAGGGTCAGTTTCTGTGACGATCGAAATTCATGAGCAGACGCTATGGCTCATTCCTGTAAGCGTCGCCGTCAGCTTTATGCTGTGGGTTCTCTGGCATTGGTGGAAGGAAGAACGGCGCTGATGATCGTGCTCCGACTTTACTCCTTCGGCGCAGTCGGCTCCCAATAGCGAAGCTCGGGCCGGGCACAGGTCAGGCAAAGCAATTCTCCGCTGACAGCAGTCACGCGGCCAAAGTTCACTCCCTCGCCGCATCGCGCACAAACAATGCGCGCTCCCGAGTGTCCCGGCAAATCTTCGGGAGCGATGTTGATGCGAACCCACTGCTCGCTGAACAGCTGCGCATCCGGCAATTCTCGATAGGCCTCGAGCTGGCGCCGGCTCTTTGTCTCCAGGTGTGGATCGTGCCGGTCGGCGAGTTCGCGAGCGTTTTCAAGGGCCACGATCCGGATGGCGCGGCCCGACGAGAGATCGACAAATGTCGCCGCCATCTTGCCCCAGTCCCGAAATTTAAGCGCGCGTTTGCCCAGGCGGCATCCGGTCACCAGCGCAATGGCGTCGGTGGCGCAGCGATCGATCTCGACGAAGGTGACCAGACGTTTGCGATCTGGCCCGTGCGGGCGGCCCTCAAAACCCAGGCGCTTCAGTCCCAGAAGGGCCATGCGCACACCCAGGACCTGTCCCGCGCACAGATGTCCATGCGCGGCCTCAGCTAGCCGTAAAAGTTCTTCTAGAAACTCCATTCCCTTGCCGACCAAGCGCGCCGATGCGCTCTCGTGCTGACCCGCTGACTTGCTGACTTGCCGACCCGCTGGCGCCCTACTTTGCCGGCGCTGCCTCCGGCGTCTTGTCCTCGTCGCCCGTGTCCTCAACCAGCACCGCCGAGCCGGGGACGATGTCGTAGCTTACCGCATCGCTGCCCGTGGGATGAAATGTGATGCGCAGAGGCTCGCGCTGCCAGTCGGGTGCCGCGCAGACCGGGTCGGGGTAATTCTTCGCGTCGAAAGCCGCGAGCTTTTTGGCCAGAATCGCCTTGCGTGCGGCAACCTGCGCCACCACGGCATAGAGGCTCTTGCCGCTGGCGGTCAGGCCGCAGTATGCGGCAAAGTCGCGGAACCAACTGACCTGGCTCACGCTGGGGTCGTAGTCGGGCAAGTGGAGCGCGGTCACACGGCCGGTGGCGCGCTCCACCAGCAGCCACGGCCCGCGCTGCCAAACCCATCGCTCCAGCTTTGTGCCCGGGCCCGGTTTGTCGCCGGGCAAAGCATCGTTGAGCCGGATCACGCGACGCACCACGAAGCTGCGATCCGTCACCTCATGCGCGTCGCCCGTGGTCCACTCCTTGAGCACACCGTCGACCAGGAGGGCACGGATCTTGAGAATATTTTCCCCAGCGGCAGCGCTGGCCGGGTCGCCGGCCTTGGAATAAGGCACGCTTTTCACCGCTCCCAGAATCACGCTGTGCGTTTTGTGTTCCGCCGCTCGCGCAAATAAGCCAACCCCTGCCGATACCGCCAATACCGCAACCGCAAAAGCCGCACCCTTGCTCATGGCCCCGTACTCCTAAATTCCTGTAGCTTCAACTGCTCGCGCCACGCGAAACGCGGTGCCTTCGCCAAAGTGACGGGCAAGTACCTGCATCCCCACCGGCAGTCCCGCCTTCGTCGTTCCGCAGGGCACCGAGACTCCGCAAATACCGGCCAGACTGGCTGTTACCGTATAGATGTCGGCCAGATACATGGCCAGCGGATCGCCCGTTTTTTCGCCGAGCTTAAACGCGGGGAATGGCGAAGTCGGCGTCACGATGGCATCCACTTCGGCAAAGGCGCGTAGAAACTCTTCGGCCAACAAACGGCGAACTTTCTGCGCTTTCAGATAGTACGCATCGTAGTAGCCCGCCGACAGCGCATAGGTTCCAAGGAAAATGCGTCGCTTGACCTCGGCGCCAAATCCCTCATCGCGCGAGTGCGAGTACATGTCGGAGAGTGTCGCGGAGTTGGGCGAACGGTAACCGTAGCGCACGCCGTCAAAGCGCGCCAGATTGGCGCTGGCCTCGGCCGTCGCCACCAGGTAGTAGGTCGGTACCGCGTATTTCGTATGAGGCAGCGAGATCGGCTTTACCGTGCACCCGGCCGCCTCGAGCGCGCCGATGCCTTTCTCGATGGCCGCGCGCACCTCGGGATCGAGACCCTCGCCGAAGTATTCTGCGGGAACCCCGATGCGCAGCCCTGCTACGGGCTTTTCGCTCTCGGAAGCGTAATCTGCGACCGGTGCCGGCGAGCTGGTGGCGTCCTTCGGGTCGTGGCCGGCGATCACGCCCAGTATCGCTGCGGCGTCGCGCACGTTCCCGGCGAGCGGTCCGATGCGATCGAGCGAGGAGGCGAAGGCGATAAGCCCGTAGCGCGAGACGCGTCCGTAGGTGGGTAACACGCCCACCACACCACAAAAACTGGCTGGCTGTCGAATTGAACCACCCGTGTCTGTTCCAAGCGTGGCCACGGCCAGGTTGGCCGCCACCGCCGCGGCCGATCCGCCGCTCGAACCGCCGGGAACCCGCTCTGGATCGACGGGATTGCGCACCGGCCCGTAAGCGGAGTTCTCGTTCGACGAGCCCATGGCAAATTCATCGCAATTCGTCTTTCCCAGCAGCACCGCACCTGCCGCTTCCAGCCTTGCTACGGCAGTACAGTCGTAGGGTGGACAGTAGCCTTGAAGAATTTTGGAGCCCGCTGTCGACGGCGCGCCCTCAACCACCAGCACGTCCTTGATGCCCATGGGAACCCCGGCCAGCGGAGGCAACGGGCCACCCTTCGCGGCCAATGCGTCGATCCGCGCGGCCTGCTCAAGCGCGCGCTCCTTGGTCAGGCTCAGGAAGACGTTCAGCCGCGGGTTGAGCGTCTCGATGCGCTCGTAGTATCCGGCGGCCAGCTCCGCAGCCTTCGTGCGCCCGCTCGCGATCTCTGCGCGCAGCGCAGCCAGCGTCTTCGGCTTCTCCACGTACTTTTCAGCTGATTTGGCTTCGCTGACCAAGAACGCCTCTCTGTTCCCTGTTCCCTGTTCCCTGTTCCCTGTTCCCTGTTCCCTGTTCCCTGTTCCCTGTTCCCTGTTCCCTGTTCCCTGTTCCCTGTTCCCTGTTCCCTGTTCCCTGTTCCCTATCTCTCAATCACTTTTGGCACTTTGAAAAACACCTGGTTCGTCTCCGGCGCCTGCGTCATCACAACATCCCGTTTCAGCGAGGGTTCTACCCGGTCGGCCCGTGGCTCATCGGTGGCATCGCTCCCGAGTTCGCTCACCTGCGCGAGCGGCGCCACGTTCGATGTATCCAGCTCATTCAGCTCGGCCACGTAGTCGAGGATGGCGTTCAGATCGCGAAGCATGCGCTCGGTCTCTTCCGGCGCGAGCTCCAGATGCGCCAGCTCGGCCACTCGCTCCACGTCTTCCGGGGTTACTTTCGCTGCCATTCCTTCTCGCCTGTTTTCTTTGTTTGCGCTGACTCGGCGCGGATGCCCTGATCGGCCGTCGAAGACTCAGTATATCCGGTCCTAACTTATCTCCTTTCCTCGGCGTGCGCGCCACGTGCTCCGTACGCACTCAGTCGACCATCAGCGTCACGCTCACCTGATGCGTGATCCCCATCGAAGTGACGTTGACGGGAATTGTGTATGTCCCTGGTGGCGTTTTGGAGCCGTTGCCCTGGCCGCCAGTGCCGCCCGTTCCGCCGCCGGAGCTGGTGCAACTGGAAACGCCTCCGGCAATAACCACCAGCAACACCACCAGCAGCCAGAGTTTGCGGCGCCTCGAGACGGCAAGCGGAAGCGCCAGCAGTCCGCAGATCAATGGCAGCGCGCGCCAGAAACCCGTCTGGTTTGGACTCGATCTTTCAAGGCGCGCCGTCGACCCGTTGCCGGTGGAGATTTGCACCTCAACGTTGCCCTGCACGCCCGCGCTGACGGTTTCAGTCGACGGATTGAACAGGCATAGCGCATTCGTGGGCAGCGTCCCGCAGGTAAAGTTGAATGTTCCGCCGGAGCCGGCGGGCGAGATCACCACGGTGTACCTTGCCTGCTGGCCGCTCGCCACGGTCTGGCTGACCGGGCCCGTGATTCCAACAGTGAAGTCGAATCCGGTTCCCGAAAGCGCAACGGTTGCAGGCGTCGCGACGGCTGAGGAACTCACCGTGAGCGCGCCGGACGAGGCCCCTCCGGAACTGGGTTGGAAGACCACTGAAGCGGTGCAGTTCGCCCCCGCGGCAAGGCTGCCGGTGCAGGTGTTTTGTGCGATGCTGAATGGTGCGTTTGCCGCGAGCGAAAGCGATCCAATCTCGTACCCGCTCGAGTTGGTCACAGTCACCGCCTGCGCCGTGCTCGATTGTCCTGCCGCAACCACCGCAAAAGCGATCTGCGACGGGTTCGTAGCCAGGCCGGTCGAAAGCTGCCCCGACCCGTTTAACTGCACCGTCGCCGGCGCCACTCCAGAGGTCGACGATGACACCGCAAGCGTGGCCGCAATAGTGCCCGTCGCGGACGGCGTAAACACGATCTGCGCCGTACAACTGCTGCCGTTATCGAGCATCGCTCCGCATGTGGTTACGGTGATCGAGTAGTTCCTAGCCGCGGCGCCGGTAATCTGGAATGCGACGTTTGCCATTGGTGAACCGCCGGTGTTGCCGATGGTGATCGTTTGCGGCGCGCTCGCCACGCCCGGCAACTGATTGATAAAGACGAGACTCGATGGGCTCACGCTGAATGCCGGCGGCGCGAGCCCGGTTCCGCTTAAAGCCACGGTCTGCGTCTGCACCGCGTCCGTGATCGTCAGCGTCCCGGCGACCGCGCTCGCCTGGGTAGGAGTGAAGGTCACGTTGACGGTGCACACCGCTCCCGCCGCCAGTTGTGTCCCGCACGTGTTCGTCTCCCGGAACTGCGCGCTCGCCGAAACGGAGATCGACGTCAGGGGCACGCCGCCGGAGTTTGTGATCGTCACCGGCAAGGGTGCCGAAAGCTGTCCAACCGGCGTCGCCGGAAATGGAAGCGAAGTGGGATTCAGCACGTCAGTCGGCGGAGCCTCGCCCGTCCCGCTCAAGTCGACCGTTTGCGTGCCCGCTCCGTCGGTCAAGGTGAGCATGCCCGACGCCGGACCGGCCTGCGTAGGCTTGAATTCCACCTGCAATTGGCAGGTGGAGTTCGCCGCCAGGCTGGTTGTGCCGCAGGAGTTGCTCGAAATGACGAACGGCGGCGTGATGTACAAGCTGGCCATTGGAATTGGCGCCGGTCCGTTGTTGGCAGCGGTCACCTGGAGCGGCGTTGAGGTCACTCCCACCTCCACCTGGCTGAAGTCGAGGGTCGACGGCGTCAGCATGACCACTCCCGCCGCCGCGCCCGTCCCGGTCAGATCGACTGTCAGTTGCCCGCCATAAACGTTGGCGTAGATGGTCATTTTGCCACTCAGTGGCCCGGTAGCCTGCGGCGTGAACGTCACATCGATCGTGCAGCTTCCGCCTACGGGCACACTCGTGTTCGCGCAGCTGTCGCTCTCGCTGAAGCTCCCGCTCATCGCGATCGACGTGACCGCCAGCGCCAGGCTTCCCGTGTTCTCAAGCGTCACGCTCAACGCATTGCCGGCAGTGCCAAACGCTTGACTGGGGAACGTCAAACTCGACGGAATTGCCGTTGCGGTTGTCAGACCCGTTCCCGCGCTCCATAGCTGAGTCTCCCAAATGCCTCGACCATACGTGGCTGCCACCAATACCGGCTCAGAGGCCGAGGCGGGCGCGGCGCTGAGAGCAACTGCCGGCGCGCTGGGCAATCCGGAGCCAAACACCGACCAGCAATTCGAGAGCGCTTGCGCGCAGCTCGCCACCTCGGTGGTGAAGTACACTCCTACGTCGGTTGCCGCATAAACCGTGTTGGCATTTTGCGGGTCGACCGCGAGGCTGTTTACAGGGGCGTCCGGCAGGTCAGCCGTGATGGTGTTCCATGTTGCTCCGCCGTTCGTCGAGCGGTACACAGTCTGTACTCTCTCGCCCGCGCTCTCGAATCCTTCGACGGTCACATAGATCGTGTTGCCTGTGGCATCGTGGCTGTCGATAACGACGCTGGAGATGTCGAGGCCGTACGCATTGAGCGTGTGGGAATCGTTTGCAACGGGATTCAGCGTGAGATCGTTCCACACTGGGGCGGCATTCGACGAGGGATCGAAGTCTGCGCTCAGAACATGGCCGGGCAGGTTCGCGCCATTGCTTGCGCTGCCGTACATGCCAACGTAAATCACCTCGCCGCCGGAGGCTAGCGGCATGGCGGCCATTGACCGGATCAGAGCGTTCCCGCTACAGCCGGCGCCCGTCGCCGCGCTCGCGAGAATCGGGCTGATGGTGTTGTTTGCGCTCCAGCCGGCGCCGTTGGCCGAGCCCCGCCAAACGCGGCAGGTTCCGATCAGCAGTTGCGCATTGTCCAGCGGATCCACCAGGAACGTCGCTGGGTTGGGCATGGTGTCGCCGTCGCCACCCACATCTGCATCGGTGACCACCGGGCTTGAGCCGAACGAGGCAGGGGTGCAGGGAGCCGATTGCGAACAAAGGTAGATGGCGACTCCCGGCTGGTCATTGACGAACCACTCGGAACCTTGGACAGGGTCGACCGCAACCGGGCCGCCGTAGCCCGAGAGGATCTGCGGCCAATCCGCAGTTGTAGTTGAGCTCTTCACGCCTGCGGTTCCATTCACGCCCAACCCGGCCATCAGCATGTAAGGCGACTGCACCACCTCGGACAGGCTCACCACCTCGCTCAGCGATCCCAGGTCGCCGTTCAGGTTCTGGAAGTGCGCGGAATCGTTCGCGGAACATGCCGATCCTGATTCTCCGATCGCGTTCATCGATCGCCAGAGTCCGCTGTCGTTGCCCACAAACACTTCCTGCGGATTGGCCGTGTTCCATTCGAGAGCATGCTGGTACTCGGCCACCTGCGCGCTCATGCAGGTGGTGGAGTTTGTCGTGTTGCGCCACGCGCAGCCCATGGCCAGGCTGCACTTCCACAAGTCGTTGACTCCCGCCAGCAGCAGCGTGTCCTGCTGCGAGGGAACCGCCGCCAGCGTGAGGTTGTAGTCGCCGTCCGCGATGGTGGCCGCACCCTCAAGCGTGCCGGTCTCGAGCGCCGACGTGTTCCATTGTTTGCCAAAGGTAATCGCCGGGTTGCTGCACACGCCGCCGCTTATCGCACACTGATCCTGCCACAAGCCCTGGTCCTGGTTATTCAGGTCCACGGTCCATGCAAATGTGTCTCCGGTTTGCGGATTTACTGCCAACGTGCCGCGATAGATCGGGCAGGCGATGGAGCCTGTTCGCCCTGGATTCGGAGGGCACATATCTGTGGTAAGTCCGGCACCGGGCTGGTCGCCGAGGCGATTCCAAGTCACGCCGTCAGTCGATTGGTAGTAGCCGTGATCGCGCACCGCGGCCACGAATAACCGCCGCACAGGGTTCCATACCACAGCGGTGGCTGCGTTGCCGTGCGTGCGCAGAGGACTGAGCGGACCCTGCAACACCTGGCCGCTGCCATCGGTAATGGTTGCGAGGTGCCATGTTGTTCCGCTGTCGGTGGAGTAGAACAGCCCTTCAAACGATGTCAGTTGCCAGTCGGCATTCACCAGCGTGCCTTCATAGGCCTCTGAAACCGCGGCCACTACGAGCTGCGGATTCACGGTGCTCCAGGCAAAGCCCGCGAAGCCCTGTCCCACAAAGCTCGCGTCCTCAATACTCAGAGAATCTTCCTGGTCCGAGGTTTGCTCGATCAGGCTCCAGGTGTTCCCGCCGTCTGTGGAGCGCAGGATGCCCGCCCCGTAGTACGAGTCGAGCACGTCGTTCGGGTCGCCCGTGCCGGCGAGGATCACGCCCGTCCCGCCAGGTTGCACGCTGAGTGCGCCGATGCTGATGGATGCGTCGGTAACTCCGCTTAGTGCAGCCACCGCATCGGTGAGCGGCGTGAACACGATCGCCGAGGTCGGCGATGCGCCCGCATTGTTCGCCATCCACACGCCGCCGCCAGTGGTTCCCACGTAGAGGCGGTTCCCTGTCGCGTCAGAGGGATCGAGCGCAATCGAGGTCACGCGGCCGCTCACGAGTCCGAAGTCCGGTGTGAGAACAGCGGCAGGACCAAGGGGCTGCCAGGTGTTGCTCGTCGACGTGTTTCTCGTGCCTAGCGCCGTTGCAGCTGCGGCGCCTGCAAAAATGTTCCAGCGCGGAGCGCCCATGTCGCGCACCGCACTCGCCCGTGGGGGCACCCCACGGCTCGCAGTCCACCCGCGCCGCGCAAGAAATCGCTGCGCTTCAAGAACGCGAGGAGGGATATGGGTGGGCTGCGGCGCTCGCTGTGGGGTGGGATTGGCTTGCGCGGCCGGATTCGAACTTTGCGCCACGGCCGCCGGACCAAGCGCGAGAAAAGTCAGGAGCCCGGCGGCGAGCACTGCACCAGCCGATGCTAGTCGGCCGGCGCGCAGCCCAGCTCCCTTGGCTCGATTCCCTGCCCCGCCGCCGGCAGGGCCCTTGCACGTCCGTTTGAACATTGGATCCGTCACGCGGCTCCGAAAACCGAATCCGCGTTCCCCTTTTCTAAAAATCTTCAAATGGGGATGAGCGCGGAATCCATCGGATAACGCTCAACGAAACACGCAACTTCCGGGAATGAGATTGTGGCCCATTATAGGACAGCAGCGAACGCGGCTTAATGTGATCCCCGATACATCGCGTGGCGTCATCATCGCATCGTTCGCTCTGCAGCCGAGCGGAGACTGCCGCACTTGCGGATGTAAACCTCAGTATTGAATTTGCGGGAAAGGGAAGCGCCCGTCATAGGCCGCACCAGCCCAAAGGCCGGACGATTGAACCACGGCCGGTCGAGCTTGCCCCCAACAGCAAGGGCCGCCCTTAGGCGGTCCAAAACTGATCCCTGACCACTGATACCTGATCCCTGTTTCTCTACCACCGCCCCCAAGCCCGGCTCATGTAATCCGTCAGAGTCATGCTGATGAGTACGAGAAAGAGGAAGGCGCCTGAGGCTACGGTCAGCTTGGTGAGCTTGGTGCTGTATTTGACATGCATGAAGAACAACACCACCAGAATCATCTTGGTGGAGGCGATGGCCAGCGCAAGAACCGGGTTCCAGACGCCCAGATCGATATAGGAAACCGCCACCGTTGCCGCCGTGCCCAGCAGTAATGCGAGGAATATCACCACATAAGTGGCGGGACTGACGATGTGATGCTCGTGCTCGTCGTGCTTTGTTGGTTCGCTCATGCGGTTCACGTCCTTCAGGAGTGTCTGCTGATCAGATATAGCAGCGCGAAGAGATAAATCCAGATGATGTCGACGAAGTGCCAGTAGAGGCCGAAATTCTCCACAAATGTCACGTGGCCCGAGGTGTAGTCCCCGGCCTTGGCTCGAAAGATCATGAAGATTAGAATGCTGACGCCCACCACCATATGCAGCGCGTGCATGCCGGTCATGGCGAAATAGAGAAAGAAATATTCTTCGGTCTTCTGGGCCATGTCGGCTGGCAGCGGCTTGTCGTCCGGATACTGCTTGTGCACTTCAGGGTCCGAAGCAGGATTGATGAACGCCGCAATGCTGTACTGGTGCAGCCCGGGAACGTGGTGCTTCTCCCATTTCTCGTGCCACTCGATGCCTTTGATGCCAAGGAAGACGAACCCGAACACGAGCGTGAGGCTTAAAAAAAGTAGAAGCGAGCCCTTGCGGCGCACCTCCGCGGACCAGACGGCCATGGCCATGGTGAAGCTCGAGGCAATCAGTACAGCCGTATTGGCAGTGCCCCAGAAAATGCTCAGCTGGTGCGAACCTTCAACAAACGCCGGGTAGTACCAATTACGCATGATCAGGTAGGCCATGAAGAGCCCGCCAAAGAACATGACTTCGGTCAGCAGGAAGAGCCACATGGCAAAGTTCGTGGCGTCGAACTGTTGATCGACAGTCTCGAAATGGTGACGCTGGTACGATGGATGCTCGTGATGCTCCTCCGCCAGCGCGCCGTTCGCAATTGCGGTGCTATCCGACACTGGCTACCTCTTTCTGCTTCTGGCGCTCGAGCCAATCGTAGTCGTAGGCCTCGTGATCCATGATGGGAAGCTCAACAAAGTTCTCCGTCAGCGGCGGCGACTGCGTTTGCCACTCCAGTCCAGTCGCCTGCCACGGGTTATCTCCGGCGACGGCGCCGTACTTCAGCGACCACGTCAAGTAGAGAATCGGCAGCAGGTAGCCGACGCCCAGAACCGTTGCGCCCGCGGTCGAGAAGACGTTCAGTACCTGGAACTCCGGCGGATAGGCCGCATAGCGCCGCGGCATGCCCAGCGTGCCCAGAATGAACTGCGGGAAGAACGTCAGATTGAATCCGATGAACGTGGTCAGCGCCGCCAGTTGCGAGATCTTTTCCGGGTACATGCGCCCTGTCCACTTCGGCCACCAGAAGTGAATGCCCGAGAGGAACGCCATCAACATGCCACCGACCATGACGAAGTGGAAGTGGGCCACAATAAAGTAGGTCTCGGTGAGGTGAATGTCGGTTCCCGTGGCGCCCAGGAAAACGCCGGTCATGCCGCCGATGGTGAATAGGCCCATGAACCCGAACGCGTAAAGCATCGGTGTCTCAAAGGTGATTGATCCTTTATAGAGTGTGAAGGCCCAGTTGAATATCTTGATGGCCGACGGCACCGCGACCAGCATGGTCATCAAAGAAAACACCAGCGCGGAATAATTCGAGATACCCATGATGAACATGTGATGGGCCCACACAAAGAAAGCGAAGACCGCGATGGCCACCGAAGAAAATGCGACCGCGGTGTAGCCGAAGACGCGCTTGCGGCTGAACGTTGAAACCACCTCGCTGATCACGCCCATACCGGGCAGAATCATGATGTACACCGCCGGGTGCGAGTAGAACCAGAACAGATGCTGGAAGAGAATCGGGTCGCCGCCATTAGCGGGATCAAAAACGCCGATATGCAGGGTGCGCTCGAGGACGACCAGCACCAGCACGATGGCCAGAACCGGCGTGCCCAGGATCATCAGGATGCTGGCCGCGTAATTCGACCAGATAAACAGCGGCAGCCGGAACCAGGTCATGCCCGGGCAGCGCATCTTATGGATCGTCACCACAAAGTTCAGCCCCGTGAAGATGGAGCTGAATCCGGCTACAAACACCGCCAGGCCAGCCGAAATGACATGGGTGTTCAGGTAGTGGGTCGAAAGCGGCGTGGTGAAGGTCCAGCCTGTATCAACGCCACCTACCGCCATCGTGTAGAGCATCATGCCGCCCGCGATGATGTAGAGATACCAGCTGAGGAGGTTGACCTTGGGCAGCGCTAGGTCCTTGGCTCCCACCATCATGGGAACAAGAAAATTCCCGATGGTGGCCGGCACCGACGGCACCAGAAACAGGAAGACCATGATGAGGCCGTGCATTGAGAACACCTTGTTATAGGTGTCCGCCGCCATCAGGTCGCTCTGCGGAGTCAGCAGTTCCAGGCGAATGAGTCCCGCCAGCGCGCCGCCAACGAAAAAGAAAAACGTAATGGAGATCAGGTAGAGCGTGGCGATCCGCTTGTGGTCGCTGGTTAACAGCCAGCTCAGCAGGCCATTCTCCTTGGTCAGGAAGTTCATCTTGGGAACCCTGGCCGTTGACTGATCGGGAAGACTGACGATGGTGGCAGCGCTCATGGCTTGACCTCCTTCTGCGCGGCGGGCTGCTGGCCCGCTCCCGGCGCCTTTTCTTGATTCGGCGGTATATCGGTGGTGTTTAGAGTTTCCTGCAGGCGATAGTCGGAATCGAGATTCTTGATGTATTCGACCAGGGCGATTACACCCTCTTCGCTGATTTGACCCTGGTACGTGGGCATGATCGGCGCGTAACCTTGCGTGATGTATTGCGACGGGTTCAGGATTGACTGGCGAAGATAGGCGTCATCGGCAGTTACGGTCTGCCCCGTCGAAAGCGTGAGATTGGAATTGTACACATTCACCAGGTTTGGCCCTCGCGCGTCGGGCCGCGCGTTGTGGCACGCATTGCAGCTCAGGCTGGAAAAGAGGCGCTCACCGTCCTGTGCCAGCGAGTTCCCGCTCGTTGAGCCGGCCAGCCACTTCTTGAAGTCATCGGGCTTCATCACGATCACGTCGCCAATCATCTGCGAGTGGTTCGTGCCGCAATACTGCGTGCAGAACAGGTGATAGGTGCCGGGCTCCGTGGCCTCGAACCACACCGTCGTGTAACGCCCCGGAATCGCTTCACGCTTCACTCGGAAAGCCGGAATCGAAAAGCTGTGGAACACGTCCTGCGAGATGATCGTGAGTTGAACGGGTTGGCCCGTGGGCACATGAAGCATGTTGATTTCGTGTTGGCCGCCCGGATGCTCGATCTTCCACATCCACTGCTTGCCCACCACGTAGATATTCATGGCGTTGGCGGGAGGTGTGTAGATGCGGAAGTAAAGGAGCGCGCCCCACACGAACATCACCAGGAAGAGCCCCAACGGGATGATCGTCCACGTGGCTTCAAGAAGTGTTGATCCCTCGATTTGCACCGCCTGCGGATGACGGTTCTTGTTGTACAGGATGGAGAAGGCCACGATCAGCAACACCACCAGCGTCAGTCCAACCAGGCTCACCAGGACCATGAAGAAGTACAGCGCGTCCGCCTCCGGGGCGATCTTCGACGCCTCCGGCGGAAAAAGCGAGAAGTGCGTCAGCCACTTCTCGAGGAATTGCCATAGTACTGGGCTGATGTGGTCCATTCCTTTATCCGTTCACTTTCTTTGGTACCCCGTGCGGTCCCGGTCCGATTACGTCGTCATGCCGGGAGTCGCGGCGGAACATGACCAGCATGAATCCGCCCAGCAGCAGGAGCGTGAGCAACCCGCCTGCCTGCACCACCCGCGAAATGATCAAGTCGTGTGTGTTCGTCTCGGGGTTGTAGTGGTAGCAGTAGGTCAGAATGTTGTCGACCGGTGACCCAATCTTGTTTGACGAGGCCTCGTCAAGCCCCAGCAGCATGTCCTTGGGCGAGTACTCCACACCCATGTAGTACTGGGCGATCCTGCCCTGCGGCGTCACGATCTGAATGGCGCTGGCATGCGCATATTGCGTCAGGTTGCTCCCCGGAACCGTCAGCTTGACGTACCGGAAGCCAACTGCCTGCGTCAACGCATCGATGTTCGACTGCGTGCCTGTCAGGAAGTGCCACCCGTTGGCCGTCTCGGGATGTCCATACCGAATCAGGTAGGTGCGTTTCTTTTCCGCGGCCAGGTCCGTGCCCTCGGTGGGGTCGATGCTCACCACGACGATGTTGAAATCCTTGCCGGGGACGAACCGTACCATCTCCAGCGCACTCGTCAGCCCGTCAAGTTCCTCGCTGCAGAGCATCGGGCACCGGTAGTAGACCAGTGCCAGAATCGCCGGAATCTCGCCGAAGTAGCTGCCCAGCGTCACCTGCTTGCCTGCATCGTCGGTAAACGTCAGGTTGAGCGGTAGCTGCGTATTCAGGTGCTGGTCAATGCCCACGCCGTTCAGCACTCCCGGCACTGTGTTCGCCGTTCCCGATTCCTTGTCTCCATAGCTCGAAACCTGCCCGCTCACACCTCCGGGAACCAACGACAGCACAATCGCGCCCGCTGTGGCCACCGCCGCGGCCCGCCAGCTTCTTCGGATTGTGTCTATCAACTGCATTCTTTAGACTCCTGGTTCCCTAATCTCTGTTCCCTGCTTCACTGGCCGCCCTGCTGTTGCGCCCGGATGGCCCGCTCCTGCGCCTCTTCCTGCTCGAAGCTCGTCGGCGCAAATCCGTCGGTCAGCGGCATGGTGACGGTCGGCGTGCTGTCGCCCATCATCGGTGCTTCGGTTTCCACTTTCGGTGCTACTGGCAGCCCGCGTTCCGCGATCAACTGCATGGCGCGTTCAATCGGAATTCTGACCGTGCCCTTCGACTGATCGATCCACGTGTAGTGATCGAGCAGCAGGTTCTCGCGCGCATGCATGTTGGCGATGTCCTGGTTGCCGTCATCGGTCTGTAACCGAGGCGTGGGGAACGTCTGCGTCAGTTCCGCCACCTTGTTCTGCATTTCGGGGCTCGACGGCATGTTGCCCAGCTGGCGGATATCCACCGTTTTCGTCCATTTGCTGTTGGGGCCGTCTTCTTTGTTCAAATGCGCATTGATGACCTTGCCGATGCCGTAGCACAATAGCCCCGTGACCGCGGCAAATATGGCCAGTGCAGTGATAAACACGACGATGCCCGTCACGTTCGCGTCGGTGCGTTCGTAGCCCAGGTTCGCGTCGACTTCGTGCTTCTCCGGCACGTGCCCGGGATCGGGCTGGTTATGCGTGGGCATGTTCAGGCTCCAGAATCTCCTTGAGATGCGGATCGTTCGTCTGCACCACCGGCCGCATCCTCAGCTGTTTGCAGAAATAAGCCACCCAGAAGCAGAACAATGCTGCGGGCACTGCGATGTACTCCAGAATTCCCCAGCTGAAGTGCAGGTTGCGCGCAGCGTCTTTGAAGTTCGGTTCGATCAGCCAGAACATGTCGAACGCCCGCGCGAACACCATCCATTGGCACACCCGCACCAGCCGTTTCTTGTTGCGCTTCAGGTCGCGCGAGAGCAGCATGGTAAACGGAATCAGCCAGTGAAAGATGAAATCGAGCGTGATGATTACGCCCCAGCCCCCGCGGACGCGATCGAGGTACCAGTTGATCTCGTCTGGCAGATTGCCCGACCAGATGATCAGGAACTGTCCGAAAGCCAGGTAGATATTCAGCATCACAAAGGCAAATGTCAGCTTGCCCAGGTCGTGCTGCTCGGTCTGGCGCAGGATCGTTTTGAACGGTTCAGCCTTCGAAAGCGAAACGGCCACGATGATTCCGAACGCCAGCACCGCGTACCCCTGACCCACCAGGAAGAGCAGGCCGTATACGGTCGAAAACCACGTCGGGTCCATCGACATGACCCAGTAGATGGCGCCTGCGGTCATGGTGATGGAGTAGATCACAATTCCGGGTCCACTGAAGTTTTCGAGCTTCTTGATCCAGTAAGGCGTCGTCTCCGGCCCTTGCGTATCGCGCTTCAGGCCCAGTGTGTTCAGCCGCCATGCGTAGAAGCCCCAGATGGCGAAGCACAGCAAGCCCACCCACCAGAATGAGACGGGATTCAGCATGGGCCGCTTGAAATCCATGCAGTGCTTCTGGAATTCGGTGATTAGATTCTTGCTGACTGCCGTCGCCGTCTCGCTGTCGCTCGCGTAATTCGCCCACAGGTACAGCCGCTTCATAAAGATGGCGATCGCGAGCCAATAGGTAAGCACCAGCGGCATTGTCCGGCTCATGGCCTCAAACGGCCGCCGCAACAGCAAGCCCCACTTGCCGCCCGAGCAGTACTGCACCATCAGCATGGCCAAGCCGCCGATGCACAGCCCCCACGTCACCATCGTGCCCAGCGTCCAGGCGCGCAGCAGGTGATCCCAGCCCAGCCCGTCCTGCGCCTGTCCAAGAAACGCCAGAATCACAGCGATCACTGAAAAAATCGCGCCCACCATCAAGGCGCGCGTCCGCCACGCGTCAACAAACGCGGGTGCGCCCAGGTCGGCGGGAAGCGTCTTGGCGTGCGAAATTGCGCGAGGTTCCTGAGCCATTCCTTTTCTTCCTTACTTCTGGCCCGCTGCAGCCGGTTTGCTTGCGGGAATCGAAATCTTCGGATTCGCCGGATAGGCCGGAGCCATCCCCGGAGTTCCCTCGCCGGCGACAGGCGCCGTTGCCTGGATCGCCGTCGAAGGCATCGGCCATGGTTGTGCGTACTCGGGATGGACTTGTTCCGCGGCCAGCTCCTTCAGGCTTCTGACGTCCATTCCCGCCGGCACATCTTTCACCGTGGCGTCCTGGCTGAGCTGCAGCGCGCGAATATACGCCGCCACCGCCCAGCGGTCCTCCGGGGGCAATTGCGACGAGTAGTCGGGCATGGCGCCGTAGCCGTGCGTCATTACGTAGAAATAGTGCGAGAGCGGCTGCGACATCCGTACCTGGTCGTGCAGATTGCCGGCCGGCTTGAATCCCCGCTGCACAATCTCACCCAGCCCATTGCCCACGCGCGAGTGGCATGGCGTGCAGTAAATGTTGAACCGCTCCTGCCCGCGCTTCAGTACTTCCATCGTTACCGGGAAGGGCATCTCGTCCAGCTCCTGCTTGTAGCCGTTCGGCCCCTGCACTACGCCGGTATAGAAGTAGCTGTCGCCGTGGAGTTGCCCGCGCGCCACCGTGTTCAGCACCTGCGGCCGTGCCCCGCGATGATCGGCAAAAAAGTCCGAGCCGCGCTGCGGGTCCATCTTCGGCTGGTCTTGCATGTCCTGCCGGCATCCGGCGATCAGCAGCAACGCAGAGATCCCCGCGACTGCCACGATGCGCTGCATGCTGCGAGCAAGAGTCGCTCTCTGATCCCTGACCCCTGATCCCTGATCTCTGAGGTGGTTCATCAGTACTCCACCTCCACCACCGAGTTCGGATGGAACTTCTCGAGATACGCTTTCGCCTCCACAAGGTCGAACTTCGGGTCCAGCGCCTCCAAACAAAGGAAGAACTTGTCTGTCGTCGCGCCGTCGCGAAAGTTGGGCGCGTTGAACAGCGGATGATAGAGCGCGGGCAAACCGTTCAGTGCCAGCATGCCGAACGCAGCCGATAAACCGGCCCATAGAATTGTCCATTCATACGCCGGCACAATGAACGCCGGCCACGAATACGTCGGGCGCCCTCCAATGTCAAGCGGGTAGGCGAGCACCGAAATCCACGCCTCCAACGCAAACATGGCTGCGCCACCCATCAATCCGCCGATCAGCGTCAAGAGCGGCACCTTGTTGCGAACACAGTGAAGGACTTCTGCCGCCTCCTCCACGGGATAGGGCGTGTAGCAGTCCAGGCGGCGCCATCCATCCTCGTGCGCCTGCCGCACGGCCCTCACCAGGTCGCCCGGCGTATCGAATTCGGCCAGCAGGCCGTAAGTTCCTTCGCGCGCTGGCATTAGTCTGCAGCCTCCGCCACCTTGGGCTTGATCTTTGCGCCCGGCAGCAACATCCGGATCTCGTTCATCGGGATCATGGGCAGGAAGCGCACAAACAAGAGGAACAGGAACACAAAGAACCCGATCGTGCCGAAGAAGGTCATGTAATCCCACTTTGTCGCGCGATAGGTGCCCCACGACGACGGCAGAAAGTCGCGCGTCAGGCTGGTCACGACAATCACGAAGCGCTCAAACCACATGCCCGTGTTCACAATGATGGAAATGGCGAACATGAAAGAAATGTTCGTGCGCAGCTTGCGCGACCACAGCGTCGTCAACGGAATCGCCAGGTTGCAGGTGACCAGCACCCAGTACGACCACCCCATCGGCCCGAAGGCGCGGTTCCAGAACGTGAACGCCTCCCAGTGGTTTGCCGAGTACCACGCCATAAAGGCTTCCATGCCGTAGCCGTAGGCAACGATGAAGCCCGTCACCAGCATGACCTTGCCGCAATTGTCGATGTGACGCTCCGTGACAAGCTGCTCCAGGTGATAGAACTTGCGCAGCGGAATCGCCAGCGATAGCACCATGGCAAAGCCGGAATAGATGGCGCCGGCCACGAAGTAAGGCGGAAAGATCGTCGTGTGCCAGCCCGGCAGAACGGCTACCGCGAAATCGAAGCTGATCACCGTGTGAACGCTGAGCACCAGCGGCGTGGCCAAACCGGCCAGCAGCAGCGACGCCGTCTCAAATCGCATCCAGTGCCGGATCGATCCGCGCCACCCCAGGCTGATCATCCCGTAGAAGTACTGCGCAACCTTCGACTGCGCTTTGTCCCTCAGCGTCGCCAGGTCCGGAATCATTCCGACATACCAGAACACCACCGAGATCGTCGCGTAGGTCGATACCGCAAAAACGTCCCACATCAGCGGCGAGCGGAACTGCGGCCACACCGTCATGGTGAACGGCAGCGGGAACAGCCAGTACCCCAGCCACGGGCGGCCGACATGGATCAGCGGGAAAAGCGCCGCGCAGGCCACCGCAAAAATCGTCATCGCCTCGGCGAACCGGCTGATCGAGTTCCGCCAGCCTTGCTTGAACAAAAGCAGAATCGCCGAGATCAGCGTCCCAGCGTGCCCGATGCCGATCCACCATACGAAGTTGATGATGGCGAATCCCCACGCCACCGGCTGCGTGATGGCCCAGATGCCCACGCCCTTCAGGAACAGCCACGTCAGCGCCACGAGCAGCATTACGGCGCCGCCGCCGGTGAATGTGAATAGCGCGAACCAGCCCATCGGCGTGTGCGGCGTCAACACAATGCGCGCGATCTTCTCGGTGATCGACCGGAACGTCTGTCCCGGCGCGATGACCCTGTATTCTCCGGTTGCCGGATCGATCGCGGGGTCGTTGGGTTTTATTTCCTTCGTCGCCATCGCTGCTCTTCAAAAACCTCTGCTCAAGTCGTTCCTTTGGCCCCGGTCCCTTGGTCCCTTGTCCCTAATCCCTGGTCCCTGCTTTTACGCCGACTTGTACTCCACCGGCGTCTCCTCAATCTCCTGGTTCAGGTTCAAAACCTCGGCCAGGTACTGCGTCCGCGGGCGCGCGTTCTGGTCCGGAATCACCTGGTAGCTGCGTTGTTGCGCCCGCAGCTTCGAAACCTTGCTATTCGGATCGTTGATATTTCCGAACACGATCGCCTCCGCGGGGCACGCCTGCTGGCACGCGGTCACAATCTCGCCGTCGCGGATGTTGCGATTGTCCTTGTCTGCCTCGATCTTGGCCGCGTTGATGCGCTGCACGCAGTAGTTGCACTTCTCCATCACGCCGCGCGAGCGCACGCTCACGTCGGGATTACGCATCAGCTTCAGGCTCTCCGTCTCAAAGTCCGAGTAGAGCAGGAAGTTGAACCGCCGCACCTTGTAGGGGCAGTTGTTCGAGCAGTAGCGCGTGCCTACGCAGCGGTTGTAGACCATCATGTTCAGGCCTTCAGGCGTGTGCACCGTGGCGCCCACCGGGCAAACCTGTTCGCACGGAGCGTTCTCGCACTGCTGGCAGTTCATCGGCTGGAAGTGCGCGCGCGGCGCCGACAAATCGCCCTCGAAATAGGTGTCGATCCGGAGCCACTGCATGTTGCGCCCGATCCGCACCTGCTGCTTGCCCACCACCGCGATATTGTTTTCGGCATAGCAGCTCACGATGCACGCATTGCAGCCCGTGCAGCTGTTCATGTCGATCGACATCGCCCATGCATTGGCTTCCTGGTACGGCCAGTTCGGGAACAGCGACGTGTCGCGGCTCGGCGTGTCGTATCGTTCGCCTTCATGCGCGAAATTCGGATTGGCCTTGAAGTCGTCGAGCGTCGCGTAGCGGATGATGCCGCGCGGTCCCAGCGCCTCATCGGCCTCGAGTGAGTTGTTGCCTTTGCCCTGCCCCTCAAGGAACTTTGCGCGGTGATCCTGATAGTGGCTCTTCGTGAGTGCGATGCCCCATTTGCCTTCCAGCTTGCGAATCGAGCCGGTGGCATAGAGCGCCGCCCACGTGGTGCGGATCAGGTACGCATTGAATCCCTGCCCCGATCCCACGCGCCCTGCAAACTCGCGCCCGTAGCCCAGGTAACAAGTCACCGAGTTGTCGGGATGTCCCGGCGCCACAATCACCGGCGCTTTCACCTTCCCGTCGCCTACGCACAGCTCAACAATGTCGTCTTCTTCCAGGCCTAGCTTCGTCAGCGTCGCGCCACTCATGATGGCCGCGTTATCCCAGCTCAGGCTTGTCACCGGCTTGGGCAGCTCCTGCAGCCAGCCAACGTTGTTCCAGCGCCCGTCGTAAATGTTTGGATCGGGCCGGAAGATGATCTCCAGCGAATCTTTCGGCGTCGGCGTCGGAACAGTCCTGCTCAGTTTCACGCTCGCCGCATCGCCTTTGCCGTACGCCGTGTCCGCAATCCACCCGTCGTGCAGGGCCTTGCGCCAGCCCGCTTCAAAATCTCCCTTGATGTTCGCCTTCTGCGTTTCGCGCACCGCGTCGTACGGGCTCAACATCGGCTCATTGAGCAGCGCCTGGAAGACGTGGTGCGCCGTGTGCCCGCCGTACAGCGGATCGATCATTGGCTGCACGATCGAAACCGTTCCGTCGTACGCCCGCGCGTCCGACCACGACTCCAGATAATGCGCCGCCGGAATATGCCAGTGCGACTGCTGTCCGGTCTCGTTGTAATGCGAACCGAGGTGCGCCACTATGTTGGCCTTATTGAAGGCGTCGGCGAAATCGAGATCGGCGGGCGCATCGTAAATCGGATTGGCGTTCAGAATCACCAGCCAATCCACCTTGCCGGCGTTCAGATCCGCGACCAGCGCCTTGAAATCGCCCAACTGATCGCTCGGCATCGGAATCGCCGGCTCGCTCGCAACAAAAACCGTCTTGCCCACATTGCCCAGCGCGTTGTTGATCGCCACCGCCAGCGCCGCCACCGATGGATCCTGGTAAAGTCCCGGCAGCACAGCGCTCTTTCCTGCGCTCGCCTTCAGATCCTGGGCCACCGCAGCAAGAAACTTCTGCTGCTCATTGGTCCACGCGTAGCTCGGAGCGCTCACGCCCGGCACGCCCACCGCCGCAGCCAGTGCCGCTGCAAACGCGGGCACTTCGCTTGCGCGCAATCCCAGCCTGTGCTCGGCCTTCATGCCCGTGGTCGTCGTCGTGCTCTCCACCGCATACAGCCGGTTCATTCCGTTTTCCGGCTTCTTGCGCCGCTCGGCGTAGTCGCGCACCAACTTGTGGAAGCCCGGATAAGCGGCGCTCGAAATGAAATCCGCGTCCAGCGAAACGATCGCGTCTGCGCCGCTCAGGTCATATTGGACGTTGAATCCCTGCGTCAAAATCGTTCCGGCCAGCGCGGGATCGTACTGCACCAGCTTCGCCTTCGGCCACGCCGTCTGCACTTCTTTCCACTGCCGCGCCAGCGTCGGCGACAAAATCGTCGCGCTCAGGAAGTAGATTCCCGTTCCGTCCTTGGTCGAAGTCACCTTGTCGCGCAGCGCACCGGCAAATTCGCCCCATTCGCGGTTCTCGCCGCGATACGTCACGTGCTGCGAGCGGTCGGGATCGTATAAGTCGAGCAGCGTGCCCTGCGAATACGGATCGGAGCCGCCGTGGTTGTAAGCGTGATCGGGGTTGCCGTCGATCTTGATGGGCCGGAACTCGTCGCTCTTCACGAGCAGCGGCACCGCGCCAGTGGCGAATGGATGCGCCGTGGCAAAGTACATCGGCTTGCCCAGAATCAAATCTTCCGGCGCCTTGATGTAGGGATAGATCGGCTCGTCGGGCTGCTTCGTGCAGCCGGCCAACCCCGCCAGCGCCATCGAAGCGCCCATCAACTTAAGGAAGCCGCGCCGCGAAACCGGGTCCACCCACTCCTGCGTCGCCGAGGGAAACTCCCGCTCGACCGCGGCCTGAAACTCCGGCGTGTTCGCCAGTTCATCGAGTGACCGCCAGAATTTCTTGCCCTTTACGCCCTTCAGCTCGCGGCGCACCGCTTCGAGCGTCATCGGCTCGGGTACGGGCTTCTTGTCGAGTCCTGTATCAGGGCACGAGTTTGCTCGTGCCGGCTCCGGCTCCGAAAACTCGGGGGCTTTAGCCTTTGCGGTGCGCTCTTTTGCCGCTTGCTTCATCGTCGCGCTTCTTTCCATGTCGCTCGCACGCCCGCTCATCGGTGGCACACCTCGCAGCTCGTCAGGTCTTTCGGTGTGCGGATCTTGTAGTGGTCAACGAGGAATATGCCCAGCTCTTCCTGGCTCGTGAACTTTTGCACCCCAAGCGACGCCGCGGACCCATTCACCGCCTCGGCAGTCCCCGATCCGCCGGCCGCTGCGGAACCGCTGGTCAAAGAAGCCGGCCGCAGCAGCGCCTCCGGCGTCATCGCCGCCAGCACCGCCGGATTCCCCGTCGGATCTTTCGTTGTGCAGCTCACTGTCTGCGCCGTGGGTACGCCCGCCTTGTCATTCACGGCCGCGCACCACACCGGATGGTCCTCGGCCGGCTCTTGCCACGCCATGTTGTAGATCTCGCTGGTCGGCCGCAGGTTCTTCGCCGGATTGCGATGGCAGTCCAGGCACCACTCCATCTGCAGCGTGTTCTGCTCGTACATCAGCGGCATCTCGTCTACACGCCCGTGGCAGGTCTCGCACCCGATGCCCTTGTTCACATGAATCTCGTGATTAAAGAAGACGAAGTCGGGCAGGTCGTGCACCTTGATCCAGGGAATGGATTGTCCGGTGTACCAGCTTTGCCGCACCGGCTCCAGCAGTTGCGCGTTGGTCCAGATCTGCGCGTGGCAGTTCATGCACGTCCGCGTTGGCGGAATCCCCGCGTAGCTCGATTTCTCCACCGTCGTGTGGCAGTATTGGCACTGCAGACCGAGTCCCTGCACATGATGCTTGTGACTGAAAGGCACTGGCTGGTCAGCGCGCTGGCCCTGGCGCGTCACCCACGGCGAACGCTGCAGTTGGTCCAGCGTCACACCCAGGGCAATGACAATCAACCCCGTCAACACCAGGCTCATGCGGGCCAGTGCATTGGAGCTGCGGTCGAAGATTTGTGCCATGAACGATTCCCGGTTTGACTTTCGTCTTTGTATGCGCCGTATGTGCTTGCGGTCACATGGGTGATGTACAAGAAACGCTCTGCAATAGAAATGTACGCTGGGGGCGGGGAAGCCCGAAATTTCAATATAGCAGCCAACGGCATGGGCGCATCAAGACCACCGTGCCACATCGCGAAAAATTTTTGTGGGAATCCAACTCTGCAACCGCTTGAAAAGAAAATCGGTTGTGACAAGTGCGATTGCAGACTACACCCCAGCTGCTCTCCGGCCTCGCACGCGCCAGAGATTGGAATGGTCACCGCCAAAATATCATGCCGGAGCCCTTCCCCGGCAAACTTGCCCTGAACGCCAGGTCAAAGGTCACGATCGGACTGCCGCTGCCATCCCTTACCCACCCACGCTCATCTCTTCCATCACGCCATCGGCATCCCACCGACAATGACCACCGCAGCAACAACCCTTTTCGAATCGAGCGGTGTTGTCTCCACCCCTTTCGGGGAAAACGACGTCCTTCGACGCCGGCGGCCAGCCCTTGATCACAAGGAATACATCCAGAACAAAAAGCGCGATCGCAATGTCGTTGAACAGCGGCGCCTGGGGCAGATTCGGCCAGAACTGGTTCGCCGCCCAGAAAAGAAAGGCCGCCGCCAGCAAGATCGCCTTCGCCAGTTCCATGAGCTCGGGCCGATGCGCCAGTTGGAAAACCAGGTAAGCGAATGCGATCGCCGCCAGCGAAAACGCGGCCAGAAATTCGTGGCTCCCGGATGGGAACAACCGCGGCTCGGCGTCCTGGACGAGCCGCAACACGACACAGGCAAGGGTAACGATGCCGAGAATCAGCGAAAGAAGTCTGCCGGCACGGTCAGGACGGATGCTCACAGGCCATTATTTTCCGAGGGGCGAAAGGAATCTATAAAGGTCCGCCGCATGCTCCCGCACTATGAACTGGCCCGAGAACCGCAGCGCCCGTCCGGGCTTTGCGGATCGAATGCTTTAGAATTCATACAGGATTTACGCCCGTTTTCGTGGTGCCTCAAGAATCCTCGCAATCTGAATCTCTTTCATTGGACCTTGAGACCGGGCTTCGTCCCCACCGAAAACGGATTTCCGAAAAGGAAAGACCATGAAGTACGCCGGACTGCTCGTCATGCCCGCAGGATTCTTTCTGGCTGTGGCCGCGTTGGTGCTATTTCCTGACATGCCGCGCCGCGTGGCGTTTGTCCTTTGCGGTTTGGCGGTTGAAGCCATGGGCCTGGTGGTCGCGGTGCGGGGCCATATGCCGCCGCGTGGGGCAAGCCGCCCATGAACGCCATCCCTCCAATCGTTCCTGTTCCGGTTCCCGCTTCGATCCCGCCCATGTCCGATGCCGCGGTCGCACTCACGCTTGGGCTCTTGCTGCTTGCTCCCATGGCGATTGCCGGAGTGGCGCTCATCAACAGCGGCCTCGGCCGCTCGCGTTCGGCCGCGCAAGCCATGCTCGGCAACCTCGCCCTCATTGCCGTTGCCATCATCGTCTTCGCTTTCGTTGGCGCGTCCTTTGCAGGCTCGCTGGGAACCAACGCCGTTGTTCTGCATGCCGCCGGCAAATCTTGGAGCGTGCTGGGCCTTGGTCCGTTTCTGCTCCACGGTCTTGGCGCCGCCGCTCCTCAGGCTCAACTTGCTCTCCTCTTTGAATTCCTCGCCGTGGCCATGGCCGTCCTGCTGCCCTGGGGCTCCGGAGCTGATCGCTTGCGTCTCGCCGCAGGCTATGCATCGGCAGCCGTGCTCGCCGCCGTCGTCTTTCCGCTCGCCGCTCACTGGATTTGGTCCGGCGGCTGGCTTTCCGCCCTCGGCGCGAACTTCTCGCTCGGCTCCGGCTTCCTCGACGCAGGAGGCGCCGCCACCGTCCACGCTCTCGGCGGCCTCAGCGCGCTCGCTCTCGTCTGGATCGCCGGTCCTCGTCGCGGCAAGTTCCCGCGCGAAGGCCTCTCCACCGCCATGCCCGGCCACAACGCCGTCTACGTCGTCTTCGGCTCCATGCTCGCGCTCGTCGGATGGCTTGCCTGGAACACAGCCGGAGCGCTTCTCTGGATGCACGCTCCTCTCGCCGCGCTGCCCGGCACGGCTATCAACACGTTGCTCGCTGCCTCCGGCGCCCTGGCTGCAACCTTCTCAGTCACGCGTTTTCGCTTCGGCAAGCCTGACGCCAGCCTCTGCGCAAATGGTTGGCTCGCGGGCCTCGTCACCTCGAGCGCCTGCGCTGCGTTGGCCACGCCCCTCGAGTCTCTGTTCGTCGGCGTCGTAGCCGGCATCTTTACGCCGTTGCTTGTCGAGCTGCTCGAGCTGGCGCTCTCCATCGACGATCCCTCAGGCGCCATCACCATCCACGGCGCAGCCGGCCTCTGGGGACTCCTTGCCGCCGGCCTCTTTGCGCCTCAGCCCGGCCAGTTTCTCGCCCAGGTCGTCGGTATCGCCGCTCTGCTCGGATTCATATTCCCGCTTGTCTATCTGCTTTTTGCCCTGCTGAACCGCTTCGTACCTTTCCGTGTCGATCCCGATGGCGAGCGAATGGGAATGGACCTGCACGAGCTCGGCGGCGGAGCCTATCCCGAATTCGTCATCCACAGCGACGAGTCGTATCGCTAAGGCAGGAGCTTCAATTGATCCCACGCGACTCGGCCGCCGGCCTTTTACCGCCTCGCCAGCAGCATCATGACCCAAAAAACCAGCACCGGAATCAGCGCCAGCGCGGCGTACAGCGCCATCTTGCGCCGGTTGATTGCAAACCGCCCCAGCCGCACGGGCCGGCGTTCGTCGCTTTCCACTCCCACCAGCTCCTGGTGTTCCAGCTCCCATGCCATCTCTGAGGCGGTCGCATAGCGATGCCGCGGTTCGCGCGCCATCGCGCGAAACAGGATCTCCTCGAGCTCCGGCGAAATCGCCGCGTTCAGCTCGCGCGCCGGAGTGGGATCGGTCAATAGCCGTTCATTCATCACCGCCAGCGGATTTGGTCCCGTAAACGGTGGCTGTCCGGTCAGCATTTCATACAAGATCGCGCCCAGCGCGTACACGTCGCTGCGTTGATCGCCGTGCTGGCCCTTTACCTGCTCGGGTGAAATGTAGTCCGGGGTTCCCAGCGCCGGCGTCAGACCCGTCTGCGTGATCCGACGCGCATCTTCCTTCAGCGCTATGCCAAAGTCGATAATCTTGATGCGGTCCTCCGCATCCACCATGATGTTTTCCGGCTTCAGGTCGCGGTGCACTACGCCGTGCTTGTGCAGATTGTCCAACGCGTCGCAAATCGCCACCGTCAGCGCCACCGCCCGCTCCACCGGTAATTTCCGCTCCTCGTTCAGAATCGCGCGCAGCAGGCGGCCCTCGACCCACTCGATCACCATGTACCGTCGGCTGCGATCTTCGCCGTCGTAAGTCTTCACCACGCCGGGGTGGTCGATCTCCTGCCCGATCTCTTCCTCGCGCCGGAACCGCTCCAGCAGAATCGGATCGGCTTCCATCTCCGGATGCGGGACCTTCACCGCCACCTGCCGCCCGTTGCGCACATCGGTCGCCCGGTAGAGTGTGGCCATGCCGCTGCGCGAAACCTCCGCCTCCAGACGGTAGTGGTCCAGTGTGTCTCCGCCCTGCAATTTCGTCATGACTGCAGTCAGCATCGCAGGTTCGATTGTTGCATGCAATTTGTAAGGTTTCCGCAAGGATCGGCAGGATCAGCGGCCGCGAGCCCGGCGCGCCGCGTACAAAATCATCCGGCCTCCCGCCCGCGACTCATTATGATGGTTGGCAACATGTCCCGTTGGCTTCGCATCTCCGCGACCGCCGTCGCGCTGGCCTGTACAACATGGCCCGCCATTGCCCTTGGAGCCGCCTCCAAATCTCAGCCTCCCCGGCTACAGCCGCCCCAGGACACGGGATTCCTCAATCGCCGCATCGTCCTCAACGGCATCACCTATCGCTTTCAGGTCTACTTGCCCGAAGACTGGCGCCGCGACGACGGCAGGCTGTGGCCCATCATTCTTTTTCTCCATGGGCGCGGTGAGCGTGGCTCCGAAGGAATGTGGCAAACGCAGGTTGGTCTTCCTGAAGCCGTCCGCAACCACCCTGACCGCTGGCCCTTCGTCATCGTCATGCCGCAGTGCCCACAATCCGCCCACTGGACAGATCCCGCCATGCTCGACCTCGCCATGGCCGCGCTCGACCAGGAGTCCGCCGAATTCCACGGCGACCCCGCGCGCACCTATCTCAGCGGCCTCTCCCTGGGCGGCTATGGAGCCTGGGAGCTCGCGCGGCTCCATCCGCGCAAATGGGCCGCCATCGCCATCGCCGCCGGCGGCGTCTTCTGGAGCTACGAGCCCGACCGGTGGCAGCAGGTCTCTGCACTCCTCTTGGAGTACGCTCGTGCCGTCGGCCACACTCCCGTCTGGCTCTTTCATGGCAGCCTCGATACTGCCGTCGCCCCACGCCAGAGCGAACTCATGTACGACGCTCTCAAATCCTCCAACGGCGACGTTCGCCTCTGGATCTACCAGGGCCTCGCGCACGACTGCTGGACCCGCGCCTACGACGAACCCGATCTACCAGCGTGGCTGCTGGCTCAGCGCATTCCTGCCCACCCTGAGGTCCTTGCCGAGCGCCTCGTCGTTCCCCTCCGCCCGCCCACTATCAAGCTCAACACTCCACAGCTCGACTCGCTCGCCGGCCAATATCGCGAACCCAACGGCCATGCCATCGAAACCATCCTCCGCCAGGGCGACCAGCTTTTTCAGAGAAGCCCCAGCGGCGATGTAGTTGGCCTCGAGGCCGAGTCGCCCGACACTTTCTTCCGCCCTGTCGATGCCACAGGAGCACATAACGTGCAGCTCATCTTCGAGCGCGACGCAGCCGGCCGGATCGCGGGCTATGTCCTCCGTGATAACCGCCACGAGGAACACTGGATTAAGCTCCCGCCCCCCGCTACCAAATAATTCCATCTTCAGGCCCGGGCGATGCGAAGTTTTGAAAGGGCACGACTTCAGTCGTGCCGCAGTTTGGGCAAAAACAATGCGTGGCTTTAGCCCCTGAGAGCTGGTTTCTCTCGGCTCCCTTTCCAGCCTCCGGAACCTTCCGCCCGCTGACTCCGTATCTATACTGCGACTACAGCGGTTCCAGAATTGCCGTACCCAAGGACCACAGCAGGTGAGTGGCATTTTCCTCAAGAAAATGCCACCTTTCACAGCCCTCAAGACGACACATGAATTCTGGACCTGCTCTTGAAGGAGGCACCATGTTTTGCAGTGGATGTGGCCACACGTTGGATCTCGGGCAGACAGTTTGCCCGCAGTGCAACCGCCCAGTGGCGCCGCTCGCGCCCCCGGTTCCCGGCTTCGAATACGTCCTGGCAGCCTACGCCAGCAAGATCAGGGTCCTCGGCATCCTATGGCTGGTCTATGCAGGCCTTTCTGTCATCTTCGGCTTCGTAGGCCTAGCCTTTCTGCACTCCTTTTTCTCGGGTGGCTCCGCCCCGTGGATGCACGGCAATATGCCGCACATGTGGTTCTTCCCCGCCCTCCTGCGCTTCGCCTGGGTCTTTCTGCTGGGCCGGGCCATCCTGTCAGCCATAGCCGGCTGGGGCCTGTTGGAACGCACCCAATGGGGACGGATCGTCGCCATTATCGCCGCCATCCTCAACCTCTTCCATTTCTTCCCCTTCGGCTTGGCGATGGGCATCGCGACACTGATCATCCTCATCGGCTCACGAAACTGGACGCTTTACGAGCAGTTGTAACCGGCAGCCCTCCCCCACTTCCCCGTGTTCTCATGCCGGCTCGCCTGCGGTTTGTCTCGGCGACCCGCGACTTGCGGCTTCATCCCTGCCTTACAATCGATCCATGACCTTCCCTGCCAACCGGATGCGGCGCCTGCGTCGCACTGAGCAGTTGCGCGCGTTGGTCCGCGAAACCACAATCGAGCCCGGCGACCTCGTCTATCCGCTCTTTATCTGCCCTGGTAAAGGCGTGCGGAACCCGGTCGGCTCCATGCCCGGCGTCTTCAACCTTTCCGTCGACGAAGCCGTCCGCGAAGCTGAAGAAGCGGCTCGCCTCGGCATTGCCGGTCTGCTCCTCTTCGGCCTGCCCGAAGCGAAGGACGATCAGGGCACTGGAGCATGGGAAGAGAACGGAATCGTCCAGCAGGCCCTTCGCACACTCAAGCAATCTGAAGCCGCGAAGAAACTCGTCCTCATCGCCGACGTCTGCCTCTGCGAGTACACCAGCCACGGCCACTGCGGCGTGGTCGTCAAGAGCGGCGGCAACTTCGAAGTCGACAATGACTCCACCCTCGAGCTTCTCGCCCGCACCGCCGTTAGCCAGGCCCGCGCCGGCGCTGACGTCGTGGCGCCCAGCGACATGATGGATGGCCGCGTGGCCGCCATTCGCCGCGCTCTCGACGCCGCGAGCTTCTTCCAGACGCCGATCCTCAGCTACGCATCCAAGTTCGCCTCCGCCTTCTACGGCCCCTTCCGCGAGGCCGCAGACTCCGCGCCGCAATTCGGCGACCGCCGCAGCTACCAGATGGACGGCGCGAACCTGCGCGAGGCCCTGCGCGAGATCGATCTCGACATCGAGGAGGGCGCCGACATGGTCCTGATGAAGCCCGGCATGCCGTATCTCGACATCGTCCGGGCTGCGCGCGAGCGTTTCGGCGTCCCCATCGGCGCCTATCAGGTTTCCGGCGAGTACTCGATGCTCCAGGCCGCCTTTGAGAAAGGCTGGCTCGATCGCGATCGTGCCATGATCGAGGCGCTTCTCTCGTTCCGCCGCGCCGGAGCCGACTTCATTGTTACCTACTTCGCCAAAGACGCCGCCAAGCTGCTCCGATGAGGCTGGCGAATCTCAATCGGGGGCCGCGCAGTCAGACTCCACCAGGCTGCCACGAATGCGCGCTTCCCACCATAGGGACCAGCCGCTTTACGATGCACGCATGCCCCTGAGACTCCCAAAGCTGAACCTGCCCCGCGCCGTGTACTGGTTTGCTGCGTTGGCAGTTGCCCTGCGCATCAGCGCGCGGCTTTATTACTCCGGCATCGCGAAGTTTTGGGTCGACGGCTACACCTTCTTTTTCGACCTGGCTCAGAGTATCGCTGCGGGTAAGGGGTTTGCTGTTGGAGGTCCACCGACGGCATTTCGTGTTCCCCTCTATCCGATCCTCCTCGCCAGCCTGACGCTGGGCCATCAAGCATTCTGGCCCGTCGTGATCGCCCAGTCCGCGATCGGCGCATGCATCGCCATCTGCGCCGCCCTGCTTGCGTGCCGATTGTTCCCCGGACCGGCCGCCGATCGCACCGCAACCCTGGCTGCCGCGATCACTGCCGTGTATCCGTATTAGGTTTTCCACGACACTGCACTCCAGGAAACCAGCCTTTTTACGCTCTTCACCGTCGTGGCTGTGCTTGTTCTCGGGCAGGCAGCGCGGGCAGGCACACCGTCGACAGGTGTGCTTGCTGGCCTGGTCCTTGGCCTCGATGTTTTGACGCGCGCGACCATTGCACCTTTTGCAGCGCTGGCGCCAGTATGGCTGCTTTGGCAACGCCGAACACGGGCCGCCGTGGCATGCGCGCTGTTTCTGACCGCGACAGTGCTTCCCTGGGCTTGGCGAAATTCCATCGTGATGAGAGTCCCGACGCTGAGCACGGAGACCGGAGTTGAGCTCTGGGCTGGGAACAATGGCTTTCTCTTCACTCATTATCCGAAGGAAAGCAGCGATTTAAGCAAGGCCGACGCATTCGATGCGCTTACACCCCGGGATCAGCAGGAACTCATTTCGCTGTCGGATAGCGAGGCCTTGACAGACCGATGGTTTCTTCACAAGGGTCTTGAATATATAGGGTCGCATCCGCGGCAAACCATCATCGACGGGTTCCGTAAGAATGCCGCCGCCTTCAACTGGCTGGCCAGCCCCCGCCGCGGAGTGGCAATCGATCTTGCCGTCGCGCTCTCCTACGGACCCATGATGGCGTTGGGGATCTGGGGAATGTGGAAGCGCCGCGCCCACTGGCGAAAAGATTCCGTGATCTATCTTCTCTTTGCGGCGTTCATGCTGGTCACCGCGGTCTTCTGGGCGCATACCAGTCATCGCGCATATCTCGACGTTTATTGGATCGTCTTTGCCTCGGGGGCACTGGCCGAGGGGGTGCTGGTTCCGCGCGACAGTCCAGCCTCAGCTAAGCGTCGAGGTTCGTCTCCGGATTCGTCTTCCGCTTCGCCGCAGGAATTCCGTTCGTCTGTGAGAGGCTAGCAAAGTCTGGTTCGCAATTCGCTTTGTATCTGCGCGTGTTTTGTGTTTTTCTAACAAGAACCCACTTATGCGCAAGCGACTCGAAGCTTACTTCGAATTTGCACGCCTGGGAACCAACTGGCGTACGGAGATCCTTGCCGGAGTCACTACGTTCCTCACCATGGCCTACATCGTGCTGGTTAATCCGGCCGTGCTGCACGATGCCGGCGTTCCGTTGGCTGCGGTCACTGCGGCCACATGCCTCTCGGCCGCCTTCGGCTCCATCCTCATGGGAATCGTTGCGCGCTATCCAATCGCGCTTGCGCCGGGCATGGGACTCAACGCTTATTTCACCTACACCGTCTGCCTCAAAATGCACGTGCCCTGGCAAACGGCGTTGGGGGCGGTGTTTCTTTCGGGCATTATCTTCCTCGCCATCACAGCGCTCGGCATCCGCCAGATGATCCTGCGCGCCATTCCGCACCAGCTTTACGCCGCGGTTGCCGGCGGTATCGGCCTCTTCATCGCTTTCATCGGCTTCCAACATGCGGGCATCGTTGTCCGCGATCCCAACACCCTCGTCGGCATGGGCAGCATCCGCAATCCCACTGCCTACCTCACGCTCCTCGGCCTCATTCTCATGGTCGCGCTCGAGGTCCGCAAGGTGAAAGGATCGATTCTGATCGGCGTTCTCACCGTCACCGGCATCGCCTGGGGCTTCGGCATGGTGCACTGGACCCCATCGACAGGTGGTTTCGGCGCGCTCACGCAAACAGCGTTCCAGCTCAACATCAAGGGCGCGATCAACAAGGGTCTACTCGAAATCATTTTCGTTTTCTTCTTCGTCGACCTCTTCGACAACCTCGGCACTCTTGTCGCCGTCACCAAGCGTGCCGGGCTCATCGGCGCCGACCACTCCATTCCGCGCCTGAATCGCATTCTTTTTGCCGACGCCACCGCCACCGTATTTGGCTCGCTTGCCGGAACATCAACCGTGACGAGCTATGTCGAGTCCACCGCCGGCGTTGCCGCAGGCGGGCGCTCCGGTGTCACCGCCATCGTCACCGGCCTGTTATTTATTCTGGCCCTTGTCGCCGCGCCGTTCATTGGCATCGTGCCTCCGGCGGCCACGGCGCCCGCGCTAATCCTGGTTGGCTCACTCATGCTTGCCGCCATCACTGAGATTCACTGGCACGATCCGCTCGTCGCTGTACCTGCCTTTCTCACACTCCTTCTCATACCGCTTACCTATTCCATCGCCAACGGCCTCGGCTTCGGCATCATCGCCTGGGCCGTTCTGCACCTGTTCGCCGGAAAAGTCCGTCGCCAGGATTGGCTGCTCTACCTCATCGCCGCGCTGTTTCTCGCCCGTTTCATCTATCTCGGCTCCAGCTAGTACCGACTCGCAGCCCACGTCTGCATCGCTCTTAACGGGGGCGAAGTGCGCACCGCGCTGATCATGGATACGCAGTTGACCAGCAATCCGCCCGTCATGGTCACGATGGCCGCCGACGCTGGGCCCGCCGATTAGACCCATTCCCGCAGTCAGACCGCAGAAACAAATTGGAACGCTCGGCCTCAATCCGTGCCGGCGTCACAGTTCTGCCACCAGCCTTGCGCGTATACTTTCCCGCGAGGGTTGCAGATCGTACTATGGACACCTTCGATCCGTCATCGTTGCTGAGCGCGAACTCCCTGCAAAATGCAGCCATCCTTACCATCGTGCTGGCCTTTGTGGGCTACCTGGTCACCTTCATGAGCAATCGGATGATGGCCCGCCGCGCCGACCGTTTGCGCCTGGTCAACCAGCGTCTCAACGAGTTCTACGGCCCGCTCTATGTGGCGACCGTTGCGGGCAACATCGCCTACAAATCACTGCTTGCCAAGCAAGGCAAGACGCAGTGCCATCCCATCCGCGACGAAGATTTGAAGGAGTGGACGCTGTGGATGACTACCATTTTCATGCCCCTCAACGACATTCGCGAGAAAATCATCATCGAGAACGCCCACCTGATCGTCGAAGAGCGAATGCCGCAATGCCTGCTCGACTTTGTCACCCACGTTGTCGGCTACAAAGCCCTGCTCTCCAGGTGGGCTGAGGGTGATTACTCCGAGCGCCGCTCGATGATCGGTTGGCCACCGGAGTTCGATGTCTACGTCGAGCAATCCTACCAGGCTCTAAAAGCTGAACAAACGCGGCTTCTGCACAATGCGTTCTCGCGCTTCTGGCGCCGCCTCACCGGGCGCAAGAACCACTAAGCCTGGACCGCATCGCCGGTTGTCAGTGCCGGATTCAGCGCGGTCACCCGGGCTACGGCCTTGGTCAACCGTGCCTCGTGTGGCCGGGCGCGTCTATATTCGGCGGGCGAGTATATATGTTCGATCGATTCCACCAGATATGCGCCTGGCAGAAACCGCGAGGCTGCACCAACGCCATCCCCCGGAAGCAATAGAATGTCTCCTTCGCGCGGTAGCGAGTGCAGTGTCTCCAGCGGTACAAGGTTGATGCAGGTTCCGTCGCCCGCAATGAATTCCAGGCAATTCAGGCTGTGTAGTGTGCCCTCTCGGACGCGCCTTAACTCGCGTCGCGCCTTCATCGATTCATAATATGTTCCGGCCACCACCGGCAGTCCGATCATGAATCCAACCACGCTGCTGTACTGTGAAACGAGCGAGAACCAATGGTGTGGCATGCGGCCGATTTCCTCCTACGCAAAGGTTAAACCGATTCGCACGCCTTTGGCAGCACGCCAGTGGCGCAACCTCGCGTTTGACACCCATTGCGGATTCGAGGATCATTTCGAGAAATCCAAATCATGCCGGTCAATTGCGCCCAATGCACTGCTCCGCTCGAAGAAGGCGCGTCCGTCTGTGCCCATTGCGGAGCCCCATTCGCAGCGCCTGCTCCTGCCGCGTATGTCCCCGCATTCTCCATGGGCAGCGATCTCGAGGGGATCGGCGGATGGCTGATCCTGGTCGCCATCGGCCTCGCGACGTCCCCGCTCCGCAGCATCCATGGCATATATTCCACGCTTCACGTCCTCTATGGAAGCCAGTTCCAGCACACGCTCTCCATCCACCCCGGCTTGGCGGTCCTCATCCTCTATGAAGCTGTCACCAACAGCTTTTTCTTCATTGCCCTAATCGCACTTAACTATCTCTTCTATCGCAGGAAGAGGGTATTCCCGGGTCTGATGATCACTTTCCTGGCGCTCAACGCCACCCTGTTGCTCATCGACCACGTCGTGGCGATCCAATTTCACCCCGGCGCTTCCGTGTTTAACGTGATGGGCGCGGTCGTCGGAGCCGCCATCTGGATCCCCTATTACATCCAGTCTGAACGCGTGAAAGCCACCTTCGTCCGGTAGAAGGCCCAGCCAGCGTTTTTGATTTTTACGGGAATCGAGTCACCTGGGTTTTGAGACCGCGGTGACGAGGACTCACGATTGAACAAAAAACTACGCCGGCCCGGGCAACCGCAGTTTTTCCCACAGCCGCAGTGTGGGCCCAGCCTGATTGATGGTGTAGAAGTGCAGGCCGGGCGCGCCGCCGCGGAGTAGCGTTGTGCACAGGCGCGCAACAACGGCCAGGCCAAATTCGAGCAGAGCGGGCTTGTCCTCCTGCAACTCCTCCAGGCGCAGCCGCACCCACCGCGGCAGATCCGCGCCGCACCCTGAGCAGAACCGCAGCATGTTGGCATAACTCGTGATCGGCATGATGCCCGGCACAATCGGAATCTTGATCCCGGCCTTCTCGCAGCGCTCTACGAAATCGAAGTACGCGTCGGCGTTGTAGAAGAGCTGCGTCAGCGCCGCATCCGCGCCCGCCTCCACCTTGCGGCGAAAATTCTCGAAGTCCTCGCTCGGCTTTCCCGCCTGCGGATGCATCTCGGGATAGGCAGCCACTTCGATTTTGAATGCGTTGCCGTGTTCTTTGCGGATGAAGCTCACCAGTTCGTTGGCGTAGTGGAACTCGCCCGGCGCCGCGGCGCTCATCGCCGTCGCCGGCAGATCGCCGCGCAGCGCCACGATCCGCTTCACTCCCGCCTCGCGGTAGCGTTTGAGCTGCGCCGCAACATGAGCGCGCGTGGAACCGACGCAGGTGAGGTGCGGAGCGACCTCGATGCCGGAGTGCTCGACGACCGTCAGCAGCGTCTCGTAGGTGCCTTGCTGATCGGAGCCGCCGGCGCCATGGGTGACGGAGAAGTAGTCCGGTTTCACTGCCGCCAGTTGCGCAATAGTCGACGGCAGCCTGGATAAGCCCTCCGGCGTCCGCGGCGGAAACAACTCGAACGATAAACTCAACGCCGAATTCATTTGTGCGTCACCAACCTATTGCAGCCATAAAACTGAGGCCCCACCCCTTCTCACAAAGTGCGCGAAAAAGGATGGGGCAGCCAATTTCTTGCTGATCACTGATCACTGTTCACTGACCACTAGTACCTGTAGTTCTCCGCCTTGTACGGTCCTTCCACGGGCACACCGATGTAGTCGGCCTGCTTCTCGGTCAGCCTGGTCAGTTTCACGCCGATCTTTTCGAGGTGCAGCCGGGCTACCTCCTCGTCCAGTTTCTTGGGCAGCGTGTACACATTCACTTTGTAGGTGTCGCGGTTCTTCCAAAGGTCGATCTGAGCCAGCGTCTGGTTGGCAAAGCTGTTCGACATCACAAAGCTCGGATGGCCCGTCGCGCAGCCCAGGTTCACCAGCCGCCCCTCGGCCAGGATGAAGATCGAGTGTCCGTCGGGGAACGTGTACTTGTCCACCTGCGGCTTGATGTTCGTCCTGATCACGCCCGGCGCGGCGTTTAGCCGGTCGATCTGAATCTCGTTGTCGAAGTGCCCGATATTGCAGACGATCGCCTGGTCCTTCATCTTTTGCATGTGTTCGAGCGTGATGATGTCGGTGTTGCCCGTGCATGAAACATAGATGTCGCCGCGGCCCAGCGTATCTTCAACGGTCGCGACCTCGAATCCTTCCATCGCCGCCTGCAGCGCATTGATGGGGTCGATCTCCGTAACCACCACGCGCGCGCCCATGCCGCGCAGCGAGTGCGATGAACCCTTGCCGACATCGCCGTAGCCGCAAATCACCGCAACCTTGCCCGCCACCATCACGTCCGTCGCGCGCTTGATGCCATCGGCCAGCGACTCGCGGCAGCCATAAAGGTTGTCGAACTTCGACTTGGTCACCGAATCGTTCACGTTGATCGCCGGAACCAGCAGCTTGCCCTGCTCCATCATCTTGTAGAGCCGGTGCACGCCCGTCGTGGTTTCTTCCGAAACACCGCGCCAATCTTTCACCACGTTGTGCCAGTGCTTGGGATCTTCCACGTAAATCCTCTTGAGCAGGTCCTTGATCACCTGTTCTTCGTGGTTGCCGCTCGGCGTGTCCACCCAGCGGTCGCCATTTTCAAGTTCATAGCCCTTGTGAATCAGCAGCGTCGCGTCGCCGCCGTCGTCGACGATGAGTTGCGGCCCCTTGCCGCCCTTGTGCATGAGCGCGCGGTATGTGCAGTCCCAGTAGTCCTCCAGCGATTCGCCCTTCCATGCGAACACCGGAACGCCCGCAGCTGCGATCGCCGCTGCTGCATGATCCTGCGTCGAAAAAATGTTGCAGCTCGCCCATCGCACCTCAGCGCCCAGGCTCATGAGGGTCTCGATCAGCACCGCCGTCTGAATGGTCATGTGCAGCGAGCCGGTCACGCGCACGCCTGCCAGAGGCTTCTCCGCCGCGTACTTATTTCGGATCGCCATCAACCCCGGCATTTCCTGCTCGGCGATGATGATCTCCTTGCGGCCCCAATCGGCCAAGCCCAGGTCGGCTACTTTGTATTCGGTCTCGAGCTTGCCGGTTTTCGTTCCTTCGAGGGTTGCGGTTGCCATTCAAATCTCCTTTTATCGTCGCATCGTGATATGTTGATGTGTAGCAGATTTCTTGTATGGCGTCAATCGTCAGAACGTTAAAGGTCGTCGCCGATCCTAATCGGCTGCGTATCCTCTTGCTTCTAAAGGGAGAAGAGCTCTCCGTCGCCGAGCTGCAGGAGATCCTGGGCATGGGCCAAAGTACGATTTCCACCCACCTTTCGCAGCTCAAACAGGCTGGCTTGGTTGAAGATCGCCGCACCGGAAAGAGCAACCTCTACCGGCTCGCATCTCTACCAACCGAGAACTCAGAAGCCGTGAGCAGACACGGCGGTGCGATCGCCGCGCTAAGTGCCGAGGCCAGCGTTTTGAATGGCGACGACTTTAGTCGTGCCGTAATCGGAGCAGAATCATCTCGGCCTTCAGGCCCTGACGGGCGCAGTTTCTTGGATAAGATTCTCGCCAATGCGAAGACGGAGATTGGCGAAGCCGCCAACGACCACGCAGCGGTGCGCCGCGTTCTGCGCAAACGGCAGGACAAGATGCGCGCGTTCTTTGACAGCGTCGCCGGACGACTCGGCAGGAACTACGTTCCCGGCAAATCGTGGAAGAGCCTTGCCGAAGCATTGTTGCGCCTGATGCCGCCGCTCGTCGTCGCCGATCTCGGCACCGGCGAAGGGAGCTTCGCTCTTTTACTCTCCCAAAGAGCCGCGCGCGTGATTGCTGTCGACAGCTCAGCGAAGATGATTGAAGTCGGCCGAGAGCAGGCTCTGCGGCACGGCGTCAAGAACATCGACCACCGCCTCGGCGACATGGAAGAGATCCCGATCGAAATAGGCGAAGTCGATCTCGTTTTCTTCTCGCAGTCGCTGCACCATGCGCTGCACCCGGAGCGCGCGCTCGCTGAAGCGGCGCGCATTCTCAAGCCGCGCGGACGCGTCGTCATCCTCGACCTCGTTCGCCACCGATTTGAAGAAGCGCGCGAGCTCTACGCCGACGAGTGGCTCGGCTTCAGCGAGGCCGAACTCGAAACCATGCTCGAGAAGGCCGGCTTCGTCCATATTGAAACCTCCGTCGTGGACAAGGAGCCCGAAGCGCCGCAATTTCAGACATTGCTCGCGGTCGCCGACAGAGCATCTTAGTCACGCGCAACGCGGCCAACTTATCTCCATTGACCTGTAAGCCGAGAGCTGATCGCTGACGGCTAGCTTCTCTCCGCTTCGAGCACTTTCTGCTTGCGTTCCACGCCCCAGCGATAACCCGTCAGCGAGCCGTCAGCACCGACTACACGATGGCAAGGCACCAGCAGAGCAACCCGATTCGTGGCGCAGGCGCGAGCCACGGCGCGCGTCGCATTGGGATCGCCCAGGTCGCGCGCAAGCTGCGAGTAGCTGCGCGTCTGGCCGCGCGGAATCTGCCGCAGCGCCTGCCACACGCGCAGTTGGAACACGGTTCCGCGCAGGTCGAGGCGCTCGGCGCCGTCCCGGCTTTGGGCCAGATCTGTGCCTTCGCGAACGCTCGCTAGTGCGGCGTCGACAAATCGTGAAAGCGGCGGATCGCGGCGCAGTTCGGCGGCGGGAAATTCGGCGCGCAGGCTTTGCTCGGCTTCCGCTTTGCTTGCGGCGAGCGAGAGCCAGCACAATCCGCGCTCTGTCGCTCCAACGATCATCCAGCCGAACGGCGATTGCGCGGTTGCAAAGCCGATGCGTTCGCCTTTGCCGCCCTGCGCGAAGCGCGCAGGCGTCATGCCCAACTGGCTGCCTTCGTAGGCGCGGCTCGATGAGCCGAATCCAGCGTCGTAGATCGCATCGGTCACGCGTCCTCCCTGTTTGAGCGCGCCACGCAGCTTGCTCGCGCGCAGCGCTCGCCGATATTCGAGCGGACTCGCGCCCATCTCGCGCTTGAAGAGCCGCTGTACTGTGAACGGACTCAAGCGCGCGACGCGACCGAGATCCTCGAGGCTAACCGGCTCGTCGAGATGCGTCTCTATGTATCCTCGAATCTTTTCCAAAGGGCTGCTCGATGCAATCGCAGTGGGACGGCAACGCTTGCAAGGGCGAAAACCTGCAGCTTCAGCTTCAGCGGCCGTGCGGAAGAAGCGCACGTTGGCGCGCAGCGGCCTTCGGCTGGCGCAGTTTGGACGGCAGAAAACGCCTGTTGTGGTTACGCCGTAGAAGAAGCGCGCCTGCGCATCGCGGGCCGCGAGCTGTCTCCATGCGGTTTCGAGATCCAGTTGTTGCGAGAGCATTGTCGGCATTGCGAGTTGTGCACTGCTGTTCATGAAAATCATAGTCGCCGAACGGCGCGCGACGCGCACTCCGAATCTTGCGCGCAATTCAAAAGACTGGCAGGTTGGCCAGGCAGAGGTTTCGTGCGAGCGGCACTCTGGAGTCGGGATTGGCCAGTTGGGCTCATGAGCCCGGTGAAATTGGTCGAAATTTGTTGACGATTTTGAAATTGTTTTGTTGATTCCAAAGGCGTTAACATTGGTTTTTCGGTGAAAAATTTTTTATTTTTTTCTTTATTTAATTTTGCCCCTCCCATGGAGTTGAGTTTGCGATCGCGAAACAGTTAGGTGGAACGATCATGTTTTGAGTATGCGCCGGAACGGCTAAATGATATGCAAAGTTGGCGGAAGGAATTTTCGGAGTGTTTTCAGAGGGTTGCGTGACGAAGTGAACATTCCGGGGCTTGACAGAGAGGAAGGGTACGGGCCGGGATTCGGCGTCCCCACCCTTCGCTAGGAAAAGGCGAAGGATGGGGCGCCCTCATTCAGTGGAAGAACTCACAGGCCCCACATTTGGACGACCCGGCGAGCGCATTTCCTGGATACCGAGCCGGGATTGGAGTTCCTTGCGGTAACGCCGGCTGAGCCGAAGCCTGGCGCCGTTATTGAGGAGAACGTCGTATTCTCCGGAAGCGTTGAGGTCCAGGCGCCGTACTTTCTGAAGCTTAACGATTGCCGACCAGTGAATTCGACAGAAAGCACTTTGGTCCAGCTCCTGCTCAAGTTCTGCCATGCTGCGACGCAGGAGATACGTTCTGGCTCCGACAGCAAACTGACGTAGTAGTCCGCGGCTTCGATCGAATCGATCTCCGACGCCGCGACAAAGGAAACCTGACCCGCCGCTTTGATGACGAAGGTTTGCCTGGCCCGCCGCCCATTCCTGCCAAGCGCAACTCTCTCCCTGGCGCGTTCCAGTGTCCGCTCAAACCGCGCATTGTCGAACGGCTTCAACAAGTAATCGAGCGCGCCGCCGACAACAAAATGAACTGCCAGCGCGTGTCAAACGTCGTCGCGCAGGGAAGTTGTATGCTCGAGGTGCGGAAGAATCGACGGCTCGCGGTGCGCTTTAGTTTGGAACGGCAGCACGGATCAGCGGCGTCGATCAGGGGAGTGTCATCATGTCGCGGAAGCCGTTGGCAGTTGCAGTGATTGCCGTTTTGACGTTGCTTGCCGGGTTGGCGGGCGCGCAGACAAGCGGCCCTTACCAGGTCGAGAAGATTCAACTTGTCGGGGGCGATGGCGGATTCGATTATGTGACGGCTGACCCGGATGGGCGCAATTTATTCGTGGCGCGATCGGGGCCGGCGGGGCATATCGGGGTCTTCAACCTGGACACGCTGGCGCAGGTGGGGGATATTCCGGGCATCAGCGCACACGGCGGAGCGGTGGACACGGCGACCGGGCACGGATTCGCGACGTCGAAACCAGTGACGATGTTTGACGCGAAGACCTTCGCGATCATCAAGAAGATCGATACCGGAGGCAATCCCGACGGCTATTTGAACGACGCTTACAATCACCGGTTCTATATCCTGAGCCACTCCGAACCGAACATCACCGTGCTCGACGACAAGGATGGATCGATCCTGGGCACGATCAACATTGGCGGTGCGCCGGAGGAGGCCGCGACGGATGGGCATGGCAGAATTTATGTCGATATCGTGGACAAAGCGGCCATCGCGGTGATCGATGCCGACGCGATGAAGATGGTGGGCAAGTACGATCTCTCGAGCAAGGGCAGCGGCTGCGCGGGGCTGGCGATCGATGCGAAGAACGGAATCCTGTTTGCAGCATGCCGCGAGAAGAACAACATGATCATCCTTTCGGCGGCAGACGGGCACATCATCACCGATTTGCCGATCGGCGTGGGATGCGACGGCACGACGTTCAATCCCGAGACGATGGAAGCGTTCAGCTCGCAGGGCGACGGGACGCTGACGGTGATCAAGGAGAATTCGCCGACGGACTTCGCAGTGGAGCAGACCGTTTTTACTCCGCAGCGCGCGAAGACGATCACGCTCGACACGAAGACAGGCAATCTTTACCTGATCACGGCGGAGTATGGTCCGACGCCCGCTGTGCCGCCGCAACCGACACCTCCCGCGCCGCCCGCGGGCCCAACGGCAGGTGGAGCGCCGCCCGCAGCCGGAGCGCCGTCCGCAGGGGGTCCGCCGGCATTCATGCGGGGCCCGAGGCCGCCGATGATTCCGCACTCGTTTCAGATTCTGGTGGTGGGGAAGTAGCGCCTATTTCAGATTCTTCATTGCAGGGGTGATGAAGCTGAATGCTTCGTCAGCGCGCCACTTTTTCAGTTTTCCCGCCATCCTATTCAAGAATGGCTGTCCAACAATATGAATGAAAGGCCCCATCCGGCCGGTCCAATTTGCGCCGAACGAGCGTGGCGGGTAGCCCGCCACACTGCCGACAATCAAAACCGTACCATCGTCCAAGACGTCGCCAACCCCGATGTCGACACACGGGTAAATGTGATCTTCATCTACGAAGACACGCTGAGCAATGTTCTCAGCGACATCATTCGAGACAACCTCATAAGAGCGTCCGAGCCAGCAGAACGCACACCGCCGAGGCAGCTTCTGGCCAGACTTCTCCTCTGCGAGGCAGATGACCTCCTCAATTGTGCGTTCCACAAATGAGACAAATTCGGCTCTCTTCATAAGCCTTCACATCGCTTGTCGCGCTCAGCGAGAGAACAGCTTGCGGCCACTCGCGGCGTTTATTCCTTTCCCTGCTCCTGCCCGAGCGCCGCCTCGGCCCTCGCCAAGTCTTCTTCAGTGTCGACGCCGATGGTGTCGCGGGGAGCGGCGGCGACGAATATGGCGATGCCGTTCTCGAGGAGGCGCAACTGCTCGAGGCGCTCGAGCTTTTCGAGCGGCGAGGGCGGCAGCGAGGCGAAGCGCTCGAGCGCGGCCTTGCAGTAGGCGTAGATGCCGAGGTGCTTGCGGTAGCCGGTGAATCCGGTTGCGTCGCGATCGTAAGGGATAGTGGAGCGCGAAAAATAAAGCGCGCGGCCGTCGAGCGCCGTGACCACCTTGACCGCGTTGGGATTGGTGAACTCGTGCGGCGGGCAGGGGACGGAGAGCGTGGACACTTCGACTTCGGGGCGGGAGAAGAGCTGGAGGAGCGGCGGAAAGAAATCGGGCGTGATCGTGGGCTCGTCGCCCTGGATGTTGACGTAGATGTCGGCATCGATGTTGCGCGCCACTTCCCTCACCCGGTCGCTTCCGCTGGCACAGTCCGGCGAAGTCATCACGACGGGAATAGAGCGCGCGCGGCAGGCCTCGGCGACTTCTTCGGCATCGGTGGCGACGACGACCGGGTCCATGAGTCCGCTTGCATGCGCCGCGCGCCACACCCACTCCACTATGGGCCGGCCGGCGATGGGGCGCAGCACCTTGCGCGGCATGCGCGTGGAGGCGAGGCGCGCAGGAATGACGGCGGCGATGCGGAGGGGGCTCATGGAGACGAGTGTACAAGCAGGGAATAGGGAATAGGGAATAGGGAATAGAGATCAGAGAGCAGGGGTGAGGCGCTGCAAAGATATCAGCGTGTCAGCGCAGCCAGCGCATGTTCGGCGAGGGCGAGGCCGGCTGCGGCGGAGGTAGGATCTTCGCTCTGGTGCTCGGCGTGGATGAATTCGATGTCGGTAAGACCGATGAGACGGAGAATGCTGCGCAGATAAGGCTCCTGAAAATCGAGTGCGTGGATTGGCGACCCGGGCGGGTACGCCCCGCCGCGCGCGGTGAATATATAAACCTTCTTTCCCGGCGGCAGGAGCGGGGCGACACCCTGATCGGTGAAGGCAAAGGTGCGGCCTTCGCGGACGACCAGGTCGATCCACGCCTTGAGCGAGGCGGGGATGGAGAGGTTCCACATGGGGACACCGAAGACGATGACATCGGCGGCAAGAAGCTCATCGACGAGCGAGTCGGAGAATGCGAGGGCCAGCTTTTGTTGCAGGGTCAGCGCTGCGGCCGGAGTGAACATCGCATCGACCATTGCGCCGTCGAGATAGGGGACGTTTTCGAGGGACGTGTTGCGATGGACGACAGTGCCCGAGGGGTTTTGCTGACGCCACCGCTCGACGAAGGCGGCGCTGAGCTGGCTTGAGACGGACGAGGCGCGAGGGCTGGAGTCGATATGCAAAAGCATCGGCATAAGAGCGCTCCGGAATGAAGGGGTGCTGATGGATATTGTCGCGCGCCGGGAACGCGAATTGTGAAAGAATAGCTGCAGATTCAGTCTGGCTTACGGGCTGGAGGGCGCCATGTACAGGCTCGAACGCATCGTTAGCACCCCGGGTGTTGTGGGTGGGAAGCCGCGGATCAAAGGGACCCGAGTGACCGTGGGCGTGATCCTGAGCCAGCTTGCGGCCGGTCACACGATCGAGGATGTTTTGCGCGATTTCCCTTATATAAAACGCGAGGACGTGCTGGAAGCTTTGCAGTTCGCAGCGTGGCGCGCGCAGGAAGAGGAAGTGGAACTTAGCGCGTAAACTCCGGGCCTCCTCATGATCCTGATCGACTCAAACCTTACGCCAGCCTGGGTTGAGTACCTTCAATCCTTCGGAATGACCGCCGTCCATTGGTGGAATATAGGCAAGGGCGATGCCCCCGACTCGGAGTTGCTGGAGTGGGCGGCAGCACATAATGGCGTGCTCCTTACCAGCGATGGCGACTTCTCACAATTGCTTGCGTTGCGCGGCCTAAGCAGGCCGAGCGTGATCTATTTGCGTACGAAGGAGCGGGACCCGTGGGACCGGGGAAACAGGTACGCGGCGCGTACCGGAGGCTAAGCGCGCGCTCGCCGAGCGGAATGATTGTGACGATCGATGACAGCGGCGCAAGGTTTCGGCCGCTCCCGATCAAAGCGCGCAAAGCGCCATCGTCGGTTGATGTTTGACCTGTTTTCGCCGCCCCCGTATCATCGAATCTAGCGCGGAAATTCCAGCGTCCCTCCCGGCGGAGTAGCTCAGATGGTTAGAGCGTGGGATTCATAACCCCAAGGTCGGCAGTTCGATCCTGCCCTCCGCCACCACTGCATGGAGCAGCCGCTCGCTGATCGCTCGCACAAGCTTAAGTGCTGACAAGCAGAGCCCAGGTCCTTCGTCCGCCCAGGAGCGGACTGAGGATTTCGACTCGCGGCTCAGACGCCGCGCAATTCCGCTCAAGTGTTGCGGATGCTGCATGCTAGAATTTGCGCACGTCGAACCCCATGAACGAACATTCCCCACAGAGCCAAGCCGTCCTCGAAGTCATCGCCCCAGACAGCACGCGAGAGAAGGTTGTCATCGCCCAGGAGCCGTTCAACATCGGGCGCGGGGGCGAAGGCGACAACGTGCTGCAGCTCTCTGACGGGCGCATTTCGCGCCGCTGCGCGACGATTGCTGCCGAGGGCGCCGGGTACCGGTTGCAGGATCGCGGCAACCGCTACGGCGTGTTTGTGAATGGCGCCAAGGTGGAACAGCATTTGCTGCGCGACGGCGACACGATCACGTTCGGCATCGACGACAGCTACCAGATTGTGTTTCATGCGGGAACGGCCGCGGCGGCGCCTGCGCCCCAGGAGTCGGTGGCCAACCTGCTGACGCGCATCGGCACGCTTTCAGACTTAACGGGCACGGGGGCGGGCGGCGGATTGAGCAAGCTGAACCTGCTGCTGGAGGCGACGTCGCTTCTGCATTCGCAACTGCCGCTCGACTCGGTGCTGGGCACGATGCTGGATCATGCGATCTCGATCACGCACGCGGACCGCGGCCTGCTGATTGAGCCGGATGCGATGGGCGCACTGCACGTGCATTTGGCGCGCAGCAACAAGGGCGAGAGCCTGCCGCGGGAGACGGCCAACCCAAGCCAGACAGCAATTCACCAGGCGCTCGACAAGCAGTCGAGCGTGATAACCGAGGACCTGAACCTGGCGGGCCTGGATCTGAAGGCCGCCGAGAGCGTGGTGGTGCAGGGGCTGCGCGCGGTGGTGGCGATTCCGCTGTATGCCTCGTCGCGCTCCACGGCCGACACAGGCGCAGAGCACGAACGCGGCCAGCTTCTGGGCGTGATTTATCTTGACTCGCGGCGCATTGCGGCGTTCTCAGCGCTGGACCGGCAGATCATGGACGCGCTTGGCGTGCAGGCGGCGAGCATTATGGACAATGCGAGGCTGGTGGAGCGTGAACGCGAGCGGCAGCGGCTGGAGCAGGAGCTGTCGATTGCGAGAACCATCCAGCAGGCGCTCTTGCCGCACGACCTGAACGACTATCCCCACATGGCCGTGACCGGCGTGCACTATCCCTGCAACGAGGTGGGGGGCGACTACTTCGACGTGGTTCCCGTGAGCGAGGATCGCACCGCGATTCTGATCGCCGACGTGAGCGGCAAGGGGCTGGGCGCAGCGCTGCTGACGACGATGCTGCAGGGCGCGCTTTCGGGCATGACGATGGGCGCCGATCCGGTGAAGGTGTTCAACCACATCAATAAATTCTTATGCAGGCACGCGGAGGTGGGGCGCTACGCGACTATGTTCATCGGGCTTCTGGGCCGGGACGGGATGCTCGAGTACATCAAGGCCGGGCACCCATCGCCGCTGCTGCTGCGCCGCGGCCAGGTGAGCGAAGTTTACAGCGAAGGATCGTTCCCCGTGGGTCTGATTCTCGATGCGGAGTACACTTCGGACCGCCTGCAACTGGAGCCGGATGACACCCTGGTGCTCTACAGCGACGGCGTAACGGAATCGGAGAACCCCTCCCATGCGCTGCTTGAGGTGTCGGGATTGGGCAAGCTGCTCGCGGGCAGGAACGGTGCATCCGTCGAAGACTTGCAACAGGCAATCCTGGATGGGGTACGGGACTTTACCAAAGGCGCGCATCAGTCAGACGATCTGACGCTGCTGGTGGTGCGGTACCGAAAAGCAGCTTCTAGCTTCTAGCTCCTAGCTAGAAGCTCTGAGCTTTCGGCGGTCAGTCTCGACGGCACGGGCTCCGATCTGCACGGACGCGCTTTGCTAATCAGGGCAGCCGAGTTTTGATGCGCCTCTGGGTGCCAATCCACTCAACCGGATTGATACAATCCACTCCATGAGTGCCCCCAAAGTCATTGGAAGGTATGAGATTGTCGAGGAGCTGGGGCGCGGCGCGATGGGAAGCGTCTTTAAGGCCCGCGACCCTCTCGTGGGGCGCATTGTCGCTCTCAAGACCATCCATTCCATGGCGCTCGAAGGCGCTCAGAGCGAGGAATATCGCGCCCGCTTCTACCGCGAGGCACGCGCGTCGGGCGTGCTGACGCACCCGGGAATTGTGCCCGTGTTCGACGTGGGCGAGCACGAAGGCGCGCCGTTCCTGGTGATGGAATTTGTGGAAGGCCGAACGCTGGCCGAAGCCATGAAGAAGGGCGAGCGGTACACGCTCGACCGCGCCTGCGAAATCGGCCGGCAGATTGCCGAGGCACTCGGTTACGCGCACCGGCGCGGCGTGATTCATCGCGACATCAAGCCCGCCAACATCCTCATGACATCGCGCGAGGTTTACGGCACCGAGCGGCCGCGTATCACCGACTTCGGCATCGCCAAGCTGGCGGCGAGTGAGATTACCACCACCGGCCAGTTGCTGGGCACGCCTTCATTCATGCCGCCCGAGCAGTTTACTGGCTCACCCGTAGACGGCCGTGCCGATCTGTTTTCGCTGGGCGTGATTCTTTACTCGATTGCGACCGGGGAGCAGCCATTCCCCGGCGAGACCATGACGGCGGTCTCCTACAAGGTGGTGCACACCGAGCCCGTTCCGCCGTCAAAACTCAATCCGGCCATTCCGGCGCGGCTTGAAGCCATAATTCACAAGTGCCTGGCGAAGAGCCCCGCCGATCGCTATCAGACCGGCGAAGAGCTGGCGCAGGACCTGGCCGCCATGCGCTCGGGGGCTACGGGGATGCACGCGGCGCCCGCGGCTGCCGCAGGCGGATCCGACGTAACGCTTGGACCGGGGGCCGCGGCGGCGAGCGCAGCACCGCGGCCGGCCCAGAGGCCCGCCGCAAAACAGCCATCCCGGCCAATGAAGTTTGAATCGATCTTCGCCGTGATCCTGCTCGCCGTTGCCGGAGTGGGGGCAGTGGCGGCCGGCGGCTGGTTCTGGCTCGCGCACCACAAGCAAGCGGCTCCGGCGCAGCAGGAGGCTGCTACAACTCCCGCGCCGCCGCCGGTCACGCAAACACCGTTGCCCGCCCCCGCGCCCGAAGAAGCCCCGCCACCCGCACTCACTCCGACGGCATCCACTCCGCCTGCAACTCCGGCGGCAAAGCCGGCGCCTGCAGGGGAAAAGTCAAACTCGACCAAGCCTGGGCCAAAGCCGGGGCCCACGCCTGCGCCGCAAACCGCAGCTTCAGAGCCAACTCCGGCCCCAGCCAAGCTCTCTACGCCTGCTCCGGCAGCCGCGAGCACCCAGCCCGCAAGCAACACGCCCGGCAGCTTCGATCCCCACAAGCTCGACCCGAACAAGAGCGGCCGGCTGAAGATCGACGTAGGCAAATTCCCCACCGGCCTGCCTTTCACAGTGGAGATGAACAAGCAGCCCTATGTGCATTTCATTACCGGCGACGCCGCCAGCCTGGACAACCTGTATGTTCCGCCGGGCGTGCAGGCATTCCGCGTCTCGTTCAAGAGCGGCGGACAGGAGTGGGACTCGAACACCGTGAGCGAGGACTTCAAGGCCAAAAAACGGAAGACCCTGAAGATTCAACTGATGGCGGAGGGCAAGGCGCAGTCGAAGATTACTGTGCCCATCAGCAAGAGCGCGCAGTTGTTCCTGTCGTTCTCCAACAGTCTGACGGATAATCTGCCCTTCTGATGCTCGATGTCTGTAACAGAATTGTCACATTCGGCCGGTACGATCACGCTATTGCGCCGCACCCGGAATGAACCCAGGCCGGAGTAGGGGCAGGAAACCGCCCTCCGCGGATAAACGCGAAAAGGAAGAAAGCAATGCAGATTTCCACCCAGGAATTGGATGGCGTCACCAGAATCGAGCTGGACGGACGCATGGACATCGCTGGAGCCGCGGCTGTGGATATGAAGATGAATCTGATCACGGGCAGCGCAAAGAAACTGCTGATCGACTTGCAAAAGGTCACGTTCCTTGGTTCGATGGGTTTGAGCTCCATCGTGTTTCCCTCGCGCGCGGTGCTCGGCCGTGGCGGCAAGGTTGTTCTCTTCGGGCCGAACGAGCTGGTGACATCGGTTCTCAAGACCAGCGGCATCGATTCCATCCTGCCCGTTTACCACGATCTGTCCGCGGCGATGGCGGCGCTTGAATGAGCGCGACACCCTGGCCGCCGGCAACCATGCCCGCAGAGAGCACAACAAAGCCCGTGCATCGACTGACGCTCAGAAGCCAGCTCGGCGATCTGGCTTTGCTGTGGCCGTGGGTGGAAGCTCTTGCTGCCGAATATGCCGTTCCCGCCGAAACCACGTTCGCCATTCACCTCTGCCTCGAGGAAGCTGTTTCGAACGCGATTCGCCACGGTTACCACGGTCTGCCGAACCACACCCTGACGGTGAGCTGCACATCGCCCGCGGAGCGCCAACTGGAATTCACTGTCGAAGATCAGGCTCCGCCGTTTGACCCACTAGCCAAGGCAGCCGACGCGGAAGCTCCCGCGCCATCTTCGATCGATGAGCTGCTTCCCGGAGGCCGGGGCCTGCACCTGCTGAGGACATTCGCCGGGACGCTCGCGTACGAGCGCACAACGACGGGGAACCGGCTTATCATCGGCTTCGTGCTGGCCTAGCGTGTGTTGTGTGCCGGATCCCGCGCCGGCGCCGTCTAACGCTTTTGTTTCCCTTCCGTTCCGTGTGTCCGAATGCCGGTTGGGGTATGATTGCGTCTATAGAGTGTGAGCAGCCGTCTTCCCCATGAGGCTGCGCAGGTGGTGAGTGTGTCCCGATTCTTCAAGCGCTTAGTATTCGCCATTTCAGTGGTCATTTTTGCCGGGCTCGGCCTGGGCTATGTGGCCGGAGAGTTCGGATGGCTTGGTGTTCATGCCGGCGACGAGCAGGACGCGGCTTACAAGCAGATGCGCGTCTACGCCGAGGTTCTGCGCAAGATTCAGAACTACTACGTCACCGACCCCAACATTCCCAACGTGACCACAGGCGCGCTGCAGGGCCTGCTGGATTCGCTCGATCCGGATTCCAGTTATCTGACGCCCGCCGAATACAAGCTCTATAAAGACCGCTCGGCCACCGACAATGCGCGCGTGGGACTGACCATCTCAAAGCGCTTCGGCTACGCCACGGTAGTGAATGTGCTGCCCGGCTCGCCCGCCGACCAGGAGCACATGCGTGACGGCGACGTGATCGATCTGATTAACGGCCAGTCGACCCACGACCTGCCGCTGGCGATCGTTCGCTTCATGCTGACCGGAAAGCCCGGCTCCACGGTCACGGTCTCGGTGGTCCGGCCCTTCAAGCCCGATCCCGACAAGATCACGCTCACCTGCGCCGTTCCTGCTTCGCCTCCCCTCGGGGAGCAGTTTTACGAGAATGCTTCCATCCTTTATCTGAAGCCGGGCGTGCTGACCGCGGCCCGCGTTGACGACATTGCAGCCCGTATCAAGGGGGCCGGGAAAAGCAAAAAGATTCTTCTCGACCTGAGGGACACCACGGGCGACGACCCCAGCCAGGGACTGCGCCTGGCCAACCTCTTCATCAAGCAGGGAACGCTGGCAACGCTCGAAGGCCAGAAGGTTCCGCTTCAGACGTTTAGTGCCGATCCGACGCAGTGGCTTACTGATGCGCCGATTGCCGTTCTGGTGAACCGCGGCACATACGGAGCGCCGGAACTGACCGCCGCCGCCATTGAGGAGCTGAAGCGCGGGGACGTGGTGGGTGAGCGCACCTTCGGTGAAGGCACGGTACAAAAGACCATCGACCTGCCCGACGGCGCCGCTCTGATGCTGACTGTGGCCAAGTATTCCGAGCCGAACGGCAAGAAAGTCCAGGACGATGCGGTCACTCCGAACGTAGTGGTCGCTTCGCCTGAGGACGATGGCGAGCCCATGCCGCAGTCGAACGGCGACAATCAGCTGAACCAGGCGCTGGCGTTGCTGAAGGCGAAGAACGGTTGATGGCAAGCTCGCGCGCCGTTCTTTAGGGATTCAGGCGCGGATTCCCGCCGGTATCGAATGTAATGCGCCGATTGCGCGGCAACCGGATTTCCTTATCGATCCAATGCTAGCCTCTTAATTAGAGGCACTCCTCCGGCCTCGCGCGCCGGAGTTTTGCCCGCGAGGCACGAACGCCTTGGCAAGCACTACCAATAAGACCCTCGGTGAGCAGCTCGCTCCGCGCGCCTTTGCCCGGGAACGCGACCGCGAGCGGACCCGGAAAGGGCCTGCGCTGCTGCCGCGCCGCCGCCGCAAGCTGGCGGGCCGGTCCGCCATCGCGGCTCTCGTGATGCTGGCAGCAATTACCGGCTCGCTGGCCGGGCTCACGCTGGTCTACTCCGTCAACCTGCCCCAGATCCAGGACCTGGAGAAGTACCGGCCATCCGCCATGACCGACCTCTACGACCGCAAGGGCCGCATCATCGGCTCGTTTGCGCTGGAGCGCCGCCAGGTGGTTGGCTATGACGACTTCGCTCCGGTTCTGCGCCAGGCCGTGATCTCAATCGAAGACAAGAACTTTGCGTCGCACTGGGGCATCAACGTCTTCCGCGTGATCGGTGCGCTCTGGCACGACATGCGCACGCATGGCCGCGCGCAGGGGGCCTCGACGCTCACCATGCAACTGGCGCGCAATCTTTTTCTCACCTCAGACCGCACCATGATGCGCAAGGTGCAGGAGGCGTATCTGGCCATCCAGATCGAGCGCGCCTTTACCAAGGAGCAGATTTTTACGCTCTACGGCAACCAGATTTACCTGGGCAGCGGCAACTACGGCTTCGAAGCCGCATCGGAGTATTTCTTTTCAAAGCACGCCAGGGACCTGACGCTGACTGAAGCGGCGCTTCTTGCCGGGCTGCCCAAGGGGCCGGTGGCGTTTTCGCCCATTCTCAATCCCGAGCGCGCCCTGCGGCGGCGCAACCTGGTGCTCAGCGAGATGGAGTCGGACGGCGCGATTACCCACGCGCAGGCTGAAGCCGCGCGCGCCAGCCCGCTCGGACTCAACATGGCGCGGCCCGCGGGCCTGTTGGCGCCGTGGTATGAAGACGCGGTGCGCGAAGAACTGGAAAAGCGCTTTGGCAGCGAAGAGGTTCACGAGGCCGGGCTTCGCGTGGACACCACGCTCGATGTGGACCTGCAGAAGGCGGCCAACCGCGCCGTGCTGGATGGCGTGGCCGTGTATGAGCGCCACCACGGATGGCGTGGAAGACTGGAGAACGTGGTGGCCGGCGGCGCCACGCTCGACGCCTATCGGCATCCCGACTGGGCGGTGCAGGCAGGCCCCGGCGATACCATCCATGCGCTGGTGACGCGGGTGCTGCCGCTGGAGATCGAAGCGCGCATCGGCCCGCCCGGCGAGGCGGGATCGGAGATCGTCCTGCTGCAGCAGGATTGGCAATGGACCGGCATCCGCTACGGCGACGCGCTGGTCAGGCCGGGCGACATTATTTATGTGCGTATGGCGGCGGGCGCAGCAGCGGGCGCTCGCCGCGCTTCGCTGGAGCAGGATTCCGGCGCACAAGGCGCGTTGCTGGCCATCGATAATGCCAGCGGAGACGTGCTGGCCATGGTGGGCGGCCGCGACTACGCAACCTCAGTCTTTAACCGCGCCACGCAGGCCCAGCGCCAGGTGGGCTCGAGCTTCAAGCCCTACGTTTACACCGCCGCCATTGAAGACGGAGTGAAGCCCAGCGACATCATCGTGGACGGGCCGGTGCGGTTTGGCGACTACGTCCCGCACAACTATGAGAACGACTTCAAGGGCGCGATGACCGTGGCCAGCGCGTTCGCCGAGTCGCGCAACATTCCCGCCCTGAAGCTGGCCTCGCGCGTGGGCATCCACAAGGTAATCGACATGGCGCATCGCTTCGGCGTGACCTCGAACATTCCGCCGTATCTGCCCGTGGCTCTGGGCGCAGTGGAGATCACGCTGGAAGAGCAGGTGGCCTCGTACGCCGTCTTCCCCAACGACGGCATTCGCGTGGCGCCGCATCTGATCAGCAAGGTCTCGAACGCCGACGGCATCACGCTGTGGCAGGAAACGCCGGACGTCAACGAAGTGATCGACGAGAAGACCGCGCGCACCATGATGACGCTGCTGCGCGACGTGACCGACCACGGCACTGGCGCCGCGGCCAGAGAGTTGAATCATCCGCTCGGGGGCAAAACCGGAACGACGAGCGACTTTACTGACGCGTGGTTTCTGGGCTTCTCACCGTCGGTGACCTGCGGAGTGTGGGTGGGATTCGACAACCGCGACACGCTGGGCAACAAGGAGACGGGCGCCGCCGCCGCGCTGCCCATCTGGATCGATTTCATGCGCACTGCCATCGCCGGCAAGCCCGACGAGCAATTCCCCAGCGACGAGGACGGCGTGGCCGAGGATCGCGCGAATGCGCAAGTGCCGACGATGCCTCGCGCGCAGTAGACGGCTTTCCAGGACAACGGAGAGTAATGCGGCCTGGCGAAGTTGCCAGCGCGGAGATTTCTTCCGACTGGGCAAAACTATACACCGTATAGCAACTTGGTATACACTGTATAGGTGAGCCAGCAGAAGACCACATCCCGGCAGATCTACGATTACGCCCTGCGCCTTCTCGAGTCGGAAGGCCCGCAGGCGGTGACCATGCGGCGCGTCGCCAACGAGATCGGCATCACACCCATGGCCATCTACCACCACTTCGCCAGCCGCGAGGCTATGCTCAGCGAGATCGTGGACAACGAATTCGAGAAGCTGGCGGGATTCTTCAGCCGGCCGCGGAGTCACCGCTCGTTTGAAGCGAAGGTAGTTCACATGATGGACGCCTACGTGGACTACGCGTTGGCCCATCCGCGAATCTTCGATTATGTCTTTTCGCACCCGCGCCCCGGCGCGCGCAGGTATCCGGCTGACTTTCGCCCGCGCCGCTCGCCGACGCTCAACATCCTGGCCGACGAACTGGCGGCGCTCATGAAGCTCAAGCGTCTGAAGCGGGAAGACGTGTGGGAGCTTGCCATCGAGCTTTGGGCGCACACGCACGGCTATCTCATGCTGTATCGCGCCGGCCGATTCAATTTGCGAGAGGCCGAATTCCGCGAACTTATTCACCGTTCCCTGAGGAGGTTGTTATATGGACTTGCCCGTTAATGCTTTCCGTCGCGCAATGGTCATCGCATGTGCTGTCCTGTTCACGGCGGGCGCATATTTCGTATCATGCGGCCTTCATCGCATGTGGTGGCCGGTATGGATCGCTCCTCTTCCCATTCTGTTCCTCGCGCCCAAAATGCGCGTCTGGGAGGCCTTTGCCGCCGCCCTGGCCGCACATGCGCTCGCCGGCCTCAGCTTCTGGAACTATCTGCGTTACACTGTCCAATTCCCTCTGTGGCTGGAATTGGTCAGCATCCTGATTCCCTCGGCCTGCTTCGCATTTGCTTTGGTCCTCTATCAAGGTTTCGCACGAAAAAATCGTCGCTGGCTCGCCGCGATCTCCTTCCCCGTGGTCATCGTGGCCGCGGAATATCTCTTCAGTCTCTCGCAGGGCACGTTCATCAACACCGGTTACACCCAATTGAAGAATCTGCCGGTCCTGCAACTCGCGGCGGTTGCCGGCCTATGGGGAATCAGCTTCACCGTCAACCTGTTTCCCGCCGGCCTGGCTGCGCTCGCCGCTGCTCCGGCAAAATCCCGTTTGCGATTTGGCACGGCACTCGCGGTTTACTACGCATGCATTTTGACCTATGGCTTCGCGCGCCTTTACAACGCTCCCCCGGCCCATGACTCGGTTGTAGTGGGCCTGGTTGAAACCCACGCCGGCCGGAATATCTTCCCTCCGGACGCTCAAACCACCATGGCGCTATTGCAGGAATATGCCTCGCAGGTGCAGCCGCTCGCTGCGCGTGGCGCGCAGTTCGTCTTGTTTCCTGAAATGTCGGCTCTCGTTCCCGATTCGCACTTACCACAGGTAGACGCGCTTTTTCAGCGCACGGCACGCGCTGCCAATGTCCAGATTCTTCTTGGCGTCATCCACGTCACCGATCACGCGGGTTACAACGAAGGCCGGCTCTACTCCGCAACCGGCGCGATCGAGACTGTCTACCGCAAGCATTACCCCGTTCCTACGTGGGAAGCCCGCACCACGCCGGGCACAGGAATCTCTGTTCTTGCCTGCCCACGGCCAAACAAGCAAGACCGTGCGCCGAGCGTATTGGACGCCCCTCAGGCGGCCGGCAACGTCGGTATCGAAATCTGCCGCGACATGGATTTTCCCGAGTTGTCGCGCCGCTATGCCGAGCAGCAGGTCGGGCTCATGCTTGTGCCTGCCTGGGATCAGGGCGTCGGAGTTGATGCCTATTGGCATGGACACCTGGCGCTGATGCGTGCCGTGGAAGATGGCTTCACCATGGTGCGTGACGCCAAGGTAGGGCTGATGACCGCCAGCGACGACCGCGGCCGAATTCTCGCCGAGGAACCGACCCGCCCCGATGGCACTCTTGTCACCATGCTGGTCACCGTTCCGGTACGCCATGACTCCACGCTCTACCAGAAATGGGGAGACTGGTTCGCGTGGCTCGACCTTGCAGGACTTGCCGCGCTGCTCGCGCTGTGGGTGGTTGGCCTGCGGCGAGGCAAAGAGCCGCAACCGCAATCCAACTCGTCGCCGGCCAGCAGGAAACAGCGCTTGGCTCGCGCCACGTCTTTCATGATTTGCGCCTTCAGCGCTTCCGGCGACGGCCAGGCCTTTTCGCCGCGAAGGCGCAGCAGAAATTCGAGCTTGAGTTCGGTGCGCGCGCCAAGCTCGATGGGCTCGAAGTTGAGGATGTGCGACTCGACGGCGAACGACGCCTCGCCGAATGTCGGCCGGTTGCCCACGTTAGTCACCGACTGAAACGCGCGCCCATCCACTTTGAGCCACGTGACGTAAACGCCGAAAGCCGGCAGCAGACCGTCGCAGGCGGCGAGATTCACCGTGGGCACCAGCAATCGCGAGCCGATTCCGCGGCCTGAGGCCGGCGTGGAAAACAATGCGAATGGCCGGCCCAGCATCCAGCGCGCGCGACGAACGTCTCCGGCAGCGACCAGCGCGCGAACGGCGGAGCTTGAAACCTCGAGCCCGCGCACGCGCACCGCTTCGTGAACTTGCACGGCGAAGCCGAGTTCCGCGCCCATCGCGGCCAGCTCTCCGACGCCGGCAAGGGCGCCGTGCCCGAAGCGAAAGTTGCGCCCCTCATGCACGCTTTGCACCCTGAGCGCCCCAACTAGGATTTGCTCGACAAATTCGCGCGCGGTCAGATGGGCCAGACCGGCGTCGAACCGGAGAACCAGCGCTGCATTGATTCCTGTCGCCGCCAGCAGCCGCAGCCGCTCGGCGAGAGGCGTGATGAGGCGGGGCGCCTGCGCGGGGCGCAGAAACTGCTCCGGGTGCGGATCGAAGGTGATGGCCACCGCGCGCGCGCCCGTTTGTTGCGCCTCTTCGGCAACCGCCGCAAGAATCTCGCGATGGCCGAGGTGCACGCCGTCGAAAACACCGACCGCCGCCACCGTGGGACCAAAGCCGTGGGGAATTTCCGCAATTGAATGGAAGACCTGCATCGCGCGGTCACGCGACGCGCCGCTTTGGGCTTCGCGAATGGGGCCGTTGCCGATCGCGCCGGGGCTCATAGTGTCACGGGCACGCTCAGCCCGTCGTAGGCTAGTTTGGCGTCAGCAGGCAGCGCGCGGTTGGTTTCTTCGTGGCCCAGGTCGTGGGAGATGTGGGTGAACCACGTTTGCCGGGCACCGACGCGCCGCGACCACTCGAGCGACTGCTTGACCGTGGAGTGGCTGGGATGCGGCGTGTGGCGCAGCGCCGAGATGGCCAGCACCTCAACGCCTTCAAGCAGGGCGAAGCTTGACTCGGGAATCGCGCTGACGTCGGTCATGTAGGCCGCGTTGCCGAAGCGATAGCCGACAATGGCCTGCTCGCCGTGCCACAACGGAATGCGGATGAAGTCGACGCCATGCAATAGGTTGTGATCGCCGAGAGGCACAAGGCGCACGCGCGCGCGCGTGGGATATTTCGATTGCGGCGAAAAGGTGTAGCCAAAGGTCCGCTCCAGAACCTCCGCCACCTGGCGATCGGCATAAAGCGGAATGGGCGCGCCGCGCTTTGAGGCGATGAAGCTCAGCGGCCGCAGGTCGTCCATACCGAGGATATGGTCGGCGTGCGCGTGGGTGTAGAACACCGCGTCCACGTGATTAAGCCGCTGGCGCAGCGCCTGCTCGCGGAAGTCCGGCCCGGTATCGATGACGACGATGCGCTCGGCGGCATTCTCACCATCCTGCCAGCGGAGCAACACCGAGGGCCGCAGCCTGCGGTCGTGCGGATCGGCCGATGTACACACCGCGCAATCGCAGGCCAGCGTCGGAACCCCCATCGAGGTTCCCGTGCCTAAGAATGTGAGTGTCGCTTGCAATATTGTTGCTCCCGCCGCCAGCCGCGAGCTCTCAGTTCTTGGCCGGCTGTGGCGGCGGCGGCACAGTGGCCACGCTCATCATGTTGGTCAATTCAAGAAATGCCATGCGCGCCTCGAACAGCACGGTCTGCAGCATGCGATCCTCGGCGGAGGTCAAATTGCCTTTGGTCTTCTCCGCGAGGATTCCCATCAGATCGATGGTGGCTTTGGCGCCCATGATGTCGACGCGCGGCCGCTGGCCCTCCTGCGTGCCGGCCCCCATTTGCAGCATTGCGGTGACATAGAACTGCTGCACCAGGTGCTCGAACGTGACCGGCGGCTGCGGGCCGATGGCCGGATTCTGCGCGCGAACCAGGTCTTCAAGCCGCTGCGCCGAGGCATCGTACGCGGTCTTTTGTTCGTGGCTCTCCTTGGCAGTGGGCGCCGGCGGCAATTCGTCCATCGGCCCCGGCTCTTCCGCCGCTTTGGCAGTTTCCTTTTGTTCCTCGCGTGGCGCTTCCGTCACCACGAGGCGCGGCCCGGGAGCAGGCTCTTTCCGGGCGGCGGGCGCCGCTTCATCTCGCTTCTCAGGCGCGGACTGCGCGCCCTCCCTCTCCTCCTCCGCCTTGATTTTGCGGCGGTCGATCACTTCGAATTTTGGCGTATCGCTCATACTCTCAAGTTTCTCATCCCGCCCAGCGGCACCTCCGCATCGGGCCGTCCGGTTGTGCCCTTCGATCTATGTCCGCCCCAGCTTCAGCTTCGGCGGCGACTCCAGGATGCGCGCGGTCCCAGCAATCGTTCCCGCCTTGTAGCCGAAGCTCTGCCCGCGCTCCTCGGCCTCGCCGCGCATCATGCCCAGCGCAAACACACGCGGCCCAGCCGCAAGCGGCAGCCCGGCAGCGCTGGTAATCTCGCCGGCAACCGATCCGTTTTCGAGCGTCAACTCCGCGCCACGCGCCGGCACGGGGCCCTCGAGCTCCAGCGGGCGCAGGTGCCGGTGCACATTACCGCGCGAGCGGATGCGTTCCACGATCTCCTGGCCCAGATAGCAGCCCTTGGCAAAGTGCAGCGCGCGCATCTGCGAGGTCTCCTGCGGCAGGTCGCGCTCCACCATGTCGATGCCATACACCGGAATCCCTTCGGCGATGCGAAAGGCCTCGAGCGATGCGGAGCCTACCGGCGTTGCTCCGCCGGTGCGCAGGCACGCCCAAAGCTTCGCCAGCCCCGCCGACGGCAGCCAGAACTCGTAGTGCTGCGCGAGCACGCCGTGAGTGCGCAGAATCTTCAGGTTCCACCCATTCCACTCCACGCTTGTGCACGCCATTGCGCTGCCCACCACAGGCAGGCCAACGCGCTCCAGAACCTCGCCGGCCTGCGGGCCGCTGAGCCCAATCGCGGTCTCCGAGCCGGTCTCTCCCAACTGTTCTTCGCCGAGCGCGACCAGTTCCACATCGTCCATGATGATGAACCGGTTGAGGTGTGCCAGCAGCTTTTCCATCTGATCGGCCGCAATCTCCAGCTCCAGCTCTGACTCACCGGCAAACGGCGTTCCCAGCAAGCGGTCGCCGCTTTGCGGCCCCGCGCCTGACGGGCTGCGCCGCTGCGGCGATTGCTCCTCGCCTCCCCGCCACACGGTGAGGTCGCCCTGGATATGTCCCTGCGCATTCAGCACCAGGTTCCATGCGCCGGTGTTGGGGAAAAGGTCGTTGACAGTGTTGGTGACCATCCCGCTCAGCCAGCGGAAGCGGTCGGCGCCGCGCACGGCCACGCGCCGCATCCAGCCCAGGTCGTGGATGGCTGCCCCGGAGGCGAGAGCCGCCGTTTCCATCTCCGGCGCGTCCAATGCTCGAGGGGTCAATGCCCCTCGGTAAACGGCAAGTTCATGTGGTGTATGCGCTTGTTCCAGCATGGCGGCCAGCGCGGTAGCCTGAAGATTTTGGGCGAGATCGGTCTCTGGCATGGGGAGTTTCCCGTGATTTGGCGCAGGATTTTCTCTAAAACTTGGCGTCAAACCGCATCCTGATTATAGCCTTGAAGACAGATACCGGAATTCCGGGCCGAAGCCCGGAATCGCACTGAATGTCGCAGGAAGGACAGATGAGAATCGAGCGCACGAGGACGGAAAAGACCGGGCATTGGGCATTCCGTGCTCTTCTGCTGTTCTTGGCGGCAGCCGCGCCGGTGTGGACGCAGCAGCCTCAGTCTTCGCCCACGCCTACTCCGCCAACTGCCCCCGCACCCGCATCGCCCGGTCCCTCAGCCGGCCAGGCGAAGCCACCCTCTTCGAAAGCGGGTCAGAGCGACAAATCCGCCACGCAAATAACGCCCGAACAGGCGAAGCAACTCTTCGCCTTGGTCGATGAGCTGATCAAGTTTGCCGCCGGCGACACAGGCCTCCCTGTAAAGAGCACCGTAAAGCGCCAACTGACCACCCGCGCCGCCGTGGAAAGCTACCTCGATGAAAAATTTAACGAGGATCAAGGCGCCAAGCGCCTGGAGCGCGACGAGATCGTGCTCAAGAAGTTCGGCCTTCTCGACCGCGACTTCGAGCTGAAGCCCTTCCTTCTTGTGCTGCTGAAGGAGCAGATCGAGGCTTACTACGACTCCAAAACCAAGACCGTGAACCTGCTCGACTGGGTCGATCCCGACGAGCAAAAGCCGGTGATGGCGCACGAGCTGACCCATGCCCTGCAGGATCAGCATGCGGACCTGGAGAAGTGGGACGACCAGACGCCGGATGACGTTTCGCACGACGCCGCAGGCGATCAGGATCACTTGGCAAAGGATGAGATGGACACGGCGCGCGACGCCGTCGCGGAGGGCCAGGCCACTGCCGTGATGATGGACTACATCCTGAAACCACTGGGCAAAAGCCTCGTCAAGGATCCTGAGGTCATGGACATCGTCCGCGGGCAAATGAACTCCACCGGTGACTCGCCGGTGATGGCCCGTGCGCCGCTGCTGCTCTCGGAGTCGATGCTGTTTCCTTATCGCGAAGGCCTGAGCTTCGAGCAGGATATCTGGATGGACCAGGGGCAGAACGCGGCATTTGCGGGGGCGCTCGATCGGCCGCCAACCTCAAGCTGGGAGATCATCAACCCGCGCATGTACGAGGAGAAGCGCATCCCGGCCATTCCTCTGCTGCCCAACATTCATCCCCTTGTCGATGCGCTCTACGTGCCCTACGACATCGGCCAGATCGGGGAGCTCGACGTGCACATCATCTCCGAGCTTTTCGGCGGCGACAACGCGGCCCGTGACCTGACTCCTGCATGGGATGGCGGCCTCTACTGGGCCGGCCAGTTGCGCACTGCCACCACCCCGGCCGAGCAGGCCAGCACGAATTCCATCGGGCTCTTTTACCTTTCCGTGTGGAAGAACGCCGACTCCGCGCAGGTATTCGCGCGGCTCTACGAAAAGAACCTTGGCCGCAAGTATTCGAGCGTCCATCTCGAGAATGCCTCCACTCACCCCGCCCCGGCCGACGACGGCTCAGTGGAGCAGGTCTACTCCACCAACGAAGGCCCGGTGGTGATCACCACGCGCGGCAAGCTGGTGTTCGTGGCAGAAAGCTTCCCTCTGCCGCTGGCGCGCAAGCTTACCGCGCTCATCCTGGATGCCCAGGGCGGCGGCGCGATGCGCATGACGTCCGCACCGCGGGAAAACGTTGCGCCGGCCCGGCAGCTTGTTGACGCGCAGGAATCGGATCGCCTTCCTGTCGAATCGCCCACCCTGAGCAGCGATTTGGTTCGTTTCTTCGGCGACTGTGGCGTAATGAAGTTCGCTGTGGATGCGGCCGAGCGGGCTGCGCGCGAGCGCTGAACAAGGCCGCGCCTCACTTTTCCAGATAGCATCAAAAAACGCGACGCCGCGACACGTTTTCCGCACTCTCCATGGCGTTATGATGAGAGTCCGGAAGGCGCTCCGCGCTTTTTTGTTTTGGGAGGCTGCCTTCCTTTCAAACAGGGAGACGCGCACGTGCAAGGCAAGCTCGAACTGATGATGGGACCTATGCGCAGCAACAAGACCGCGGAGCTGCAGCGCCGCGCCGAGATGCGCCGCCAGTACGCCAAACAATATGTCCTGGTGCTGAAGCCCAGCGACGACACTAAAGGCGGGCCGGGAGTGGTAGAAAGTCGCAATCCCAACGGCGGCGGCAAAATGAGCGCCGTCGAATTCAAGTCGACGAATCCCTGGGAGGTGCTGCGCGCGATTAGCGACACCGAGCAGCAGATCGGCAAGCGAGTGGAGTGCATCGCCATCGACGAAGGGCAGTTCGTCGATCAACTTTTTCTCTTCGTCAAGTACCTGCTCGACGCGGGCCACGACGTTCTGGTCGCGGGGCTCGATCTCGATTTCCGCGCCCTGCCCTTCGGCGAAATGCTGAACCTGACCTGGCTGGTGAACGCTTACGGCGGCAGCATCACCGAGTGCATGGCCTACTGCAACTGCGGAGCGCGCGCCCTCTACTCGCAGCGGCTCATCGACGGAAAGCCCGCGCCATTCGACAGCCCCATCAAGGTTCCGGGCGACTCTTACGAGCCGCGTTGCGCCGAGCACTTTGTGTTGCCCGGCCGCCAGCACTGAACACGTGCCACTGAATCAGCCGAGAGCAAGGCGAATACCGGTGCAGTGCACGGCTGGCATTTCGGCGCAAAGGCCCCGAAGGCGGAGAAAGCTCTTGCCACGTCTTTGAGCCGCCGTATATCGTAAGTGATCAAGGTCTTCCCCCGCTTCCTCTTTTTGGGTCCTCCACATGCTTACAGCTTTGAAGAAGATTGCCCTCGGCCTCGCGCTGATCGTGGGTGCAGCGGCGGTTTTGCTGTATTCCGATCTCGACTCGCGGCGCGTCGAGGTCCAGAGCAAGAGCCGCCAGGTGCGGGTTGCGATGGTGCAGCAGATTTCGATCCCTGCCCTCGACGACGGCATCACCGGCGCCCTCGCCGCCCTGAAGGACCGCGGCTACGCAGACGGCGGCCGCATGATCCTCAGCAAGTACAACGCCCAGGGCGACATCAGCACCGGCAACGCCATCGCCAAAGAAGTGACCAGCAGCAATTTCGACCTGATCGTCTCCTTCTCCACTGTCAGCCTGCAGACCATCGCCAATGCGAACCGTTTTGCTACTCCGCCGCGCCACCACCTCTTTGCACTGGTGAGCGATCCCTATGCGGTGGGCGTGGGAGTGAGCCGCGAAAACCACCTCATCCATCCGCCCTACTTGACCGGGGTGGGCAGCCTGGCGCCTGTTGAGCAAGCCTTTCAGATGGCCCGGCAGATGCTGCCGACGCTCAAGCGTGTCGGCTTGGTTTGGGACCCTTCCGAAGCCAATTCCGTGGTGACCACCACGCTGGCGCGCAAGGAATGCGCTTCGATGGGCATCTCGCTTATTGAGGCCAACGCCGAAAACTCCACTGCAATCGGCGATGCCACCGCGTCGCTGCTGGCCCGCGGCGTGCAAGCGATCTGGGTGAGCCCCGACCTGATCGCGTCGCGTGGAATGGAGTTGATCGTGAGCAAGGCCAGGAACGCGCAAATCCCGGTTTTCACGTCCATCCCGACCAGTGGCGTTTCAGGCGCGCTCTTCGAGCTTGGCGCCGACTACCAATCCATCGGCCGGGTAGCCGGCAACCTGGCCGCCGATGTACTCGATGGCCGCGATCCCGCCAGCATCCCGGTGGAGAACGTGATGCCTGTGACGCTCAAGGTGAACGAACTGGCCCTGAAAGGACTTCGCGAGAGGTGGAAGCTGCCCGACGACGTGGTGCAGCGCGCGAATGTAGTAGTGGACGCGAGCGGCATCCACGTAAACGACGCGCCGGGCGCCGCCACGACCGCAAGCGCAGCCGCCGGCTCAAAGTGAGGCGACGGTGACGAAATTCGCCATCGCCGGCTCAAAGTGAGGCGACGGTGACGAAATTCGCCATGGAATCGCGCAACAAGGAGACCTGCTGATGCAGATTACGCAGCATCCCGGAGACGAAATGCTGGAACTCCGGCTCAACGGCCGCATCGACGCCACCTGGGGCGAGCACCTGGGCGACACGATCGAGAAGGCCGTGCGCGCGGGCTCACACCGCGTGGCGCTGAATTGCGCCGGCGTGAACTACATCAGTTCGCTGGGCATCGGCGTGATTGTGACGCAGTACAAGCTGCTGAAGTCAGTGAATGGAAGCCTGGTGATTACCGAACCCAGCAAGTTCGTGCGCCAGATTCTGACCACAGTGGGGCTGGCCGGCATCCTGATCGACGGTGCGGAAATGGCCGTTGCCGCTCCCGCTGCCGCTCATCGCCAGGTGCTCGGCGGCGCTGCTTACGAAGTCTATCCGCAGCCGGTGGCAAAGCCGCTCTCGTGCACCTTGATCGGCGAGCCTGACAGGCTGACGACCACGGGTTTCAGCGCTGCCGATTGCCGCTCCGTTGCGTTTCCTTCAGGGACGTTCGGGCTCGGACTGGGCGCGTTCGGCACGGGCTTTGCCGATTGCGAAAGCCGCTTTGGCGAGTTTCTTGCCGCAGGCGGATGCGCGCTCGCGCTGCCCACAAGCGAGGGAGATGCCGTCCCCGATTACGTCGTCCAGCAGGGCGATCTTATTCCGCGCGTGGAGACGCTCTATGCACTGACCGGTGCGGGCGACTTCTCGACCATGGTGCGCTTTGACGCCCTGGCCGATGGGCCCGGGAAGCTGGGCGTCTCAGAACTCGCGACCGCGCTGCTCGATCTTTCCTCTTCCGCCGCCATTGCCTTTGTTGTCCTGGCTGAAACCGCGTGCATGGTCGGCGCCAGCCTGCTGAAGTCTCCTGCGCTCAGACCCCTGGCTCCCGGCATACCCGGCGTGCGCGATTGGCTATCGTTCACCACGGAGCGCGTGAGCGAGAAGAGCCTGGCCTTGCTTGTGGGCGTGGCCGGCCGCAACATCGCCGAAGAAGCCACCGACTTCCTTCGTCCGCTCCGGCCCGACTCGCCGATTCGCGCTCATATCCATGCGGCAGTCTTCAACTACCGTCCCGTGCAGCGTGGAGAACTCCCTTTCGCAGGCACGGTAGCAAAGGTGATTGCCGCGTCAAACCCCAAAGCCCTGCTGCACCTGATGGCCGACTCGCGCCCCTACGAGGGCGCAGGCGAAACCGATCTGACCCGCGGCGCGTGCTGGATGGGCCCGCTTCACACCTTCGCACGAGGATGAGACCCGTATGACTCTATTCATTGGCGCTCTGACTCTGGGATTGATCCTTGCCCTGCTCGCGCTGGGCGTGTACGTAAGCTTCCGCATCTTCAACATTCCCGACATGACCGCGGAGGGTGCGGTGACGCTGGGCGCATCGGTGGCCGCCGTGATGATGGTGAAGGGATGGAATCCCCTGCTCGCAACCGCCGCCGCCGCTCTCGCCGGAACCGCCGCCGGCGCCGTTACCGGCCTGCTTGCCACCAAATGCAAGATCAACGCGCTGTTGAGCGGCATCCTTGTGATGACCGGACTTTACAGCGTGAACCTCTACATCATGGGCAAGAGCAACGTGCCGCTGCTCGAAACCACTACGCTTTCCACTTACGCCGAGCAGTTCGGCGCGCGCGTCTTCGGCGGTACAGCCAACCTGAGCGTCGCCGGATGGGCCGTAAGCGTGCGCGACGCATCGACACTGCTGGCGATCCTGCTGGTGGTCACCGTTGTATGCCTGATCCTCTATCTCTTTTTCCGCACCGACCTGGGAACGGCGATGCGCGCCACGGGCGACAACCCGCATATGATCTGCGCGCTCGGCGTGAGCGTTGACACCGCCACGATCTTCGGCCTGGCCATGTCGAATGGGCTCGTCGGGCTGTGCGGCGCGCTGATCGCGCAGTATCAGGGATTCGCCGATGTGCAAATGGGCGTGGGCATGGTTGTGCTGGGCATCGCCAGCGTGATCATCGGCGAGTCGCTGGTAGGTACCCGAGCCGTGGGGCTGCTGATTACGGGAACCGTGATGGGTTCGGTTCTGTTCCGGCTGCTGGTGGCCATCGCCCTGCGCTGGGGCCTCGATCCCAACGACCTCAAGCTCATCACCGCGGTGTTTGTGTTCGCGGCACTGGTGATGCCCAACGTTGCCCGGCGGATCAAGTTCCGCCGGCCCTCACTCGCCAAAACGGCCGACGCATATGCTGCAGATTGACCACATTTCGAAGACGTTCAACGCCGGCACACAGAACGAAGTCCGCGCTCTGCGCGACGTTTCGTTGACGGTCCCTGAGGGCTCGTTCCTGATCGTGCTTGGCACCAACGGTTCCGGCAAATCCACTTTGCTCAACGCCGTCGCCGGAGCGTTCAGGGTGGACACAGGCAAGATTGCCGTGGCCGGACAGGAGATTACAAACTGGCCGGAGCACCGGCGCGCGCGGCTGATCGGGCGCGTGTTTCAGGATCCGTTTCGCGGCACCGCTCCCACCATGTCGATTGCCGAGAACCTGGTGCTGGCATCACGGCGGGGCCGCCGCCGGGGGCTGGGCCTGGCCGTGAACCGCCGATCCATCGGCGAGCTGCGCGATCGCATCCGCCCGCTCAACATGGGCCTTGAAGACCGCCTGCACAACCCGATCGGCAGCCTCTCCGGCGGCCAACGGCAGGCACTCACGCTGCTGATGGCCTCATGGCTCAAGCCCGAGCTGCTGCTGCTCGATGAGCACACCGCCGCGCTCGATCCGAAAACCGCCGACCAGGTCATCCGGCTCACGCACGACATTATCGAGCGCGACAAGCTGACGACGCTGATGGTCACGCATTCCATGCAGCAGGCGGTGCATCTCGGCGAGCGCATCGTGATGATGCACAAAGGACGGATTCTGCACGATCTCGAAGGCAGCGCGCGCGCGCGCGTCCGGCCCGAAGACCTGCTGCGCCGCTTTGAAGACGTGCGCCGCCGCGAGCAACTGGATGGCAACGTGGCCGAGATGCTGGCCGCAAGCTATGTTTAGCCGATTCCCTGGAGGATTTCCGACATGACCGTTTCGATTCTCACCCGCCGCCGGATGCTCGTGCAATCAGCGGGCGCGGCGTTTGTTCTTGCAGGCTGCCGCCGCTCCACTCGAGGCTCCGGACGGTCGCGCATCGGCTTGCTCTACTTTGCGCCGGAAGCCGGCGCCGACCTGTGCATGAAGGGGCTCTACGACGGCCTTGCCCAGGAGGGATTCAAAAAGGACGGCAACCTCGAGGTGATCGCTTCCCATGCACAGGGCGAAATCTCAAACATCCCGATGCTGGCGCAGAATTTCATGACTCAGGGCGTGGACCTGATCGTAACCCTTACTACTCCGTGCCTGACCGCAGCCTGCACGGTGGCGCGCAATACAAAGATCGTTTTCACCTACTGCTACGATCCTGTCGCGGCCGGAGCTGGCAAGTCGTTCAGCGACCATCGACCTAATGTCACCGGAGTCGGCTCCTTTCCGCCGGTTGAAGCGACGGTCGACTTGATCCAGAAGCTGGTGCCCGGCGTGAAGGCTGTGGGCACCGTTTACAACAGCTCCGAAGCCAACTCAGTGAAGGTGATCAGCGTAGCCCGCGATGCCTTCGGCAAGCGCGGCATTGCCCTTCAGGAAGTAACCGCCACCAACACCAGCGAAGTTTTCCAGTCGGCACAGGCCGCCTGCTATCGCAAAGTGCAGGCGATGTGGGTGACGGGAGACAACACCGCGCTGCAAAGCTTCGATGCCATTGTGAAGGCTACAACCGACGCCAAGCTTCCGCTCTTCATCAACGACCCGGAGTTCACCAGCCGCGGCGCACTGGCCTGCGTCGGCCTTGGCTGGTACCCAGCGGGAAAAGCTGGCGGCGTTCTGGCGGCGCGTGTCCTGCGCGGCGAAGACCCAGCCAACATTCCGTTCCAGGAAGTTGCCGAGAAGAAACTGGTGATCAACCAGCAGGCGGCAACGAGACTGGGGATCGTGTTCCCGCCCGACGTGGTGAGAGACGCCCAATCGTAGTCGAAAGGCCGGATGCGCGGCCGGGCTTGCGACCGAAGACGCCAGAATATGTGCCGTGCTTCTTGGGATGGATGGCGTCGATTCTTCTTGATTTTATGGTGCCGGGAGGGGGGTCGGATTGCCAACTTGCGACCAACCGTCCGAAAACAGAATTTTGGAGCATTAAACTCCCTACGACGCCAAGGCCTGCTCACATAAATCCAACTACCGACCAATGCCATCGTTGCTTGCGTCGTTTTGATCCATCCCGGGATTTTCTGGTTGGTGGTTCTGCAAATGAGATGTTTTACAAGGTAACCTTGGGAACCCGGCCAACCACCGGTTTTGTCGACCATCCTCCCAGAACTAGGAACCCGCGCGGCAACTCCTGTGCGAGCAAGTGGTCCTTTTCAAAAAGGCACCTGTGCCTTTTTGAACAGAAAGCTCAAGTCTCGGCTTGTTAGCTTTTCAACGATCTTGATTCGCCGCACACATATGCAGCTACCCCGGATTTGAAGATGGAAATCTTGGGTATGCAGATTTGCGCACTGTGCGGGTCCAACTTCGCACACTCTCTGCAAGGGGGAATTCATGATGTCCGTTCATCTCCGCGGTATCTTTTTGGGGGCGGTAGCGCTGGTGTGTCTGATTCCGCCTCCGGTCTCGACTGCACAAGGGCATGAAGCCACGATTTCAGCGGCTCCGGGAACGCTGGTGCGCTGGGCGGCGCCGGGCGCGACGCGCTGCAGCATGAAAACGCGCTCCTGGGCCGCGTTGGGGGGAACCTGTTATTACCCGATCGACCTGTCGGAGAAGCCAGGTCCGATCAGAATCGCGATCTTGGGCTCGGGGCCAAAACAGTTCGCCCGCATCTCCGTTGAGGTCAACGATTACGGGACCGAAGAGATCACGCTTCCCGACATTCCGCAAGCCAACCCCACGCGGGAGGACCTGAAGCGCGTGGCGGTCGACCAGCAGCTGCTGAGCGGGATCTGGGCGCGCAAAGAGGGGCCGGCGCAGTTTACGCTGCCCCTTGGGGAGCCGGTCAGGCCAATGTCCGTGGGCAAGTCCTTCGGCGTGAAGCGGGTGTACAACGGCAAGCTGGCCGAGCAGGCCCACATGGGGGCCGACTACGATTCGCCGGTGGGCTCGCCGATCCTGGCTGTTGCGGCCGGAAAAGTGGTCCTGGCTAAGGAAATGTTCTTCGAGGGCAACGCCGTGTTTATCGATCACGGCGACGGCCTCATCAGCATGTACTTCCACCTCTCCGAGATCAAGGTCGAGGTCGGGCAGGAAGTCAAGCGGGGCGAGACACTCGGCCGGGAAGGAGCGACGGGCCGCGCCACGGGGCCCCATTTGTGGTTCGGCGTCCGCTAGCATGACGCCCGCGTCAACCCCAAGTTCCTGCTTGAGAACCCGGACAGGATTCCGGCAGTGAACCGCGTGTCACCATAAGGGCAGTTTCCCCTCAACCGCGAGAGGGCATCCACAATGGCGGCGTTTGCGCCCCCTTCGTCGCGAACTTGCACGACTTCAGATGCCGTCGGAAGACCGTGAGCATCGTGACAGTACCCCACGTAATACGCACTCAATCCACAAAAACATTTAAGTTATTTATATTGTGAAAGTTAATCTGGTGCCGGGAGGGGGGGTCGAACCCCCATGACCACAAGGGTCGGCAGATTTTGAGTCTGCTGCGTCTGCCAATTCCGCCATCCCGGCTTTGGGTGGGGGTCTGCTCCCAAAGTATCGCATAGGGTTTGCCTTAGCCGCCACCGGGCCGCGGCCCAAATTCGCGCGGCGCGCATGCGGCCGCTCGTTCGCGCACTCTCTTTCCACACCGGCGATTCAGCCCACACACAACCCCTGTGCGAGAATGAAGGCAACGATGACCAGCGCCTCCTCTGCCGTCGTTCCTGAGCCAATCACCGTCACTCCGCAGATGCTTGCGCAACACAGCATCACCGCGGAGGAGTACGAGCGTATCCTTTCGGCGCTTGGCCGCACGCCATCGCTGACCGAACTCGGCATCTATAGCGTGATGTGGAGCGAGCACTGCTCCTACAAGTCCAGCCGAGTGCACCTGAAGCGGCTGCCCACTAAGAGCGACCGCGTGGTCCAGGGCCCGGGCGAAAATGCGGGCATCATCGACGTGGGCGAGGGCTGGGCCTGCGCATTCAAAATCGAGTCGCACAATCACCCCAGCTACATCGAGCCTTACCAGGGCGCGGCCACAGGCGTGGGCGGCATCCTGCGCGACATCTTCACCATGGGCGCGCGCCCGCTGGCCGTGATGGACTCGCTGCGCTTCGGACCGATCGAGCCCGGAGAGGCCGAGTGCGAACTCGTCCACAAGAATCACTCGATCCTGGAAGGCGTCGTGAGCGGCATCGCCGGCTACGGCAACTGCTTCGGCGTGCCTAACCTCGGCGGCGAAACCAAGTTCGAGCCGTGTTACAGCAGCAACCCGCTGGTGAACGCTTTCGCGCTTGGCCTGGTGCGCAAAGACGAAATCTTCTACGCCAAGGCAAGCGGCACAGGCAACCCTGTCATTTATGTAGGCGCCAAGACCGGCCGCGACGGCATTCACGGCGCGACGATGGCGAGCGAAGAATTCAAGGAAGGCTCCGAACAAAAGCGCCCCAACGTGCAGGTCGGCGACCCATTCATGGAGAAGCTTCTGCTCGAAGCATGCCTTGAAGCCATGCAGACCGGCGCAATCGTCGGCATTCAGGACATGGGCGCCGCCGGCCTCACCTGCTCCACCTGCGAGATGGGCGCGCGCGGCGGTGTGGGCCTGGACGTGGAGCTCGATCTCGTTCCCCAGCGCGAAACCGGCATGACGGCCTACGAAATCATGCTCTCAGAAAGCCAGGAGCGCATGCTGCTGGTGGCGGAGAAGGGCCGCGAGGATGAAGTGCTGCGTGTCTTCGCCAAGTGGGGACTCGACGCGGTCATCGTTGGCACGGTGCAGCCGGAGCCACGCCTGCGCATCCAACATCACGGCGAACTCGTCGCCGACATACCGAATCAATCACTCACTGACGACGCGCCGCTCTACCACCGTCCTGTGGGCACGTGGAATTCACCATTCCCGCTCGATCCTCCCGGCGGTGTCCTCGCCGAGCTCGAAAAGGACCGCGACTACACCGCCGAGCTGAAGCAGCTCCTGTCGAGCGCCAACGTCTGCTCGAAGCGCTGGGTCCACGAACAATACGACTCGATGGTGCAGACGAACACAGTGCTGGGGCCTGGCGGCGAAGCGGGCGTGATGAGAATAAAGGGAACAGGGAACAGGGATCAGGGAACTGGAAGGCACGAACGCGGCCTCGCGATGGCGCTAGACGGTAACGGCCGCTGGTGTGCGCTCGATCCCAAGCTCGGCGCTATGCACGCAGTGGCCGAATGCGCGCGCAAAGTCGCGATGAGCGGCGCAACACCCGTCGCCGCCACCAACTGCCTCAACTTCGGCAATCCTGAGAAGCCCGAGATCATGGCGCAGCTTTCCGCGGCCATCGACGGCATCGCTGAAGCCTGCACCGCTCTCGCGACGCCTATCACCGGCGGCAACGTGTCGCTTTACAACGAGACGCGCGGCGAAGGCATCTATCCCACGCCTGTGCTCGGCATTGTCGGCATCCTCGACGACGTGACCAAGGCCGTGCCCGCGCACTTCCAGCGCGAAAAGGACGCAATCGTCCTGTTGTGGCCGATCGCATGCGGCGAAGAGCCCGATCCGAATCTCAAGGTTCCCCTGAATCCTCCGCCTATCAGCCAATACCCGCTCCCCGATCTGGAGCACGGGCCCCGCGCCCATGCTGAGGCAGACGCATCCGATGCAGAAGCCGCAGCGAACTTGACTGCGTTCGGCTCGTCGGAGTTCGCCAAAGTCATTCTGGGCGCCACGTGGGGCACGCCGCCCGCGCTCGATCTCGACGCCGAGGCCAGTCTGCACGATCTGCTGGCCGTGCTCGCGTGGCGCAAGCTCATTCGCTCCGCGCGCGACATCTCCGACGGCGGCATCGCAGTCGCTCTGGCGCAGGCCGCTTTCACGAAAAACATCGGCGCCACTGTCGAGCAGGATCCGTCGCTTCTCGCTCATCCGCTCTTCGGCCTCTTCGCCGAGCCCGCTTCCACGGTGCTCATCACCGCCGATCACGGCAAAGTTTCCGAAATCGAGGCCATGGCTGCCCAGTACAACTTCCTCTGCGCGCGCATTGGAAACACCGGAGGCAGCCGGCTCGAAATAAAAGTCGACGGCGAGACCTTTATCTCCGCGCCACTTGCCGACCTTCGCCCGCTATGGGCCTCTGCCTTGGAAGCCAAGCTCCAAAACGAGGTCCACGCATGAGCCGGTTGCTCTTCCAGGGGGTCAGGGGCGTCGCGGATCTTTCCGAATCCCTTCACGCCAGGCCGCCGATCGCTGACCAAAGTTCACTGACCACTGTTCGCGAAACCGACAAGCTTCGCGAAGAATGCGGAGTCGTCGCCATCTACGGCCACCCGCACGCCGCGCGCGAAGCTTATCTCGGCCTCTACGCGCTGCAGCACCGCGGTCAGGAATCCGCCGGGATCGCCACCGCCGATGGGCTCCGCCTCGCCAACATCAAGGGCATGGGTCTGGTTTCGGAGATCTTTACCGACGACGTTCTCGCCAAGCTGCCCGGCCACCTGGCCATCGGTCACACGCGCTACTCGACGACGGGCGATTCCGCACTTCTCAACGCGCAGCCTATCCGCGTCGACTCGACCAAGGGCCTCATCGCCATCGCCCACAACGGCAACCTCGTCAACCTTGGGAACATCCGTGCGCGGCTGGAGAGCGAAGGTGCGTACTTCCAAACCACATCGGACTCCGAGATCATCGTCCAGCTCATCGCCCACTCCCATGCCGGCAGGCTCGTCGACGCCATTGCCGATTCGCTTTCGCAGGTCGAGGGCGCGTTCTCCATCGTCATGATGACGCGTGACCGCATCTTCGCCGCTCGCGATCCGCGCGGCTTCCGCCCGCTCTCCATGGGCCGAATGAAGCAGCCTGACGGCTCCGAAACCACCGTCTTCGCCAGCGAATCCTGCGCCTTCGATCTGCTGCGCGCCGAATTTGTGCGCGACATCCTTCCCGGCGAGCTGGTGATGGTGAGTGAAGATGGCGTCACCAGTCGGCAGTATGCGAGCGGCGTGCCGCAATCGAGCTGCATCTTCGAGCACGTCTACTTCGCGCGCCCCGACTCGCGCATCTTCGGCCGCTGGGTGCAGGAGTCGCGCGACCAGATGGGCCGCCAGCTTGCCCGCGAGTCCGCCGTGCCTGCCGATGTGGTTGTCCCGGTACCCGACTCCGGGGTCACCGCCGCGCTCGGCTACGCCGAAGAAGCCGGCCTGCCCTTCCGCTTCGGCCTCATCCGCAATCACTACGTCGGCCGCACCTTTATTGAGCCCGAGCAGCGCGTTCGCGACTTCGGCGTGCGCCTCAAGCTCAACCCCGTGCACAATCTGCTGGCCGGCAAGCGCGTCATCCTCATTGACGATTCCATCATCCGCGGGACGACAAGCCGGAAGATTGTGCGCATGGTGCGCGGCGCCGGCGCAACCGAAGTCCATCTCCGCATCAGTTGCCCGCCCACCATCTCACCCTGCTTTTATGGCGTCGACACGCCGTCTAAAAGCGAGCTCATCGCCGCCAACCACTCTGTCGAAGGAATTCGCCAGTTTATCGAGGCCGACACGCTCGCCTATCTCTCGCTCGAAGGCCTGCTCGCCTCCGTCCGCGACGAACACCACGTGGGCTACTGCACCGCCTGCTACACCGGAAACTACCCCACGCAGTGGGTGGATGTGGAAGACATCCTTCCGGCCGCTGCCGCCGTCTGACCGCAGAGCGATCGATTCAGGTGAATCTGTCCGCTTGACACATGTGCGGCATTGCCGCATACTCGTTCCGTGAGCGTCCCCCTGCTGACGGTCGTCGAAACCAGTACCTTCGCTCGCAGGGCGGAGCAGTTGCTCAGTGTTGAAGAGTACGCAGATTTGATTCTGTACCTCGCGCTCCATCCGGAATCGGGGGACGTCGTTCCCGGTACCGGCGGGGTTCGCAAAGTTCGATTTGCGGCAAAGGGCCGGGGCAAATCAGGCGGAGTCCGCGCGATCTATTACTTCTTTGACGAGGAGAATCCGCTTTATGCCCTCCTGCTTTATGGCAAGAATGAACAATCGGATCTCGCGCCTAAGCAGAAGAAGGAGGCCGCAGCGTTTGTCGCAAGGATTAAGGCGGCGGCAAAAATGAGGAGAGTCGGGTCATGAAGCGGAAAAATATTTCGAACGAGCTCATCGAATCCCTGCGTGAGGCGGCTGAGATCGCCGAGGGCAGAATCGCACCTGCCGCCGTCCATCAGGTTCCATTGGTGGCGGATGTTGACGTCCGCGCCGTTCGTGCGGCAACCGGCCTGAGCCGGGCGGAGTTTGCACGCCGTTTCGCCCTGGATCCACGCGCATTGCAGGATTGGGAGCAAGGCCGCCGCCGCCCCGACCGCGCCGCCCGCGCCTATCTCACCGTCATCGCTCGCCGTCCCAAGGCGGTAGTAGAAGCATTGGCGAGCTAGGACCGGCGGTCAGCCTGTAAGCGGTATTCGCGCCGCGCAATCGCTCCCTCTTCCGCCGCCCAAACCCGCTGTCCCCGCGTTGAACTTGAGTGATCTTCGTCACTCACAGCGACACTTTGCCGTATTACTGTCGTCGCATCCCCATAAAGCAAGACATTGGGCAATTCCGTCAGCCAGCAGTGTTTGTCTGCTTAACGGAACGTTCGGTCTCCGTTTTACTCCTTTGCGGCCCTAAAGCAGGTCGTCGTGCAAACCCCATGTTGTTTACCGGCAGCCAGGCGCGGTTGGCCTTGGTTCGGCAAGTCTCAACCTTCTCACTCCACATCAGATAGCCAGCGCCGGGGTGGTTCGTTTCCCTGGGTATTCCTCGCCGCCGGAGCGGTGCTCACCGGCCTGCTCGGCTGCGCGGGACAAACCGCTTTGCAGCCCTCCCCCCAGCACCGGAGTCGCCGCGATCCAATCCGGCGGGTTCCTCGCTTCCGTCAGAGCAGGCATCCGGGGCGGCGGCGTTTGTTGACAGCGTGGGCGTGGTCACGCACCTCAGCTACACTGACACCCCTTATTACACAGATTTTCCCCAGGTGCTCAGCGAGCTCCAGTCGCTGGGCGTTCATCACATCCGCGACGGCTACTATCCCTGGCCGGCGTCTTCTCCCATCGTTCAGGCCCACCTGCAGCTGGCGGCCTCCGGAATCAAGTGCGACTACGTGGTTCCCTATAACACTTCCACCACTTCGCAGGCCATCAAGAGCTTTGCTCCCGAAGTGCACGACATGGAATCTCTGGAGGCGCCCAACGAGTGCGATGTGGCCGGAAACTGCGGCGGCACCGATTCGACCACCGGCATTCTGAACATGCTCGCCTTCCAGCCGACGGTTGAAACCGCCGCGCAGAACCTGGGCGTCCCTCTTCTCGGGCCTTCGTTCACGCAGCAATCTTCTTACATCACCGCCGGCAATCTCTCCTCGGAGATGACCGTCAACAATCTGCACGTCTACTTTGGCGGCCGCAATCCGGGCAGCACCGGCTGGGGAGACTTCGACGCCGAGGGCAACAGCTATGGCAGCTTCAACTGGTGGCTCGATCAGGCCGCGGTCGATGCGCCCGGCGTCCCCTCGCTGATCACCGAGACCGGATATTTGGCTTACGCCTCCACTACGACTCCATATACATTGCCCGAGAGCGTCGAGGCTTCTTACATTCCTCGAACGCTGCTGCTGGCCTACAACCACGGACTCAAAAAGACCTATGTTTATGAGTTGGTCGATGAGGTTTCGTCGCCCGGTTACGGTTTGTTGCACAGCGACCTGTCGCCCAAGCCCGCCTTCACCGCGCTCAAGAGTCTTCTTTCTGTTCTCAACGACTCGGCGAGCGGCTCGTTCGCTCCGGGGTCGCTCCATTACTCCATCAGCGGCGGCGACTCGACGTTGAATCACGTGCTATTGGAAAAGCAAGACGGTTCGTTCTGGCTCGTGCTCTGGCTGGAACAGAGCAGTTGGGACCCGGCAAAGCTGACACCGATCGCCGTGACTCCCGAAAACATCGGCATGACGCTCGACAAGTCGCACCAGGCTGTGACTGACTACCAGTTCGACTCCAATGGCTACGCCACGCCCTTCAACCAGCCCATGCAAGGCGATTTGACGTCGCTCACGGTAACCGACCATGTCTCTGTGGTGAAGATCGTGGCCAAATAATCGAAAACAAGCGCCGGGCCGTGCGCAGCGACGCGTGGCCCAGCCGCTCCATAACGAGGCGCGCCCGCCGTCGCGGCGCCTTTGTTTTTGCCGCCAAAGTGGGGTTGTCCGCAGGGAAAAAGCCGGCAGCTGGAACCTAGTGGCTAGTCGCCGGTTTTTCTATGATCCTGAAGTTCCCGCTCGCGTGCATCATGCTCATCAGATACAGCAATCCGTCGTAGTACCTCAGCTCGCCTGACGGCACCGGCGTGTTCCAGAGCGCGTCCACAAAGGCTTTGGCCGGCGGCCCGTCGGGCGCGGCCAGGCTGCCTACGGCCGCCGTCGCCGCCAGTCCCGTCGAGTGCGTGGCCGTGAGCGGCTTCCCGTCCAGCGTGAACCGGTTCGCAAACGTGTCGACGCCCTGGCCGTAAAAGAACTTTTGCAGCCGCGCGCTCAACTCGGCTTCGCGGGGGTCCTTGTGCCACCAGGAGTAGTCCACGCTCCAGTTGCTGATGCAGCGCCATGAGTCGGCGGCAAACGGCTCCGGCTTTCCATCGAAGCCGGTGAGCGGCGTTCCATCAAAGTTGCTCCGGTCCGGCATCAGTCCCGTCTCCGGGTTCGTGACGCGGCTAAAAAAGTCACGGCTCACATCCGCCGCCTTGGCCCAGAATGCGCGATCTTCCACCGGCCCCCACCGCGCCCACAGTTCATAGAACGCCGGCAGATGATACGACATATCCGTCGTGCCCCCGGGCGAGTCGGGCACGAACTTGATCATGTTGTGGTCCTCGTCGACCATCGGCCCAATGGTTTCCTGGCGCGGCCCGCGCGGGAACCGGAACATCGGCATCGTTCTTCCAGCGGCCTTCGCCTCGGCTTCCATCCTGTGAGTGTTCGGGCTCGGCCATGGATGATCGGGCTGGATGAACGGCGAGTCTTCAGGATGGATGCGGAACGGCCCCGTTCCCGTGAGCACCGGATGATGCCGTATCTCGCGCAGAATCGTGTCCGCCTCGGCCTGGTAGTTGTAGATGCCTTTGCCGTTGCCCCAGCGATGCGCGGCAAAGTAGAGCGCCATGGTGAAGTACTCTTCTCCGTCCGGCGCTGCGCCCGTGGAGCGCGGCGTTCCATCGGTGTTCATCGACCACGCAAAGTACCCCACTGACGGATCCTTCGGGTCGGTGATCAACATATAGGTGTGCGCCCAGTTCCAGATGGCGTCGAACTCGCGCTTCTTGTTGAGTTCTACGCAGATGATCATGCCGTAGCTCATGCCCTCGGTGCGCGCGTCGTTGTTGGCCCAGTCGGTGACGTAGGCCAGCGGCCCGTTTTCATTGGCTCCAGTTTCAAAGTAGATCCGCTCTTCCTGCCCGTCGCCGTGGAACAGTTGCTGGAACGCCTTGTCGATCTTGGCGCGCGTTTCGGCCGGCGAGTGTCCCTGCTCGGCAAACAGGTCGCGATAGTGGCCGGTCTTGTACGCGCCTTGCCCGTCGCCCGCGAAGCGCTCGATGTTCCCGAGCGGCGCGTTCTGGTGCGGAGGTGGCATCCTGAACGCCGGCGCCGGCGGCGCGGCGCTCGCAGGAGCCTGCCCCGCTCCGCCTGCCGCTACCTGCGCCGCTGCCCCACACGCAACCCACAACAAGATTCCCGCTGCGACTACATAAGCATGAAACCGTATCTTCGTCACAATTCCTCTCCCGTCGCGCGTGCTCGAATCCGAACCGCCTTACGATGATAAATAAAAGGTCGTCCGCATCGTGATCACGGCCGCCATTGTCGTTCTGCTCCTCCATCTGCTTTGGATCGCCTTCGTCATCTTCGGCGCGCTCTTTACCCGCGGCCGCCCCGTCTGGACCACCCTCCACATTCTCTCGCTGCTGTGGGGCATCGCCGTGGAAGCCGGCCCCTGGCCCTGCCCGCTCACTCTCGCCGAGCAGTATTTTGAAGCTCGCGCCGGCCTGGCCTCATTTCAGGGCAGCTTCCTCGCCCACACTCTCGACTCCATCATCTACCCCAACATTTCCGGTTGGCTCATTACCGTCATCGGTGTCGCAGTCTGCGCCTTCAACCTCGGCATCTACGCCTGGCGCTTCCGTGCCCACCTCCGCCGCCGCACAATTCCTTGATCTCTGCTCCCTGCCCCGTTCGCCGCTCCCTACTCTTCTGACCTCTGATCCCTGATCTCTGATCTCTGTTCTCTGTTCCCTGTACTTCCAGTCACAGGACGTTCACACTCTCGCTGTGATAGCATCCGTCTTTCGAGAATAAGGCCCGCGTCGGACACCGTTTTCCGCGCGTAAACTCCGCTCAAAGCAAGCCTTTTCAAGGAGAAGCAAATGAAGACGTACCAGGGAAGTGAGATCCGAAACGTCGCTGTAGTGGGGCATGCACACAGCGGCAAAACCACCCTCATTGCCGCTCTGCTGCATGCCGCGAAAATGACTCCCACGCAGGGCCGCGTTGAAGACGGCTCGGCCGTTACCGCCTACGACGAAGAAGAAGTCGCGCGCGGCGTGACCATGCAGAACGCCGTCGCCTTTGCCGAGTGGGGGGGCGTCAAGATCAATCTCGTCGATACGCCCGGCTTCCACATGTTCACCCACGAGGCCCGCGCCGCTCTCTTTCCCGTCGAATCCGCCATCGTTGTCATCAACGCCCAATCGGGCGTGGAGCCCGTCACCGAGCGCGTGTGGCGCTACGCTGAAGAAGCCAACGTCCCGCGCATCGTCCTCGTGAATCAAATGGACCACCCCAAAGCCGGCGGCGGGGGCGGCCTGAGCGCGCTTATCGACGATATCCACGATCGCTGGGGGCGCAACTGTGTTCCTGTCCAGTTGCCCATCTCCGACGCCAACGGCTTTCACGGGGTCGTCGATCTCGTCACCATGGAGGCTTACACCTACACGCCCGGCGGCGATGGCCGGGGCAAAGTCTCCGCCGAAATCCCTGCCGCGCTCGCGGCCGATGCCAAGGCCCGCCATGAAGCCCTGGTCGAACTGGTCGCCGAAGGCAAAGACGAGCTGATGGAAGAGTACTTCGAGAAGGGCACCATCCCCGAAGACCACCTCATCGCCGCGCTCCACGAAGCCATTCGCGAAGATCGCATCTTCCCGGTGCTCTTCTCGAGCGGCCTCTCCAACATGGCCCTCGATCATCTTCTCGACTTCATCAAGGCCTACACGCCTTCTCCCGCCGAGCGCGCACCCATCGCCGGTCAGCCCTCAGCGCCCGATGCCGCGGCGCCCACGCGCAAGATCGCCGACGCCGAGCCTGCCGCGGTTGTGGTCTTCAAGACCATGTCTGACCCGTTCGCCGGCCGCATCAGCTTCTTCAAGGTCATCAGCGGCGTCATCAAGAACGATGCCACTCTCGAGAACTACACGCGCCGCGGCCAGGAAAAGCTATCGCACCTCAGCATCATGCAGGGCCGCAAGGCCGTCGAAGTCCCCGAGCTTCACGCAGGCGACCTGGGCGCCGTGGCCAAGCTCCGCGACACGCTCACCGGCGACACCCTCGGCCAGAAAGGCGGCGACATCCAGATCGCACTCGCCGGCACGCCCGAACCCGCCATGACCTACGCCATCGAGCCCAAATCGCGCGCCGACGAAGACAAGCTGGCGCCCGCCATCCACAAGCTCATGGAAGAAGATCTGCTCATCCGCTTCTTCCGCGATCCGCAGACCAACGAGTTCCTCATCGCCGGCGCCGGCCAGCCGCACATCGAGGCCATCGTCAGCCGCCTCAAGCGCCGCTACCACGCCGAGGTCACGCTCAAGGCGCCCAAGGTCCCCTACCGCGAAACCATCCGCGGCAAGGCCGACGCGCAGGGACGGCACAAAAAGCAGTCCGGCGGCCATGGCCAGTTCGGCGACTGCAAAATCAAGATGGAGCCGCTGCCGCGCGGCGGAGGATTCGAGTTCGTCAACGACATCTTCGGTGGATCCATTCCCAGGGGCTTCATTCCCGCCGTCGAAAAGGGTATTGTGGAGTCGGCTGCGCGCGGATTCCTCGCCGGCTATCCCGTCGTGGACTTCAGGGTGATCCTCTACGACGGCAGCTACCACGAAGTCGACTCCAACGAGCTCAGCTTCAAGACCGCCGGGCGAATTGCGTTTAGAAAGGCCATGGAGCAGGCCAAGCCTTGTCTCCTCGAGCCCATCATGAAGGTGGCCATCGAGGCGCCCGACGAGTTTGCAGGCACGCTCATGGGCGACCTGAACTCGCGCCGCGGCCGCGTGCAGGGCATGGACTCAAAGGGCCGCACCACGGTCATCAATGCCGAGGTGCCCATGTCCGAAATGCTCACCTACGGCACGCAGCTCACCTCCATGACGCAGGGCAAAGGCAGCTACCGCATGGAAGTGGACCACTACGACATCGTCCCGCAACTCGTCGCCGAAAAAATCCTCGCCAACGCCAAACGCCCTGTCGACGAAGAGGAAGAATAGACCCCTGTGGGGTGTTCAATCCTTTCACGCGCCACAATGAAGGCGCACGGAGGCGGCACGCGGAGGCCCTTTGCGGAGTCAACCGCAGACGGGCCTTATTCAAGGGAGAGCGAGATGAGCTTGTTGGAATCTATTCTGGGAATTACAAAGCTGGCGACAAAGATTGCGAACCCCGACTTACTCAAGGCAGTAGCCGATGCCAATGTACAGGCAATGGAACTCAGCAAGTCAAACCTTGATCTTCAAAAACGAGTGGGAGAACTTGAGAGACAGATCCTAAGGATGAGGGGACTAGAGGACCTGAAGGCAAAACTCTTCGTCAATGGTGGGTATTTGTACATTGAAGGCGACCCAAACCCTCGTTGCCTGACGTGCTGGGACCACAGCGGAGAGTTGATCCATGTCCTGCCGCCGATTACCGGTATTTTCCCGCAATGCACGGTGTGCAAGAACTTCCTGGATGTTATACCTAAGACGCCTCCCAAGCGGGGGGATACGGGCAGCGTTCCGGTAGGGTAGAGCACGGACGGAGACACGGGTAATCAAGAGGGGTTGGGTACTCCTGGCAGGTTGCTGAGGGAACGAAAATGAAGACACGATTTTGGGACCGCCTAGCTGACCTTGCGCTCCGCTCCTTCCGTGCGTCGGCACAATCGACAGACCCGACAACCTCAACTCGCACCGCCTCACTCAGACCGGAAGTTGCGAACGGCGATGCGCAGGCACAGACCAATCTCGGCAGGAACTACGAGTGTGGATTGTTGGGTTTTTCACAAGACTTCGCAGAGGCGGCTGAATGGTATCGCAAGGCAGCCGAGCAGGGCTTCGCCAAGGCACAATACAACCTCGGCACACTCTATCAATTTGGCCGTGGCGTGCTGCAGGACTTCGCATTAGCTGCGATCTGGTATCGGAAGGCAGCCGAGCAGGGCGACGCCCTCGCCCAATTTTGCATTGGCGCACTTTATCACGATGGCCAGGGCGTACCACAAAACTACGCTCAAGCCGCCGCATGGTATCGCAAGGCAGCGGAGAAGGCTAATGCGTTTGCAGAATATAGGCTCAGCTCGCTATACGACCTTGGTCTAGGTGTGACTCAGAGCTACACGGAAGCCTATTTTTGGCTGACATTAGCTGCTGCTCATATACCAGTAGATATGCAAGAGAAGTTTGCAATGGATCGCAATAATGCTAGAAAGAAGCTGTCGCCTGCTGAAGTTTCCAACGTCCAGGACAGGGCGGAAGAGTGGTTTGTAGCTCACGCACCGCAGCCATAGAAGACAAGGCTGGGGATTGACGAGTGCCCCACCCTCGGATTCTCGGACCTGGGACCCCCGATTACCCTCTCGGTTCCCCTCGGAGGGAGGAATTCGGCTGCCGTGTTACTCTTCTGGCGCTTTTGAAAAGAAGGAGCACCAAATGCTTATAGACGCTACGCAAGTGGTCTCTCTTGCAACCGGTATCAGCGGCGCCATTCTCGGAAGTGCCGGCTTGGCTGTTTCGGTAATGACGTACCTTCGCGACGATCCCAAGTTGAAAGTCTTGCTTAAGTGGGACATGACCGAAACGCAAAGCGGGCGCCTAATGGGTCTCGTCAAGGTGACTAACGTTGGAAGGCGGCCGGTCTATCTTGGCATCGTCGCCCTAGAAATAGCCCCCGAAACGAAATGCAGGCAGGGGCACCTCGTTCTAAACGATTCGATAAGCGGAGCGCGGCTCGGAGAAGGCGATAAGCCGGCTGCTTTCATCGTTAATTATGATCAAATGGCGCAATATAAGGAACATTGGAGCAAAATCAGGGCGATGGCTGAGGACAGCACCGGCAAAGCGTATCACTCCGATTACCCCAAGAGCATGCCTTCATGGGCGAGATGATTCGGCACCCAAGTCTGGAATCTCGTACCTGGGAAACCAGAACCCCAACCGCTCGTATAAATTCCCTAGAAAACTTCGGCGGGTGGCCCGGGTCTTGAGGAAGCAAATCCACTACGACAAGGGGTGCCCCGGGTCCGGACTCTCGGACCCGGGAACCACCATCGCCGAATGCAACCTCCGCCGCCTTGCGAACTCGATGACTGGCGGTTTCGCTGTAATCCAGCCCGCAACGCAGGCGGCAGACCGTAGCCCCATGGCGCAAGCCTGGGGAGACAAGCCCAAGAAACAAAACGCCAGCCCCTTCAGGGGCGTAAGAAATCGATGGGTCCCACCCGCGCCGCGCCTCCTGTTTTGCGCCTTTGCCGGAGCCATTCCCAACCGCTTCAAACCTATCCCGGGCCCAACCACTAAGAATCTGCGCTTCCCGCAATCGTTGCCGGGGGCCCCACGTCGCGATTTTGAGACATGGGATACCCCATTCTTCACCTCACCAAATTGTCGTGTCATTCTGAGCGAATCGCGCACAGCGCGATGAGTCGAAGAATCTGCGGTTGCTTCTCAGCGGGCGCCCACCCTGACTCCGTTTGGGCGGGTTTTGCTGACTCGCTGACCTGCCGACTCGCTGACCTGCTGACTCGCAGCCCTTCCGGTGGTATTCTGTCGCGTCGTCTTATAAGCACGAGGAGGATGACGTGAGAAAAGCCATCATCGTATTGACCGGGGCGTTGGTGCTCCTGGCAGGGTGCGGAAACCAGAGTACATCCAACGTTCCTCTTCAGCCCAAGTGGAAGGGCGCTCCCTACCATCTCGCATTTGGCGCGCCGCCCACCAAGCCGAACCCGGCGGGCCTCACCATTCCGCCCATCAAGTACACGGCAAATCCTGACGCATTGGAGACAAGAGCCGACCTCGTGGTGCAATTCGACCCCTCCGCAGCGAAGAGCCAGGGGCCGGTGATGGACCAGATGGTGATGGGAGCGGTGGATATTCCGGGCTCCGACGGAGCCCTGCCTGCCGACTATGTGGACAAGGCAAGCGCGGACCTTGCGAACATGCTCGCTGCTTACTGCGTAAAGGGAAAGGTCAAGATTTCAGTTGCCCTGACCAGGTCGTCGATCCCCCTCAACGCCACTTCAGACCAGGTGAACGCCAAGCGCCTGTCAGACTGGCTGCCGATCGAGCTTGTATTCAAGAACCCCCATCCGAAGTGCTAGGGCCTGTTCACACTGTGTTTTAGGGCTCGTTCTCACTGCCCGAACGGGAGACTTTGCAAGCGACAATACATCCAAGTGTTTCTCTTTTCTATCTTTAACTTGTCCGTGCTCTCGCGTTCGCGGGGCGTTCCACGAGACTCATCCTCGGCCAACGCCCCACATTCAAAATAGACGCAGGGATCGCCACTCCGTTCAATCGCTCATTCTTGCTCTGCGCGTATTTGGCCCCGGATCGTTCCAGTGGCGAGCGTTCCTCCCCGCGCCAATGCGAGGAAGAACGGGACCCGCCGCGCCGGTCACTGCCCGTACACCCGTACAATGGTTGAGGCTTGCCGGAATGCAGGCGATGCAGGCAATTTTTCATCGGCCAACGCGCAGGAAGACGCTGACCGAATTCCGTTTACGCAAAGGACACCATGTCACGAATCAATCCGTATGTTGTTTTGCTCACCATGATCGCCACGCTGGGCGGGCTGCTTTTTGGATATGACACGGCGGTGATAAATGGCGCCGTCGACAGTTTGAGGGTCTATTTCATCAATCCTCGATTCAGCGATTTGACGAACGCTGTCCAGGCCAACGCGGCGAATTCGCTGCTGGGCTTTGTGGTTTCGAGCGCGCTCATCGGATGCATTATCGGGGGTCTGGTTGGCGGCTGGGTCTCGACCAACGTCGGCCGCAAGCGCGGGTTGATCATCGCCGCCATGCTGTTCCTTGTTTCAGCCCTGGGCGCCTCGGCGCCTGAGTTTCCTTTTGCTCCCATCGGCCACGGCGGACCCGGCTATATGTGGAATTTCGTCTTCTATCGCATCCTTGGCGGCATCGGCGTGGGATTGGCGTCGATGCTGTCGCCGATGTATATCGCCGAAATCGCGCCACCCAAAGTCCGCGGAAACCTGGTGGCGTGGAACCAGTTCGCCATCATCTTCGGCATGCTGGTGATTTACTTCGTGAACTTTGGAATCTCAAAAGAGGGCAGCGGCGATATCTGGCTCAATTCCATCGGCTGGCGCTACATGTTTCTTTCCGGCGCCATTCCCGCGGGCCTTTTTCTTATCCTCCTGTTCCTTGTGCCCGAAACTCCGCGTTACCTCATGCTGAAAGGCAACGAGAGCGGCGCCCGCGCGGTGCTGGCCAAACTGGTAACGGCGCCGGAGGAAGGCGAAAAGGAGCTCTCTGAAATCCGCGCCTCGCTCAGTGAGCATCACTCCGGCAAATTGCTTTCCTTCGGCGCGCTGGTCATTTTCATCGGCGTCATGCTGTCGGTATTCCAGCAATTCGTCGGCATCAACGTGGTGCTCTATTACGCGACCGACATTTTCAAGGGCATGGGCCTGACCACCAACGCCTCGCTGTTCCAGACCATCATTGTGGGCGCGGTCAATCTAACGTTCACCGTGGTTGCCATTGTCACTGTGGATCACTTTGGCCGCAGGCCGCTGCAGATCATCGGCGCGCTCGTCATGGCGGTGAGCATGATTTCCCTGGGCACGGACTTCTGGCTCGGCGGAAAGGGCATGGTTGCGCTGGTTTGCATGCTGGTTTATACCGCCGGCTTTGCCGTTTCCTGGGGGCCGGTCACCTGGGTGCTTTTGAGCGAGATCTTTCCCAACCAGATTCGCGGCAAGGCCATGGCGCTGGCTGTAGCCATGCAGTGGATCGCCAATTATCTCGTCAGTTGGACGTTCCCCATCCTCGATAAGAGTCCCTGGCTGGTGGACCATTTCAAGCATGGGTTCGCCTATTGGATTTACGGCGTAATGGGCATTCTCGCCGCCTTGTTTATGGCTTTAACGGTGCCGGAAACCAAGGGCCGTACGCTCGAGCAGATGGAAGCATTGTGGCAGGCGCACGGCAAGAGATCAGCCCAGACAACATAAAACGAGCGCTCTGCCGCCGGGCGGAGACGGCGCACAAAGGCTCTTCTCCGCCCCGACGGTCACGAACCTTTCCTCTACGTTTCTATGGCCGCTTGCTGTATTTAGATCTCTCGCCGCATGAGCCGGCCGCACTTGCTCGCTCAGCCTTCAGCGCTCACAATACTTTCCACGTGGATCACCTTGGCCTGCTCGTCCAGCTCGCCCGTCACCTTCACTGTCTTGCCTTCGTACGGCCTGGCGCGCTCCGAGTCGTCAAGCCCGTAAACCATTCCTGAAGAGTCGCGAAGAACATATTGCTCACCGTTCTTCACGATCATTCCGGTAAAGGTTCCCGTCTTGTTCTGGTTCTGGTCGGTTTGCTGTTGCGGCTGTGCCTGGTCCTGGGCGCGCGCGCTCCCTCCGCTGACAAACGGACTTCCCCAGGCGAGAGCGAACGCAAGCACGAGGGCGCTAAGGATGGAAGTATCGATCATATTTCGTTTTAAGGATCGCATTGGGATTCGCTCCTGAGGTCGAAATTAGCCGGGGAGTGGCGTTCGCTTGGTGACTGCCCGTGTGGAGTACGATGCACACCCACACTGCAACGCTGCCAAGCATTGCGAGAAAAAGCCGTCTTTGGCTCGTAATTGCCGTTTGCGCGATCGAATGTGAATTCCCAGTGAGCGCCTGTTCAGTTTGCGAACAGTTTTTTCGATCCCGCTTCAGCACATCTTGGTTTGCCCGATTGGCAAGCCAGGGTTTGATACCAATCGTCTCAGTGGAGATCGCCTGACTCAGCTTTCCTCGCCGGCCCTCACGCGCCTCGCCAGCGCCCACTTCAGCTCCTCGATCCCCTCGCCCGTCACCGCCGACACGGCGTGGAACTCGAGCTTCCGGCGCCTGGCATGCGCTGCCAGCTTCTTCAGCTTTTCGGGATTCGCCGCGTCGATCTTTGTCGCCACAACGATCATCGGCTTCTCGGCCAGAGGATGCTCTTCGGCTCCCTGCCCTTTCGAGCTAAAGCTGGCCAACTCGTTGTTGATCACCTTGAAATCTTCCACCGGATCGGGCCTTCCCGATGCGTCCGACACGTCCACCAAGTGAACCAGCAGCCGCGTGCGCTCGATGTGTCGAAGAAACTGAACGCCCAACCCCGATCCAAGGTGCGCGCCCTCGATCAACCCCGGCATATCGGCCACCACAAAGGATTCCAGATCCGGTTCCTCACCCACGGTGACCACGCCCAGGTTCGGCTCGAGCGTTGTGAAGGGATAATCCGCAATCTTCGGCCGCGCCGCCGAGATGCGCGAAATCAGCGTGGACTTGCCCGCGTTGGGCAGGCCGACCAATCCCACGTCGGCCAGCAGCTTCAGCTCCAGCCGGTAACTGCGCTCCTCGCCGGGTCGCCCCAGCTCGTGCTCACGCGGCGCCTGGTGCGTACTGGTCGCGAAGTGCTGGTTGCCGCGCCCGCCGCGGCCGCCCTTGGCAATGACGATGCGTTCGTCCGGCTCCTGAAAGTCGTGCACCAACTCGCCCGTCTCGGCGTCGTAGAGCGACGTGCCCACCGGCACCTGCAAGACGATCGACCGTCCATCCAGCCCCGTGCAGTTCGAGCCCATGCCGTGCTCGCCGCGCTGCGCTTTGTGCTCAGGGTTGTAGCGGAAATGAATCAGCGTGTTATGGCGCTGGCTCGACTCCATGACGACGTCGCCGCCGCGCCCGCCGTCGCCGCCCGAAGGGCCTCCGCGCGGCACAAACTTCTCGCGCCGGAAGGCCATGCAGCCGTTGCCGCCGTCGCCGGCCTTCACGCGAATTTTGGCTTCATCAATGAACATGCATTTTGTCAAACATGGATTCTGCCGGCCCGCTGTTGCGAACCCGCGCTCTGCGCATAGTCGCAGTTAAGCGCCGTCTTTTCAGTCTATCGAACTGTTCTGCCCGCATGCGCACGGCCGCAGCCGTTCTGCGCCACCCCGTGGCGCTCGCGCGCCGCCTCAACGCAAGCTCAATGGCCGATTCGGGCGCCGAAAAAACACACAATTGTGATGCACGCTACTTTTCAGCCGCGCCGCCAAGGCATAGAATCGCTTCCAATCTTCATTTAGAGCCATCCGGGGCGGCGAAAAGTCTCTCCTTCGCCCCAGCCTTGCCGAAACCGCCGTTAGAGCGGAACGGCAGCCTCTCTCCTTTTCTCCCAGCATCTGCCCGGGCATGGCTGGCAATGGCAGAAGCAAAGCGGAACTGGTTTTGGCGGCTGGGGTCTGGCGCACTTTGCCTGTGCGCCTGCGCGGTTTTATCCGCCCAACCCGAGTCCGCTGGGCCCCTTCCGGTGCACACTGTCCAGATTCAATCGCCACGATCAGGCTCCCTAAGCGGCCGCCTTACCGATCTGCATTCGTCTCCGCTCGCCGGCGTCTCGATTGTTCTGCGTAACCAGACCACGGGCACCGAGATTCGTGCGACTACCACAAAGAACGGCGTGTTCCGCTTCACCTCTCTCGATGCCGGAGAGTACACGCTCGACGCCGACGCAGCCCAGTTCGGCCACGGACGACTCGACGGGATTTTCGTCAACGGCGGCAGCGAGTCTCGCGTGCAGGCCGCCATGCACTTCGAGCCCGCCGCGCCCGCAATGCTTCAAGCCGCGGCGCCAGTTCACATCGCTCCTCCTCTCCCCGCCGCTGCGACCGCGCCGTGGCTCGCCTCGGCGCCAACCGCATCAACCCCGTCCTTTGCGCCGAGCGCACCAGCCGTCACTCCGAACGCCCTGCGCCAGGCGTCGCGTGCGGCCTTGAGCACGTCTAATCCCGAGCTCGTCGCATTCATTGCAATCGAACCTCCACATCTAATGCCCTCAGGCAGTTTGAGGGCCGCGAATCCAGCCGGAACTTCGGCGTTGCCCGTGGCACCCATGCAGGTTGCACGGCCCATCGCAACCCTTCCCGCCAGCCCTGTTGCCGTTCCCGCCGCAACCCCATCTCCCATTTCGCCCCATATAACCGGCGCTCCATCCGTACCGCCGCCCGCACAACCGGCAATCCAAGCGTCTGAGCGTCCGGGGCTCCCCACGCTTCAAACCCAATCCGCGCCCATGCAGCTTGCGCTCACCCTCGCACCTATCCGCCCGTTCCCGCTCAAACCCGCCGCGGCGCCTTCCCTGGCCGGCGCACTGCCGGCCGCAGGACTCGAAGCGGCATTGCTCAATCCGTCTCCAGCGGCCCCAGGCGCGTCTGCGACGCAGTCCCCCGACCCTGTCGCAGCCGCCGTAAACACCACCGTCACTGCGACGGAACTCCAGGCCCTGCCCGCGAGCGGCCGCCGCTGGCAGGACTTCCTGCTCGATACGCCCGCCGCCGGCTCCGGCACCGGCTCATCGCAAGCGTCCTTCCGCGCCTCGCAGGAGCCCGCCGAAATCACAGTGGACGGCGCAAGCACGCGCCTCGCCTTCGGCACTGCCGCCGGCGCCGCCTCGCACGCTTCCAATCCCGTCGATTCCGACGGAGGCCAGTCCAACCCCACGAATCGCTCCTGGAGCGGTGGCCGTGGCCTCGGGGTCAGTGAAGCTGCCATTCGCGAAGTGACCGCAGCCGCGGGCAATGTCGAAGCTGAGGCCATGCGCTCCGCCGGCGGCCGCACCGCCATCCGCACCGAAAGCGGCACCAACGCGCTCCACGGCAATGGCTTCGTCTTCGACCGCCAGAACACCTGGGGCGCGCGGAATCCGTTCACCCAATGGGTCCAAAACACCGGCTCCGCAACCGCGCCCGCGTTCGCCGCCATCCCATTCACCCCTCCCGATCACGAGATCGTTTGGGGACTCGGCGCCGGCAGCGACATCCGCCGCGACAAGCTCTTCTGGTTCGGCGCGCTCGATAGCTACCGCCGCAACGATCCCGGCCTCTCCACCGTGCGCAATCCCACGGAGTTCTTCACTGCGCCCGAGCCCACCAGCGCCTCCGTCGCACTGCTGAGCGCGCAGCTCGGCGAAAGCGAGAACCAAGCGTGGAACGACTACCTCGGCGTCGGTTCGTCGGACTATGCTCCTGCAGGCCTTGTGCAGTTGGCCGCGCTTCTGGGTCCAGCACAGCGCAGCTCCACTCAATTCACGTTTTTCGGCCGCATCGATTGGCAGGCTGCCGAGCGCCACCACTTCACGCTCGAAGGCATCGGCGCCGATTCAAATGCTCCCGGCGGCGGCCTGACCCGCGTTTCAGAAACCTACGGATCGCACAGTTACGGCCAAAGCAAAGCAAGCCAGCAGTGGCTGCTGGCGCGCTGGGAGGCGTATCTCTCGCCCAACCTGCTTTCCGTTACACAAGCCTCAGCGGGACGCGCCATCCTCAGCGCGCGCCCCGCCGCGCCATCGGCCTTCGAGCAGGCATTCCTCGGCGGCAACTCCTGGAACCAGTTGCCGCAGATCGTGGTTGACTCGCGCTACGGATTCACCATCGGCAATCCCTCGCGCTTCGGCCAGGGCAGCTACCCCGACGAGCGCCTCTACCACGCCCAGCAAATGCTCGACTGGGCCCACAACAAGCTGCTGGTGAGGGCCGGTTTCGAGCTCGACCACAACGCCGACGCCGTTACGCAATTGCGCAATCAAACCGGCACGTACTCCTACTCCACCGTGGCCAGCTTCATCTCTGACGCACTCGCGTTTCAGAAATTCGGATACGGCGACGCGCTCGATCCCCGCAATCCGCACAATTGCGGCAGCACCAGTACCAAATGGGGCAGCCAGCCCTGCTACTCCTGGTTTTCGCAAACCATGGGCCCCACTGACTGGCGCCTGAGCACCAATGACTGGGCCGGTTACGCCACCGCGCAGTGGCAGTTGAACCGGCTCGCCGTTTTCTCTTTCGGCCTGCGCTGGGAGCGCGAGCAGATGCCGCCGCCGATCGCCTCTCTAGCAAATCTGGAGCTCACCAGCCCCACCCAGGCCAATCCGGTGCCACCGCTCTCGGCCAATCTCCCCAGCCTCGGCAACAACTGGGGTCCGCGCTTTAGCCTCGCCGTCGGAGAAGTTCGCAGCCGCTGGCCCGTCCTGCGCCTCGGCTACGGCGTGTACTACGGCCGCACTGAGAACGCCACAATCGAGACCGCGCTCACCCAGACCGGCTCGCTCAAGGGCGATTTGAGCTTCTTCATGCGCCCATCCGACAATTGCCTGCACTGCACCGGCGGCGCGCCGCCATTTCCTTATGTGCCGGTGGGCGAACCTACCAGCTTTGTGGCGCCCGGCGCGGTCGGCTTCGCGCCCCGTTTCCATACACCTGAAGTTCATCAGGCCATCGCCACCGTCGAGCAAATGTTGCCCGGCCGCGTGGAGTTGACGGCGGGCGCCATGCTCAGCCTGGGCCGCCGCCTGCCCATCTCGATTGACACCAACTTCAATCCCGCAGTCAATCCCAGCACCATCACTTACAGCGTGAAAGACCCCACCGGCTCGGGGCCGATCAAGGCCTCGCAGATCACTGTGCCCTTCTACGCAACATGGCCTTTTGCCGAGTGTCCCGCAGGCGCGCCGATGAATCCCGGCAGTCAGTGCGGGCGGAGCTACGGCGACTACCAGCAGATCACCCAGATCACGAGCCGAGCCAACTCCACATACGAAGCCGCCATCGTCAGGATCGCGCGCTACGGCAGCCGCGGCCTCAGCTTTCACGCCAACTACACTTACGCGCACGCCGCCGACTGGAATCCCAACGAGACGACGCTGGTTGCAGGCAGCGATGTGCTCGACCCGGCCAGTTTGGCTCTCGAGTACGGTGCAGGCAACCTCGACATCCGCCACTCCGCTTCGGTCACGGCCATCTACAGCGCGCCGTGGAAGCTGCGCGGTCTCGCGGGCCGCTTCGCCAACGGATGGATGCTCTCCGGCATCGGTCACTTCCGCAGCGGCTTGCCCTATAGCATGCGCACCTCCGGCTCCCTTCCCGAGAAGTTTGACACGTCGGGCAGCGCCATTGCCGCGCTCGGGCCGGGCATGAACGGATCAGGCGGGGACAATCGCGTCTACGGAGTGGGAAGCGACGGCCGCGCCTACAACATCGGCCGCAACACGTTTCGCTATCCCGACGCCTGGAAGGCCGACATCCGTCTCGCGCGTCGCATCGATCTCGGAGAGCGCCGGGAATTGGAGTTCATCGCCGAGAGCTTCAACCTGTTCAATCACCAGAACGTCACCCGGATCGAGACAAACGGCTATTCAATTGAGAACAGCGGCGCTTCCGGCACATTCCCCACGCTCTGCTACCTCACCATCAACACCATCGGCGGCGCGAGTTGCGGAACCAGCGCTATCACCGGCTTAGGAACTCCCATTGCGGCCTTCGGGCGCCCTATCGACATCAACGCCACCGATTTCTACCGCGAGCGCCAGATCGAATTCGGCTTGCGCATGCGGTTCTAGCTCGGCCGCTGCGCGATCATGCAGAGTATGCAGACCTTCTCACTGACGCCGCAATGACGGTCGCCGCCTTCGGGTCCTACAATCGTTCGGGACCATCGTTCGAGAACCTTCGGAGCTTTCAATGCACGCTCGCCCGTCCTGCTCGCACGCCACTCGCATTCCCTCCCACGTCACTCTCTCACTCGCTGCTCTCTTCGCCGTTCTCGGGACCGCCGCGGTCGCGCAGGATACCGAACCGAAGCACGCTCCCGTCGCGCCTCCCGGCGACACTCTCACCGCGCCAGGGCCGCTCGCGCACCTTTCCCCCAGACTCACGCGGCGTGATCTCGCCAATGCCTTGAAGCTCGTCGCCGATTGGCAACTGGACCGCATGCCTGCGGGACCGCAGAGCGACTGGACCTGGGCGGCGCTTTACACAGGATTCATGGCCGTTCCAGACTCAGTCGCGGGCGACAAGTACAAGCAGGCCATGCTGCGCGTTGGCGAGCAGCTGAACTGGCAGCCGGGCTGGCGCGTGATGCACGCCGACGATCAGGCCGTCGGCCAGATGTACGTGGAGCAGTACTTCCTCCACAAAGTTCCCAGGATGATCGACGCGATGCGCGCGCGCCTCGACACAGAGATAGCCGCGCCCGACCCCACCGATCCGAAGCGCCCGCTCTGGTGGTGGTGCGACGCGCTCTTCATGGCGCCGCCGGTTTACGCCGATATGGCCGCTGCTACAGGCGACAAGAAATACCTCGAATTCATGGATCACGAGTGGGACATCACGACCAACCTGCTCTACGACCACTCCAAGCATCTCTACTTCCGCGACGCTTCGTATCTCGACCAGCACGAGAAAAACGGCGAGCCGCTCTTCTGGTCGCGCGGCAACGGCTGGGTGATGGGCGGGATCGTGCGCGTCCTCATGCGGCTTCCCGCGGATTCCCCGCTTCGCCCCAAATATGTCGCGCTGCTCAAAGAAATGGCAGCGGAGATGCTCTCCATCCAGGGAAAAGACGGCCTCTGGCGTCCCGGCCTCCTCGATCCCGGCGCCTATCCGCTGCCTGAAATATCTGGTAGCGCGTTCATCGCCTACGCCATGGCCTGGGGCGTCAACGAAGGCATTCTTCCGCGCGCCGTTTACTGGCCCGCGGTGCAACGCGCATGGGCAGGCATGCTCACGCACATCTATGCCGACGGACGTCTCGGCAGCATTCAGCCTGTCGGCGCTGCACCCGGCGCGTTCACTGAGACAACGAGCTATGTGTATGGCGTGGGGGCTTATTTACTCGCGGGATCGGAGATTTATCGCGGCGTGAAATAACGCCCGGGAGGGGCCCTCTAGCTGTTCGATTGTCTCTGCTCTCCGCTTTCCAGCGGGAATCGTTTTCGCACGAGTTGTAACGCTTCTTCTGCTGTCGCAACCGCTCCCTCCAATTGCGCATCCTCGGCCGCCTGGAGCATCTCGCGGAACCGCGCTCCAGGCGCGTACCCCGCCGCAATCAGCTCACGCCCGGTGATGAGCGGTTGCGGTCTTACCGCCTCCTCAGGCGTCGCCTGCCAGCGATCGCGCACAAACTCCCAATGCTCCAGGTAGCCGCTGCCGGCGAGGCAATCCATGCGGTGCAGAGCCAGGTGCTCCTCAAACCGCTCCAGCCTGAAGAACCGCTTCAGCGTCGATTCCTTCATGCGCTGCGCATCCATGAACCGCATGTGATTCTCGATCAGCGCCAGCACTTGCCGCGTCTCCTCATTTGAGAATCGAAACCGCCGGCAAATCTCCGCGCCCATGGCCACGCCCACCTCCACGTGCCGGTCAAAGCGAATCCGGTCTGGCGCGCGCCGAAACGTTGGCGGCTTGCCCACGTCGTGCAGCAGCGCGCCCCAAGCGAGCGTCATCGAGCAACCAGGCTCCAGCTGCTCCAGCAGCATCAGCGTGTGGACCCATACATCGCCCTCGGGATGGAACTGCGGCGGTTGCTCTACGCCCTTCATCTGTGCCACCTCCGGCAGAACCTCGTTCAGGAGGCCGGTTTCGTCGAGCAGCTCGAAGGCCCGGCGCGCACGACCTTCGGTCAACATCTTGGTCAGCTCATCGCGCACGCGCTCACGGCTCACGGCTTGAATGCGCGAAGCGAGCGATCGAATCGCGCGCTTCGTCTCTGCTTCCAACTCGAACCCGAACCGCGCCGCAAACCGCACGCCGCGCAGCATGCGCAAATGATCTTCCTCGAACCGCTGCTCCGCCCGCCCAATGGCGCGCACCACGCCTGCATCGAGGTCCGCCAACCCGCCGACATAATCCAGGACTGCCCCGCGAATTTCGTTTTCGTGTTGAAGGGTACGGGCTTCAGACCGTACGTCACTGGCGTTTTCGTGTTGAAGGGTACGGGCTTCAGCCCGTACGTCACTGGCCACCAAAGCGCTGGGCTTTAGCCCCCGAGGGAAGGCTTTCAGCGGATCCAGCAGCAGCCCATTGATCGTGAAATCCCGCCGCTTCACGTCCTCCTCGGCGGTCTTGGTGTAGCGCACGCCGTCGGGATGCCGGCCATCCGAATACGACAAATCTGAGCGGAACGTTGCCACCTCCGTCACAAATCCGGCGTCTTCCCCCTCGGGAGCCACCAGGACCACGCCAAAGTGCGCGCCCACGGCAAATGTTCGCGGAAACATTTCCAGCACGACCTCCGGCGTCGCGCTCGTCGCCACGTCGTAGTCCGCCGGCTCGCGCCCCAGCAGCAAATCGCGCACGCATCCTCCCGCGAGATACGCCTCGTACCCAGCCGCGCGCAGCGTCTCAACGATCCGCACCGCAGCCCCGAACTGATTTGCGTTCGCCATCGTTGACGTCTCCATTCTCGCTCGTCTCTCCCGGCCAACTACACTGAATCTATGCCCCGCGGCCTCATCCTCGGCATCGAATCTTCGTGCGACGAGACCGCCGCGGCCGTGGTCGAGCGCGGAGCGCGCACCGTCTCCTCCGTAGTAGCCTCGCAGATCGCCACGCACGCGCGCTACGGCGGCGTCGTCCCCGAGTTGGCCAGCCGCGAGCATCTTCGCACCATCGTTCCCGTCGTCCGAGCCGCCCTCGCCGAAGCCAGCGTCGCTCTCGCCGATCTCGACGCCATTGCCGTTACCTCAGGCCCGGGCCTGGCCGGCGCGCTCTTGGTCGGCATCACATACGCCAAGGCGCTCGCATACGCGAACCATCTTCCCCTCATCGCCGTCAACCACCTTGAAGGCCACATTCACGCCGTCCTCCTCCAGGAGCGCGAGTCCGCAGCCCATGCACAGAACGAGGGTGCCCCAGGTCCCGATTTTGGGACCTGGGATAGCACACAACTCAACCCCAGTTCAGCCCTCGCCCTCGTCGTCTCCGGCGGACACACCCACCTCTATCTCGCTCGCCCAGCCAACGGCACATGGGCCTACACACTCATCGGCCGCACCGTCGACGACGCCGCCGGTGAAGCCTTCGACAAAGTGGCCAAGCTTCTGGGCCTCGGATATCCCGGCGGTCCGTGGATCGACGCGCTCGCTCCATACGGCAACCCGCAGGCCGTGCCCTTCGCGTTTGCACAATTCAAACCAAAGGTCCACCTGGCCGGTAAGGCCCCTGCGCGCACCAAGGCGGCCCGAACCGCGCCCATCGCGCGCCTCGACCCGCATTTTCTGTTTTCGTTCTCAGGAATCAAAACCGCTGTATTGCGATACGTTGAGCTGCATGGCCTCCGCGCCGAAGCCAAAGCGCGCGTTGCGCGCGTGCTGGCCAACTTCCGCCCTCCGCGGACCCACGAAGAGGCCCTCTCCCTTTGCCCGCAGCCCACGCTCGACCTCATCGCCAGCTTTCAGCATGCCGTGATTGGCGACCTGATGAAGAAAACCTTCGCCGCGGCCGAGTCGCTTGGCGCTGCGCGCATTCTCGTTACCGGCGGAGTGGCTGCAAACCGTGAACTCCGCGAGCGCTTCACGGGCGAAGCTGCGCGCCGCGGCCTGCGCATTGCCTTCCCCACGCTCGCGCTCTCAACGGATAACGCCGCTATGATCGCAGCGGCCGCGTGGCCGCGCCTGCTGGCTCGCGACTTCGCCCCGCCGGACCTCAGCGCCGATCCGTCGCTCACACTGAGTTGAGGAACGCGCATCACGTTCAGCGCGCCGCGAGAAAAGTAAAGGCCCGGTTTGCGCCGGGCCCCACTCCCTATTTCCTATTGCCTGTTCCCTGCCTTATTCCGTCCACCGCCGCATGATCAGGCTGGCATTGATGCCGCCGAATCCGAACGAGTTCGATAGCGCAATGTCGAAGGAGTGCGCGATGGCCTTATTGGCAACATAATCCAGCCGGCACTCGGGGTCGGGGTTTTCAAGATTAATGGTCGGCGGAATCTGCTGGTTCACAAGCGCCAGCACGGTAATGCCAGCCTCCAGCCCGCCCGCGCCGCCGAGCAGGTGCCCGGTCATCGACTTCGTCCCGGAAATCTTGAGCCGGTGGCTCAGCGCATGCTCGCCAAACACCACTTCGATGGCGCGCGACTCGTTGCCGTCACCCGCCAACGTCGATGTGGCGTGCGCGTTGATGTAGCCCACGTCTTCCGGCTTGATCCCCGCGTCTTTCAACGCCGCCCGCATGCTGCGTTGCGCGCCCGCGCCCTCCGGCGCAAGAGACGTCATATGGTACGCGTCGGCGCTCATGCCGTAGCCAATTACCTCGGCTAGAATCCTGGCACCGCGAGCCCGCGCAGACTCAAGCTCCTCCAGGATGACGATGCCCGCGCCTTCGCCGATGACAAATCCGTCGCGATCCTTGTCGAACGGCCGGCTGGCGTGCGTGGGATCGTCGTTGCGCGTCGACAGCGCCTTCATCGCCGCGAACCCACCCACCGACATGGGCGTGACCGCGGCTTCGGCCCCGCCCGCGATCATCGCGTCCGCGTCGCCGTGCAGAATCATGCGCACCGAGTCCCCAATCGAGTTGGCGCTCGTCGCGCAGGCCGTTGCAGTGGCTGAAATCGGTCCCCGCGCACCATAGCGAATGCTGATCTGTCCAGCTGCCATGTTCACAATTGCCGCGGGAATAAAGAAGGGCGACATCTTGCGCGGCCCTCCCTGCAGCAGGTTCGAGTGCTCGCGCTCGATGATTTCGAAGCCGCCGATCCCCGACCCGATGAATACGCCCGTCCGGTCGGCGTTCTCTTCCGTGATCTGCAGGCCCGACTGCGCCATTGCCTCCTGCGTTGCCGCAAATGCAAAGTGGATGAAGCGCCCCATTTTGCGCGCTTCCTTCTTGTCCACAAATTGCAGGGGATCGAAGTTCTTCACCTCGGCGGCAAACGTGACCGGGAAACCGGTCGAGTCAAATCCCTGGATCGGCGCCATGCCACTGGCGCCGGACAGGAGCTGCCGCCATACCTCGGGAGCGGTGTTGCCTACACCGCAGATCAGCCCCAGGCCCGTAATCACCACTCTGCGGTTGAATGCCTGGGTCAATGGTTACTTGCCGCCTTTCGCGTTCTTCTCGATGTAGTCGATGGCGTCCTTCACCGTCTTGATCTTCTCGGCGTCCTCGTCGGGAATCTCCATGTCAAACGCCTCTTCGAACTGCATCACCAGTTCGACCACGTCCAGCGAATCGGCGCCCAGATCCTCCTGGAAGCTGGCGCCGGGTGTGACTTCGGCTTCGTCCACCTGTAATTGCTCGACGATGATCTGCTTCACTTTTTCTTCAACTGCCATGCGTGCTTCTCCTCGTGTTTTTGGGGACTCAAAAAAACGTTTCGGGGACTTCAACAATCGCTCCGTCCCGCGAGCCTACCATACCGGCCCGCGGCTGGGAATGACAACCACCGCGCCAAAAATCCTGCGCATGGCCCCGAATCTTCAAGTCTACCGGGAGGACCCGGGGGTGTAAAGCCACGAATCTGTGGGGAAACGATTGAAGAAACAGGGAATACACCCTCCCAATTGAGGAATGCTCAACGAACCCGGAAATACAGAAGCTCCAGGCGTAAACTTGGCGAAGAGGGAACGAAAGAACCATGCCGGTTTGGATCATTGGAATCATCGCGGCAGCCGTAGGCATTTTGATCGGATTCTGGCTGCGGAGCATCTCCGCAAAAACGCACCAAGCATTGCTCGAGCAGAGCAATCGCGGCCTCGCAGAAGCGCACGACGCATCTCGCAACGAATCGGCGCAGCGCGCCGCGGAAGTTCTGGAATTGACACGGCAGAACAGCAAGCTCGAGTCGGATCTCGCCAACGAGAGGGCCAACGGCGACCGGCTCACGCAACAGTTCAAGCTTCTGGCCACTGAAATTCTGAAGGAGAACTCCCGAACTTTCTCCGAAGGCAGCCAAAAGGAACTCGGCAATTTGCTTTCTCCGTTGCGGGAGCAAATCAAGGAATTCCGCGAGAGGGTCGAAAAGGCGCAGAGCGATTCCAACGTCGGTGTCGCCAGGCTGGAAGGTCTCATCGGGAATCTCGGCAGCCTGAACCAGCAGCTCGCCGAGGAGGCCAAAGGCCTGAGCACGGCGCTGCGCGGCTCCGCCAAGGCCCAGGGCGACTGGGGCGAATTCATTCTTCGCGATCTGCTGGAAAAGTCGGGCTTGCGCGAGGGCGAGCAGTACAGCTTTCAGCAAAACTTCTCGGGACTCGATAGCGAGGATGGCGCAAAGCCAAAATCGGCGCGCACCGACGTCGTTATTCTGTTGCCCGGCGGCCGCAATCTGGTGATCGACTCCAAAGTTTCTCTCACCGCCTACACCGAATATGCGAATGCGGCTGACGAGTCCGCGCGTAGCGCCGCGCTCAAACTCCATCTGGCCAGTGTCCGCGGCCATGTCGCCGAACTCGCCAAGGCGGGATACCAGCGGCTTCCCAGCCTGGAAACGCCGGACTTTGTTGTCATGTTTGTTCCCGTCGAGCCAGCCTTTTTGCTGGCGCTGCAGAACGACGCCAAATTGTGGTCCGATGCCTATGAGCAGGGCATTCTGCTCGTCGGCCCCACCACGCTGCTCTACATCATCCGTATCGTCAATGTGCTTTGGCAGCAGGAGCTGCAGGCGCGCAGCGTACGCGACGTCATGGACCGCGGCGCAGAACTCTACGAGAAATTCGTCAACTTCGTGGGAGATTTGGAAAAGGTCGGTGCCAGCCTTCGCGCCGCCGACGCCAACTACTCTAGCGCGATGAAAAAGCTGAGTGAGGGGCGCGGCAATTTGCTCCGCCAGGTCGAAATGCTCAAGCAGCTGGGCATTCGAACCAGCAAATCTCTGCCGCAAAATCTCCTTGACGCAGCCACAGCCGACGAGCCCGGCCTTGCACTCGCCGCCGAGGCCGACGAATCCACGAACACGGAAACTTAGTGCGTGGTTCCGATTAAATCTCGCGCCCTACTGCGGCGGCTGGCTAGGCTTCGCTGGCGTGTCTGGCCCGCCGGGCGCCGGCGGCGGCGCCATGGTCTTCTTCAGTGTCAAATCCATCGCGGGGAAATCCTGCGAATCCGACTTCGCCGACATCTTGATCGTGTCGCCATCCACCGTGCAATCGTGATGGATCGTGACGCCGTTGAACGAGACGTCGAACGTGAACTTGTCGCCATCCACCTTGCCGTTACTGATCTCGAGCGGATCGCCCTGCGGCCCCTGCACCGTTCCGGTCAGCGTTGCGCCGTCCTGCTTGAAAGCAAAAGTGAGCTGAAACGTGCTGCCGTCCGGCGCCTTTGCTTCCGCCGTCCAGGTTCCTGTCACGTCGGCCGCCATCGCGGTCGCAGCGCTGAGCGTCATGGACAATGCAGCGCACACACAGAGCAGTTTCTTCATCGGTCCCTCACAGCCGAATGCACGGCCCACTCATCATACAGAGTGAATGTAAAAACTGAACAGTAGTCGATTTTCCGGCTTCCGCCGAAGCTTTCAGAAACTGAAAGCAAAGAGCCAGACCGGCACCACCTTCCAATTCCTATAATCCCTCAGTCCCTATGGCTCTTCTTCCCTCGCTCCCTGTATCTCGCCAAACGCCTCCCGCATCCGCTTCCAGGTCGTGTTCAGATCTTCCGGCAGGACGCGCGTCTCGGCCACGGTGGTAATAAAGCTCGTGTCCCCAACCCAGCGCGGCATGGCGTGCAGATGCAGGTGCCCGGCCACTCCGGCGCCCGCCGCCTGCCCAACGTTCATTCCGAAATTAAACCCATGCGGTGTGTACAGCCGGTCGAGCACGCGCTCAGTCCGCTGCGCCAAATCTATCATCTCGTGCGCGGTTTCTTCGGGTAGCGCAGCCAGCCGGTCCAGGTGCGCGTAGGGCATCGCCATCACATGCCCCGACGTATACGGAAACACATTCAGGCAAATAAAGCAGTGCTTTGCGCGCAGCACGAGCCCACCTGCCGCCTCGGCCTCTTCGCGGTCCATGCCTTTCTCAATCGCGTAGTCGATGGCGGCGATCAGGTTACAGAACACGCATCCCAGGTCGCCCGTCCACGCACTCAGCGCCGCGGGCACGCCGGCGCGCGACGTCTTCTCCGCCGATGTGACGTAAGCAAAACGCCAAGGAGTCCAAAGATGATCCATGGCTCGGCTCCCAATTCGTTCCAACAATGTTCGATCCAGTATAGAAGGCATCGGCTCCCGCCACGTCCGGGTCCACAGCGAATTTCATCAAGCCTGTGCGCAGGCTCGCGCAACACCGGTCAGCAGTTCATCTTGCGGTGCCGCGCGACCCGGTCTGCCGCCAATCTCCTCAATTGACGCTCGATTGCAGACGTTGCTACACTCAATGGTGTAGCTTCCTGCGCGGATTCCAGCAGTGAGTTGCGGCCGCCCTCCCAGCAAGCCGTTGCCTGCCGGCGTTTCCCAAGGAAAGAAGCCGTGTTTTGTTCCCAAGAGCAGACGGATAGGGACGGCTTTTCCTGTGGAAGACTCCGGCGCGTCGCATGGCGCGAGGGCAAGTCAAGGGGCCTGAAGGCGACCGGAACGCGGAATTGCGGCGTTGGGAGCTGCCTGGCGGTTGGCGCAAGCCACCACTGGAGCGCGCAGTCGCGGAGCAGGCAGTAATGGCAAACGTCCTCAATCCCGAACCCGAGAGCATAACCCTGAACACCGAATTGGAAAACCCTGTGATCGACCCTGCGACGGAATCTGAACATCCGTCGTTCGAATCCACGTCCAACCCTGAGACTGCAGTAGTTACTGAAGCACCCCCGCTGGACGCCGATGCCCTAACCGAGCCTGCCGCTCAGGCCGAGGACCTCGCGGAGAGTTCCTCGTCCGCGGAGTTGGAGGCCGCGCCGCCCGCGCAGGAAACAGCTGCCGAAACGGCCACCGCAGCCGCGACTTTGCCGGATCCGGCGGCTGCCGCAGCGCCGCCCATGGCGACAAAGTCGTCCAGGGCAAGGTGGAGAAGCAAACCGACAAGTATCTGGTAATCGACGTCGGCCTCAAGTCCGAAGGCCTGGTGCCTCTCGAGCAGGTCGTCGATCACACCGGCGCCGTCAAGTTCCAGCCGGGCGACGTGATTGACGTCGTCATCGAGCACGAGGAGAAGGAAGGCGGCTACCTCGTCAGCTACGAGCGCGCCCAGCGCCTCCGCGCGTGGGACACGATCGAGAAGGCGGCCACCGACAAGACCCCCGTCACCGGCACGGTCGTCAGCCGCGTCAAGGGCGGCCTGACTGTCGACATAGGCATGAAGGCCTTTCTGCCCGGCTCACAGCTCGAGATCCGCCCCGTTCGCAACCTC